>JANQXM010000017.1 GCA_030729385.1 Opitutales bacterium | reverse complement strand
TAATTAAACCATCCAGACTTACACATGCTCTGGCTCAGTTTGGGTAACTCGACCACCATGGATCGCACAAAGGCTACAAATGAGACACCCCAACTAAGTCAGTAACCTGGTCAACAAGGCATAAATCTTTATATTTTGCGTTTGCCCCCGTTTTGAGCCCCCTGTGGAAAAGATAACTGGTGTGGAATTATTTCTTGTTCGAATCTTCTTCTATGCCGAGGTATTCGAGTTCACCGATGGTCACCTTGCCGCGGCCAGCGCCTTCTGGTATGAAGTCTACACCTTCGACGTTATCACCGAAATAGGACCCAGCAGTTTGTGCCATCATCGCGAATGCGGCATCGGCTTTATTGCGTCTGGTCGGGATACTCATCTGAGTGATCCATTTTGGCATAAGTTTTGGGCTGTCTTTGGTGCGTGCTTTGAGTTCTGCGATCGAAAATGCAAAAACGTTAATGAAGTAGCGTTCTTCTTGTTCAGCTTCGGCTAGGCGTTGTCCCTTGATGGACCATTCTGGCACATTGCTTGAGCCACGTGTTCCAATGGCGAGGGAATTGCGTTTTCGAGTGGTCTCGGAGACGACATCGATGCTAACTGTGTCATCAAAGGAATCTTCCCCTCCGCTGGAATTGATCATTTCATACTCTTCGGTTTCCTCGGAGGTGAGTCCCCAGTGAACGATCAGCACAAAGTCGGCGCTACGGTCGTTGTTTGACATTAAGTAGTTCTTCTTGGCTAACTCTTTTTGTAGCGTGTCCGCGACTTCGTTGAAACTGATTGACGGATTGTTTGAACGTTCATAGTCGCCTGCGAGATATTCCCCTTGGTGAAAAAGGCACGTTTCCGGCATCGGTTTACCGTCGAGTCCGAGTGGGCGGATATAATCATCGGCAGCCCATGCGCGAACCAGCACGTCGTTGTTAGCGGCATAGCTGGTGATTTGGAATGATAGAATGAGTAGGAATACGTATTTTGTCATCGAAATCTGGCCGACGACTGCGCTAAGGTCGAATCGTTGCGGCATTTGAGTGAAACGATAGAATTCAAGTTTTTCAGTGGCGTAAGACTGACTGATTTAGGTTGATAGATCAATAGTGAGTAGAACAGAAGTTCGAGCTGAAAGTTTCAAGATTCAATAAAGGTTCCAGCGTGCAACCGTCTTTATGGTCTGACACAAGTATACACGTTGAAATTCAAGATTCTACGTTTGACCCGAATGGCGCTAACTTAAGAAGCTTTATCGATTAATGACTTTCAGCTATAAGACTCGAAGGACAGAATTTTGAATTTGTCTGATCGAGACCAGCATTGCATGTTCATTACGCATACTAGCCCTTAATCAAACCCTGTAATGCTTTGGCTTTCACCATTCAAATACATACAAAGTAACCATCACCTACTGACTTTAGTTCTATTGTTGAGTGCTCCACTCACAGTTAACTCACAAGAACTCAATATACTAGATCACACCATTGATTTCGGCCCCGATCAAGTAACCCTCGAATGGACGTCTCAACCAGGCGACTTTTACACATTTTGGCAATCGACTGACTTAGACAAATGGCAAGCACTCGAACGCCTCCTTCCAGCCGATCTAGGATCCTCCACAACTCACACCGAAGCATTTATTGATACGCCAACACAAGCATTCTTCAGAGTCAGTAAAAACCTAGACACCACTCCAGATTTGCCAGCGGTTCCTTACACCTATACCGACCCTCTACCCGCCCACTTCACGACGAACTCGTTTCCACTTCAGTATCGTGTCCAGAATGCTGCTGCCGATAACGACAACGCACCTCTAAACAACCCAACCACAGATGCAGGTGCCACACTCGGCCGAGTGCTTTTCTACGATAAAAGCCTAAGCAGTAACCAAACCATATCCTGTGCCTCCTGCCACCAACAAGCGTTCGGCTTTTCTGATCCACTGACACAGAGCGTCGGCTTTGAAGGTGGACTCACTCGACGCCATTCAATGGCGCTAGGTAACGCCGCACTCTATCTACCCGGTAAATTTTTCTGGGACGAACGTGCCGCAACGCTCGAAGATCAAGTCCTTCAACCCATTCAAGACCCTGTGGAAATGGGCCTCACCCTTCCCGAACTCGAAGCCGTCGTTAGTTCCAAAGATTTTTATCCACCCCTATTTGAAGCCGTATTCGGCGACCCCGCGATCAACTCCGATCGCATCTCCAAAGCACTCGCACAATTTGTTCGAAGCCTCGTCAGTGCCAACTCTCGCTATGATCGGGCCCGAGCAAGAGTCACCGATGTGCTCGACCCCTTCCCCACCACCGAATCCACTGCGGGTGCTGACGACAACTTCACTACTCAA
This sequence comes from Opitutales bacterium, assembly GCA_030729385.1. Classification (GTDB taxonomy): domain Bacteria; phylum Verrucomicrobiota; class Verrucomicrobiia; order Opitutales; family Coraliomargaritaceae; genus JBPOFY01. Next base: position 31,724 of record JANQXM010000017.1, on the reverse strand, counting down.
GAGAACCTCGGCAAAGACCTCTTCATGCGACGAAATACCAATGGCAACTCACGCCCTTTAACCTGTATCGATTGCCATGTCAGCGAAGCCTTCGTCAGCCCATGGCGACCCGGCCCAGCGCAGAACGCCACCAGCACTACCGTAAACAATGGACTCGACCTCCCCAACGCAATTGATCGTGGTGTCCGTGAAACGACAGGGAACATAGCTGACAGTGAAAAATTCAAAATGCCCTCCTTGCGAAATATCGCAGTCCGACCGCCCTACATGCATGACGGTAGCCTCGCGACGCTCGAAGAAGTCGTCGAACACTACAGCTCAGGCCTACAACCACACCCCAACCTCCAGCAACCACTCCTCCTAGTAATTTCTGAAGACCCTCTGGAGCTCGAAGCCATTCAACTCGATTTCACACCCGAGGAAAAATCCGCCCTCGTTGCCTTCCTCAAAACACTCACCGACGACACCCTCCTGACTCACGAAAAGTATAGCGACCCGTTCGAGTGATTTAACATACAAAAAACAACCAACGGCTGGGACATATAAACTAAAGAAATGTCCGATACGTAACCTTCAGCGCTTTAACACGCTTACCATAACCAACGTAAAGTGGATTATGCCCAGCCGCTCCTACCATGAGCATGTCGAGTGGATGCGGCTTCAAGACAACTACTTTTAGCCTGTCCCTTTTAAATCCCCCTGATACATGCAATCAATAGATAGACATTTATTTTAAACGTTTCCCCCTTTTTGCCCCCTTTTTGCCCCCTGAAGCTGAAATGTAGGGCTCGAGCTTGCTCGATGCCGCGACAACACTGACTCCGACTCGACCTAGCAGACGGCGGCGCTTTGCACCCAGAGGGCATACACAAGCAAAGGCCCTACAACTTAGGCTTGGATCGCTTAAGTAAGCGCCATTCACGCTCGCCCGCTTTTGAGCCCCCTCTAGCACCTCTAAGGAATCCTACCGATCGCGAAGGGCCTTCAAAATCACTTGCTTTTCGTCCTCGGAAACTCCCCTATCGAATTCGATCTTCTCGGGAGACTTTTCAAAAATCGACACATAAAAAACACAAGCCGCCAGATAAACGCCCTTCGCCGAAGGATGACTCCCGTCATTTCGGTAAAGCTGCTTTCCCAATTCTGGATGATCTTTCCTCACCTGGGACCAGGCATCGCCCACCGGAGCCAACCGCGCCTCGCAACGCTTCGCTGTCGCCCGATAATTTTCACTCAACTCCTTTTGCATGGACTCGTATGTCGGAAATAGTTTGGCATTCTGTTGATCGCCATCCCGACGTCCCCAGGTCTGATAGAAGACCGTTTTAGCTCCGCTTTGATCGATGATCTTATCGAGGCCGGTCGCGGCAGCTTTGAGCAGGTCATAGCAGGGGTCAGGTCATAGCAGGGGTCAAACGTTTAAAATAAATGTCTGGCGGTTAACGTCGCTTCGAAAGCTAATTCCTATCAGTTTTGCCTTCTCATCTTTAAAACCTCTCAAGAAAGATGGATTTCCGCTTGCTAAATGTGTTACTCTGTGGCACACATTAAACATGACCACTGCAACCGAAGAATTAAAGACCGAACGACTTGTCGCTCGGATCTCACCTTCCGAGAAGGCACTCATTGAACGAGCCGCCGAACTTGAAGGTCGCAAAGTCGCGCCCTTCGCAGTCACACACCTAGTCAATCGGGCTCGCAGAATCATTCAAGAAGCGGAAACCATTCGTTTGAATGAAGAGGAATCAATCCGATTCGCTAAGATATTGTCGGCAGCACCAAGAAAACCAACTCCGGCGATGCGCCGCGCCGCACAAGCTTACCACGATTCTGTCATCGAGCATTGATCAAGTCCTCGACCTCTTTCATTGGGATAAACATGCGCTGGGTATCGAGATCTAAAAATCCGAATTTCTTATAAAAATTACGAGCATCCTCATCTTTAGGATCGGTCACGAGCGCCCAAGATGCGACTTCTTCAGAAGCCTCAAAGGCGCGCCTCATTGCACTAAACAATAGCCTTCCACCGATTCGCTGTCCTTGATAATTCTTATCAACTGCTAAGCGACCAAGTAACGTTGCTGGTAAATCCTTATAACGAGGCAACTTTTTCGTTATTTTTTCGGGGAGTGCAGTCCGTATGATAGACGCACTTGAAAGCGTATAATATCCCATCACAGATTTCGAATTAGGATCGTCAGTTGCTACCAAACAGACGCAGCAACTGCTTTCGACTTCTTTACGTGCTTGTTTCGCCAAGTAGTTATTCAACGCTGAAACTCCACAATCGAAACTGGCTCGATCATGTAGTGATTTATCTAGCGCTTGAATGTGTAACTCTGATGCCATTCCAATTAGATTATTAATGTATTTAGAGACAAAAAGGGTCGCTCATTTGAGCGACCCTTTGTAATTAGATTTCAAGCATCAGTTATTATAACTCACTCATTAGTCATCAACGAATCTTGATTCGTTCTACTGGCAGGCTTCGCATTCGCCGCCATTCATCATGGCGTCGAGGGAGCAGGCTTTGACTTCGGCGTCGGTGTATTCCTTTTTCGCGGGAGCGGCATCGGCTTGGCCGGCGCGGCCGCGGACTTCTTTCTTCACGCTGGTGGTGGCTTTCTCGATGTTGGAAGCGCCGAGGGTGCGGAGGTAATACGTGGTCTTGAGACCCTTGCGCCATGCATCGCGATACATGTGCGAGAGTGTCTTGATGTCGGCAACTGGGAGGAAGAGATTGACCGATTGTGATTGGTCGATCCATTTCTGGCGGCGTGCGGCGGCGTCGATAAAGTATTTATACTCGATACCGAATGCGGTGGTGTATTTCTCTTGGAGGTCTTGTGGGACGCCGTCGATTAAGTTGAGTTCGCCGTCGAAGTATTTGACTTGGTCGAGCATCTCAGCGGTCCAGAGGCCGCGATTCTTGAGGTCGCGAACGAGGTGGGCGTTGAGCACGATGAAGTCGCCAGACAAGTTGCTCTTCACGAAGAGGTTCTTATAGGTCGGCTCGATGCAGGGTGTGGTGCCCATGATGTTGGAGATCGTCGCAGTCGGAGCGATCGCCAGGACGTTGGAGTTACGCATACCATGCTTAGCGATCTTTTCGCGGAGCGGCTTCCAGTCCATCTTACCAGCGCGTGGCACTTCGACTTCGACGCCACGCTCATCGGCGAGCATGTCGAGGGTGTCTTGTGGCATGAGACCGCGGTCCCACTTGGAACCTTTGTAGGAGCTGTAGGTGCCGTGCTCTGCTGCGATGTCGCTGGAGGCTTCGTAAGCGTAGTAAGCAATCGCTTCCATGAACTCGTCGTTGAACTCAACGGCGGCTTGGGAAGCGAAGGCGATGTCCTTCTTATAGAGGGCGTTTTGCAGACCCATGATGCCGAGACCAATTGGGCGGTGACGGCTGTTGGCTGTCTGCGCGGCTTTGGTTGGGTAGAAGTTGATGTCGATCACGTTGTCGAGTGCACGCACTGCGATGCTGATCGTGTCGCGGAGCTTTTCGTGGTCGAGGTTGCCATCTTTATCGAGGTGCGAGTCGAGCACGACGGAACCGAGGTTACAGACAGCGGTTTCTTCCTCGCTGGTGTTGAGTGTGATCTCGGTGCAAAGATTGGAGCTATGGATGACGCCACAGTGATCTTGCGGGCTGCGGACGTTACAAGGATCCTTGAAGGTGATCCAAGGGTGACCGGTTTCGAAGATCATCTTGAGCATGGCCTTCCAGAGATCGATCGCTGGGCGCTTTTGTCCGAAGATTTCACCGCGCTCGGCCATGGCTTCGTATTCGCAGTAGCGTTCTTCGAAGGCTTTGCCGTAGAGCTCGTGGAGATCGGGGCATTCGTTGGAGCGGAACAGTGTCCAATTGTCACGAGCTTCCATGCGCTTCATGAACAAATCGGGAATCCAGTTCGCGGTGTTCATGTCGTGCGTGCGGCGACGGTCGTCTCCGGTGTTCTTACGCAGTTCGAGGAAATCGTCGAGGTCGTTGTGCCAGGTTTCGAGATACGCGCAACCGGAACCGCGACGCTTGCCACCTTGGTTGACGGCAACGAGTTGGTCATTGTGCAACTTAAGGAATGGGATGACGCCTTGTGACTCGCCGTTGGTGCCCTTAATGAAACCACCGGTGCCGCGAACAGCTGTCCAGGAACCACCGAGTCCCCCAGCCCACTTGGAGAGGAAGGCGTTGTCGGCGATACCGCGGTGCATGATCGACTCGATGCTGTCGTCTACCTTGTAGAGGTAGCAAGAAGATAGCTGCGAGTGGAGCGTGCCGGAGTTGAAGAGTGTCGGTGTGGAGGAGCAGAAGCGACGGCTCTTGTAGAGGTTATAGAGGCGCAGTGCGTAGCCTTCGCGGTCTTCCTTCTCGTGATGGAAGAGACCCATGGAGACGCGGATCCAGAAATACTGAGGCACTTCGAGGCGGCGGTGCTTCTTGGCGGTCTTATCGACGATCAAGTAACGGTCATACATGGTCTGCACGCCGAGGTAATCGAAGTCGAGGTCGGCAGACGGATCAAGCGCAGCAGCGATCTTATCGATATCGAAGTCGAGAAGCTTCGGATTGACGCGGTCGATCTCGATCGCGCGCTTGAGGTATGGCTTGAAGCCACGGCGGTGTGCTTCTTTGAGGCTGTCGACGCCGTCGCGAACGATGTCCCAATCGAGGACTTCTTCGTAGATGTAAGTAAGCAGGATGCGGCCGGCAAAATGAGCGAAGTCGGCATCCTTCTCGATCATGCTCTTGGCATTGAGAATGATGGTCTTCTGCAGGTCTGCGCGTTTCATCTCTGGGTAGAGCGAGCGGCGGAGTTCTTTTTCGATCTCGTCGGCGTTGAGGTTCAGGTTGAGGCCGATCATACCGAAGTCGATACGACGCTTGAGATCGACCGCATCCCAGAAAGTGTTTTCACCGTTTTCTTCGGTGACGACGATCATCGACTCTTGTTGAGTCTCAGTGAGCGGCTCGATGCCCTCTTCGTCGCGGACGCGTGAGCGGTGCGCACGGTAGAGGATGAAGGACTCGGCTACCTTGAAGTGGCCTTGGCGCATCATCTCTTCTTGAACGGTGTCTTGCACGTCTTCGATATTGATGAATGCTTGGCCGCCTACGTTGAGGCGATCAGTCACCGCGCGAGCGATCTCGACGGCTGGCTCGGAGTTCATGTGTAGCGCGAGGAAGGATTTGCGCACAGCGATTTCGATCTTGGACTCGCTCCATGGCACGACTTGACCGTTACGACGGATTAAGCGGATGGCGACGGGCGCGCGCTCGGCGTCTGGCGAGGACTTACCGCGACCGAACATGAGGCTACGGGCAACATCGTGCGCGTCGTTTTCGATGAGCGCTTTCTCGATGAGAAGGTGGATGTCGTGAGTCGAGAGCTTGAGCGCACGACCTTGATCGATGGATGTCGCGAGCACTGCACCCACACTCTCGGCGACGCTGGCGACGAACTTACGGTTCACTTCTGTGAAGATATCTTTCTCTTCGCGTGAGAGCAGCAAGTCGGTCAATGCGTTACCGATGGTGTCGGCAATCTCAGCGAGATCGAAATCGCGTTCGAGGCCATCGGCTTCGATTTTAATCTCGGAACTGGAAAGCGTGTCTTCGCCCACTACGACGCTCCAGTCGAAGCGTGGCTTCTTATCTTTGGGTGTGGAGGCGTAGCGCTTGAGCTCGAGATCTTCTTCGAAGGAAAGTTTGTTTATCATGGAAGTTGTTTGTTAGGAAGTGAATGTTGTTTGCGAGGAACAGAGGTAGCTAGTGACAATGGGGAAACGGAGGCTGTGCAGGGAATTGGTCTCCGTGAAAGGGTTTGAATGGCTTAAAGATCGTCGTCGTCGACTTGACCGAGGGCGGATGCCTTTTGGTATTCGGTGACGCGACCTTCGAAGAAGTTTTGCTCCTTCTTAATGTCCATCATCTCGGCAAGCCATGGGAATGGGTTTTCAGCACCCGGTGTGAGTGGCGCGAGGCCGACGCCTTCAAGACGACGGTCTGCGATGTAATCACAGTATTGACAGAACTCATCTGCGCTGAGGCCGACGGAATTAACCGGCAAGCAGTCGCGGATGAAGTCTTTCTCGAGAGCGATCGCTTCGCGCATGAGGTCGCGAAGTTCTTCTTTGAATTCTGGTGTCCAGACGTCTTCGTTCTCTTCGACCAAGTCCATGATCAAGTTACGGAAAACTTCGATATGGTTGGACTCGTCGCGCAATGTATAGCGGAACATTTGACCGATGCCTGGGAACTTGTTCTGGCGGTAAAGTGAAAGCACCATGCCGAAGAGGCCGTAGAACTGTGTGCCTTCCATACACTGACCGAAGAGGAAGAGGTTCTTAGTGAACGCTTGCTTGTCCTTAGTCGTGGTCAAATCCATGTCGCGGCGCAGACCACGGGAATTTTTAACCACGAAGTCTGTCTTGCGCTTAATAGTAGGGATGTCTTCGAACATCGCCTCACACTCGTGCGGGTTGATGCCGAGCGAGCTGATCATATAGACCAGCGAGTCCGCGTGGATGTTTTCCTCGTGGGCGTGACGGCCGAGCAGCAATTTCAACTCCGGTGCGGTGACGAGCTCACGTGTGACGTGCTGGATATTGTCACCTACAATACCTTCTGCAGCTGAAAAGTAACCGATCGCCATCTTAATAATCCAGCGCTCGGCATCGGACAACTCAGCACTACGCCATAGCTCCACATCCTTCTGCATAGGAATATCCTCTGGCTCCCAGTGGTTATTCTTCATGGTCTTGTAGAGATCATAAGCCCACGCGTATTTAAGCGGGAGAATGTTGAAGAACATCGTGTCCTTACCGTTAATGATCTTCTTAGCGTTAAAAGCTTCTTCAGCTTTGGCTTGATCTAAGACGAAGGTTTTATCGCCGATAGTGTAACTTTTTTCCATGGATAGTAGGTCTGGTTGAGTTGATTGTTAAAAATTGTAAAAAAATGCGGCGGAAACGAGGTCTCAGAGACAGCTCACGCAGCGCTTGAAGGCGTTGAAATCGAAGAAGTTAGTAGACTTTTGAGGAACAATTAGGGGTTGGTAACGATGTGGATAGTGGAAAGCCAAATGCACGATGTCAACAAAAGCCACACAAGATATACGACATTTTTTCAATTATAGCACTATATGTAGTAATTGTGCACATTTTATTAACATTTTATTGTGAGCAAGTCATGGACCATTTCCTTAAAAATGAGCACTTTAGCCACAATTTCGATGGTGACGAAATCCGAGTCGCCTAGCGCGAGTTGCTCAGGACTTCACAGATGATAAAAAAACAGCCATAAAAGCACATTTTCGCGTAACTTTCTTTGCCAAAAGGCGATACGAGAGGTAAGCATGAACGCGAATTCAAATACATCCCGCGCTCGGACTTGGGGATCCCTCCCCCATACCGCAACCGCAACCATGGAAAATACACTGCAAACCCCCTCTACTAGCATCGAACAAAATGTAGAGGACATTGACAGCGTCTGCATGCGCGCCCTTGCCGAAGGCGACCGCGCAGCCTTCGCCAGCATCGTCGAGCGCTGGCAAACAAGACTCATCAATTTCTTCTACCGCGCCACCGGCAACCGCAGCGATTCCGAAGATCTGGCCCAAGAAACCTTTATCGAGCTCTACCGCGCCTCTGCACGCTACGAAGCCAGAGGCACTTTCAGCGCTTTCATCTTCACCGTCGCAAGACGCCGAATGATCGATAGCTACCGCAAACGCGCACGTCGCCCACTCGACTTCATCGACCCGACCGACTTCGTCATGCAGCAGCAAGCCGAAGAAATCAACCACACCTCCGAAATTGAAGAAGCCTTCCACCGCGCCCTCGCCGCCCTACCCGACAACCAACGCAACGCCATCCTCCTACTACAACAACAAGGGCTCTCCTACGAAGAGATCGCCGAAACCCTGGAAGCGAGCCTCAGCGCCGTCAAAACCTGGATCCATCGCGCGCGCACCCATCTACGCGAAGAACTGAAAGATTTCGCCTAAACACAATTCCCACTTTAATCAGTCATTTAATATTATGAAAACCACCGACCCACGCGATCCACTCGATCAAAAGATCGACGCCCTCTTCGCCAGCCGCCCTATTAAGCCGGACAGCGACTTTGCCACGCGCGTGCTCAATGCCGCCGAGGCGATTCCGCCGCAAGCGACCAAACGCCCAAGCATCATGGCTCCCGTCATACGCTTCGCCTTGCCAATCGCAGCCGCGATCGCAGTTGCACTGACAGTTATGCAACTGAATCAGCCCGGCACAGCCATCACACCAGCTGCCAATCTAACCGCAGCCGAAGCACAGGAAATTTTCCTCTTGGAAGAAACACTGAGCGGACTCAACAGTTTAAGCGACCAAAGCCTGGGCGGCAGCAACTTGCTCTCCACGCTCGAAGCGCTTACATACGACATCGAATCATGAAAACATCTCTCAAACACACGCTCTTCATCATCGGCAGCCTGAGCATCAGCTTACTGCCTGTCGCAGCCAACGAAGACGCCGCGCCACCACCGCCTCCGGGCCATGAAACGCGCTTACTTCAACATCTCTTGCAAATGGATAGCCAGGAGCTGGTAAATCTACGCCAGACGATCGAGCGCATCGAAAAGATGTCACCCGAAGAGAAGGACCGCCTCAATCAACGGATCGGAAAGATGCGCGACATGGATCCCGAGCGAATCGAGAGCATGCGCAAAAAATATGAAGCCATCCCCGAAGAGACACGCCAAGCCATGCGGAAACGCTGGATGGAAATGACTCCAGAGGAACGCGACGCATGGCGTGAAAAACTCCGTGCCATGACTCCAGAGGAGCGCGACGCCGCATTTGAAGAAAATGGATTTCTACCATCACGTCCCAAAGAAGACAGGAAGGGACCACCTCGCGAAAGAGAGCATAAAAAGGGATTCGAAAAAGACTCAAAAAATCTTTAATCGATGGCTTGACAGATGAAGAATCTGAAGCAATCTCCACAACTTCGTTAGCGCTTCGGCGATAGCGGCACTTGCTGAATTAGCTCAATTGGTAGAGCAGTTGACTCTTAATCAATTGGTTCGGGGTTCAAGTCCCCGATTCAGTAAGCACCGGCCACCTTAGCTCAGTTGGTAGAGCAGTTGATTTGTAATCATCAGGTCGTCAGTTCGACTCTGACAGGTGGCTCCATTTTAAAGCCCTTAGTTTAAAAAACTAAGGGCTTTTTCGTGGGTCTACACCAAAGTGCGTCATTCTGTAGCCGCGTCACTCTCCCGGTCTGAGCTTGTCGAAGGTGTGACGTATGTTCTGTGAAGAATTCCCATTGCTCATGCTCAACACGGCAGAGACTGCCATGGCTACATTCTAGCTGTTTCTACTAGCTGTTTCTACGAGTTGCTTCTGGTTAAATTCCAGAGCCATTGACTCGTATCGTCATGTTTCTGGAAGTGCCACACTTCTGCAAAGTCACCGCCCGCCATAAATGTAGGACGGATGAAACTTAAAAGAGAAGTTAGAACCTCAGCCCACGACCGAGTTTAGATTAAAACAGGCAATTGGCTAAAAGATAGCCTTCCCATCATCGAAGGAAGGACGCTCGCCAGCCCAGACCCCTTCCCCGGGTCGGACTGCCTCAACGTGACCATCCAAAAAGGACATATTGCAGGCTCCACTATGCGGGTTGTGAGTTTCTGCGCCATCCTGCCCCTCTGGCCACGAACGCCAAACTCTATAGTTACCAGCAGCGATGTAAGAACCATCCATAAAAAATGGAATATCCGCTAGCTGTGCGGGGCGAGTCATAATGATCAACGAAACAGGTCCTGCACCAGAGCCCTTCTGCCGTGTTATATCCATTTGCCGGTTGAGACTATAGGTTCGGGACTGTGGTCGGAACTCATACTGAACGGGGCAAGTCATTACGCTTTCTTTCACCACTAACGGGAGTTCTAAGTCGAGGTATGGTGCCAAGACAGTCGGCCATGACGGCTCGTCACCTTTTTCTAGCGGCTGAGGCAAATCGCCGTTGTGCTCTAACGAGTACAGCAGTCCCGCAGCTGCCATCTGCCTAAGATTACTGGTGCATTTTGCAGCCGCCGCCTTCTCCCTCACCTTGCCAATCGCGGGAATCAATATCGCGGCAAGAATGCCGATGATCGCGATCACAGTAAGCAATTCAATGAGAGTAAAGCCGTGACGAGAGCGATTTGCTTGAGGAGTCGTTTGTTCAACAGCATCTCGCTGCGTGCAAAGGGCATCTAAAACATGTGAACGACGGGTCCATATTTTATGGGTATTCATTGCCTCCAGTATTAGGACAAAGTATTTCTTGGCGAGCCACAAATCCGATGCCGCTAGCAAAAAAAGCACGCAGCCATAGAGACGAACGTCGTCGATCACTCCTTTAAAATATCCGTATTTCCCGAGCCAGCCTATCCACAACGGGCGAGCTGATTGCTAGATCTGCAATCCGGGCGCCGTTTTTGAGGCTCAAGCCGCACAATCGAGTTATAAAAACGGGTGACTTACGTATTGATTGATTCAAAAACTCTGCTTTGTTAGCCCACTGATTCGCAGTGTGAAACAATGATGTGGGCGTAGCTCAGCTGGATAGAGCATCGGTTTTCTAAACCGAGGGTCCTGGGTTCGAGTCCCAGCGCCCATACCATTGCGCAGTAATCACTCCGCGCAGGACCGAGGGGATGAGAACGAAGTTCGACGAAAGAAGTGCCCACGACTGTAGTTTGGACACTTCAAAGGAGGATAAACACGCCCCCACCATAGTCAGGGCGTGTTCACTCAATTAAATCACACCGCGTGCGGTAAAAGCATAAAGACCACGACCATGACCAATGTTGGAAACAATGCCGCGAGTAAGAGTTTCAATGGCGAGACACCACCATCGAAGTATTTACTAAGGATGCTTTGACCCGCAGGATTCGGAGCATTGGCAATCACGGTCAAACCACCACCTGTAACTGCACCGGCGACGACTGCATACTGCAGTGCCAGAGCGCGTGCAACATCAGGTGCAGTATGGTGATCAAAGGCGGGCACTTGTGATGCCAAGAAGGTGATCGCTGCATTATCATTGAATGCAGTCAATGTAGTCGCTCCGAGGAAGAGCATTGTCTCTCCCAACGAGGAAAGCACCGGCGCGATCCACCAGCCTTGTAAACCACCGTGCGTGACGAGACCAGCGAGGAAAAACCCGACCAGAATCGGTCCTTTCAGTGAAATCGCATACTGGTGATGATCCGTCGCAATGGTGAAAGCAATAAAGACGAGGAACCCACCCATGAAGAGGGCCGGATGGTGCAGCGTGAATACCGTCCAAGCCAAGAAGCCCAAGTGGACTGCGATGATCCACTTAGGAGCAGGCTCCACTTTTTCTGCAGAACGTCCGGAGTTTTCTTCGTCGGCCTTCGCCTTCAAACCAGCAAAGTTCTTGCGGAAAATCACAAAATAAACCGCTGTCGCGATGAGTATACCAAGCACGGCACGCCAACCAAAGTGGGTAAACATAAATGGCATATCCCACTCCCACTTAGTCGCGACCATCAAGACTGGTGGCGCAGCGAAGTGCGTGAGCGTGCCTCCTACCGAAATATTCACGAACAACAAACCGAGCGTCGCATACTTAAAGGTGGGCGTTGGGTTGTAGTGGTAAAACTGCTGCCCCAAAAGTAGCGCAGCAATTGTCATCGCAGCGGGCTCAGTAATAAACGACCCAAGTAATGGGGCAATAATCAGAATCGACAGCCACCATGCGGCAGGAGTCTTTTTACCAATACTTGCAATCGCACTGAGAGCAGATTCAGCAATCGCAACGACTGGTCGCGATGCAGCAATTGCCATAATGACGACCACGAAGAGTGGCTCGGTATAATTACGTGTATCGATGTAAAATGTCGTTGAGTGCCACCCATGGATCAAAGTAATTGATAATAAAAGTGGAATCAGCCAGATGCCGAAAATGGCTTCAATTTCTCCCAAGAAGTGCAAGGCCGTCGCCTTAAAACTTACGGGATGCTTGCCTTGATGATAATTGCGCAGGTCCTGCTGGACTGCTTCATCGTGTGCATGCTCAGCCTTATGTGCCATCTTCATGATCGGACCAGCCGCAAATGTATGCATAATCGCGAGCAGGAAGATGATGGTCGCGATCAAATTAACAGGATCGTCTGCCGCGCGCACTTTAAGGATCTCAATGAGTCCAAGTTCTTCAACTGGAACGCCTAACTCCGCGGCACGGGCAGCTTCCAAGGCTTCGTATTTATCCAACGGCTTGGGTAGCACCTCGACTTCATGCCCTGCATCAGCTCCATGCGCACTGCCGGCAGCCGACAAAACTCCGAAACTGGTTAAAAAAATAAGCCCCAGCACACCCAATAGACGGGACGCGCGAGCCATTGATGAAGTAAAAGAAGCAATCATAAGGTTATCTTTTCAATCCAGCACATAGTTTGGGGCAAGCCATTTCGCAAGTAAGCCCCTACGAATTCCACAGATTATTCTTTTGTCGGCTGCACCTGTAAATGCGTGACGCCGTGCAATCGCCCCTGATCCAATATGCCGATAAAATTATTCGAGCCTAAGACACCTAGAATCATCCCAAAGAAAAGCACCATCGCGAGGATCCAGCCAAGCTTCCGGTAGAAGCATTTTCCGCCCACCAGTGCCTGCAGCAACGCTCGGATCGAAAACAACAACCATCCCGCAAAGACAAATAGCATGAAAAAGAAAAACGGATAATACCAATCCAACACATATTGCCGCAGCCATTGCGGATATTCAGTCTGGAGATAATGATACACCTGCGGGCTCTGCCAAAAACCCCAATATTCTTTCCAACCTGTCATGACCAGCAGCCATATGAACCCACAAAGCGTGAGCGTAGTAAAGAGGCGAGATTGAAATCGTGTGAGCGGCTCCACAGGCATCACGGACTAATTCTCCGAACCTGCTTGTGTGACCGGAACGTCACTATCCGAGCGATTCCGTCGAAATTGGAAACGATTAATCTCCCGAAGGGAAAGCACATCGGCCATTTCAGCATACTTCCGAGTGTCTTGAAGCATCATGTTATAGAACTTACGGTCCGCAATATCCTGCACTCGGGCATCCGTGCTGATCTGCGCGGTCTCCTGTAAATCCGCATAATGCTCATTCCACTCAGAAAGATCGAACTCCTTCATCGGAAACTCCTTCGTCTTCGTGCCGAACATCTTCTTATCATTGGTCTCACTCATTTTGATCGCAGTGCGCTTCGAACCAAGCGACGAAAAATGCGTGTCCCACTCCTGTAGTGGGAAATTCTTCTCCATCATAGACGTATTTTTCTGCATCTGCCAGACTTGACGACCTACGCGCTTATCAGAAATGCCCTGATTTGTGCCCAAATTACCAGTTAACGAGCTCTGGGCGGTCAAAACCGATGCACAGACAAAAAATCCGACGAGCGTAACAAGGAGTATAGAGATACGGGAAAACATTAGAACTCGATACTTAGTGTTCAGGTCGGGGAAGATCAAGATTTTCCCGCAAAGGAATTAGGCAAAGACCATGCGCATAGCACCTTGACGATACCCGCACGAACCTTCTAAATCCGCCGTTTTCTAAAAATGGCAACTCCAAGCAAAGACTACGACTTTTCCGCAATCGAACCGAAGTGGCAGGACTTCTGGGCGCAAAACAAGACCTACGAGGCTAAAGACTTCGAGGACAAGCCCACCTACTACGTGCTCGACATGTTCCCTTACCCATCTGGTGCGGGTCTACATATCGGTCACCCCGAGGGTTACACAGCCAGCGATGCACTCAAACGCTTCAAGAAGGCACAGGGCTACAACGTCCTCCACCCAATGGGTTGGGACGCATTTGGTCTACCGACCGAGCAATATGCGATCAAAACAGGCACCCACCCTGCCATCACGACGAAGCAGAACGTCGCCAATTTTACCAAGCAGTTGACCGAACTCGGCTTCGCTTACGATTGGAACCGCGAAGTCAATACCACCGACCCCGGCTACTTCAAGTGGACGCAGTGGATCTTCATGCAGCTCTTCAAAAAGGGCCTCGCCTACGTGGATGAGAAGCCCGTCTGGTTCTGCCCCGACCTCGGCACAGTCCTCGCCAACGAAGAAGTGCTCAACACACCCGAAGGTCCTCGCTCAGAGCGTGGCAGCTTTCCCGTAGAACGCCGCCCGATCCGTCAATGGGTGCTGCGCATCACCGAATACGCCGAACGCCTCATCGCAGGCCTCAAAGACCTCGACTGGCCAGACTCCACCAAACGCCTCCAGGAAAACTGGATCGGGCGCTCCGAAGGTGGCGAAATCACTTTCGACGTCTCCGGACACGACGCGCAATTGACCGTCTTCACGACACGCCCGGACACACTTTACGGCGCCACTTACATGGTCATCGCGCCCGAGCACCCGCTGCTCGCGCAAATCACCACGGCCGACAAACTAGCCGAGGTAGAAGCCTATCAACACACAGCCAAGAGTAAGTCCGACTTGGAACGTGCTGAGCTGAGCAAAGAAAAAACCGGCGTCTGGACAGGCGCGACAGCGATCAATCCAGTCAACGGTAAGGAGATCCCTATCTGGGTAGCCGACTACGTGCTCATGACTTACGGCACCGGCGCCATCATGGCTGTGCCCGCCCACGACACCCGCGACTTTGAATTCGCCAAGGAGTTCGGTCTCGAAATCGTTCAAGTCATCGACGACAACAGCTCCGCCGAAAAGGACGACTCCGGCGCACTCGTCGAAGCCTACACCGGTCCCGGCTTACTGATCAACTCGGGCGAACAAACTGGCAAGGATTCGGAAGCGGCAAAGAACGCCGTCATCGAACAGCTCGCCGCCGACAACCGAGGCAAAGCGACCGTCAACTTCAAGCTCCGTGACTGGCTCTTTTCCCGCCAACGCTACTGGGGCGAGCCCTTCCCGATCGTATGGGTCAGCGAAGCCGACTACGCAAAGATCGATGACTCACTCAAATCCGCAGAGCGCCCAGTCTCTTCAGTTTTCGACGGTGAATTACGTTTCGCCATCGCGCTGCCTGAGGCAGAGCTACCACTTGAGTTGCCAGTCGTAGAAAGCTACACCCCATCACCCGACGGCCAAAGCCCACTCTCCAAGGCAGGCGACTGGCTCTATCTCTACGTGAATCCACAAACCGGCGAAACCTCAACCGAGGCAAAAGACGGCTGGCTCCCCGGTATCCGTGAAACGAATACAATGCCACAATGGGCAGGCTCTTGCTGGTATTATCTTCGCTATGTCGACCCGAATAACACAGCAGCATTGATCGATCCGAAAAAGGAAAAATACTGGGGCACACCGGACCTTTATATCGGCGGTGCCGAGCACGCGGTGCTCCACTTGCTCTATGCTCGTTTCTGGCACCACATCCTGTTCGACCTCGGCGTGGTCAGTGATCCAGAGCCATTTAAGAAACTCTTCCACCAAGGCATCATCCTCGGCGAAGACGGCGAGAAAATGTCGAAGAGCCGCGGCAACGTGGTCAATCCAGACGTCATCATTGAAAGCTATGGTGCAGATGCATTGCGCCTCTACTTAATGTTCCTCGGACCGCTTGAAGCGATGAAACCTTGGAACACGAAGGGCATCGAAGGCATCGCTCGTTTCCTCCGTAAAGTTTGGCGACTCGTCGTGGCTGACGATGGCAGCGTGAATGTGAAAATCGGTGCAGGCGAAATCGACACCGAATCGGAGCGCGTCCTGCATGCCACGATCAAGAAAGTGACGCAAGACTACACCACACTCGGCTTTAACACCGCGATCTCGCAAATGATGATCTGCATCAACCAACTCGCAAAGGCGGAGACGTTGACAAAGGACTCGGTCGAAACGTTCATCAAGCTCCTCGCTCCCCTCGCCCCACACCAGGCCGAAGAGCTCTGGCAGCGCCTTGGCAACACTGGCAGCATCGCGGAAGCAGGTTGGCCGAAGCATGATGAAAGCAAGCTGGTTGAGGACACCGTGAAAATCATCTTCCAAGTGAACGGCAAATATCGTGGTGATGCCCAACTACCGGCGGATGTATCCAAAGACGATGCCATTGCCGCCGCCAAGGCACACGAGCGCGTGCAAAACTTCATCGACGGCAAATCGATCAAAAAGGAAATCTACGTCCCTGGCAAAATCGTCAATATCGTCGCGGTCTAATGTTTTCTAGAGCACTATTATTCAGGCACCGCTGGCTGACTGCCCTCTTAGTCGTCAGCAGCGGCGTGCTTGAGTTAAGTGCACTCGAAACGACTAGCAACGATAGCATTGCGGTGGTCACCAGTATGCGCGGCGATGCGGCAATCGTCCCAGCCGGCATGTCGGGTATAGGAATTGAACCGCATCAGTCTTTATTGCTGAGTGGTGCAAAGATTGAAACATCTGAAAAAGCCTACCTTTTTCTCGCGTTCTCGAATGGCTTGGGCATGGGCATTGATTCTTCAACAATCGTCCACTGCCAGAGCTACACACAAGAGCCCTTTAAAGAGAATCGAGAGAACCTTGATTTCGAACCCTCTACATCGAAACTTGAATTAGACCTGGAGGCAGGCGCACTCTCTTTTGTCTGTGAAGGACTCTCGCCTCGTTCACAAATCAGAGTGATTACCCCGAACGGAACATTGCGCATCCACTCCGCACATTGCCACATCGAGATTAATGAGGCAGGCACCCAGATCACTGTTTATAGTGGCACTGCGACCTTTTACTATCCAGACGGTGAAAGCCGCGAATTCCTCTCTCACTCAACTTCAGTCCGAATTAGCCCACAGAGCGCCGCGATGGGCAAAATCGCCGAAAAGATTGGATTTGAAGATACTCCGAAAGCGGACAGAGTGTTTACCGAGGCGGCTCAACATGCGACAAAGCGCGTCTACTTCAAAGCTCCAAAAAACGGCAAGACCGCCGAACCGATTTTAATTATGCCCATACAAACTTACGAACAACCTACAGCGCGGCCTTACGAGTATCAGGATTAATCACCGATGAGCAGCCCCCCATCAGTTTATTTACCAAACAACTTCGCACCCCAGCCCATCGGTCTGATCGCGGGCAAGGGGCGCTACCCCATCCTGATGGCGGAGCGTATTCTCGCCGCGGGTCTCCCGTTGCGTGTGATTTCTTTTGCAGGCGAAACCGACACCGATTGGGTAGCGCAATTACCCAAAGCCGAGCACATCCAAATCAAGGTAGGTCAACTAGGTAAAATGCTAAAGTCTCTGCAAAAGCTGGGCTGCCAATATGCAGTCATGGCGGGGCAGATCACCCCACGCCGCCTCTTTCACGGCTTACACCCTGACATTAAAGCGCTAAAAATACTCAATAGCCTTACGGTCAAAAATGCCGAGACCATCTTCGGAGCCATCGCGAGCGAAATTGAAGCCATCGATATACAGATGCTGGACGCACGCTCGTTCTTGGATGATGAGTTGGCCCACGAAGGCTTGATGACACCCGGTGAACTCAAAGCCGAGATGACCTATATCGAGCATGGCATTAAGATTGCCAAAGGCGCCGCCGACCTCGACATCGGGCAAGGAGCCGTGGTCCGCAAGGGCACCGTGCTGGCAGTGGAGGCCTACGAAGGCACCGATCCCATGCTTCAAAGAGCCGGCAGCTTCAAAACCGATGGCTTGATTTTCGTAAAAACCGTCAAGCGCCGGCAGGACTACCGCTTTGATGTGCCCGTATTCGGTGATCGCACACTGGATGTAATGCATGCCGCTGGCATCCGAACCGCAGCCTTAGAGGCCGGCAATGTGCTCATATTGGACAAAGCAACTATTCTAGCCAAAGCCAAGAAGCTGAAAATCGAGCTATACGGATACAGCCACATGTAGTCGGCTGAAATTTGCCCGATTTACCCCAAAAATTAAAAGATTTTCATTTACCGATAACTAGCTACATTTGCCCCCATGTCTGAAGCGACACTCTACACCTCTTACCAACCACAAAAACGCGGCTTCACTCTTATTGAATTAGCAGTTGTGGTCACTGTCATCGGTATTCTCGCCGCTCTCGCCATACCTTATTACAAGCGGGCCAAGGAATCGTCGCAAATTAGCAGTTTCGAACACGACTTACGCCTATACGAGCAAGAGTTCGATACCTACGAACTGGAAAATGGGTTCTACCCTCCCTCGCAACCGACTGCAGGTGCACTTCCAATAGACATGGCTGATCGACTCAGCCCAACCTGGAAACTCCCCAGCCCGATTGGCGGCGAGTATCGTTGGGTATATACCACCGAAGCCGACCCAAAGTCGCGCACTGCTTATATCGAAGTCGTGAATACTCCGGACACCCCCATTACCATCGACATCGCTCGTCTGATTGAAGTCGATGAAGATCTAGATGACGGCGTTGTGACTACAGGTCGCGTTCGCCTATCAGGATTGAATGTGCGCTATATCGTGCGCTAGTAGTGCCTAGAGCGTCTCAACCGTAACGACTTCGCCCACATCATCTAGGCTGCCTTCGTGCCGTTGATAGGTGATACCATGCAAGGTCATGGTTTGAGAATCTGTCGGAAGAATTAAGTGATAATCGCCCGCTAAAAATGCGAGCTTACCTTCATTTATGCCTACTAAAGTGTCGTGCGACTCGGTCAAAATCAGAATAAAACGATTCCGTTCCGGCGACCACCACATCTCGTAAAAATCAGAATGCCCATTATCCAATAGCTGGAAGACAAGGCCGCCCTCCCGATACTCGCTGACAAAGACACCACTGTATTTCTTGAGCGCAACCTGCTCACCCTCCATGGTATGAATAAACTTTGGTTCGACGATGAGTGATGGCCGGTAAGTGAATTCATGCAGAATCACACGGCCGCAGATAAACATGACAACCGCCATTCCCAATAATGCCAGCACGCCAAAAACTTGAGCTACAGTTGATTTCTTCTGATACTTGATCGTTGGCGCTTCGTGCTGCTCAGAATCGTTTGTAAATACTTCATCCAAGGGTTTGTCTTGTAGTAAACGAATCACTTCCTCCGGCACAACTTTAAGGTTCTGACGATTTGCCGAATGCGGGTCATTGTAAAACAATTGCCCTTTTACAGAAGTCACCGTAACCCGCTGACTCCCTTTAGTGATCTCAATCTCGGGGAATTCAACCAGTGTCTGACCATGCTCCGAAACTGCGACACGGTTCATTAAATAAATCAACGCGTCATCATCCGCCATCTCATCCGTCCACGAACCTTCCGGCACGGGTTCTACGGTGAAATCGGGATTAATATGACTGAGGCGAACTTTAAAGGGCATGAATAGGGTAATACAAAAAGGAGATTCTTAATTCTGAAATCGACGAATACAATTACAAACATCAAGACATTGCAGCCACACCATATACTAGGCGCGCTTTACTCTAGTTCTGTGCCACTCTCCACTGAGGATTGCTCAGCACGTTCATAGACTTGCCGATACAGTGCAATATCAGGGATATCGATGACCACTTGTATCAAAAATTTAACGACGAATACCAAAAGCACATTCAGCCCACCAACTACGAGCGCTGACAATGAAGAATAGAAATTAAAGCCGGCAACTATACCCAACAACGCAATCACGATGATGACAGCGATCGCAACCCAAGCCAGCACATCAATGATCACGCGCAGATCACTATAAGCCGATTGCTCACGAATACGGGTTTTCAGTAGAGCCGTATCCGAAATGGAGGACGGACGATGCATGCCACGACTATGTTGGCTACTGGAACTCTTCGACTTTTCTTCACTGCCTGATTTTACACGCGCTTTCTGGCGACCTGCACGCAAGCGCTCTCGGGAGCTGCAATATGCTGAATACGCCTGCACCCACTGATGCTCTGCCATGCTCTTCGTCGACGGATCGATCTTCTCACGACTAGCAACGAATTCTTCGAAAGTTTTCATACTATGAGTATTTATGTAAATCGCTATTATCTGCAACGCAAACCATCACTCGACCTCGAGGTCAAAACGACCAAAAACGGCTGCGCCATTGATCTGAACTTGAGCAAATACCCGATACCACCCGGGGTTCGGCACATTGAATAAGAAAGACAACCCCTCCATATCTTCGGCTAAGGCATCTTTCGCCTCTGCAATACTGTCCATCGGATGCATGTGGGCAAAGCCCTTACCCGCAGCATCGAAGGCAACCATGTGCCCCTTGGCATCCATGACCATCTCGAGTTCCACATTGCCTCCATCCGCTGCGCTAACTTCAAGGTCAAAGCGATAATCCTTCCCGCGCTTCAGTGTCTGCGGAACATTCTCTAATTGAAAATGCACACCATCGACAATCGATTCTGTCGATTTCGAAAACTGAGGCTGACGCCCTTCTCCGGCGACTTCCAGTTCTGCCGTGGCAATGGCCTGCCGCCGACTCACCACTGGCACGACCTCGGCAAGCACGCGATATCGACCAGATGCCTGCGGTGTGAAACTGAAATTATAGCGCCCATCCAATCCAACAGCATCGGGATGCAAGTGGTGATAATCTTCAAAGGAAGGATCAATCACCATGAGGTGCATCTTCTCCGTATGTGTAATCGCCAAATCGTGTGGCGCCATTGTCATACCGCCCGATGTCTCTAAAAATAAGTCAATTGAACGTGCCTCTCCGACAACCAAGGGCTCAGACTCCAAAGACATCTCCACCGGATACTGCAAACGTGTGAGATCCAAGAATCCGGCATGGTTGGTCGCACACAGTTCAATCTCACCATTCTCGTTGACGATCTCGACGTAGTGCAAAAAGCCACATTGCGCATCCGGCAAGGAACGCAGCAAAAAAAACGCAGCAAAAAAGACAATGCTGATTACACCCACGCTGATCCATGTGCGCTTCATGTTTTTCTGTTCCTTAGATTCGACCATAAAGTGCAATCAAGGTTCACGATACGCTCCCGATGACAACCCCATTCAGCGAAAAATCCGCGAAGGAATCGACAATTTAAAGCTTCTTCGCCGCCTCAAGAAATTCCTTAGCGGTCCAAGTCGCGCCCTCTTTTCGATACGCAACACGCCCCGTAGCATCCACGAGCAAGGTGGCCATCGTGTGATTGATCGTGCCGTCTTCTTCCATCGTCAAGATCCCGAACTGGCGCAAGAGATCCTCCACCAACTCTCTAGTGCCGGTCAACATATGGAAATTCTCCAAATCAATCTCATAGCCGGCCGCGTATTGGCGTAAGATACCAGGCGAGTCGAACTCAGGATCAAAAGTAATGGTGACAAAATGTAAATCATCTAAGCCTGCTTCACGCGCGCTGTCTTGTATTTCAGACATACGAGTCGTCGATGCCGGACACATCGTCGGCACCGTGCAGCGGGTAAAAATAAAATTCAGAACAAAGGCCTTACCCTGAAGCTCTCGTATCTGCAGGAAATCCCCGTTCTGATCGATCATCGCAAAGTTCGGAATATATTCCCCCTGCTTCACATACTTACGGCGGCTCATCGTCGCGGTGGCTTTATGCAAGCGCGAGTTCACATCCTCCATCGCCTTAGCACCTGCACCATCTACAGGAAAGATGCGCTCCAAATGCCAAAGCTTATTATAAAAAGCAGCATCCGCTCGAATCACCCGACCAGTATAATCGATTTCGGCATCCCCCAGCCCGACTTTGAACTCTAGCGTCTCGCCGACTTTCAAGCTGTCATCCGCCGACTCAGTCACAGCCACACGGTAGATGCGGCGATCAGGCAAACACTCAACCACTCGCCCTTGAATGGAAACCGCATCGGCAAAACCAATGGCACTCAGGACGGGGACAATTAATGAAAATAGAATTATACGAAGCATCGAATTAAGCTGAGACAAAAAGCTAAATGATCAACCTGCAAGTCACAGTTCCTTCCGCCGAGCTTTCACTAAAAGGCTATTTCTTAAAACGCAGCAGCAGTCCTAATGGCTTGTGACGATGCAGCGTCAATACCACAGCAGAGCAAACCGTTACGACGAGCGACAACACAAACAAGGTGCCACCATCGTCTTGCACAACAATACCGAGCACTGTTAAATGTGAAGCAATGGCCCCCAACATGACTGACAGCGCTATTGCGGCCCCCGCCCAGCTCAACCGGGGGATCAACAGAAGAGCCGCCGCGATCAACTCTGCCACACCCGAGGCATAGCGACCAAACGGCTCCATCCCCACTTGCTCAAAGATGTAGATCGATTCAGGTGCGCCCATGAATTTAAAAAATAGCGTCTGAAAAAGAATGATGGCTGCAGCAATTTGGCAGGCCCAGCTGATGCCAGTCGAGAGTTTGGATAATGTTGGTTGGTTCATAGTAAAAAAGTAGTTAGAAGTCAGTAGTTAGTATATAGAGGCCCAGGTGTTAAGACCGACTGGATTCTCGCCGTTTTGGCGCAAGCCACGGCGACAGTAAGTCTTTCATGATGTATGCCTAACTTCTCAATTCTAGCTCCTAGCTCCTGTATTCAAGTTCATAGTATGTTATGCTGTGTGATGACCTCGCGTTCCTATTTATTCCAACAGATCACGAATAATTACGAAACCAACACGACGGCTGACAACGCGGTAATCATACGCGCACCACGGGTAGCGGCGGTCGTCCCGACCGCCACACGTTAGATTCGCCAGACAGACACAAACGTCACAGCACAAAAAAGCCCCGACCTTTCGGTCGGGGCTTTGTATAATGTGTATCCGGTGTCGAATGGTGTAACCCTTGCGGATTACATCATGCCGCCCATGCCACCCATGCCGCCCATGTCGTGATGATGACCACCGCCAGCACCTGATGCTTCAGGTGCGTCTGTGATCATGCACTCAGTTGTGAGGAGCATACCGGCTACAGAGCCAGCATTTTGAAGTGCTGTGCGAGTCACCATGGCTGGGTCAACGATACCTGCTTTGAGCAAGTCAACGTATTCACCGGTCGCTACATTGTAGCCCATTGAACCTTTAGCCTTGAGCACTTCCGCAACAACGAGGGAACCCTCAACGCCAGCGTTGATGCAAAGCTGACGAAGTGGTGCCTCGATCGCACGGCGAACAATCAGTGCGCCGAGTTGTTCATCACCTTCAAGCAGAGCAGCAGCAGCTTCGATTGATTTAGCAGCACGAAGAAGTGCAACACCACCACCAGGGAGGATACCTTCTTCAACAGCAGCGCGTGTAGCGTGAAGGGCGTCGTCGACGCGGTCCTTCTTCTCCTTCATCTCAGGCTCAGTTTGTGCGCCAACGTTGATGACGGCAACACCACCAGCGATCTTAGCAAGACGCTCTTGGAGCTTCTCACGATCGTAGTCGGAAGAAGTTTCTTCAATCTGACGGCGGATGAGTTTCACGCGGCCTTGGATGTCAGAGCTCTTGCCTCCACCTTCAACGATGATGGTGTTTTCCTTGCTGATAGTGATACGCTTGGCAGTGCCAAGATCGCTGAGCTGAACATTCTCAAGCTTGATGCCGAGGTCGTCAGTGATGCAGCGACCACCAGTAAGAACAGCGATGTCTTCGAGCATTGCCTTACGGCGATCTCCGAAGCCAGGAGCCTTGACTGCCGCCACGTTTAGTGTGCCGCGGAGCTTATTAACAACAAGTGCTGCGAGGGCTTCGCCTTCGACGTCTTCTGCAATGATGAGAAGTGGCTTGTTCGACTTAGCAACAGTTTGAAGCACTGGAAGGATTTCGTTGAGGCTACCGATCTTCTTCTCGTGGATGAGGACGTGTGCGTTTTCGAAGTTAACTTCTTGTGCTTCCGCATCTGTGCAGAAGTAAGGAGAAAGGTAGCCCTTGTCGAACTGCATACCTTCGACCACGTCGAGGGATGTTTCGATGCCCTTGGCTTCTTCAACTGTGATTGTGCCATCCTTACCGACGCGGTCCATAGCGTCTGCGATGATGTCGCCGATTTCGGAATCCCAGTTAGCAGAAACGGTGGCAACTTGGCGAATTTCTTCGCGGTCTTTCACCTTCTTGCTTTGCTTAGCGAAAGCAGCAGTTGCAGCAGCAACGGCCTTATCGATACCACGCTTGAGGTAGATCGGGTTAGCGCCAGCAGCGACATTCTTGATACCTTCACGGTAAACCGCTTCAGCAAGCACAGTTGCAGTCGTTGTTCCATCACCTGCAGAGTCTGCAGTCTTGGAAGCGACTTCGCGCACCATTTGTGCACCCATGTTTTCGAAAGGATCAGAAAGATCGATTTCCTTCGCAACTGTAACACCGTCTTTAGTGATGGTAGGTGCGCCGAATTTTTTGTCGATAAGAACGTTACGACCCTTGGGTCCCAATGTCACTTTGACGGCGTTAGAAAGTGTGCTAACACCGGCAAGAATTTTCTTACGTGCTGCTTCATCAAATAGAATTTGTTTAGCCATAATATATTACGTTATTTCGTTTTTATTTTTAAGAGTTGGGAAACGTCGATTAAGCAATCACACCAAGGATGCTATCTTCGTCGATAAGGATATACTCGACACCGTCTACCTTTACAGGAGTGCCGCCGTATTGAGGAAGGAGAACCCTATCACCCTTCTTGACATTGAAAGGAATCGCTTTGCCAGCGTCGTCCTTCTTGCCAGTGCCCAGTGCGACAACTTCTGCCTCCTGAGATTTTTCTTTAGCTGAATCAGGGATAATGATTCCGCCGCGGACTTGTTCATCTTCTTCAATGCGTTTCAAAAGAACGCGTTCACCGAGTGGTTTGATTTTCATATATATTTCTATTTTTAGTTTGGAGATTTAGTGGTTAACAAAAGCCGCGCTCGGACTTCGTATCCGGGCGCGGCTTGTTAAAGTTTATTTTTTGTCTTCGTCGACGACTTCGAAATCAGCATCAACCGTTTCAGCATCTTCAGCTGGCTTTGGCTCGGAAGCACCTGCTTCAGGACCAGCAGCACCGCCCATGTCAGGACCGGCACCTTCAGCAGCTTGCTGACTGTAGAGGTCTTGCGCGAACGATTCCATGATGCCCATGATCTTTTCCTTCGCAGCTTTTAGTGAGTCTGCATCGGCTTCCTGATTTTCAAGAACGGCCTTACCTTCGACGATTGCGCCTTCGAGTTCAGTCTTCTTGTCCTCAGGGATCTTGTCGCCAAGGTCTGTGATCTGTTTCTCAGATTGGTAAACGATGTTATCAAGCTCGTTGCGTGCTTCGACGCCAGCCTTGAGGGCTTCGTCTTCGGCAGCGTGGGCTTCAGCTTCACGCTTCAACTTTTCGACTTCATCCTTATCGAGACCGGAAGAACCGGAGATAGTAATCTTTTGCTCCTTACCGGTGCCTTGATCCTTCGCGCTAACGTTGAGGATACCATTGGCATCGATATCGAAAGTCACTTCGATCTGAGGCGTGCCACGAGATGCTGCAGGAATACCGTCGAGACGGAAGTTGCCGAGCACCTTGTTGTCTTTCGCCATTGGGCGCTCACCTTGGAGCACCTTGATGTCCACCGCAGTTTGGTTATCCGCGTATGTGGAGAAAGTTTGGCTCTTCTTGCTAGGGATCGTGGTGTTACGCTCGATCATGGCAGTGGCTACGCCGCCTGCTGTTTCGATCGCAAGTGTGAGTGGAGTCACGTCGAGCAGAAGCACGTCGCGAACATCACCTTGAAGCACGCCACCTTGAATCGCAGCACCAATCGCCACGACTTCGTCAGGGTTCACACCTTGGTGTGGTGCCTTACCGGTAAGATCCTTAGCGATTTCAACAACCTTAGGCGCACGTGTCATACCACCAACAAGCACTAGCTCGCCGATTTCAGCTGTCGTGTGACCGGAGTCCTTCAAGCATGACTTGTAAGGACCGATTGTGCGCTGATAGAGCGCATCACAGATTTGCTCCAGTTTCGAGCGGCTCAATGTGATATTGAGGTGCTTCGGACCGCTGGCGTCTGCAGTGATGAAAGGAAGGTTGATGTCAGTGCTTTGTGTCGAAGACAGCGCGATCTTGGCCTTTTCCGCTTCTTCCTTGAGGCGTTGAAGCGCCATCTTGTCTGTGCGAAGGTCAATGCCATCGGACTTTTTGAACTCAGCGATCAAGAAATCAATCAATGCGCTATCCCAGTTATCACCACCTAGGTGTGTGTCGCCGTTGGTTGCCTTCACTTCGAAGACACCGTCGCCGATTTCGAGGATCGATACGTCGAAGGTGCCACCACCCAAGTCGTAAACCGCGATCACTTCGTCTTGGCCCTTATCGAGACCGTAAGCAAGTGCGGCCGCAGTCGGCTCGTTGATGATACGCTTGACGTCGAGGCCAGCGATTTGACCAGCGTCTTTAGTCGCTTGGCGCTGCGCATCATTAAAGTATGCAGGCACGGTGATGACGGCTTCGGTGACTTTTTCACCGAGGTAAGCTTCGGCATCCGTCTTGAGCTTTTGCAAGATCATCGCGGAGATTTGCTCGGGAGCAAATTGCTCTGTCTCGCCCTTGACCTCACATTCGATGTAAGCGTCGCCATTCTTGCCTTTAACTATCTTATACGGAAGGCTTGCCGCCTCTTCCTGAACTTCGTCGAACTTGCGTCCAATAAAGCGCTTTGCCGAAAAGATTGTGTTACTCGGATTGGTCACAGCTTGACGCTTCGCTGCTTGACCGACGAGTCGCTCGCCGTTCTTGGCAAATGCCACTACTGAAGGAGTGGTGCGTGCACCCTCCGAGTTTGGTATAACAACCGCTTCGCCGCCTTCCATTACGGACACGCAGGAATTGGTTGTTCCTAAGTCGATTCCAATGATTTTACCCATGCCAACTACTTAGCATTCGCAATGCCATCGCCAAAACTAATACGTAAGTCGCTTACAGATAGTTATTTAAAAATAAACAACCCCCACTGGGTCGAGTCAACTGGAGGGATATGTGCGCCAGTGTGTCACACCTAATGTCGCAGTGCGCAGAGCCTGTCCCAGCTTTGTGTCACAGCTTACTGTTTCAACGGGGTAGCGCAGGAGGTCCCCGCTCCGCAAGATTGTTCGAAAGCTACAGCTAGCACGACGGGTGCGCCGCGAGACGCGGCCGCGCTACCTCAGACACAGGCACTAATGCGACCTTCAGAAATCAAACCAAGGGTAGCGCGGGAGCGTCCCCGCTCCGCAAGATCGTTCGAAACCTTCAGCTAGCACGATGGGTGCGCCGCGAGACGCGGTCGCGCTACCTCAACCTACTCCACCATCGTGAAGTTCAGACCCAGATCTTGTTCCAATCTTGAAATTCTGATGCGCTCGTTGGGTTCGATCAATGTGATGGATACGCCCTTCTTGCCAGCTCGTGCGGTGCGACCACTGCGGTGGGTGTAGTATTGCATCGCATCAGGCAGTTGGTGCTGGATGACAAAGGCCAAGCCTTCGACGTCGATTCCGCGTGCTGCCACGTCTGTGGCGATCAAATGCTGTATGCGCTCGTTTCTAAAGCCACGCATGATCTTATCGCGATCGCGCTGACTCAAGTCCCCTTGCAGAACTGCAACGGAGAGCCCTTTCTTCGTCAGCTCCTGACCGAGACGCAAAGCCCCTGCCCGAGTTCTGGCAAAGATCAATCCACGGTCACCTTCATGCGTTAATAAATACTTGGCGATAAAGTCGTCTTTCTCTTCGCGCGCACAGATTGCGTATTGATGATCGATGTTGCGGTTCACCACTTCTTTCGGAGCCACCTTCACCGTGTGCGCCTTGGGCGACATGTTGTTGTCAATTAAACCTTGCACACGCTTCTGAAACGTCGCCGAAAAGAGCCACGTGCTTTTGCGCGCTTTGGTTTCCTTAAAGATAGCTGCTAATTCCTGCTTAAAGCCCATACTCAACATCTCATCGGCCTCATCGAGCACCAGATATTTCACCGACTCCAATGAAAGCTGCTTGTCCAACAGATCCATCAAGCGACCCGGCGTAGCGACTAGAATATGTGTCGGGCGGGAAAGACGCTCGATTTGCATCTCGATCTTGTCACCGCCCGCGGCGACCTCGACAAAGATTTTATCGTTCGCGTATTTCGTATATTTAAAGAGCTGCTTACCGATCTGCTTAGCGAGCTCGCGGGTGGGTGCAATGATCAACCCTTGAATCTCCTTTTTGCTCGGGTTCATTTTAGCAAGCAAGGGCAAGCCAAACGCAGCGGTCTTGCCCGTGCCTGTTTGCGCCTGCGCAATGAGATCACTGCCGTCCTCCATCAAAAACGGAATGACTTGCTCCTGAATAGGAGTCGGAGTCTGAATACCTAGTTCTTCGATACCCTGTAGGAAATCGGACGGAACGCCAAGCTGTTGAAATGTCTGTGCCATAATACGATACTTAACACAGGCAGAGCTGCGATACGACAACAAGAATCGTCCAAAAGTCGAAACGTGGGCGATCAGGGCATACTCATAACAGACTTAGGATAGACGATAAGCTGACTTAATCCCGTTCTGTTTAGCTATGTTTGCAGATTGCCTTTCAAACAAGTCCATTGCTACTACTAGCACTAGCATTAGACCTCTCTCAATAGTCAGCGAACTGGCTAGACGGTCTCACAAAACAAATGTTTCAGTCAAAAATCATTCTATGCCTTTGCTCCCTCTGGATACTGTGCAGCAGCTACGCCCAAGAGCCTGCGACCGAGGCAGTCGATGGCACCGCAACCAGCGTCAGCACCTCATCCAACCCACCCCTGCTGGATGCTCGCGATTACTCTTACGCATACTGGCTGAATGGTTTCCGTAAAAACAAAGACGACCACTCTGCCGATCTGCTTTGCTTTGAAACGGGTCACTTTGGTTTCGCCTTGGACTTGGCCAATCTACCGCAGGCACGCTTCGGTCAGTCGAATAATACACAGCGAGGCTATCTCGGCGGTCTCAACAATACGACCAGTCAGATCGCACAATTAGCGCCCGCAGAGTTATTGATTCAACTAGGCAGCTCCAAACGAGTCTTTACCGCACAACGCAGTGTCACCGGACCCCGCAATGTGGCACGCCGTCTACAGGACAACCGGATGTGGGAATCCGGGCGCTACATGCAGCACTACGATATGCAGCACATCATCCTCGAAGATGATGCCGGCAACAGCATCAGCTGCGACGCGCGCCTCGATATCGCGGCATGGCCGAAGTCGCTTACTTTAACAGCAACCATCACCCCCGAGTTACCCTTTATGAATGGACCGACCATCGGCTTGGTTGGAAATGGTCACAACGTAGTCGATGCGCCCCTCGAAATCAGTCCGCCAGAAAACATCGATTCTGAAACTTTCACTTTAGAGTGTTGGGTCAAGGTGCCACTCAATACATCTAGACCCAATCAAGGTGTGCTTCTCAGTATGAACGGCAGCGACACCGATGACGGGCATATCGGTTTTTCGATCCGCAATGATCGTATCGACGCCTCGATGAATATCGGCGGTAACCACAGGAATCGCAAAACCCTGCGAGAGCAAAAACACAGGTTATTCAAACTCGATGAATGGTGCCACCTCGCCGTCAGTTACGATGGTCAAACCATGAACTTCTATGTCAACGGACACTTAGAAAGTAGCCAAGCAATCGGCAAAGCGCGAAAGCTCGGACCAAGCACCTTCAAACTCGGTGGCAGCACCTATGCGACCTTTGATCAGATACGCTTCTGGAACCGCGCCTTGAGCCTAGATGAGATCGAAGACCACCAAGCGAAACCAGCCGAACTCGCCACAAGCAATGGGCTCAACTTCGAAAAGACCTTCGATGCGCCAACCGACCCAGCACCACTACAATACCTTTGGCAAGATGTGAGCATGCGCATGCAATTGAAGACCCAAGGTCAAACTTGGGAAGTGCGTGCCCCCAGTGTCGAAACATGGGAGATGGGCGTCACACGAGAGCTCATACTCAACTGCCAAGTTGTGCAGGATAAAGTCTCCAACAAACAACCGGAAATCGCGCTCACGACTGCTGACGGTAAAAATGTGCCTGTCACCTTTGAAGAAAACCTCAACACGCACGTCGCCGAAGTCAAAAAGCTGAAACGCACATGGAAGACCGGCTACACCGACATTCGCAACTACGACGAATTTACAGTGACCGTCAATAATACCGACAACAACAAACGCAGCGTCCCCTTCATGCTCTACCTCCGCGACGTGGCCAACATCACTGGGCTCTGCCCCATGCTGTGCGATGCAGACGGCAAACCCACCGGTATTCCCGTGCAACTCAGCAAAAACTGGCACTACGGAAAACTCGGCGCTTACCTGCGCGCCTACACCCTCCTCCCTGCTAAACCCGGCAAGACCGAATACACCTTACGCATCGCATATGGTTTCTATGGCACCCTGCCCTCCGCGTCCCATGCACAACTTTCCCTCGTCGGTTACGGCGGCAATGGTCGCTGGGATCAACTCGCCATCGGCTGCTGGGGTGAAACGATTTGCTTCGATATGGACCGCAGTTGCGTCGATGTCGCGATTACCGACGTGCGCATGCTCATGGCACGCACAGGTGCCAATGGCAAAAAGTGGAATTGGACCGATGCCGGTTGGGGCGGCGACTGGCTACAAGTATCGGATGCATCCGGTCAGCGCCACCATCCCGCCGAATTCAAAACCGCCTACCTCGCGCATGGCCCTTGCCTCACCGACGTGCGCTATGATGGCAAATATGGTGCCGCCCGCGAAGTCGATGTCTCTGCCAAAGTGCAGACCCTGCGCACTGATGACTACGTCCGCACCTTTCAGAAGTTCCGTTACACCTTCGACCAAGAAGTCTCCGCTAAGGGTGCGTGGCTCTTCAAGATGGGTCGCACCAGCAACTATGCCGTCCCCACCATCGCCTACGGCAACGCCAATGGTCTGATCGCTAACAAAGACGTGCCAAGTAGCCTCAAAAAAGGTGAGGACTTCATCGCCCAAACCACCATCGAAGGCAATGCCCCCTGGTGGTTCAGTTTCCCCGGTGCCTACAAAAACCCCGCAGATGAAAAAGGTCCCGGCTATCGCGCACTAGTCATCCGCGGCTATAAGACCACGCTCAGCGGGAAGGAATACAACAATCCCACGATCTCTGTCCCCGTGTATCAAGTCCTCCGCGACGGCGCCATCAACCTCGACTTACTCCTCACCGCCCCCAAAGGAGTCGAAGCCTTCCTGCCAGGAGATATGATCGAAATGGATCTCGAATGGATCACACTCCACCGCCAAGCAGACGACTACTACGGTCCCAACGAAACCTACCGCCAACACCTCACAGAAAACCCGAGCTCTTGGAAGACCACCTACCGCGAAGCCATCGGCAATGATCTCAAGATCCATGTCACCGGCGGTCAGTTGATCAACCGCTACCCCATCGAGATACAGGCTCAATCCGGACAAGAAATCCGCGTCTCCATCGAAGGCGGCGTCGGCGCCGTCCCCATCCAATTCGACGGGCTCCCCTCCGCCACTGGCTACACGCTCTATCAAGTCGTGAATGGTAAAGAAATCAAACTAGACCAATCCGTGCACGGCAACGACTTCTGGCAAGTCGACTACGACGCCGCGAAGAACAACTACAAGTTCACCTACAACCTCGAACTCGACAACTTCGCCACTTCACACTGGATCTTCAAAATGGACTGAGCTGCTCGGGAACCAATTTTTGAAAGTAGAATCTCATGTCCAGTTTTCTCAGGACACATCAGACGCTATAGTCAGCAGTAATGCGATAGTTGATGCAGTGATGTATTTCATTTTATTTCCAACAGTATTATAATACCTTTTTGCTCATCTTAAGTTAAAGG
>JANQXM010000016.1 GCA_030729385.1 Opitutales bacterium | reverse complement strand
CGCACACGATAACATCGATGCATCCATCAACTACAGCGAATTGCCCCTCTGCTAAAAGCGCCCGATATGGTAGCCAGCTACTGCTGTGCGTATTGTTTACGCTTACCTCCTCCCTCTCACTTTCGAGTCAAACACTCGAAAGCAGAAGTCCGTTTCTACCACACGACCACAAGAAGCCGACGCGGGTAGAGCCGCCAAAAGCAGTTGCTGCGAATGGAGCCATTGCACGGCAAATCGAGTTCCGCGGGATCGTCCAAATGAATGGCGTCTACAAATTCAGCCTCTTCAATAAAAGCGATCAAAAGGGCTATTGGATTCCCGAAGGAGAAAGCCGCGACAATATCAAAATCACGAAGTTTGATGTCGACTCCAAGACCGTCACGGTGAGCCAAAACGGTCGAACTGAAAAGTTAACGCTCATGGAATCAACTGACGTCCCTATGGCAGTCGCCACATCTGCACCTCCCGCGACAGCAAATAATGCAACGCCGAATTTGCCTCCGGGCTTAACAGTTCAAGTAAATAACAATTCCAAACCGACGACAACAGTTCCGCGGCGACGCGTGATTCTACCCAAGAAGAACTAAGTTCATCTATTACGGCAACAGCTGGAAGTTTTGAGGTAGCGCCATTCGCCGCGGTCCCGCCCACCAAAGTTAGGAACTTACACGACGCCGACTTAATCTCTGCGAGCGTCGCTTCCAGTATCTGCAGGAGCGACCTCTGGGTTAGCGGCAGCCCAAGCAGCGTAATCTTCGGGTGAGGAACGCTGCCAATCTCGAGCCACACGCCGAATAGTATCCGCACGTATCCGTGGATCATTTACAGAGACCGCAAAACTCATAGCACCATCAGGGTCAACTCGTGCCACTTCTCGGGAATACTCAGCAACCGACCGGTCCAGATCCGGCGAAGCGGGCAGAGAATTTAAATACACGCCCGCTTCATAGGGGTCGCGTTCGGCCCACTCCTCAATCGCTTCGGCCATCGCGCGAGCATAGACCTCGGTGTTTTCCTTATAGCCAGAAACAAACTCGACCGCAGCCTGCGGATCGTTGCGAGCCCACTCCTGTGCGACTTCGGGCACAGCGGTTCTTAAAATCTCTGTATCCTTGATCGAAGAGAGGTGCACGGCCGCAGCTGCAGGATCCGTCTCTCCGAGCTCGTCGGCCAAGCGCTCTAGCAATTCACGACGATTTTGAGTCGCTGGCATGGCCGCCAGATCGTCTAAAGCCATCACGCCACGCGCGCTAATCAAATTACGTGCTATTTGAGGTGCCGCCCAACGATCCATTAAATCAGACTCAGTGCCCAACCCAGCAATATATTGCAGCGCTTGTAGAGGATTTTGCTCACTCCATCCGATCAACAGTCCTCGTTGATAGCGGCTCGGATTCTCTTGCCCATCGACCCATGCACGCGCACTGCCGGGATCAAGACTCGCCCAGGAGGAGAGCGCCACGGCTGTGGCCATGCCCGCATGACGACCGCCCTGCTCTTCTGCATAAGCCACCGCGGTAGGCGCATCGATGCGCCCCCAAGCATAATACAGCATGCCCATTTGTTGCATCCGGTCGAAATCGTTCGATTCACTGGAAATCAATTCCGCAATTCCTGGCATATCTTCGGAGCTCGCCTCTGCGAGCAAGAGCGCAAGTTTAGAGATGCGCTCCAAATCATTCGAGGCTGACAAAGCTTCCTCCGCCGCAGCCAAAGGATCCATTTGAGCCATACGCAAAAATGCATCGATCGCTACTAACTGAGGACTTAGCGGACTCGCCCCCACTTCCAGCGCATCTGCAGTCAGCTCGGCACCAAGCCCACCAGACGTCCCGAGCTTCTGCACCATCGTCCGCTCCCCGGTCTTAGCCGTCTTAACAGTTCGCTCATTTGACGACTTTTCCGCATCAGGTCCTCGGCCGTCCAATTGAAAACCAATAAAAACACCCAGCAGTAGCGTGAGCAGGCAGGCACCCATCAAAACAACAGGACGAACAACAGATGAATTTTTCATAAAGCGCACTATACCACATTTCGCGAAAGAGAACACCTCGCGTTTAATAATTAGAGAAATTTCTAGCTACTGACAGTTCCGAGGATAGATCACTGATTCTCGAGCTTGGCCTTAAAATAAGAGCGCGCGTATTTCCCCTTGGGATTATCCTTAAAGCGCTGTGTCCATGCGCTCCAGTCTTTGCCGAGTTCTGCGCAGAGCTTTTCAGAGAAAACAGTGCACCAACCTTCCATATCCCAGTCATCTTCAACTGAGGGTCGCTTCAAATGCCCAATTTCATGTGCCAAGAATGGGTAAAATTCCGGATCGCTCGGCGGCACCGCGATGTAGATGGCAAAAATGCCCTGCTGCGCGTCGACAATTTCGGTGAGCGAAAAGTGCTCGCGAACTTTATAACCACGGCCGATTTCATTTTTTTCCGCATGGCGAAGTAACACCTGCCGCACCGAAAACTCGAGGGGCGCATCGTCACGGCGCAGCACTGCAATCCCCTGCTCTAGGAATTGCTGCGCACCTGCATCGTTAATGGGTCGATAGAGCGTATGGAACGGGATATTCGCGGGCTTAGACTTTTGAGTCACGCAGCCCGACATTATTAGCGCACCACCACTCAATATGGCAGGCAGAACATGACGAATCATACGAAGGGAAAACACGACAGGCAGTGAATTGTTTTTCGAAAAGGAAAGCAAGAAAGCAGGGACCGAAATGCAGGCGCAAAAAAAGCCCCGCAGAAAACTGCGGGGCTTTGTTAGATAGTTGCGGTAAACGAGGTTTACTTAGTCGCTTCGTCGAGGAGGTCACCAAGGTTGGTGAGATCTTCAGCGGCTGTGATGTTTTCGAATGCAGCGCGTTCCTTAGCGAGGTCAGCCTCACTGTAGTTTGCAGCCTTGATCGAGAGACCGATACGGCGCTCTTCTTTGTCGATCTTAACAACACGAGCTTCGACTTCGTCGCCTTCGTTGAGCACGTCCTTGATCTTCTCAACACGCTCTTCGCTGATTTGCGAGATGTGCACAAGACCGTCGATATCGTTGTCGAGTTCGACGAACGCACCGTAAGTTGTGATCTTGGAGATACTGCCCTTGACCATGTCGCCGACCTTGAAGTGTGTTTCAATTTCGTCCCATGGATCGCTGGAGAGCTGCTTCATGCCGAGCGAGATACGCTGGCTGTCTGCATCGACGTCGAGAACCAATGCATCGACTTCGTCGCCCTTCTTGACCACCTCGGATGGGTGATTGACCTTGCGAGTCCAGGACATGTCGGAAACGTGCACCATGCCGTCGATACCTTCTTCGAGTTCAACGAAGGCACCGTAGGTTGTGAGGTTACGAACTTTACCACGGACGCGGGCGCCAACTGGGTAGTTGTGGCGAGCCATATCCCATGGGTTGTTGTCGAGCTGACGAGTGCCGAGAGAGATCTTTTGCTCGTCCTTCTGGATGCCGAGAACAACTGCTTCGACCTCTTCGCCGATGCGAAGAACTTCGCTTGGCTTGGAGATGCGCTTTGTCCAGGACAACTCGGTAACGTGAACGAGACCTTCGACACCTTCTTCGATTTCGATGAATGCACCGTAAGGAACGAGGTTGACCACCTTGCCCTTGATCGTTGTTCCGATTGGATACCTCTCTTCGATCTTCTCCCAAGGGTTGGAAGCAAGCTGCTTGAGACCAAGGGAAACACGCTCGCGATCGCGATCGATTTCGATGATGACCACTTCGATTTCCTCACCTTGCTTGACCATCTCAGATGGGTGCTGGATGCGACCCCATGACATGTCAGTGATGTGGAGGAGACCGTCGAGACCGTCGAGGTCAACGAACGCACCGTAATCGGTGATGTTCTTGACTTGGCCACGGCGCTTGTCGCCTGGCTTGACGTCTTCGAGGAGCGAACGGCGCTTCTCCATGCGTTGCTCTTCGATGAGCTCGCGACGGGAAACGACAATGTTCTTACGGTCGAGATTGATTTTGATAACCTTGAAGTCGTATGTCTGACCGACATATTGATCGAGATTCTTCGGAGGCTGAACGTCGATTTGCGACGCAGGCATGAAGGAATCGACACCGATGCTGACAATCAGGCCGCCTTTAACTTTGGAACGGACACGACCTTGAATGATCGAACCTTCTTCGCAGTTTTCGACGATCTTTTCCCAGTTCTTCTTTTGCTCAGCTTTATCGTAAGAGATAACCGGGTTACCTTCTTTGTCTTCAAGCTTTTCAAGGAAAACTTCGAGTTCGGAGCCAACTTGAAGTTCGCTCATATCGACGAACTCACTGGCGTGAACGATGCCTTCGGATTTGCCACCAATGTCGACGACGACTTCAGTGGGGCGGATCTCGATGATGGTTCCTTGGATGATGGAACCCTCTTTGAGGTTATCTAGGTTGCTGCTCGAAAGCAGTTCTTCCATTAGACTCATATACTATTTGTGTGCTGCACACCGAAGTGGCAGCTGGTTGGATGTTATTGTTGATAAACTACCTACGCCGAGGCGCAGTCGATGATACCGATCATCGCAAAAGGAACGCAGGAAAGTAGGTGTCCGCCCCTCGCCTGCAAGCCTAAAATACTGGTATTCAATGCCGTTGGCAGCATTGGCTCACCAACTAAGATACCACCGATAATTGGCGAATCGCTTCATATGTCGTGATTCCCACTGCGGTCGACAGGTTCAATGAGCGCAAATCCGTGTTTTTATGCGGGATCGTGAGCCGTTGCCCTTCCATCTGGGAGTGTAACCAGTCCGGTGCGCCATGCCCCTCGTTGCCGAAGACCAGTCCGTCGCCATCGGCGTATTGCACGTCCCAATATACATGGTCTGCCTTGGTGGTGAATAACCAAAGTCGCTCCGGCTTATGTGGACTCGCCTGAAACGCGTCCCAATCATCGTGATGATGCACATCCAAAGAATGCCAATAGTCCATCCCACTGCGTTTCAAGTGCTTATCGGTGATCGTGAAGCCGAGCGGATGAATCAAATGCAAGCGCGTTTCGGTGATCGCGCAGAGCCGACCGATGTTTCCAGTATTCTGCGGGATTTCAGGGTTAAATAAAACGATGTGTAACATTATTGGCTTCTAGCTCACTATTTGTGACCAATTCGCCGCAATGACAGACACCCAGCAGATCAAACAATTCAAAAGGCTTAAGAATACAGCGGCGCTCCCTATATCCTTAGCACGCTTGGCGAGCGGGCGGTGTTCCAATGAAATATCGTCAACCACTGCCTCAACCGCAGAATTGATCAGCTCCACGATCAGCACCAACAACACCGAGGCGACCAAGATCAAATGATGCGCCAACGGCATATGAAGAAAACAAGACACTGGCACCAGAATACAGGCAAACAAGGCTTCCTGCCGAAAAGCCGCCTCATGCTTCAAACTCGAAGCAATTCCCTCGAGCGAGTAGCCAAATGCTTTCAACACGCGAGTTATACCCTTATTCTTATGAACGGCAGGGTCTTTGTGTTTTTCTGTTTCCGAGTCCATTTGAATTAAAAAGCGTTAAACTGTTTCTCTATTGTTAAAAGTCGAATCTCAATTTGTAACAAGGGAGCCACAAAAAATCAGCTTCACGTCAAAATTCGAGATTCCGTGTTCGACCTTCTACCCACGATCTTCAACCTATTTCCCAATGTCTAAAAAGCTCTATCTATTAGATGGTATGGCCCTCGCCTACCGCGCTCACTTTGCTCTTATCCGTAGCCCGATTTATACTTCGAAGGGATTCAACACTTCGGCCATCTTTGGTTTCACCAGCACGCTGATCGAATTGATCAGCAATCAAAAGCCCAGCCACTTGGTTGTGGTTTTTGACACCTCGGCTCCTACCGAGCGCCACATCCTCTACCCCGAATACAAAGCTCAGCGCGAAGCCATGCCCGAAGACCTCTCGGCTGCCATGCCTCACCTCAGCCGTATCGCAGAAGCCTTTGGCATTCCGGTGCTCAAAATGGATGGCTACGAGGCCGACGACATCATTGGCACCCTCGCACATCGCGCCGAAGCAGATGGTTTCGACGAGATCTTCATGGTCACGCCCGATAAGGACTTCGGACAACTCGTCACCGAAAAGATCAAAATGTATCGCCCTTCCCGTAAAGGCGACGGCGCTGAGATTTGGGGTGTGAATGAAATCAAAGAAAAATGGGGCATCGCTCGTGTCGATCAGGTCATCGATATGCTAGGGCTCTGTGGCGACGTTTCCGACAACATCCCCGGCGTGCCAGGCATCGGCCCGAAGACAGCCGAAAAGTTACTCACCGCTTACGACACCGTCGAAGGCATCATCGAGCATGTCGACGAGTTGAAAGGCAAACAGCAGGAACGCATTCGCGAACACGCCGACAACGCACGTCTCTCCAAAAAACTCGCCACCATCCAACTCGACGTCCCTATCGAATCAGACTGGGACAGCATACGCCTCGACTCGCCCGACCAAGAAAAGCTCGTTCCAATATTCGCAGAATTTGAATTCCGGACATTGGGTAAGCGCATTTTCGGCAGTGATTTTTCCGTGCAAGAAACCGCGACCGACCTCGTGCTTATGAGCGAAGACGACGAGAAAAGCACCAAGGCTTCTACGGCGGACTCCGATCAGCTCGATCTCCTACCGCAGGTGACGTTCCAGAAACTCGGCGACGTCAAAGTAGACTATCGGATCGCGCACGACGCCACCACACGCGCTGAGCTCATCGCCGAGCTCAAAGCCGCAGGCACCTTCGCATTCGATACCGAAACCACCGCGCTCAACCCACGCCGCGCGCAACTCGTCGGTATTTCCTTTTCAACAAAACCGCAAAGCGGTTGGTTTCTCCCCACCCAAAACGACATCACTGGGCTTGAAGAACTTCGCCCCATTTTTGCCGATGCCGCACTGACTAAGATTGGGCACAACTTAAAATTCGACCTCTCCATCCTAGCCGAGCAGCAAGTTCAAGTCGCAGGCACTTGCTACGACACGATGATTGCTCACGCGTTGATAGATCCCGAGCAACGTCACAACCTCGACACGCTTTCGGAAGACTTTCTCCAATATTCACCGATCCGCTTCAGCGAACTGATCCCTGACATCAAAAAGGGGGAAGACATCGACTACTCGAACGTCGAACCCAAAGCACTCGCCGATTATGCGATCGAAGACGCCGACATCGCCCTGCAACTCTGGCAGGTCTTTGAACCGAAACTCGAAGAAAGCGGTCAGGCCAAAGTCTTCTACGAAATCGAAACGCCCCTGCTTCCAGTTCTCGCCACAATCGAACGCGAAGGCATCCGGATGGACGAAGCCGTGCTCGCCGAAACCGGAGCCTCATTGATCGATCATATCGACGCACTTCAAAGATCGATCTACGAAGCCGCTGGCCGCGAGTTCAACCTCAACTCGCCCAAGCAACTAGGTGAAGTGCTGTTTGATGAACTCAAACTCGTCGAAAAACCGAAGAAGACCAAGACCGGTCAATATGCGACTAACGAGCAAGTCCTCTCCTCGCTCGCGCCCAAGCACGACATCGTCGCCAACATCCTCGAGTATCGCCAACTCACTAAACTCAAAAGCACCTACATCGACTCTCTGCCGCATTCAGTCGACCCAAAGACTGGCCGCGTGCATACCAACTACGGACAAGTCCAGACCTCCACCGGTCGCCTCTCTTCCAACGATCCCAATTTACAAAACATTCCGGTCCGCAGTGAGCGAGGCCGCGAAATACGCAAAGCCTTCGTCCCTCGTGCGGGCTGGAAGCTCCTCGCCGCCGACTACTCGCAGATCGAACTCCGCATCCTAGCCGCATTAACCGGCGATGAGGGGCTACTCACAGCCTTTCGTGAAGGTCGCGACATCCACACCGCCACTGCCGCCAAAATTTTCGATATCGAACTCAATGCTGTAGACCGCGATCAGCGAAGCACGGCAAAGATGGTCAACTTCGGCATTCCTTATGGCATCTCCGCCTTTGGTCTTGCACAACGCCTCGGCACTATCTCCCGCACCGAAGCACAGGAGATTATCGACAGCTACTTCGCCCAATTCCCCGGCATTCCAGGTTACATGGAGCGCATGAAAGAAAGCGCGAAAGAAAAAGGCTATGTTGAGACTATCACAGGTCGCCGCCGTTATCTTCGCGACATCAACTCCGGCAACGGCACCATTCGCGCCGCCGCCGAACGCAACGCGATCAATATGCCCATCCAAGGCACTGCGGCAGACATGATCAAACTCGCCATGGTGCGTATCCAAAAATCAATTACAGAAAAGGGTCTGAATACGCGCATGCTTCTCCAGGTGCATGACGAATTGGTTTTCGACCTCGATCCATCCGAAGAAAATGTCGTCCGCGAACTCATAACCGAAGGCATGCAAAAAGCATTGGAGCTTCCCGCCCCCATCGAAATTGAAATCGGCATCGGCGACAACTGGCTACAAGCCCACTAAGTCACACAAACATCTTATGAAAAAATCAACGATTACCCCACTCCTCATACTCTTAGCACTCCTCCCTGGTTGCTTCGTTGTCTCGCTGCAACCTTTCTACGCTGAAGACGATGTCATCGCCGATCGAAGTCTCGCCGGAGAATGGCAAGAAACTGGCAAACAGAACAAGTGGCACTTCAAACCCTCTGACGACGCCAAGTCCTATGATATCATTATCACAGAGGGCGACGACTCCACAGGCTTTTTCATCGGCACACCCTTTAAGATTAAAGAGCAGTTCTTCATCGATATATACCCCGACACATCTAATGATAATAAATTACCGATGAGTAGCGTGTATATGATTCACCGCATACCGGTCCACTCACTCATTCATGTGAAAGTCTCAGAAACAACTGCCACCCTTCGAGTCCCTAGTTTTGCTTGGTTTACTAAATTCCTAGAGGAACACCCGGATGCCCTGCGTCACGAATTAATTGAAGACAACTTCCCTGTTGTCACGGCCACCACAGGAGAGTTACAGGACTTTTGGTTCAAACATCTGACAACTGAAGATGCCTACATCGAAACTGAACTCACTAAGCTCCCCTAGCCACAATGCCAGCTAACGAAAAACGCACTCAAGCTTGGATCGGCGACGCCGTCCTCGCACTGTTTGCACGGGAATGGATACTGAAACAGAGCGACATCCCGACAGCCAAGCGCGCGGAGGTGTTTATTCAAATGACATCGAATCAATTCCTCTCCTCACTCGGCGAACCCACGGCTATGGAAGCCGAGATCGGAGTCGTTTATAAAAAGGAAGGTCTTCAAGCCGCCTTTGATTTCATTGAGGGTAAATTCATTCCGATCTTTCTAAAGCAACGAAACAATCAAAGAAAGCCCGGCAGCTATCGGCGAAAGTCTTGAAGCTTTGCAGCGCCACAGCCACCTTTCATACGCTTCATCGAAGTCACTAATAGGTTTAGCAAAACAAAAGCATCCTGCTTGACCGTCCGCGTTTATTACAAACATTCTAAGCCATGCTTTTCCATTTATTACGCTCCGGCACTATCGCTGTAGCATTTGCTAGTCTCATCTGCCTTTTCTCCGGATGCGGTGATTCCAGCGACGCTGGATACGAGCCCACTAAAGGAAGCAATCGTAGCGACATACCCGCGTTTGCGATCTCTCATAATCCAGCACGACAAGCGGTCGTCGGTCCCGACGCATGTGCCACGTGCCATGAAGACGCAGTTGCCGATTGGAAAAAGAGTCATCACGCCAAAGCCAACCGCCCAGTCTCGATCGAGCATGATCGCGGCGCCTTCACCCCGGCACGCTATGTTGAGGAATCCGGCGTCACTTACGAACTCGCCGAAAACAACGGGAAATTTGAGCTTCGCGTGCTCAAGGAAGGTGAAAGCCCGCTAGTCTATGACCTTGTCGGTGTGATCGGCTACACGCCCTTACGCCAATACCTTGCCGAGTTACCAGGCAATAAGTTCCAAACCATCAGCGCCACCTACGACGTTATAGAAGACCGCTGGTTGGATGTGTATGCGGGGCAAGACCGCATGCCTGGCGAGTGGGGACACTGGACCGGTCAAGGTATGAACTGGAATTCAAACTGCGCTTATTGCCACACCACCGAATACCAAAAAGGATTTAATTTTGAGAGCAACAGCTACGATCCAAATTGGATCCAACAAGGCATCGCCTGCGCCGAATGCCATACCGGACTCGAAGATCACATAGCCGAAGCTCAATCAGAAAACTATACCAGTAAACCGATTCCGGACAAAGTGCACACCATTCAAAACTGCGCAACCTGCCACTCTCGTCGCGATCAGTTAACCGCAGATGCATATAAATTCGGTGATGCATATGACGACCACTTCACATTGTCGCTTCCGGATCAGCCCGACCTTTACCACCCGGACGGACAAATTATCGACGAAGACTTTGTTTATGGATCGTTCCAAATGAGCCGCATGGCACACGCTGGAGTGAGCTGCATGGACTGCCACAACCCGCACACTTTGGAGCACATTTTGCCCGTAGAAAATAACATGCTCTGCATGCGCTGCCATGAAGCTGGTGGCACAATGGAGGCACCGATCATCAAGCCAACCGAGCACAGTTTTCACCCAGCAGGCAGCACCGGCAATCGCTGTGTCGAATGCCACATGCCTCAAACAACCTATATGCAAATCGATGATCGGGCAGACCACGGCTTCCACTCCCCCGATCCACTGATGACTCAAGAACTCGGGATCCCCAACGCC
The DNA here is from genome assembly GCA_030729385.1 of Opitutales bacterium. Lineage (GTDB taxonomy): Bacteria > Verrucomicrobiota > Verrucomicrobiia > Opitutales > Coraliomargaritaceae > JBPOFY01. The sequence goes on along the minus strand of JANQXM010000016.1, from coordinate 24,522 downwards.
TGCAGTAAATGTCATAGCGACGAAAGCGTCGACTGGGCAGTCGAATATGCTGAGAAATGGTATGGCGAGAAACTCGCTCAAAGCCGCCAACGCCAGCGCGCACGTGCGATCGCTGCCGCCTATGCGATGGAACCGGAAGGGATGCCGGCACTATTAGCCGTCGCCGAAGGAGAAGAAATCCCCGCATGGCGAGCCACCTACGCAGGACTTCTCGCAAGCTATCTGCCGAACATCGAAGTCGTCACTCACCTCAAAACGTTGTTGGACGACGAAAGCGCCCTGGTCCGTGGTCGGGCAGTCCGTTCACTCGGACAAATGCCTGAAAACAAAGCAGTCATCATCGACAAACTCGGCGACAACTCTCACAGCGTCCGCATCGCGGCTTCCATGGCGCTCGCCTCACAAGGACTTGATGTCCCTGACGCGCAAGTAGCAGAAGAGTGGCAGAACTATATCGATTTCAATATGGATCGCCCGCAAAGCCTACTCCTTATGGCCAATAAAGCAGCACGCGATAGGAACCCTGCCGATGTGCAAAAGTATGTCGTTCGTGCCGTGCTGCTGGATTCGCTCAATCCGGAGATGTATCACCAAGCAGCCATACTGTTGAGCTCAGCTGGAATGAATGACCCCGCGGCTCGTTATCTCAACACCGGATGGGAGCTCGCACCTGAAAATCCAATGTTCCCATACTCTCTCGGACTACTCGCCGCTGAAGCTGGCGACCTGGAACGCGCCGCTGGCTATCTCGAAGAGACCGTAGCCATGGAACCACAGTTCTACCGCGCATGGTATAACCTTTCTTTGGCTTACCGTCAGTTGAATCGTATGGAAGACGCTCAGCGCGCCGAGCGAAAGTCCCAAGGGCTCTAACTCCAAAACCACGCTTCATCCAGCAACAACCGGGCAAAGTGCTCGGTTGAAAGACTTCATCGACACCGTCTAGCATTCATGGGCTGGAGGGCTCCTCGGCACGCCCAGCCTGAGACCATTTCAAGAGGATCGCCATTTTTTTGCATAAAAAACTTGAATCCTACAATCACTACACTTAAGTTTTACTTATCCTAAGACATTATGAAATCAGTAATACTTAACAACAACGTCCTCCGTGATGGACACCAAAGCCTCGCCGCAACGCGCATGACAACCGAGCAAATGCTGCCCGTTTGTAAGCAACTCGACGACTGGGGGTTCGGTGCTCTCGAAACTTGGGGCGGTGCCACAATTGATTCCGGACTTCGCTTTTTGGACGAATTCCCCTTCGACCGCCTCGATGCACTAAAGAAGGCATGCCCAAAGACACCACACATGATGCTGTTGCGCGGACAAAACATCGTGCAATACGCCCACTTCCCTGACGATGTGGTCAGCACGTTCATCAAAACCAGCGCGAAGCACGGTATGAACATCTTCCGTATTTTTGATGCGCTCAACGATACGCGTAATATGAAATGCGCGATCGACGCCGCTCGAGAAGCTGGAGCACAAGCCCACGGCACCATCTGCTACACCAGCAGCCCCGTGCACACCACCGAGAAGTTCATCGAGATGGGTAAAGAGCTCGAAGACATGGGTGCCCATGCCATCGTCCTCAAAGATATGGCGGGACTCATTCCACCGATGCAGGCCTACGACATTATCAAAGGTCTAAAAGATACGCTCAAAATTCCTGTCTGGATTCACACCCACGACACAGCGGGTCTAGGAGCAGGCACTTACATGGCCGCGATCGATGCGGGTGTAGATGCGATCGACCTTTCGGTTTCACCATTTGCCAACGGCACAGGACAGCCAGACACCACGCGTATGCTTGCCATGCTGCAAGGGCACAAACGCTGCCCCGTAGTCAGCGATGAACAAAAAGCATCGCTCAGAGAAGTCCGCACTCACCTTGAAAAAGCCTATGAAGAGCTCAGCGACTTCACTGGTCACAAAAACGAAGTGATCGATGTCGATACACTCGAGTATCAAGTGCCCGGCGGCATGCTCTCCAACTTCCGCACACAGCTCAAAGAGCAAAAGATGGAAGATAAATTCGACGAAGTCTTCCGCGAAATCCCGGTCGTGCGCGAAGCTCTTGGCTGGATCCCACTGGTCACCCCCACTTCGCAGATCGTCGGCATGCAAGCCTTCCTCAATGTGAAGTTCGGCCGCTGGAAACAAATCTCGCCACAAGCCGCAGACATCGCACTTGGCTACTATGGCCGCACGCCTGCGCCGGTGGACCCCGAGCTACAAGCTCTGGCCGCCAAGCAAGCGAAGAAAGAGCCCATCACTTGCCGCCCTGTTGAAGCACCGGGTGCCGTTCACAAGCACATGGACGACCTGCGCAAAGAACTTGAAGGTAAAGGTTTACCAAGCGACGACGAGCACTGCGTAATCTACGCAATGTTCCCTGCTCAATTGGAAGCTCATCTCAAAGGGACCAACAAACCAAAGCCCAAGCCTGCACCTGCGAAAGCCGAAGCACCAGCCTGCCCTGCTGCTGCACCCTCGACTTCAAGCGGTCCGGTCAAGCGCTACGGTTTGACGATCAACGGAAAACGCCTCGAAGTCGGCGTCGAAGAAGTCGTCTAGTCCCAACCTAAAAAACCGAGGCAGCCCCACCCGATGCATTTGCTAACGGATAGGGCCGCCTCTTTTTTTGATTAAATTATACGAAGACTAATTAAAAGACCGTCCACAGCCACATGTGCTGGTCGCATTGGGATTACGAATATCAAAACCTTTGCCACTGAGACCATCGTCAAAATCGACTTCACTGCCATCCAAGTATTCATAGCTGGTAGCATCGATGAGGAACGAGACCCCATTGTCTTCAAGCTGCTTATCGTCTGGCTTGGCATCATCAAAAGACATTCCATACTCGAAACCGGAGCAACCACCCGCTTCGACAAAGATACGCAGTAATTGACCTTCGCTCGCTTTTTCCGCTGCCAGCTTACTTATTTGCAGGACGGCACTATCAGTAATTGTTATCATGACTGAAAACAAAGCCGGAAGGTCTCTCGTGTCAACTCACGGACTGCCGATATTACGATTGTAGCATTTTTCGTGCTAGTTTGATAAATCCGCTTGCGAAATGATTATATAGACCTTTGATACAGGGAAATGACAAAGCTTCGCCACATATTTGCAGAACTGCGCTTTGAGCTGACCCGAGTGATCGCTGAAGGCGGCATGGGCATAGTCTACGAGGGCGAGCAGCACGGTGCCGGCGACTTCTCCAAGCGCGTCGCAGTGAAGTTGATCCGGGAAGAATATTCTAAAATTGAAGAATTTCGAAATAATTTCATTGGCGAAGCCCGACTCGTCGCTGACTTGATCCACACAAATATCGTTCAAACTTACCATTTAGGTGAGATCAGCGGTCAATATTTCATGACCATGGAATATGTGGACGGCATCACGCTAGAAGATTTCATCGAACGCCACAAGCTGACCAGCCAAGCAATACCCGCAGATATTGCCGCCTTCATCGTTTCGCGCGTTTGCCGCGGTCTCGCCTACGCCCATAAAAAATGCGATAAGTCGGGGCGCCCCTTAGGCATTGTTCACCGCGATGTGAACCCAAGAAACATCATGATCGCCCGCGAAGGCGACGTGAAGCTTACAGACTTCGGCATCGCGAAAGCACTCGACCTCATGTATAACAAGGAAGGCGAAGTGATCGCAGGAAAGGATGAATACCTCTCCCCCGAACAAGCCCTGCGCCAAGTCACTGATTCACGAGCCGACCTCTTCAGCTGCGCCATTATCCTAGCCGAACTGCTACTTAGTGAGAATATTTTTGAGGCCTCCGACGAAATCGCGACACGCAAGAATATCCTCGAACTCGCAATTCCTGACTTCAACGAAATGAACAATAATATCGATCCAAGATTGGACGATATATTACAGCTTGGATTCAAGCGCGATCGCAACAAACGCTTTCAAAGCGCAGACCAAATGCTGACCGCCCTGGAGGTCTTCCTCTACGGCGAAGGCTACGGACCGACCAACGAAAAATTAGCGAATTACGTCATCGATCTCTACAGCGAGGACGGACGCAATGCAGCGCGTCGCTGGGCCACAGGTGCAACCCCCGGTCTAGGCGCTCACACAGAGACATAGCGGAGATGGTTTCAATATGAGCTCACAGGGTTTTCAGCAGGTTCAAAAACAAACGCAGTCGCTAGTTTTAGCGCCTCAACTACGCAATTCACTTAAAATTCTACAAGCGCCCGCGGTAGAACTACGCACTTCCATCCTCGAAGAACTGGAAACCAACCCGCTACTGGAAGAACTTTCCATCGACAGCATTAGCGTCGAAGAAGAACGTGAAACGACGACCGAGGACGAGCGCGACGCCGACGAAGAGCTTAGCTTCGACGTCGATGACTATAGCATCCTCGACAAAATGAGCGAAGATGTGCGCGAGCAATTTGCTCAAGAGAACAGCGGACAAACCCACACCACTGAAGACGAAGAGCGCCGCGACCACTTCATGAACTCCCTCACACAGGGCGTCTCACTGCAACAGCATCTCATTGAACAAGCAGAACTGACCGACTGCTCCAAGCAAGAGCGCGAAGCCCTCTTCTACCTCATCGGTAGTATAGACGACAACGGCTACCTAACTGAAACAGTTTCCAACATCGCACTGACCAGCCGCACACCTTATGGCACCGTGCAGAAGTGCGTCGAAACACTCAAAACCTTCGACCCCCCAGGCATCGGCACAGTGGACATGCAAGATTGCTTGATCACACAATTGGAATTGCGTGGTCGCGGCACATCACTCGCATCTCGCATACTTCGCGACTACTTCCCCCTACTCGTGCGACGCCGCATCCCCGACATTTGCCGCAAGACCGGAACGACAACCGACGACGTCCAAGCCGCGATCGAAGAAATCTCCACTCTCGACCCCGCACCAGGGAAGCGCTTCAGCCCCGACTCCAACGCGGTCATCGAACCGGACGTCACTGTATTCAAAGATGAATACGGCGAGTGGAAAGTCGATTTAAACAACGACTACATACCGCGCCTACGTATCAGCGGCGTTTACAAAGACTTACTGGCGAAGGGAACCCTCAGCAAACAAGAGAAAGACTACATGCTAGAGCGCATGCGCTCGGGGAAGTTCCTCATCAGCTCAATCGAGCAACGCCAACAAACCATTGAGCGAATCACTCGAGAAATCCTCAGTTTTCAAAACGAATTCTTCGAAGAAGGCGTCTCTAAACTGCGCCCATTGACGATGAACACCATTGCTCAAACAGTGGGCGTGCACGAAACGACCATCAGCCGGGCAATCGCCAACAAATACATCCGCACACCGCACGGCGTCTTCGCCTTCAAGTATTTCTTCACACCTGGCTTCACCTCAGCCAGCGGCGAATCCGTGTCGAACAAGACGATCAAAGATATGATCAGTCACTTCATCGAAGAAGAAAACCCATCAAAGCCTTATAGCGACCAAGGCATCGTTAATTTACTCAAAGATAAAGACATCAAAATCGCTCGTCGCACGGTTGCTAAGTATCGCGAAGAACTCGGCATCTTACCAACGAATCTACGTCGCCGATACGATTAATCGCGCGCTAGTAAACTTCCACGCACAAGCGGTAGAAGAGTTGATCGCCTGCAGGTAGAGTTACCGTGGCAATTCCCGATGCGTCAATATCAACAGCCCTCACGACGATGGAATTCGCAGTAGTAAATCCAAGTGTAATGTCGTGCGTATATTGAACATGGTAATTGACCACGTTCAATGAACGAACCGGCGTGAAGCTAAGCGTCGAGGCGCTGGGATTAAATATAATTGGCGAAGTCGTATTTGCCTGCACAGGCGACAACCCGAGAGCAAATTCCATCGCATTCAAGAGGCCATCCATATCCGGATCAGCCGTGTCGAGGCGCTTTGCCTCGGTATCTAATGCCGGATAACTAGCCGTCCAATCATCATAAACCGAGTAAAGTGGTGCTGCATTCGGCGAAACTAACAGTGCGAGTTGATTACCGTTAAGCGTGTCAGATTGCGCAACCGTTAAAAACAAGCTGCCGGGCTGATAGTCCAATTGTTCGGAAACATCGATGATTCCCGAACTCTCACCATCAGTATTCACATCCATCAATATACCATATTGCGTAGCATCCGGAGTATTGTTGCCGGTGGCATATCCCGCCTCGATACCCTCGGGGTCGAGCACCCATACATTACCATCCGTGGGCTCGTCTTCATTAATATAAATTTTACCGTCCGCAGACCAAGTAAGGTTATCTTGATCCCCCAATACTGAATCCCCCTCTTCCCCTTTTAATAAAACCGTGATAGTGCTCGTGGCACCGGGACCGATGTCACCCTGCACGAAAGGTGTGGACTTGAAATCAATTTTAAAAAGCCCCTGCCACTGACAAGCCAAGGCCACTTCACGACCATACCCCTCAGAGTCCTTATTCATATTGGTATGGACGTCTTCACATTTCGAAAACTGAACCGCATCTGCAAGATCAGTCACCCACAGCCCATTCAAGGTAAGCCCATTGCCGCCATTAAAGATCCCCGCAAATGTGCCAGATTGCCCCCCCAAGGTCAGTGCAGTCCCAATAGTATATCTTACCTCCAGAAAGTCCGTTACGCTCCAGGAAATTACCGGCAGGATCCTTCTCGCCTACATATAAATAGAGAGGAGAACTATCGGATGGAACTGGACCACGATCTTCTGAAATGACCAGTGCGATCGTATCCGTCCGTCCGGTATCAATCGGTGTCGCATTTTCCCAACGTCCAGCCCCAAGGTCGACTGCTTGATACAATTTATTATCGGATAAATCCATCACCCATATCGAGCCCGCTTCGAGTTCCTCACCGAGAAGATACAAATCATCGGCAAAACCTCGACCCTCACCAAAAGTATTGGCAAGCCACGCATTTGCTGAGCAAGGATTATCCAATGCCGTCGTCACACTCGCGGAATCAACCGACGACCAACCCAGACCAAAAGACATCACTACAGCGCTCGGACGCTGCACCTGATTAGAATTGGTGTTATTCGGGATACCTAAAGCAATCCAGTCCTTTAAAGCGGCAACATCCAAGTCCACACGACTAAAGCTGCCGATTATGTCGTTCGCGACATCAATGCCAACCTCATGATTGATGAATACAGATAACACACTTTCGCTCTGTCGATACGCACCCAAACCATCCCAGTCATCATGATTGCCTGCATCCCAAGTAAAACCACCAACTGCCAGACCGCCTAATGTATCATCGTCAGTAATGATCTCAAAAGCCTTCCAACCTGTCGTTTGCCCTGACGGCACAGTAAAATAGACATCATTGCCACCATCCAGAGCCCAAGAAGCCGAAGCGCTGAGCATCAAAAAAGCCAGCACACGCGATAAACTATAGGGTAATATATTCACAATAAACAAGGAAGGGGACCAGGTGACTTATACTAAAAATTATGAATTTCCAGTGCAATTCGATACTTTTGGTCTAAAAGATGCATTAGAGATAAATCCAAGGTTGAAAATTCAGCACCAAAAGAAATGATGTCGCCTCATCCGGAAAACATGCATTAGACATACTTAAACTGAAGTTAAACGCAATAAACAAAACTAATCCAGTATCATGCCAGTAGCAACACCTAAACAATACGAAGCAATGCTCGACGCTGCCCAAAAGGGCAACTACGCCTACCCGGCCGTCAACGTGACTTCGATCACTACAATCAACGCTGCGCTCAAAGCTTTCGCAGATGCTAAGACAGACGGCATTATCCAGGTTTCCACTGGTGGCGGTCAATTCGCATCCGGTCTCAACGTGAACGACGCTGCATACGGCGCGATCGTCCTCGCAGAAGCCACACACTTGTTGGCTGAAAAATACGACGTCCTCGTCGCTCTGCACACCGACCACTGCCACCCTGAAAAGGTAGACGGCTTCCTCAAGCCACTCCTTGAAGCATCACGCAAGCGCATCGCTGAAGGTAAAGGCCCCCTCTTCCAGTCACACATGTTCGACGGTTCCGTCGTGGACCTCGAAGAAAACCTTAAGATCTCTAAAGAACTCCTTAAGGAGTGTGCTGAACTCAACATCATCCTCGAAGTCGAAGCAGGCTGCGTCGGCGGTGAAGAAGATGGCCACGACACTTCCGGTCTTCCAATCGAAAAACTCTACACCACTCCCGAAGACATGGTCGAAGTGTATGAAGCACTTCAGCCCATCGGTCGCTTCCTCTTCGCAGCCACTTTTGGTAACGTGCACGGCGCTTACAAGCCCGGTTCGGTTAAGCTCAAGCCAACCATCCTTCGCGACGGTCAAAAGGCTGTGACTGATAAGCATGGTGAAGCAGCTCTCATGGATCTTGTATTCCACGGCGGTTCCGGCTCCGAGCTCAGCGACATCCGCGAAACACTCGAGTATGGTGTGGTCAAGATGAACATCGACACCGACACCCAATACGCTTTCACCCGTCCGATCGTTACACACATTTGCGAAAACATCGAAGGTGTGCTCAAGATCGACGGCGAAGTCGGCAACAAGAAGGTTTACGACCCACGCGGCTACCTCAAGAAAGCAGAAAAGAACATGGCGGCTCGCCTCGTTCAAGCAGCAGATGATCTTTGCTCCACAGGCAAAACCATCTTTGGCACGGTTTAATTGAATCCGATACTTTTCAAAAGGTCGAACGTGCAAACGTTCGACCTTTTTTTGTGCGCCCAGCGAGCATTGCATAAGTAACAACTACAAAGTCTCGTAAAATTAGTTAGCCTGATTCAAATAAATCACTTTATATCGCTATCAACAAACGATATAGATCCTTTATTTAGATACGTATGAAACGCTTATTTGCCCCACTCGAAACACACCCGGCGGAAACAAGAGCCGCCATTGCACCCACCACTGCAAAGAAACTAAAAGACCTCGGCCTTGAAGTGCTCGTCCAAAAAGGAGCCGGCTTAAAATCAGACTACACCGACGCCGAGTATATCGAAGCAGGCGCACAAATCGTGGACGATGCCGCTAGTGGTTATGCACAGGCCGACATCATTACCCGTGTGCGTAAACCTGAAGCCAGCGAACTCGAGGGTGTTCGCCCCGGCACACTCCACATCAGTTTCCTCGACCCATTCAATGAAAAGGCACTGATCGACGATCTTGCCCAGCGTAACATCGCAGCAGTCAGCCTGGAAATGATTCCGCGTAGCACACTCGCGCAGAAGATGGATGCGCTATCCTCACAAGCCAATCTCGCTGGCTACGCCGCCGTCACTATGGCCGCCGACCGCATGCGCAAGATTCTGCCCATGATGATGACGCCCTCCGGCACGATCTCACCCGCACGTTTCTTTATCATCGGGGTTGGTGTTGCTGGGCTACAAGCGATCGCCACAGCCAAGCGTCTCGGCGCACGTGTCGAAGCATTTGATACGCGTCCAGTCGTCGAAGAGCAGGTCAAATCACTCGGTGCCAAATTCGTGAAGGTTGACCTAGGTGAAATGGGCCAAACCGATCAAGGCTACGCCAAAGAATTGACTCCGGAACAGCTGGAAAAACAACGCTTGGAAATGGCCAAGGCCTGCGCCCGCGCAGACGTGGTGATCACCACCGCAAAACTCTTTGGCCGTAAAGCACCACTCATCCTCAATAACGAAGTGCTCAAACAAATGCTCCCCGGCAGCATACTCGTCGACCTCGCGGTTGAATCGGGCGGTAATGTCGAAGGCTCCAAAGTCGGCGAAGAAGTCGTCACCGACAACGGTGTCCGCATCCTCGGCCCCGAAAACCTCGAAGGCTACTATCCTAAAGACGCCACACTCATGCTCGCCTCAAATTTCTATAATTTGATCGAGCACTTCTGGGACGCCGAAGCCAAGGACTTCAACTACAACACTGAAGACGAAATCCTTAGTGGCTGCCTTATCACCAAAGACGGACAAATCGTCCACGAACGCTTTAAGGGCGAATAGCCAATTAGACATTAACCATTAGCCATTAATTCCCATGGACCTCACACTACTTCTCTTCATCTTCGTCCTCTCGGCCTTCCTTGGCTTCGAGTTGATCGCCAAAGTGCCCTCACAATTACACACGCCGCTAATGTCTGGCTCCAATGCGATCTCTGGGATCACTGTTGTTGGCGCTATTCTCGCAGTAAAGACCACCGCAGACACCGTTTCTATGTGGATCGGCTTCGCCGCAATCGTCCTCGCCACTGTAAACGTCGTCGGCGGCTATATGGTCACCGATCGCATGCTCGGCATGTTCAAAAAGAAGAAATAGTCGAATCCCGCATCACGAATCCCGCATCACGCACCTAGGCCCCATCTCGTCATGGAACAATTTGTAAATCTCTCCTATATCGCAGCCTCGATTCTCTTCGTTTTCGGCATCAAGATGCTCGGCAACGCAGCCACCGCACGTAAAGGCAACTTGCTCTCGTCTGTCGGCATGGGGCTTGCCGTGCTTGTCACGCTAGTTGATAGCGACCTGAGCTACGCACTCATCATCGGTGCTCTCGCCGCTGGTTCTATCATCGGCTTCATCGCCGCCAAGCGCGTGCAAATGACAGGCATGCCTGAACTCGTCGCTCTCTTTAACGGTTTCGGTGGGCTCGCTTCACTCCTAGTCGGCGCAGCCGAATATCAGCGTGAACATGCTGCCATCAATGGTAACCTACTTGGCAAGGTCGCTGAAGCCGCGGGTATCGAATCCGTGGATACATTCACTGCCGCCGTCATCGTCCTCGCGATCCTAATTGGCGGCATCACCTTTACCGGATCGATGTATGCTTGGGGTAAACTTTCCGGCAAGCTCGGTGGTCGCGCCCTCACTTTCCCTGGGCAAAAAGCATTCAATGCACTGCTCGCACTCGGCATCATCACCACTGGCGTGATCTTCGCAATCGATCCGACTGGTTCATTGGCCTACCCTATGTTGATCGCGGTAATCGTGCTCTCCCTGCTCCTTGGTATCTTTGCAGTTATGCCTATTGGCGGCGGTGACATGCCAGTGGTTATTTCACTTTTGAATTCCTGCTCCGGTCTCGCAGCTTGTGCCGCGGGTTTCGTTATTCAAAACAATGTGCTCATCGTCGCGGGCTGTTTAGTCGGCGCTTCGGGACTCATCCTTACAGTCATCATGTGTAAGGCGATGAACCGCACCTTGGTCAACGTGCTCTTTTCCGGTTTCGGAGCGACCGCACAAGCCAGTGGCGCCGCCAGCACCGGCGAGCTCAAGCCTATCTCCGTGGACGACGCTTACTACATCCTCGAAGCAGCCAAGAACGTCATCTTCATTCCTGGTTACGGCATGGCCGTCGCACAGGCACAACACGCAGTTAAAGAACTGGGTAGTATTTTAGAAGAGAACGGTTGCGAAGTCCGGTTCGCTATCCACCCCGTTGCGGGTCGCATGCCGGGTCACATGAACGTCCTCCTCGCCGAGGCCGATGTCCCTTACGAGCAACTCGTGGAAATGGACGACGTCAACCCCACCATCGAAATGGTCGATGTCGCCATCGTTATCGGCGCCAACGACGTGGTGAATCCAGCCGCAGCCGACGATCCTAGCAGTCCGATCTATGGCATGCCGATCATCCAAGCTCATAAAGCAAAAACCGCATTCTGTCTCAAGCGCGGTAAAGGCGCAGGTTTCTCTGGTCTTGAAAACGCACTCTTCACCGCTCCGAATAGCCGCATGATCTACGGCGATGCCAAAGCAACCGTCACCGGGCTGGTCGCACAGTTTAAGGACGCGTAAACTAACTGCTGAAAAGTTTGATCCGGTAGCGCAGGAGCGATGGTCCCCATCGCCACACGTCTGGACCGCTCAATTTGACTCGGAGCGAAACACATGCAATGGCGGTCGGGACGACCGCCATTACCTTTAGGATGAATTCGACAAATTCCTGAAAGGTTGCGCTCTGCATTGCCCTTCAAATGAATTGCTGTGCTACCCTGTCACCCCGCAGCGTTCGCCCATCTTAGCATATACTTCGAGACCTTGCGCCGCGTTTTCGTTGAGGTCGCCATCAAAACGGATCGCGCCTTTTTGAAAGACTGTGGTGACACAGGAACCGCCAAAAGAGAAATAGCCTTTATCGTCGCCCTTCACGATCGCCCCTGGAGTGAAGGTGGAGTGCATCCCGCCAACACAAGTCGCCCCGACTTCCATGACAACGACTTCACCAAACTCGGGCGATTCGACCACGGTCCGCGCGCGACGGTTTTCCCAGAGGATCGAAAGCCTTCGGCGTAACGCCAGTGGGCTGACCGAACGAAGACTACCATCCAATATATCTGATGGCCCAGCCTGCCCAGAAACCGGGAAATGATAGCGGTGATAATCCACTGGGCAAAGTCGTGAAATCAAAACCGAGCCACCCGCAAATTTCTCCGCCAGTGCCGGATCTCCCAAAAACTTAGCCAAATCAAATTGCTGCCCTTTGATATAAAATTGATCGGTCGCGGCGATATCTTGTATCGCCAAATGCCGACCATCTGCAGGAAAGACTGCGACTGATTCACCTTCCGCAATCGGACGCGCACTGGGCTTTAGCTTACGGTAAAAGAACTCATTGAAAGTAGCATAGCTTTCGACTTCATCCGCAAACTCATCCGGATCGACCCCGAAGCTTTCGAGAAACGGCAGCACCTTCTCACGACTCGCAGGACGATCCATCCGCCAGCCATACCAGCGCGAGAACCAGAGGCGTTTCACCGCAACTGCAACCGTCAATCGACCTAGCGGATTGCCATAAGCCCAGCGCAAAAAGCCTTCTCCATAGACCGACTCTGTTTCCACCGAATCGGTGTGACGGTTGTAGAACTGTATCGGGGCATCGTATTGTTCAGTCTGATTCATAAAAGTCTTAATCTTACTAGTAATCTTATACGGATGAAAGGCGATTAGGATTCAGATTACGAGTAAGATTAAGACAGATCTTGCTGATTAGCAGCACGACTGCGAACCGCCAAGGACAAGCCAAGCCAAACAGCCACGAGACCAAAGACCATACTGGCCGCGGCATAAAAACCAGCCAGTTGCCCCTGCCCTTGATTGACTAGATCCACCACCTGCCAACTGAAGGTGGAGAACGTCGTATAGCCGCCACAAAAACCCGTCATCCAAAAATGCCACTTATACGGATGCGGCGCAATCGCCCCACCTGTCGCCCAGCAACCCGCCAGCCAGCCAATCAAAAGTGAACCGGTCAAATTGATCACCAAGGTCGACGGTGACAAAGCGCCGAAGCCAATGGTCGCAGCCAAAAGGTCCAAAGCATAGCGCAAAGCCCCGCCTAAAGCACTTCCAAGCCCAATCCATAACAGCTGCCTCATGCGCTAATCCCTTCGCTAATTGCATAACCACTGATCACACACAGCGCACAAAGCGCTAGGCTGCCAAAGGCATTGGCCGCCACTCGCCCCCATTGCTGCGAGGAAACCAACGTCAGCGTCTGCAAACTGAAAGTCGAGAAAGTCGTCAATCCACCACAAAAACCCACGGCGGCAAAGGCATGCGCGCCTTCAAACGAAAGCCATGAATCAGCAGGATTCACTCCGGCACCGAGCACGAGTCCCAACAGAAAACTACCCAAGGCATTCACAAACAAAGTGCCCCACGGAAAAGCTTCACCTGAAATTCGAGTCACTCCCGTCATCAAGACATAGCGCAGCATCCCCCCAAGGGCACATCCTATAACTACTAGAAAGATTAACACATATCTTGCTTGGCTCGAAAGCCGCTACCTGTAAAGCCTACTTCAACATCTCATACCAAACCACGCACATGGACAACGAAGCACCACCTATCAATTTTGATGACCTGCTAGAGCAATTAACAGCAGCCATCGACACCTCCGATTCCGGCAAGGCCATGAGTGCGCTACAGGAAGCCGACGTAGATGATACCGCAAAACTGGTGGATCGTCTCGACGCGGATCAGCGCACCAAACTCTTCGGCCTGCTTTCACCCGAGCAAAGCGCCGAAGTCCTCGAACATGTTTACTACTTCCAAGGTGCCGACATTATCGAGGAGCTCAAACCTGACGCGGCTGCGCCAATCGTCAGGCTACTCGACAGTGACGACCGAGCCGACCTCCTAAACGAACTCAAGGATAGCGATAGCGAAGCGATTCTTGATGAACTCGACGACAAGGTCGCCGCAGAAACACGCCGCTTCATGGCCTACAAAGAAGGCACCGCTGGCGCCTTAATGTATAGCGAGTTTGTCTCATTCAAGGCGAGCATGACCGTCGAGCAGATTTTAAACGACATACAATCTAAGCGCGAAAAATACATCGAATACGGCGTTCAATATGCCTATGTGATCGGCGCTCGCAACGTGCTACTAGGCGTGCTCCCGGTTCGCAACCTACTCTTCGCCTTACGTGATCAAACTGCTGCGGACATTATGATTCCCGACCCCATCACGGTCGAAGCCGACACAAGCGTGCTGGATCTGGAGAACCTCTTTGAGCAATACAACTTCCTAGGTCTTCCGGTCGTGGACGCGCGCAAGCGATTGATCGGTATCGTCGACCGCGAGGCCTCCACCGAATCCCTCCAAGAATCCGCCACTGAGGATTTGCTCAAATTACAGGGTTTGATGGGTAAAGAAGAACTCCGCTCCATGCCACTTGGTGTGCGAAGCCGACGTCGTCTCTCTTGGTTGAGCATCAATATCGTTCTCAATATCATTTCAGCCAGTGTCATTGCCTTCCACCAAGACACACTTGAGGCCGTCATCGCCCTCGCCGTCTTTTTGCCAATTATTTCAGATATGTCCGGCTGCTCAGGAAATCAAGCAGTGGCCGTTTCCATGCGCGAACTGTCGCTCGATTTGATCAACCCTAAAGAATTTGGCCGCGTCTTCATCAAGGAATCCACTCTGGGCATGATCAACGGTGCCTGTTTAGGCCTACTCATTGGTTGTCTTGCATGGTTTTGGAAAGGCAATGTGGTGCTGGGCTTAGTCGTCGGTGGCGCACTTGCCTTGAATACCACCATTGCCGTCTGCGTTGGCGGCCTCGTCCCCCTCCTGCTAAAAGCGATGAAACAGGACCCAGCACTCGCATCTGGGCCGATATTGACCACCGTCACAGACATGTGTGGCTTCCTTCTGATTCTAGGTTTAGCCTCCCTTTCACTGCCTTATTTGGTCTAATTCCACTTCAAAGCCGCTCAAAACCAGAAAAAGACCCATAAAAAGCCGAAAATAGAGCGGATTAGGCCTTGATCTTTAGTAGATGCCACCATTTATTCCTCCGCTTTCACTTTTAACAAGGAACCCACTATGTCACAACACAACAGCTTTAAGGCCACCGGCGGTGGCGGCAAAAAGAATCGAACAGTCCTCAAGCGTTTCGAGCGCGTGGACCTGCTCCGCAAGCGCGGAGAGTGGGAAGATGGCAATCGCGTCATCGGCCTCAAGAAGACTAAGCCGGAAGAATAAGCCGCGCTTTGATCCTTTACACTTTAAAGCCCTTTCAATCGAAAGGGCTTTTTTGTGGATCGTCGATATGCACGACTCATTCACCGCAGATCCAGTTCCCAGTTCACTAGAAGTCTGAGTATTTCCAGCTTTTTACCCCTTGACGGTGAAAATCTTCACAGACTTAATACGAGATCACTAATAATAACTCTTAATCCTAGCAGTTTTGGATTATTTCTTGCTAATACTTATATTATAAGTTTTCTCCGCCGAATTAATGAGCACATCAGAAACCAGCGACTCGAAGCAAACCATGCATAAAGAACTCACCGTGCAGAACAAGATGGGCATTCACGCCCGTCCTGCCGCGATGATTGTTCGCATTGCTAACACCTATTCCGGCGAAGTGTGGGTCGAGAAGGACGATGAGCAAGTTAATGGTAAGAGCATCATGGGACTCATGATGCTGGCTGCTGGTAAAGGCTCCAAACTTACCGTCCGTGCTGAAGGCGATGCGGAAGCCGCCACGACCATGCTAGGCGAACTAGAAGCCCTCTTTGAACGCCGCTTCGAAGAAGCCTAAGCCACTTTTATTTTCTTTAAAAAGCCGACTCACTAGAGTCGGCTTTTTTGTGTCTGAGCATAATGACATGAAATGCGTAACTTCATTTGGAAGGCAATGCTCCGTCATTGCCGCAGAAACGTTTAAATGCATCGAACCATCAGCGGTTGCGACGGACCGCAACCCTCCAGATTTCGCAGAATTCTTTTTTTTTTAAGGCAGCCAAACCCAAACCATCTCGCCCGCCTGGATGTATCGGAGCTGTCCCAACTGCCCAGTCCTAACTTCCCACTTCCCACTTCCAACTGCCCTCTCCCTTCCCCACACAATCATTTCATCTCACTCTCTTGACTATCACCTCGGTTCAAACGATTGTTTAAAACATGCCTCAGAAAATGAACCCCTCGATTAGCGATAGAACTCGGCAGAAAATCATCCGCACGACTGAGAAACTTTTCGCCGAAAAAGGCTTTCGTGCCATGACCCTGCGTGATGTAACCCGCGAGGCAAAAGTCAATCTGGCTGCCGTCAATTATCACTTTGGATCCAAGAGTAAACTCATACTCGAAGTCATCCGAGACCGCATCGAGCCGATCAACGAAGAACGCCTAAAACGTCTCGATCAGCTCATTGAGCAATATGCGTCGAAACCGGTCCCAGTGAATGCGATTTTCGATTCCTTATTTCGACCGCTGTTTGAATCAAATGGCACAGGCTCAGGCCCAAACCCGGCGCTCATTCAAATGATCGGTCGCGCGTTCACCGAGCCCGCCGACTTTATGCGCGGCATGCACCGAGATCTCTTTCGTGATTTAACGCAACGCTATCTGGCAGAACTGCACCGCAGTTGCCCTGATATGACGATTGAAACCTTACAATACCGATTCTTCCTAAGCATCAGCACGATGCTTGGTGCCACAATCGATCAAGTGATTCTCGAAAATCTGTCCGAGAGTAAGTTGGGCCCCCGTAATTACGATAGAGTGGTTGCTGAACTCATTAACTACGCCAGCGCGGGCTTTGAACAGTCAGCAAAATAAAACAATAACAAGTGACACCTCAACGACAGTTTCAAGGTCTCTGCATCGCAGCCAGCATCACATTCGCCGGATGCGCGACCTATCCGCAGCAATCCGTTGCCCCGCAGATCGAGCTCCCCAACACATGGAACGCCGCGGCCACGATTGAAGGAGCTCCAGAAGCTTGGCTCAAAGATCTAAACAGTCCTGACCTAGAAGTGCTGATTGAGGAAGCACTGGTCAACAATCCCAATTTACAACGCACAGCCGCACAGTTTGATCAATCGATTGCTGAAGCGCGTATCGCTGGTGCCGATCAATTGCCCAGTGCTGGTCTCGGGCTCAATGGCACACGTCAAAAAATCAGCACCTTCGGTCCAAGTAACACGGGTGGCGTTCGCTTTGATAACTACGATCTAGCACTCAACTTGAGTTGGGAACTCGATTTATGGGGACAACTCCGCGATCGTTCATCCGCAGCACTCGCACAGGTAGAAGCCAGCGAAGCTGAACTACGCGGCGCACGCCTCTCACTTGCCGCCAACGTCGCCAAGAGCTGGTTCAACTACATTGAGGCGCAAGAACAGCTATACCTCTCGCAGAAGACCGCTGAAGCCGACCAAGCCAACCTCCAGACCATCGAACAACGCTTCAAGCGCGGGCTCAGCGAAGGCTTAGAACTGCGACAAATGCGCACGCAAACAGCCTTTGCCGATGCAGATATCACCACTCGGCGCCGAGCACTAGATCAAGCCACGCGCAGCCTAGAAGTCCTTATCGGCCGCTATCCGAAATCCGAACTGATCACAAAAAGCACCCTTCCCCCGCTGCCAAAAAATATCCCCGCAGGGCTACCAGCAGATTTACTCAGCCGCCGACCCGATCTTATTGCTGCTGAACGACGTCTCGCCGCCGCCGAAAAAGAACTCAATGCATCCCGCAAAGATCGGCTTCCTAAAATCAGCCTAACTACCTCAGCCGGCACCTCCTCTCAAGAATTCAATAACCTACTGGATAGTGATTTCTCCGCATGGAAACTGGGCGCTAATCTCACGCAACCCATCTTCCAAGGTGGTCGCATCAATGCCAACATCGACCGCAGCCAAGCCATACTCGAACAAAGTATTGCCCAATATCGCTCCACTGCCCTGCAAGCATTTCTCGAAGTCGAAACAACACTCGCCGCCGAACGCTTTCTTCAAGACCAGCAACGACAACTTCTCATAGCCGAACAAGAAGCTGCAGAGGCGGAAGCACTCGCATGGCAACGCTATCGCGAAGGCACTGCCGATTTTGTAAACGTCCTCAACAGTCAGCGCTCCGCTGCCAGCGCGCGCAGCCGCCTCATCGCCTTGCGCAACCTCCTCCTGCAAAACCGCATCGACCTCTATCTCGCACTCGGTGGTCCATTTGAAAACGCATCATGAAAACGCTCCTCCCCATACTCATCCTGCTCTGCGCCGGTATCATCGCTGCCTTTCAAATCATGCTCAAACCCGAGCCCAATGAAATCGCACCCATTCGCCCCATCACCAGCGTCGAAATCATCGAAGTCCAGCCGACGACCGTTCAACTCACAATCATGAGCCAAGGCACCCTCTTGCCGACAGTAGAAACCGATCTCATCGCAGAGGTCAGCGGTCGCGTCATCGAAGTCGCCGACAACTTTCGCGCAGGCAACCATTTCAAGAAGAACGATGTTTTAATAAAAATTGATCCCACCGACTATGAAGCCGCTGCCGCTACCAGAGAAGCAGATCTGGCAAATGCAGAGTTAAAACTCGCCCAAGAACAAGCACTCGCCCAGCAAGCCGAAGCAGACTGGCTCGCACTCGGCACAGGTGAAGCCAGCGACCTCACACTCCGCAAGCCGCAACTTAAGCAAGCCATGGCAATGGTCAAAAGCGCTCAAGCGGCACTGAACAAAGCACGCCGCGACATCGAGCGCACACAGATCATCGCCCCTTACAACGGCATCGTGCTCAACAAGAACGTCGATCTCGGTCAATTCGTCATCACCAATCCCAGCAACCCACTCGCCCGCATCTACGCAACTCAAAGCGCTGAAGTGCGCCTACCAATTACCGAGCAAGAAGCATCCTTTTTAGACAGAGACAGTGAAGAGCCGTCTTCCGTGACCTTAACACAGAAGAACAACGATGTTGATGTAAACTGGATAGCGCCTCTGGTTCGCATAGAGGACAACATTAACCCAAGCAGCCGGTTACTTTATGCAGTTGCTAGAATCCAGTCTCCTTTCAATACGACTGTAAACGACCACATCCTGCGTCGAGGCACCTTTCTCAGCGCCGAGATCGAAGGTCGCTCAATTCAGAATGTGTATTCATTGCCCCGATACGCTTTGCGCGGATCCGATACAGTTTACGTCCTCACCAGTGAAAACACACTGCAGACCCGAACAATCGGCATCGTCAAAAGCGACGCCAAGCAAGTCATCATCAACAGCGGACTCGAACCTGGCGACCGCGTCGCCACCAGTCCGATCGCATACTACATCGAAGGCATGCCCGTCGAAATCATCGATCAAGAAAACACCCAATGATTCGCTGGTTCACAGAAAACGGTGTCGCCGCCAACCTACTCGCGGGAATTGTCATCGTCGCGGGTCTCTTTGCTGCGAGTTCAATTAAGTTAGAGCTCTTCCCCGAGCTCGACCTCGATATCGTCAGCGTTGCAGTGCCCTATCCCGGCGCGGCTCCTGAAGAAGTGGAAAGCGGCATCATCGAACTCATAGAAGACCGCATACAGGATGTAGAAGGCATTAAGAAAGTCACTGCCACAGCGGCGGAGGGTTACGGCTCACTCGCTATTGAAGTCGAGCGTGGCTACGACGCGACCGAGATTGCCGATAAAATCAAAGTGCGGGTCGACGCCATCGACAACTTTCCCGAAGAAGCCGAAGAACCAACTGTCGAAGAACTGCTCATTCGCAACGAAGTCATTTCGCTAGCCATCTTTGGAGACACCGATCCTAAGACGCTCAAGGATATCGCCGAATTCATTCGCGACGAGCTCAGCAACAAGGAAGGCATCACTCAAGTAGACATCAAAGGTATAGCCGAATTTGAGATCTCGATCAACGTATCCGAATTATCCCTACGCCAATACGGGCTCACCTTCGACCACGTCGTTCAAGCCATTCGCAGCACTTCCATTGACATTCCCGGCGGCAGTATCAAATCACGTGGCGGCGAGATTCTGCTGCGCACCACAGGCAAAGCCTACGAAGGTGCAGCCTTCGGCGATATCCCTGTCATCACACTTCCCGACGGATCCGCGGTGTATGTGCGCGATGTCGCGACGGTGGATGATGGCTTTGTCGACGACCCACTGGTCACTGAGTTCAACGGCAAGCGCGCGGTTTTGCTGCGCATCTTCGCCGTGGGCGATCAAAGCGCGCTAGATGTTTCCGCCCAAGTGCAGGCATTTGCCAAAACCATTGATGACCAGCTGCCCAATGGCATCGAAGTCGAAGCCTTCCGTGACTTCACCTACTACCTGAAAGGTCGCCTGCAGATGTTGATCGAGAATGGCATCTTCGGTCTGATCCTTGTCTTCCTGGTGCTAACGCTCTTCCTGCGACCATCGCTGGCCTTCTTCGTTATGCTGGGCATTCCGATCTCGTTTCTAGGGTCCATGCTCTTCCTGCCTGCGCTCGGCATCAGTATCAACTTGGCCTCACTGTTTGGTTTCATTCTCGTGCTCGGGATTGTGGTGGACGATGCCATCATCGTCGGCGAGAGCGTCTTCACCCAATTTCAAAAACATGGCGGGCCCGGCGTCGCTGCGTCTGTAGCCGGCACCAAAAAAGTCTCTATTCCGGTCACCTTCGCCGTGCTCACCACGATCGTCGCGTTTCTGCCCATTCTGACCATTCCCGGATTCCTCGGTAAGTTTTTCTTCCCCATTCCTGTGGTCGTCATCGCCACCTTGATCTGGTCACTGATCGAATCAAAGCTCGTGCTGCCCTACCACCTCACACTTTGCAAAGTCGGTGGCGGTGACCGTGAAAACCTGGGGTGGCTTCGACGCCAACAACGCAAAATCGCCGATGGTTTGGAGCGCTTTATCGAATCCACTTATCGCCCGTTCCTCAATCGAGCCATTCGCTTCCGCTACGCCACCGCTGCATCATTCATCGGCTTGCTCATCATCATGATTGGCATGCTGGTTGGAAAACATCTACCCTTCGTCTTCTTTCCGCCAGTCCCCTCGGACTACATCGTGGCAAAATTAGTCATGCCCGAAGGCACACCGCTTGAACTCACCACACGCGCCATTCAACAAATGGAACGCGGTCTCAACGAACTCATAAAGGAAACCAAAGATAAGGGTTATGGCGAACCGTTTGACAATGCCGTCATCACCATCGGCGGTCAGCCCTTTGAAGGCAGTGGCGGGCCGATGGGCGATTCATTTAGCCAAGGCGACACCAACCTCGCCGAAATCGCCGTGGAGTTGGTCAAACGAGAAGACCTCCCTGGAGGTGGCGATATCGAAGCACTCTCTGCCCCTAACTTGGCTAACCGCTGGCGTGAACTGATCGGCCCGATCCCCGGCACCAAAGAAGTCGCCTTCAATGCAAATGCCGCAGGTGCCGCCGGCATGCCCATCGACATACAACTCACTGGCCGCGACTTTAAAGCCCTTCAAGCCGCCTCCGAAGCGATTAAAGCCAAGCTCGCCACCTACGAGGGACTCTTTGACATCAAAGACAACTACAGCAGTGGCAAACGCGAGATACAGCTCGACCTCCACACCACCGCCGAACCACTCGGACTCCGTCAAGCCGACCTCGGCCGACAAGTCCGCGCCGCCTTCTATGGAGTCGAAGCACAACGCATCCAACGCGGACGCGATGACATTAAAGTCATGGTCCGCTATCCACTCGATGAACGACGTTCAGTCGAAAACCTTGAAGATCTTCGCATCCGCACACCCGACGGCACAGAAGTGCCCTTCGACGCCGTGGCCGATTTCGAAATCACTGAAGGCTTTTCAAAAATCACCCGAATCGATCGCCGACGCGTGCTCAACATCATCGCCGACGCCGACAAGAGCGTGGCCGACCTCGGACTGATCAAGGCCTCACTCAGCGGGAAGTCTCAGTTCAACTTCAAAGCGAAACTCATGTTTTGGAAAGAGTCCGAGCCCACGGTCAGTTTTCTCGATGAAATTGTCGCCGAATATCCAGGCGTTTCTTGGTCCTTCGAAGGCGAGGCCCGCGAACAGGCCGACATCTTTGCCAGCCTGCAAAAAATGACCTTCATCGCCCTCTTCATCATCTACGCCCTACTCGCAGTCCCGCTGAAATCCTACATCCAGCCAGTGATCGTCATGATCGTCATCCCCTTCGGTCTGATCGGCGCAATAGGAGGACACATGCTAATGGGGCAACCCATGAGTATTCTTTCCGTGCTAGGTTTCGTCGCCCTCGCTGGTGTGGTGGTCAACGACAGCTTAGTGCTCGTTGACTTCATCAACCAAGAACGCGCCGAAGGCATGCCGCTTAGAGAGGCCATCGAAAAGTCCGGCGCCCTACGCTTCCGCCCAATCATTCTAACATCGCTCACCACCTTTGCAGGTCTGCTGCCGGTATTGTTTGAAAAGAGCCTCCAAGCCCAGTTCCTCATCCCCATGGCGATCTCCCTCAGTTTTGGTGTCCTCTTCGCCACCTTCATCACCCTGATTTTAGTGCCCGCCTTCTACACGATTCTAGAAGACATTCGTGAAGGCGCGATAAGACTTTTTAAATAGTCGTCTCAATCAGTCTCTTGTTGTGCTCAATTAGTAAGACATCAATTGTAACTGTGGCACTCGTGAGAAGTGATCCAGGTTCCCCGTCACCAAAGGACGTTCCAAATGCAAGGCACACGCGGCGATCCAATGGTCATTGGTTCCAATGAGCCGCCCATCTGCTCGCAGTTCGCGAGTCACCCTCGAATAGATCTCAGCCACTTCAGCCGTGATTGGACAAAGTTCAAAAGCACCAACCACTGATAAAAAGCGCGGATCTGTTAAACTCGCAAAGCCTTCGGCGAATTCACCATAAACCGTCATCGGCATGTAAGCGACCGCTTCACGATTACGCTTCAAGAATGTATGCGCCGCACCTTGATTCCCGTTACGGCGCTCTTTCTGAAAATCAATCAGAAAGCTCGTATCAAAGACTAGTCCTTCCATTTATCTGCGGGGGCTGAATCGGTCGATTGAGCACGTTCCAGAATATCAATTTCTTCATCGCTCATCTCACCTTGCGCACAATCCAGAAGATCCCCACAGCGATGAAGATTGGTGTCCCAAGTCGCTCGTTTGATCACCTTAGAAAAAGATTCACGCGCATTCCGACGAGCTTGCACTAACTTGCGGTAAGCCTCTTCATCGACAGACAGTGTTTTAGTAGCCATACACAGATCAATACACAGACATGGCATTTTGTCAAGAATTCCGCTGCGGAATGCATGATTGCTGCAAGCCCAGGTTCATTGTGTCGTAGCCACTTGTCCCAAATCTTTGGTGTAGAACCCCTATTTGGCTACGCCATACGTAGCTAAAAGCGAAGCATGGTGCGGGTGGAGGGAGTCGAATCCTCTTTTGGCAATAATCCAAGCCGCTGAATAAGCGGAACCCCCATAAACAAAGGGATCGCTCATGTATCAGGGTGCAATGGAGTGCAATATAGTAATGCCAAAGTGGCAATAATCGGGCAACAATCTACCTAGGGGTGGGGAGTCTGTAGGTGCTGTGCGGTGGAGTTGTCTATCCTTAGAACAGCCCGCTAAAAAAATACAGCCCTTAACGGAGCAATCTGCATTTACTCTAATGGTTGACTTTAAAACTAGTGAACATTTGATTACCTATATATGCAATACGGAGATCCACACAGAAGAACCAAAGGGCTCCCCTTTCAATCGGACAATGAACTACTCGCCCGCCTTCAAGAAACGAGCTATGCTCTGTCCCAGCTAAAAGAGGCAGTGGATCTATGCCATGATCAAGACATGCGAACAGAAGACGTCTATAATGCCTTAGCCTTCATGAGATCGAGTCTCAAAAGTTTTGATGCAATCAATGGTTTTGCTGAAGCCCTAGGTATCCAAAATGCGGAACAGCGGCAAAAAAGCTTGGAGCATCATCTAAAGAGGATGATTAAGGATTCGAATAATTAGTTCCAATCTAGACTTTCCGACGAATACATTTGACCGGCATCAAAAAAAAAATACTAACGCAGTATGAACATTCTTCAAGTCCTACTGGCATACGCGATTCCTAGCATTAGCACCACCACCAAAACCACAAATCACCGCGGCCTGGCCGCATCAGCTTTTTCCACTCACTTCTCCGTAGGGCCCATGCCCGCAACCACCACCACGTCGGGAGACTTTTCCATGCAACCCTCATCCGTATCCGCATCCATAACCGAGAGCCCCCTCGCCTCCGCTGCTGCCCCGTCGCTGACCGGGCAGGCGTTGCAGTGCATCGGGGTGATC
>JANQXM010000015.1:28311-35311 GCA_030729385.1 Opitutales bacterium | reverse complement strand
TTTTGAGCTCGATAATTTCCTGCGGGTTTTGCCACCGCTTGGAACTCTAATGGGCAATCGTTGACCTCTTTCCAGCGAACGCCTGCTTTAGCCCAAGCTTCCGTCGCAATATCGCATATAAGTTCAAACTGACGCTCCGTAAAATGATCTTTTTCTGCATAGAGTGTCAGCTCTGCGTCCGCCGCGCCACGAATCTGATGCAATTTCTGTAAGAGTAGGTCGGGGGAATCATGCGTGGTGTTCGGAACATAGAATGAACGTTCCTCTTGCCCAACCTTTAACTCTGCTCGGCAAATACCCATTTTTTTGAGTACAAACTGATAATCGGCCCAAAGATGCTTCACTGAATCCGCACGTTCTGCTTCTGCAACGAACCAATCCTTAAGATACAGTGCATTGCGCGTATCTTGGCGAGCGTGCAACGACTCTGATAACAGCATTTGAACAGTCGTCGCAGAAATTTTCTGTCCACGAAGGGTCAAAAGAATCACGACAAAGGCAAAGCCTAATAACAACCCGACATAACGACCTTGCGAAGCAAAGACCAGCAGACCACCGATGAGCGCACACAACGAAATACCGTAAAGAATGAGCACAGTGCTTCTATGCGATAACCCGGCTTTAATCAAACGATGATGAATATGCTTTCGGTCGGGGCGAAAGAGCGGCAATCCTTTAATTGCACGACGAAGCATCGCAAAGGACACATCCGCAATCGGCAAGGCTAAGGCCAACACTGGCGCAATCATCGCGGCTAAGACCGTGCCCTTTTCCGAATTTAAAAGCGACAGTGCTGCGATGACGTAGCCGATCAAATAGGCACCTGAGTCCCCCATATACACCTTGGCGGGAGGAAAATTGTGAAAGAGAAAGCCTAAAGAAGCCCCCGCCATGCCAATTGCTAATATTGATGGAAACGCGACGCCTTTCTCAAACCCGAGATACGCAAGCATCACCATCAGCATCAAACCAACACCACCGGCAAGTCCATCGAGGCCGTCGATCAAATTCACCAAATTCATCATGGCGACGAACCAGAATACCGTGAGCCCCATACTCAAAAGTCCCAGATCAGGAATTGCGCCAATGAAAGGTATATTAAGCGTTTCAATCGACAAGCCACATTCATGTGCGGCCATACCAATGATGATTTGAGCCAGTAATTTTACTTTCGCGCCCAGTGGACGCATATCATCAACAAAGCCCAATAAGAAGGCGGCCGCCCCACCAGCAAAGACTGCATAGTGCATCAGTGATTTGTTATCCTGACTATCGAGAAGAAAGAAACAAAGCAGGTAGGTCAGGGTAAAGCCGGCAACGAGACCAATGCCTCCGATTCTTGGAATAACTCCCGTGTGAGTATGGTGATGCTGTGGAACTAAATCATCACCTTGCCCAAAACCTTTCTCCAGCAGGTAGTGAATTACCAGCCAGGAGGCAAAGCAGCCGAGAAGCAGAAAAAATAAAATTGGGGACAACACGAAGCGTTGGGGTTTAGTGGTCGCGGCGCTGCCGCAGTTGAGAAGTTGAGTGGGGTCGCGCAAAGCGCGAGTTGGGTAGTCGCAGCGGAGTAGCGGTTGAGTCGTTTAGTAAGGTAGGGAGTTTAGTAGATGAGAGTTAGAGTAACAGCAGTATACAGCGATTGGGGCGTTGATTGCGAGAAATACACCCACTCAACTACATAACCGACACAAATCGCAACCACTTAACTTTCGTGAGCGCGACGAATGATATAAGCTCGATAGCCATTCAGTAAACGAAGCACTTGATCAACTTTTTCTCTGCCTACCATTAAGAGTTCCTCCGAGATATAGTCTTCATCTCTCGCTTCAATCAAATGATCCAGCACCTCATGAATCGACCCTCTGCTATTACTCAAAAACTTCGCCTCATCCAAATAATGATAGCGTCCGTATCCCTCGGCGATGTTGGCAGTGATGGAACGAACGGCCCGAGTGAGTTGATCGCTTAAGCTAAACTTCTCTGCCGCGGGAAGCCGCGGGCGAATCTGCTCACGCACAAAACACTTTAAATCCCGCCCAGCTTGCCAACATTCTAAATTTTCAAAGCTAGATTTACGGTCTGTCATTTTTAAAGCGCTAAAATGTATTTACAACCCACTTAACTCACACCTAATCAACCACTCAACCCGGTAGCATGGCAGCTGCGCTGTCATGCTACCGCCCTTGGTCGTTCGGGAAATTCCGAGACTTTCTGGCGGCGAGACCGCAATTATTAAGGACTGGTGGCTGATAGCTAATGACTAGCTACTAGTTGTGCGGTAAAGCCGCGGGTAGAGAGAAGCAGTGAAGTCGTTCTCTGGTTAAAAGTTTATATATTAGGGCTAGAAATACTAAAAATGGGGAGACGAATTAGATGATGGTTTGATCTTGCGCAGACTTTTCCTCGAGGAACTTAGCACCGCCGAGGACGGCCATGATGATAGGAAGCAAGCGTTGAACACGCCTTTGCCAGGCGCGCAGGGTGCTCAGACGATTTAGGGAGTGTTCGCGAATCGCAGGGTCAGACTCGCCCTTAAGCAACGCTTCGACATCGCTGAGTCGATTCGCTCCTGACTCAATGTGCGGACTGAACTGATCACGGACGAAGCCGCGCACCAAGCGCTTCATCGACAGTTCCGGAACATAATGATCTTTTCGGTTACCGGCAACATACTGCAACTTCACTGCTCCTAGCTGGCGTAATAATTTCAATCCCTGACTGACTGAACCTTTACTGATTCCCAATCGCTGAACCAGATCATCGAAGGTCAACGGTCCGGTCGCGCAAAATAACAGGCCGTATATTTCACCAATCGACCGAGGGAGTCCTATCAGGCCGGCTGCACGCACAAATAGCTCGATCATTGAGGTTTCCCAATGAGCAAGTTGCACTGACTTAATTTGGTTAGTATCTGAGGCGGGGTTCATACGTAAGCTGCCATTCAATAACATATTACACTTTGTTCAAGGTTTTTTGAACAAACCGAAACAGGGGGTTCTGAGCTTTTTTACGGTAATTTCTAATGGCCCAATCATCCGATTGCATGCCCCCCATTTCGCTCATCTCATCAGAATGTTGCCACGGCACTCTGTGCCGTGCCCCGTAACCTCGATCCTTAGCACTCATCAACCTTGGCCTCCAAAATAATTATGGATGATGTCGCTACGCTTGGAACTGCCTCACACCCTACAAGGCTTCCTGCCCTATGACACGGCAGGAGACTGCCATGGCTACAACTCTCATCATGATGTCTAATGAAATAAATTTAAACTAACCGAACGATTCCCAAAGGTAGGGACGCCTGCCCCTAGGCGTCCGAGGCGTTAAGGAAGAAACCACAGCATTAGAGCACACGAAAAAGTGTAACCCATGTCCGCGCACGTTTGTTACCCATGTCTTAGGCCTTTACAGCCCCTAGGCGTCCGAGACTGAAACAGAATATCCCGGACGCCTGAGGACAGGCGTCCCTACCAATTACAATCGACGCTCCCCGATCCTGAGGATCGAGGCCACCATCATAAAAAAATTATGGATGATGTCGCTACGCTTGGAACTGCCAAAAATTATTCTGCTTCAACCCCTATAGCAAATGACTCACTTCAACCAAACGATCGTGGCTCCCCAACTACCTTCGCTTTGGTCGGCTAATTGAAATCGTTCGACCCGTGAATCACGTTTCAACAGGGAATGGACCGTCTCACGCAGGGTTCCAATGCCTTTTCCATGAATGATTCGCAGGCGGCGTATGTCTTTTTCGATACAGGCTTCGATATAATCTGGTATCAAATCTCCAAGATCCGAAGGGCGAAAGGTATGCAAATCCAGTTCACCGTTTATGGGGAATTCAACTGGTTCGTCAGATCCTAAAGGCTCTTCAGTCATGAGTCATGGTCGAGTTGATAGTTTCTAGTGTCGAGTATGGAGTTGTGGTGACAGTCATGTCTCTAGCATTTAGCACGACACCTATCAAGTCGATCCGATGCGAACCACCCTCCTAGGCTTAGCTACGATCATAAATGCCTGACAGCCGACGAAGCACGAAAGCTTGGCGACGGTGAGTTTCCTTCGTAGTGACTTCGCTTGCGGATGTCCCCACGGTGATCTTTGAATTTATGAACGTTCGATGCCACCCGGATATGACGGGGAGACGCGCAAGCGCGCTCACTACGACCAAGTAATAACTCAAAGCTTCCGTTGTTGGGTATGACAGATCCATACTCCCCTATCCTCAGAATCGAGGCTAGGGGGTTTCCAAAATAATCATTCTGTCCCAAATTATTCTGTCTGAATCTTACTGGACATCCGCCTTAAAGCCGATGCAACAACACGCGATTATCCCCGATCCCGCGGATCGAGGCCACATTTTGAAAAACTGACGAAGCGCAAGTAGCGCGGAGATGCTGAACGGCTCCGCCGTTGTTCGAGTTGAAAGTTTTTAGTTCGAGGACTCAGTAGACCAGCGGAGCTGGGAACCGCCTATGGACGCTGATGGAACGCTTATCGACTCTGACGCAATTTGATCGGATGCCCCAGACCTCACGACTAAGGCTGAAACCGAATATGTCGGACGCCTGAGGGCAGGCGTCCCGACCAAATACACCGACGCTCCCCGATCCCGAGGATCGAGGCTACATTTTGAAAAGCTGACGGAGCGCGACAGCGCGGAGATGGTGAATCGGAACGATTTGCCCCGAAGGGGCGACTGAGATGGGTGCCCTTTTAGGGCGAGCGAGGGCGCAAAACTGAAACAATGAGCGACTTAACAGTCATCCACTTAAACTTGAACTCTCAACTCAAACATCGGCAGAGCCGATCAAGGCGCTAGGCGTTCTGGGGCGATCCAATTGCCGGATTCATCTCGGCGATACATAAATCGATCATGCAGTCGAGAAGCCCCACCCTGCCAGAATTCGAATGTCTTTGGCACGATGCGATAGCCTCCCCAGTGATCGGGCAACGGCACCTTCCCATCGGCAAACTTGCGCTTCATTTGATCTAGCTTCGCTTCTAGAAGCTGTCGCGAACCGATGACTTTGCTCTGTGGCGAAGTCCAAGCACCCAACTGACTAGCAAAAGGACGAGAAAGGAAATACTTCAACGACTCCGCCTTAGACACCCGTTCGACAGTTCCGGTGACATTCACCTGTCTTTGCAAAGGCAACCAGAGGAAATTTGCCCCCACTTGTGGATTAGCATCCAACTCACGCGCTTTGCGGCTTTCGTAGTTGGTATAAAAGACTAGGCCCTTGTCCGAAAATGCTTTCAACAAAACGATTCGCGTGGATGGCTGCCCAGTAGAGTCGGCCGTCGCTAAGCAGAACGCATTGGGCTCATCCACCTCGCAAGTCTCTGCCTCTTGAAACCATTTCTCAAATTGCGCAAAGGGGCACTCAGCAAGATCAGACGCATCCAATGCGTGCTTGGTGTATTCAGCTCTACGATCGGAGAGGTCCATGGGAATTGGGGTGAGAGGTTAGGTAGGGGTTAGGGGATAGAGGTGAGAGGATAGGGGTGCGGGGATGGGGGATAGGGATCGGGGGGTTAGCGGAAGTAATAAACTGTGAAAAAATTGGGATTATAATTTTGGCGACCTTGCTTTGATTAAGCCGCGTAACATGCGAGCAATTTGATCACAGGAAGCTTTCAAATCAGAAGTCATCGCAGCATCTAGGCCATAAATGGTCTCTGCTATTTCAAGCTGTGTGTATAACTCTGCTGCAGACCCCTTAGCAATGTAGAAAAACCTTACAGATTCTTTGTTCGTGTCTCGTTCATCACCTTCAGCAATGTTGCTTGCAACTGAAACCGCCGCACGGCGCATTTGATCTACTAAACCGAAATCCCGCTTCAAGATATCACTTGATGTGAGTGCGTATGTATCCACCGCCAATTGCTTAGAAAGGCGCCAAACTTCTAAAGATTTAAACCCTTTTTCCATACGAAACCTCTAAACCATACACCTCAAACCTCTATCCCCTATCCTCTAACCTCATACCTCTAGCCTCAAGTCGGCAAAGCCGACGCCCCTACTGCTCAGCCAACCAGCGTTCGGCTTCGATTGCAGCTTGGCAACCCATTCCAGCTGCGGTGATCGCTTGGCGGTAAACGTGGTCGACACAATCGCCGGCAGCGAAAAAGCCTTCGTGCTTAGTCTTCACTTGGCTACCCGCCTCGGGGATGATGTAGCCGTCGCCATCGCGATCAAGCACACCTTCGACGAAATCCGTATTAGGGATGTGGCCAATTGCGATAAACGCGCCCTTACAAGGGATTTCGCGCTCTTCGCCAGTAATTGTGTCCTTCACAACAACCGCACGGGTAAAACCTTGCTCGTCGGCTAAGACTTCGGTCGGAGCCGCGTTCCAAGCCATTTCAATTTTCGGGTGCGAAGTTGCACGGTCCGCCATGATTTGAGAGGCGCGGAGCTCATCGCGGCGATGAATCAGTGTTACCTTCGAGCAAAAACGAGTCAAAAAGAGCGCTTCTTCAGCAGCAGAATCCCCACCACCGACGACGACAACATCCATGTCGCGGTAGAATGCACCGTCACAGGTTGCACAAGTCGTGACACCTTTACCGCCAAACATCTCCTTTTCACCAGGAATACCGAGCAAGCGTGGGCGCGCGCCAGTTGCGACAATCACAGTCTTCGCTTCGTAAACCTTGTCACCTGCGTAGAGTTTCTTCACATCACCTTCGAGCTCGATCTTATCGACCTTGGCGTGCTCATAACGGGCACCAAATCTAGCCGCCTGCTTGCGCAGATTGTCCATCATGGTGTAGCCATCGATGCCTTCAGGAAAGCCGGGAAAGTTTTCGACTTCAGAGGTTGTTGTGAGCTGACCACCGGGTTGCGAACCTTCGAGCACAAGCGGGTTCAGCTGCGCACGGCCGGTGTAAATAGCTGCAGTGAGTCCGGCACAACCGGTTCCAAGAATGATGACGTCTTCCATAATAATAGTGTGGGTGTATAAATTGTTAAAGCTGTGAGACGATG
>JANQXM010000015.1:25409-28211 GCA_030729385.1 Opitutales bacterium | reverse complement strand
TTAGCCCTTTTCAGCCTTCCCGCTATTGAGTTTTTCCGTTTTCCTATGCCGCATGGAATTGATCGACAGTCATTGCCACCTAAAAGGCTTTCAAGATAAGGGCGAACTGAACGCGGTTCTGACGCGTGCGGCGGATGCTGGGGTCACCCAATTCATTACCGTAGGGACTTCCCTCAAGGACTGGGTGCCTTATCGCGAAATGAGCGCCGCGCACCCGGGCAAGATTTTTTATACCGTCGGCCTGCACCCCTGCTATGTGGATGCAGAATGGAACGACGCGGTGGCACAAATCTCTACTTTTTTTATCCCGCCTCACGCGCCAGTGGCGCTGGGCGAGATCGGGCTAGACTATTTCCACCTACCGAAAGACCCCATTCTTGCGGGCGAAACCATGATTTTTCAGGAGGAAGCCTTCCGCCAACAGTTGATGCTGGCTTGCGAGCTCGATTGCCCAGTGATCATACATAGCCGCAATGCTTTTGATGACACCCTTCGGATGATCGACGAGTCAGGCATTGATTGGGCGCGTATCGTTTTTCACTGCTATAGCTATGGACCCGACGAAATAAGCAAAATCAAAGAGCGTGGCGGTCGCGCGTCTTTTACTGGCATCGTCACCTACAAGAACGCCCCAGAAATCCGCGACGCCCTGCGCGTTCAAGGCGTCGAGCGTCTCATGCTCGAAACGGACTGCCCATACCTCACGCCTGAGCCACATCGCGGCAAGCCAAACGAACCAGCGTTTCTCGCTCATATCGCCGAACGCTGCGCCGACGCACTGGCACTGCCACTGGAAAGTTTGGCAGCACAGACGACCGCCAACACCAAGGCATTTTTCCAACTCGATTAATCCATGCGCTGGCTCTTCAGAATCGCTCTTACCATCGGGTTCCTTGGGCTCGCCGCGTTGGCGATCATGCCCTATTTGCCAACCATCCAAAAGGAGGCAGGGCATTTCTACGATGCCTGGAAAGAAATTCGAACCGAGCAAATCAAGCCCAAGACTGAAACGTCTACCGCGGAATCCTCCGAAAAAACCATTGAACGACGGCGGCCACTCAGTATCCCGAAAAGCGATAGTGTTGATGGCACCGAAACCGATCTGTTTTTGAGCGAAGCTCGCCGTCGCGCCCAAGACGACCCCGAGTCCGCGATGGCTTGGCTGCAGAATCAGGACAATAGCCCGCAGCGCCTCCGCGGCATGCTGGAAGTCGTCGCACTATGGGCGGCCGATGATTCCGAAGGCGCGCTGCTCTGGCTAGAGTCAAATGCACAAGGCATTGCTCGACTGGAGACGCTCAATAGCGCCGTCGAACTCTGGTCCGCTCAAGACCCTGTCGCCACATCCGAGTGGATCGCCGGCATGGCCAACGACGGCAGTAAAGTCACCGCGACCAAAGCACTGGTCGACAATTGGGCGCTCACCCAACCCGAAGAAGCCTCCGCTTGGGTGAGCGCCCTGCCCTACGGGACCTTGCGAGATGAAGCGGCCCAAGCCTTGATCGAATCGTGGACAAAGGTCGACCCCGAGAAAGCCGCCATCTGGGCCCTCTCTGAAGCTGAGTTTTACGGGAATTCCGACCTGCTCTACAATAGTATCGAACAATTCACCAAGGTGGACCCAAAGAATGCCGAGCTCTTCCTGCGTAATTTGACACAAGCCTACGACGCGCCCGAAACCATCGACACATACGTCCGCGCACTTGCGCAAACCGACCCCATAGAAGCCATGCTATGGCAATCTCGGCTCACTTCTGAAGATCCACTCTCTAAAGAGGGCAACACGCGTATCATCATGCAGGAATGGAGCCGCACCGACTCTGTCGCAGCCTCCGCTTGGCTCAGTGATCAGGCCCCCGGAACCGAACGCGACGCGGCGATTCTTGGCTTCAACGACACCATACTACAATACGAACCGGAGGCCGCCACCGCATGGGCCAACTATATTTCCGACCCAAAACAGCGTGAGCAATTACTCCGGTCATCGATTCAAAAGTGGGCGTATGCACAACCTCACGAGGCACTCCAGTGGGTCAAAGAAGCAGAGCTCGATCCAGCGCTCCGAACCAGTCTCGCCTCCGAAATCGGAGCGGATTGAGGGGGGGCATACTTAAAAGTCTAAAAGCTGAAAAACTGAGAACTGAAATAGTGAGCTACTTAACGGACATCGCGATCCCTAGACTTAGAACACGGCAGGGGACTGCCGTGGCTACAACACACCGATCTACCCAATCCGTTCGAAGATCGCAACGGTGGGCTTATCTTTACCGGCTTTACCTAGACGCTTAAGCATTTTCCAGCCGGCGACTTCGGGCTCCAAGTTGCCGGGTAATTCAAGTATCGCCCGCGCATCGGACTCTGCAATGGGCGTCACTGCTTTTTCAAAAATACGACTGAGACCGCCCTCTATACTGTCATACGGAGGATCTATAAAGATCAGATCGTAACGCGAAGCCCCCTCATCCAAGGAATACACATCGCGGGCGATCACCCGAGCCGCACTTGTATCCAACTGACAACTACGCAACACCGCTTGCACATTTTGACGCAAACAACTGAGCGCCGAACGGTCCGTCTCGAAGAAGGTGGAGTTCTCCGCCCCGCGGCTCAAAGCCTCCAGACCATAACTGCCAGTCCCAGCAAAGAGATCTGCCACGCGACAGCCTTCAACGCTCGCTCCAAGGCTGGAAAAAACAGACTCCCGCATCCGATCAGTCGCTGGGCGTGTGCCCTCGCCTTTGGGTGCTTTAAGCTGTATGCCCCCAGCGCGTCCTCCGGTGATTCTCACAAATCACCTCCGGT
>JANQXM010000015.1:0-25309 GCA_030729385.1 Opitutales bacterium | reverse complement strand
AACGTCCAATGATAAATGGTCTGTTCATTCGAGATTCAGAGTTCGATGTTGGACGTTCAATGTTCTACCTCACCGCTTGCCAGACACGGAGTAGACTCTCGATCAACTCGGGCAGCTCATTTAGCGGCACTTGGCTGGCTGCATCAGAAATCGCCTTTTCCGGATTCGGGTGCGTTTCGAGGAAGACGCCATTTGCTCCAGCAGCGAGCGCAGCACGTGCGAGAGGCGGCACGAACTCACGTTGCCCTCCGCTGATTCCACCTGCGGCACCGGGCAACTGCACACTGTGCGTCGCATCAATAATCGTGGGGTGACCGTTGGCCGCCATGATGCTGAAACTACGCATATCCACGACGAGATTCTGGTAACCAAATGTGGTGCCGCGGTCCGTTTGCCAAATTTCTTTAGCCCCAGCCTCTTCGAGTTTATTGGTCACAAAAGTCATTTCATAGGGCGAAAGAAACTGCCCCTTTTTAACGTTAATCGCGCAATCCGTTTGAGCGGCAGCAACTAGGAGATCAGTCTGCCGACAGAGGAAAGCGGGGATCTGCATAGCATCCACCACCGCACCGACGGTGGCGCATTGGTCAGGTAAATGAATATCGGTTACCGTTTTAAAACCGTATTCGGCCTTGATCGTTTGGAAAATTTCCAAGCCCCCTTCGAGACCAGTGCCGCGATCACTTTGGATAGATGTGCGATTGGCCTTATCGAAAGATCCCTTGAAGAGGATGTTCAACTCTGGGTGTTTTTGCTGTAGCGCTGCCAGTGCATCCGCCACCGGACGGCAAGTGTCGAGACTTTCCAGAGAGCATGGGCCTGCGAGGAGCAAAAGTTTATTCGGGTCGTAAATCATGCACGCATTAAGTGCGATACTTCGACGGTCGCCAAGCCGTAATCTATCGGGTGTTAAATGACTTGGTTTTCCTGCGTGGCTTACTAGAAAGTAGCTGTGCTTCGTATAATCCAGTTCTGTCGCTTGTTGCCCATTTTGATTCTGGGTCTGCAGCATGTTGCCTCAGCAGGCGAACTGGATGAATATTTGAAACTGTATGAAGGACGCTGGGTCGGCTATTTCACCATTCACTCATCGGCAAATGGCTTCAGTGAAACGTTCCCGGTCGAACAACAGTATTGGCTAGCGAGCGGTAAGTTACATGGCGTTGCCGTTTCACAGCGTGATAGCGGCATGGAAAGCGCACGCTCCACAACTTATATCGTAGAGGGCAAGCTCATCTCAGAAGTCACCCGCGGCAAAGAAGTTGAGATATTTATCGGCGTGCGTCACGATTCAGGAATACTTTGGCTACCCAAAGAAATGGAGCGGGCAAACGACTATCAAATCAAAGAAACTTTCGTGGTAGTACACGGCCAACGCCTACTGAAGACGGATGGTTTTGATACATTCGTTCATGGAGACGGGCTAGCCCACATCGTCTATCGTGGCGAACTCTCCTATAAGGAATAGGCGCGGTGCATTGTCGATTAGTGGGAAACGCCTGCATATAGTCGGGGCACGAAGTATTGAAACCCTGGAGGGAAACGCTCCGTCGTTTCCGAACATATGACTTGCGGTAAGGTAATTTCGAGCGGCCCCTTACGAACGGCAATGACGGAGCATTGCCCTCCAAGTATCCACTGAATCTAAGCAGCATTCCCCGGTAAATGACGATGTACCAAATAAAAGGACTATTGCCTGCCAACAAACCACATCACTCCTCGAGCTTATACCCTGGAGTTCCGTAGCTCGGCGCGAATTGGATGATGCTCACCACTGCGACCATTAGCACTGCGATTTGATTCTGCGGGTAATCGGCTCCGATAAGAAATAGAGCGAAAAAGATTGGCTGTTCCGACAACGCCAGCCCCACAATCAGAGCGACGAGCATCTTCTTTTGATCCTTTAACTTTGGAATATACAGCCAGCGTAGGGCTGTCGCCAAAAGAATCGAACCTGCACACGCACCCCAGAGCCAAAATGCCATCGGCTCTGCGACATTATCACCTTCGGGAACGCCGCCACCAATGGCATATGGAATGATCAATGCAGATTGAAGGAAGGCGAACCATATAATCCAGAGGACGAATGCTTGTTGTTTACTCATAATATCGAATAGCGATTGTCAGTTGTCCCCTACTCGTTTACCTAAAGTCTCATTCCCTGCAACTCGAATGCCTGCACTCCTTAAAGAACTCTGTCTGATTATCGCCCTGACCGCAGCAGGCGTGGCTTACTCGCTTATAAGCGGGCAAGCACCGGCGCCTTGGACAGTCGCGGAACTGGACGCGGGTGAAATACGATTTGAAGACGCCACAACAATCGACCTAATCTGGGTGGATGCGCGGCCGGAGAGCGCATATGGCGAAGCGCACATCGAAGGGGCGATCTCGCTGAACGAAGACAATTGGGATGACGCACTCTTCAACCTGATGGGGCTCTGGCTGGAAACACCACGCCCCATTGTCGTCTATTGTGCGAGCGAAAGTTGTGGCACAAGCAAGCGAATCGCCGAACGTCTTAGGGCCGATCTAGCGGACGCCGAAATCTATAGCCTGTTTGGAGGTTGGCAGCCATGAACTCTCTTGATCTGAAAGCTCTCGTTCTCTTGGTCGTGCGCTTGATCGTCGCCGCGACATTCATAATGGCGGCGCTCCCTAAAATCCAAGATCCGATCAGTTTCACTGCATCTGTCCAAGGTTTTCAACTCGTTGGTAGCACGATGAGCAAGTGGACTGCGTTGATTCTCCCTTGGTTCGAACTAGTCATCGGGATAGGGCTACTCGTGCCAGCTATCCGCCGCCTAAGTGGGACTTTTATCGCAGCGCTTTTGTTGGTATTTATCGGATTACACGCCAGTGCTTGGGCGCGTGGGCTGGAAATCTCTTGCGGCTGTTTTGGCACCGAAGCCGGAACCACAACCGATTACCGGTTACTCATCCTACGTAATCTCATCTTATGCGCCGCAACAATCTGGGTGGTTCGACGTGATTGCGTTCGCGAAATCTCATTTTCCAGCCTTGCGCGGTAAGGCATCCTGCATACCCGTTAACATTACATGATTCACAAAATCTGCACCTTCGGCCTTTTTTGCCTTATCGCAACCGCGCTCCAAGCCTCCACGCTTACTTGGGATCGCACGGAGGCACGTATCGAGCTCAAGCCAGACCAAGAGGAAGCGCGCGCCACATTTACCGTCACTAACAATGGCGATAAAACTGTGCGTATCGCACGGATCAAAACCAGCTGCGGGTGCACCGGCTCTATTTTAGATCGAAAAATCATCGAGCCTGGCGCTTCCACCGAGATCATTGGCACGTTCCATAAGGGCAAACGCCAAGGCTTAAACCACAATAAGCTCGATGTCTTTCTAGATAGCCAGCCCGACTCAGTCGCGACGCTCCACATGATTGTGCAAGTGCCCACGCTCATTGAGCTACAACCGAAAATTGTCTATTGGAACACCGAAACGAGTAAAACCGAACGCAGCATTCGTGTCACTCTGGACATGCGCTATGTCGATACCATCACCGATATCAGTTATAATCGAGAGACGCTCACCATCGTTGAGGAAAGCGATCCCACCGGTAAGGCAGATCGCATACTACGTATCATCCCGAAGTCTTTTAACTCCTTGCTCCGAGAAACCATCGTCATCTCCGCAACCGGAAAAGATAAGATGACGGCTGATAACCGACTACACGTATTTGTGCAGCCTTAAAAAAGTGACACTTCACTTCCCGGCATTGCCGAGATCATATTGATCGATTCGCTTCCGCAGAGTCGCTCTAGTCATGCCAAGGATTTCAGCTGCTTTGACCTGCTTACCACTGGTTTCGATCAATGCGCGCTTAATGATTTCACGCTCAGCATGTTCTAAGATATTCGTGCCCTTCGACTGACGTAAGCTTTGGTAGACGTCATCAAAAGGATCGCTCGGCGGCGCGCCGATTTCCGCGTCTGCTGCAAGCGACGAGACTACATGAGGCACTGCAGCAGGTTCTGCAGTTTGAGCGACCGCTTCAATCTCATCACTCCCATCTACTTGGGGATCCGCCGCAAATGGTGCTCGAGTCACCACGGGCACATCGCCCACAGCGTTCACCACTTCCTGTGGCAGATCCTTAATTAAGATCATCTCACCCTGCGCCATAACGGCGCTACGATAAACCAGGTTCTCCAGTTCACGGACATTGCCCGGCCAGCGATACTTAGAAAGTAATGCCAAGGCTTCTGGGGAAATCGATTTTGCATCTGCTTTACTATCACGAGCAAGACGCTTGAGAACAAAATCGATTAGAGACGCCACATCCTCCATTCGCTCGCGAAGCGGCGGTAGTTGAACACGCATGACATTGAGGCGGTAGTATAAATCTTCACGGAAGGTCTTTTCCTTGACCATCTCTTCGAGCGGCTTGTTCGTGGCAGCCAACATGCGGACATTGACCTTAATCGTCTCACTGCTGCCGACGCGCTGAATCTCCCCTTCTTGTAGAGCGCGTAGGATCTTCGTCTGCGTGGACAAAGCCATATCGCCGATTTCATCGAGGAAAATGGTGCCCGTGTCGCAAAGTTCAAACTTACCTATACGCTGATTCGTCGCACCCGTGAAAGATCCTTTCTCGTGCCCGAAGAGCTCACTCTCAATGAGGTTTTCCGGAATCGCTGCGCAATTCACTGCAATATAAGGCTTTTGGGAGCGCAGACTGTTTTGATAAATCGCGCGGGCGATCAACTCTTTGCCAGTGCCACTTTCGCCAGTGATCATTACCGTCACATCGCTGGCCGCGACTTGACCGATCATTTTGAAAACGGTCTGCATTGCTGGCGAACTGCCGATGATGCCTCCCTCGATGTCCTCTTGACTGATACGTGGTGCACTTTCGTCCGAATTGTTGGCACGAGTCAAATCGCTGGAAGCCGCCAGAGCTGACTCCGTCAGCGACAGAATCTTCTTCAAATCGAAGGGCTTCATAATGTAGTCAAAAGCCCCAAACTTCATTGCCTCAATCGTGGTCTGCGTGGTGCCATAAGCCGTCATGAGTATGATCATGGCGTTTGGATTAATTCCACGCAGATGCTGCAAGGCCTCCATGCCACTCATCCCTTTCATCCGGTTATCCAACAAGATAACTTGGGGACTATGCTTCTGGGCCATTTCCAGCCCAGCCTCGCCGCTATCTGCTTCAAGAACTGAATAGTTCCTACCAGACAGCACGCGTTTTAACGAATAGCGAAGATCATCGTCGTCGTCGATAACGAGAATTTTAGGTGAATTATCTACAGTGGCCATGTATCGAAATGAGAAAAGGTAATGTGCAAAGACACTCTCTATAAGCAAGAAGGATGCTTGAATAGAAAAACTTTCCTACGCACTTAAATACGAGACCTACAATATATTAATCTCAACTTAAGCCTGAAAGCCAACCGTGGCTCTATAGACAGTAAAGCGCGCGCTTAAAAGAAGTCGCGCAGCAAAAAGAACCACGTAGTCCCAACACTATATACAATGGCAATGATGCCAACAATGGTTAGGACGCGCGCAAACTTCGGGAAAGCGATGGCATTACTAATGCCAAAAAGGCTGTTACAGAAAGAGTTACGCATTCCGCGCTTGTTTTCCTCGCTGCTAGCAAGCAGAAAGATGCCAAAGACTCCAGGGAGTACACAAAACACGATCTTAACGATCAGCATGAAGAATTGTAGATTGAGCAGTGACATAATTACGTAGGTAAATGCGCTCATAGAGCCATAAACAAAGGGTTTGGAATGCACGCGATAGAGGGACTTGCAACAAAAAACCGATTCAACAGTCCATTTGTTAAGCGAACATTAATTTCACTTAATAATTGATTTGCCCGATAAAATAGGCATCTGATCTGAGGATGTCACATAAACCGACACCTACGAACATGATTACAATGAAAGTGGTTTCCCTCCTCGGGCTACTTTTGCCAATTGCCGCACAAGGCGAAACTGGGCCGACACTGCCGACATTGTATATCGATGCCCAACAAACAGCCAACGAGCTGCCAGTCTCCACCTACGAGACTCCAATTTCGAATTTAGAATTCGAGCCGCGCGTCGACTTACAGTCTCGCAACATGGCTGAGGCGCAAGGCGATGTCAGTATCCGCGGCGGTATCTTCGAAAATACTGGCTTCCGAGTGGGTGCGGCCACGCTGGTGGATCCTCAGACAGGGCACTACTTTGCCGAACTGCCAATCGCACCGGAAATGCTCGACGGTCCAGATGTGCTAACAGGCACCGATAATGCACTCTACGGTTTCAATAGCACAGTAGGCACCATCAGCTACGGTTGGAGTCAAATCGTGGACGGCGGCAGCCTAACCGTCGGCGGTGGCGACCATAATTTGAACTTTCAACGCATTCACCACGGCCAAACCGGTCAACTCGGTGAAAGCGGCGATTGGAGCTGGGGCGTTGAAGCCGAAATCTCACGATCAGAAAGCGATGGCACAATTGATTCTGGCGATCATAGCTTTGACCGCACCTCTGGTCGCGTCCAATTGCTAGGACCCAACTCACAAACCGATTTTTTCGCAGGCTACCAAACTAAATTCTTCGGCTGGCCGAATATGTATACTCCCTATGGTGTCAATGAAACGGAAAACTTGAAAACCCGCCTCTTATTCCTGAATCACCTTCAAAGCTATGGCAACGACAGCCTGTTTGAAGTCAGCCTTTATAATCGTGAGCACAAGGACCACTACGTTTACAGCCGTGAATCCCCCTCCGTGTATCAAGCCTTCCACGTAACTAATGTGACCACTATCGCCGCCACTGGTGCTCATGCCATCAATGAAGCACTACGCTTAAACTATTCACTACAATTTACTGCAGATGATATAAGCTCCAGAGCCATTTCAGGCGGCTTACCTGCGGCAGGGCTCGAACAAGGGGCATTTACCAGCCGCAATTACTACCACGTCACCTTATTGCCGGAATATAACTTTCAGCTAAATGAAACAGAAACCCTCACCCTACGAGCCGGTGCGAGTTTCGATGACACGAACCGCTCCAAAACCTCAGACGAGGTATCACCCATCGCCGACATCACTTGGACTCGCCAACAAGCAAATGGTGATCTCACATCCATCCATCTGGGCTACTCTCAAGCAACCCAAGTAGTTGGCTATACCGCAATCGGCGGCAGCGAAACCGGTGGACTCTTTCGCAGCAATTACGACTTGGATCGTGAGATTTCCAAAAACCTCGAACTCGGAGCTAAACTCGCGAAAAGCAACTGGTCACTCGAAGCAGCCGTCTTTTACCGCTGGGATGACGACCTAGTCGATTGGACATTCACAGGAGCGGGGGCGCGCGCCGCGGAAAACGTGGACATTGAAACCTTTGGCGTCGAACTCATCGGGACACGCCGCTGGGGCACCGCAGAATTCATCGCCAGTTACACCTATTTAAGTAAAGATGAAGATTACGGTAACCCCGCGGTCATCGGTAGCTTCTACGCGCTGAACTTCCCAGAACATCGTGCGACGCTCGGTCTGATTTGGCGCCCCATCGATATCGTCGAAATACGCATCGACAACGAATGGCGCAGCCAAAAGGAAAATACCCTTCGCAGCGGTGACGACAGCGCCTTCTTCACTCACGCAGCCGTCAGCATTTACCCGCCACAGTTTGAAAACCTAGAGCTCTTCGTTGCTGTAGACAATGCTTGGGAGGATGACTTCCAGGAAGTGCCAGGCACTCCTGGTCGCGGCGATCAATATTCCATCGGAGCCACCCTCCGCTGGTAAACCTTCTTACAGCTGACCTTTTGACAAAAGCCTCGTCTCTTACGACGAGGCTTTTTTATTCCACGCAACACAGTCCGCATAGCACACCTTCTTGCCTCCGAAAAGGTCCAGCGCACTCCCAATCGTCAGGTCTACCTTGCCGCCGCTCAAACGATCCACCTCAGCGAGATCGTCCAACGAACTCGCCCCACCAGCGTAGGTAACAGGTATCGCGCAATGTGCTCCAAGAAATTCCACCAATTCTGAGTCGATGCCCCCGCATTTACCCTCCACATCTGCGGCGTGGATTAGAAATTCGCTACAAAACTCGCTAAGCTCTCCGAGCGTGGCCGCATCCACTGATAAATCTGTAGGAGTCTGCCAACGATTCATCGCGACGGTCCAACCCGAATCACTCGTTCGACAGCTTAAGTCGATCACTAGGCGATCTTTGCCGACCTCGGCCACCAAACGATCTAGCCGACCGGGGAGAAAATTGCCCTCATTATCAAAAAGCCAAGAGGTAACAATTACATGACTTGCCCCCGCTTGCAGCCAATTCACCGCATTTTCGCGGCAAATGCCGCCGCCGACCTGCAACCCCCCGGGGTAGGCTGCCAATGCCTCTCTGGCAGCGGCATCATTGCCGGGCCCCAACTTGATCACGTGCCCACCGGCCAAGGCATCCTGACGGTAAACGTTGCCATAGTAGCCCGCGGGCCGTTCGCTCACGAAATTAGTCTCTAATTCACTCGAATCTTCACTCAAAGTACCCCCGACAATTTGTTTCACACTCCCATTATGGAGATCGATGCAGGGCCGGAATAGAGTCATCTTCCAAGAAAAGCCCAATAGGATTCTCATGAAAAGATAAAAGCGTAATTTTCTACTATGGGCATCGCTTGAAAAAGCTTGAAATGCTGCAGTATAGTTGTAAGCGTACGTAAAAGGACTAACATATAATAAAAAAATAACTATGAAATTTTTACGAATCCCATTTTTAGCACTCAGCATACTTGCAATGAGTGCGATCTCTGCACACGCAGCACAAATCGCTAGTGCTAAAATAACCGCTGTAGAAGGCGTCATTAGCAAATCCTCCTTGGACGGCAGTGTATCCCCACTCGCTCTCGGAGATATCCTAATCGAAGGAGATATTGTTAATGTGGCAGAACTCAGTACGGTGACTCTAGTCTTCTCAAACGGCTCAGAGATTGTCATCCAGGAAAACTCCAGCCTTAATATTGCTAAACTTCAGCAAGAGCCTTTCTCTGGAGATCAAAGCTACGAACAACTTCAAGCTGACCCCAGCAAATCGCAAGTTTTGCTTGAACTCAGCTACGGGGTACTCGATGGGCACGTAAAAAGTCTACGCTCAGGTTCAACTTTCGAGGTCGACACGCCACTCGGCACTGCTTCGATTCGCGGCACCACATTCAAGGTCTCCTATATTACTATCCAAAATGGAGCCGAAGTTCAATCGGTCGTTTTCTCCGTTGAAAATAAGAAAGGTCGCGTAAGCGTAGCCAAAAAAACCGCAACTGTCAACGCAGATGGCAGCGTAACCGTCGTGAAATCGGAACCTGAACCGGTCGAACCCGGGCAGAAAAGCAGTAACAGTTGCGGCCGCGGGAATGTTGCTCTCTTTCAGGCTCTTGTGGCAGTCATCACCGAAGTCATCGAAACAATCGAAAAGACCTCTGCAATCGTTACCAGCGTTACAGTCGATGCTAAGAGTATAATCATAAAAGTTGAGACTCCTGAAGACCCTAACATCATTGTCGTGAGTCCAGAGGGCCCAGCTACCACCCGGTAATAAGGTTACTTCATCATAATCTCTCTACTAAGCCCCGGTTCGACCGGGGCTTTTTCTTGGAATCATGTATTACCTAGCAATCGTCTCATTAATATGGGCTTTCTCATTCGGGCTCATCGGGAACGCGCTAGCTGGTATTGATTCTATATTCGCAGCCACCACACGCCTAGGCATCGCAGGGATAATATTTTTACCGTTCTTCAGGGCATCAAAAGTCCCGCCGAATAGCGCGATCAGGCTGCTGCTTTGCGGAGCCTTCCAATTTGGAGTCATGTATGTCTGTTACATGCAGGCATTTCAATACCTCCCCTCGCACCTCGTCGCATTATTTTCGATTCTGACGCCACTCTACATTGTGCTGATCAACGACTTTAGGAGACGACACTGCCATCATCAGTATCTT
Organism: Opitutales bacterium; assembly: GCA_030729385.1. GTDB lineage: Bacteria > Verrucomicrobiota > Verrucomicrobiia > Opitutales > Coraliomargaritaceae > JBPOFY01. The sequence continues at coordinate 15,332 of JANQXM010000015.1, read as the reverse complement.
TTCGGAGCGATACTATCAATCGCGGGAGCCGCGATCATTAAAGTGAAGACAGTAGAAACTAGCTCGATCTGGATCGGCTTCGCACTGATGCAGGGAGCGGGACTGGCGTTTGGATACGGCCAGATCTACTACCGCGACTGGAAACGCTCGCACCCAGAGGTCAAAGATCACCAAGTATTCGCTCTCTTATATATCGGAGGCTTCCTCATCGCAGCTATCGCCAGCGCGATTTTCACGAATTGGGACAACACCCAACTCAGCAAACAGCAGGCCCTCGTTCTAGTCTACCTAGGTGTTGTTGCTTCTGGCTTTGGCTTTTTCTTTTGGAACAAAGGAGCCTCACTCTCCAAAGCTGGGACACTCGCCGCGTTTAACAACGCCGTGGTCCCGCTGGCCATGTTCTGCTCCCTATTTGTATTTGGTGAAATCTCACAGGTCACAGGAGATGCGCTCTTGCGGCTGACACTAGGTGGGGCATGCATCTTGGGTGCATTACTGGTCACAGAGAAATCCCCTGGCAAAAGCTAGGGCGGGCTTTACAAACTCTCTAGAGCCGCCTTTATTAAAATTTCTATTTCAACCATCCATCACTCATCTAAGAAAATACACACTATGGCACTCGCAACTGGCACCAAAGCACCTGAATTCACTCTTAAATCTAAAAATGCAGAAGGCCTGCAGGACGTCTCGCTCAGCGACACTCTCGGCAAGAAGAAGACGATCCTTCTGTTCTTCCCGCTCGCATTCACCAGCGTCTGCATGAAAGAAATGTGCGACGTCAGCGACAGCCTCTCCGCTTACTCTGACCTGAATGCCGCTGTTTATGGCATCTCCGTTGACAGCCCCTTCGCCCAAGAGGAAATGGCAAAGGTCGACGGCCTAAAGTTCCCACTGTTGAGCGATTTCAACAAGGACGTCTCTGCAGCATACGATGTGCTTTACGCAGACCTTCTTGGTTTCAAAGGTGTTTCCAAGCGCTCCGCTTTCGTTATCGATGAGAATGGCGTCATCACTTACAGCGAGTCTTCCGATGATCCACATGACTTGCCTAACTTCGACGCCATCAAGGCGGCGCTCCAAGCTTAAGTTAACAAGCTAAAATCCTCTCGCGCGAGCGAGAGGTAAAAATAGTCGTCTCAGAGTTTATATACTAAATAACCCCGATTCATAGAATCGGGGTTATTTTTTTGAATTATGATTTGATCGTGCTGGCGGCAGAACTCATCCGCGCGAGCAGAGCTGCAGCACTAGACAGCGCTAATTAGCTCCATCTTAGGCGGCGCGAATTTCGTCAGGTTAATACCTTCAACCGCAGCGCTGTATTCATCCATATTCGGGATGCGACCGAGGATCGCAGAGAGCACAACAACTGGCGTGGACGCGAGGAGGGACTCGCCCTTCTTACGGTCAGAATCTTCAACCACACGGCCTTGGAATAGGCGCGTCGAGGTAGCCATTACAGTATCGCCTCGAGCAGCTTTTTCCTGGTTACCCATGCACAGGTTACAACCCGGACGTTCGAGATACATCATGTTTTCGTATTCGGTACGCGCCGCACCCTTAGGCGCATCATCGTCGAACACGAACCCAGAATACTTCTGCAAGATATCCCAATCGCCTTCCTCCTTGAGCTCATCAATTATGTTATAAGTAGGCGCGGCCACGATTAGTGGCGCATGGAAGGCAACTTTACCTTGTTGCTCCTCCAAGTTCTTGAGCATCTGAGAAACGATCTTCAGGTCGCCCTTGTGAACCATGCAGGAACCGACAAAGCCGAGATCGACTTCCTTATCACCTCCATAATAGGAGAGCGCACGAATTGTATCATGCGTGTAGCGCTTGGAAACGTCATCATTGTTCACATCCGGATCCGCGATCATCGGCTCAACAATTTCATCTAAATCGACGACAAACTCGGCATGATACTTCGCATTCGCGTCTGGCATCAGAGCTGGCTTCGCGCCTGAACGAATATCCGCAATACGCTGATCTGCAATATCAACCAAGCCTTGCAAGACTTGCCCCTCATTATCCATGCCCTTATTTATCATGATCTGGATACGACTCTTAGCGATCTCCAGCGATTCGATCAAAGTTGCATCCTGAGAAATACAGATAGAGGCCTTTGCCTTCATTTCCGCAGTCCAGTCTGTAAAGGTAAAGGCTTGGTCGGCAGGTAGGGTTCCGAGGTGGACTTCAATGACTCGACCTTGGAATACATTGTCGCCAAATTTCTTGAGCATTTGAATCTGTGTCGCATGCACGACATCGCGGAAATCCATATGGCTCTTCAAGTCGCCCTTGAAGGTGACTTTTACTGATGCTGGTATCGGCATAGTTGCTTCACCCGTCGCGAGCGCTAGAGCCACCGTGCCGGAGTCTGCTCCGAAAGCAACGCCCTTGGACATACGTGTGTGCGAATCGCCGCCAATGATGATCGCCCACTCGTCCACTGTCAGATCATTCAAGACCTTGTGAATCACGTCCGTCATCGCAGGATATACGCCCTTCGGGTCACGCGCGGTGATCAGGCCGAACTTATGCATGAATGACATCAACTTAGGAATGTTGGCCTGTGCCTTCTTATCCCAAACCGAAGCCGTATGGCAGCCCGATTGGTATGCCGCATCCACAGTCGGTGAAATGACGGTTGCAGCCATCGATTCTAATTCCTGTGCTGTCATGAGACCAGTCGTATCTTGCGAACCGACGATATTGACTTTCACCCGAACATCAGAGCCGGCGTGTAAATCAGCATCAGTCATCTTTCCGACGGCGTTCTTGTTAAATATCTTCTCAACTGCGGTGAGACCTTGCTCTGCATGCGAAATCTCTTTTGCAGGTGCATAGACCAGCGGGATGGCAACACCTAGTGTTTGAGCAGCGAAGGTCTGGAGTTTTTTACCAAAAACAATCGCGTAGGAACTACCTGCCCGAATAAACTCCAATTTCTGAGGTGTCAGGGCAGAAGAGATATCAACCAGCTCTTGATCGCCGTTATATAGCTTCTTGCGCTTCAAGTTAATCGTCAAAACGGTCCCCGTCGCGACCGAATAAGCCTGCTCAAGAACCGGATCTTCATTCTCGTCCAAGACTGGCTTACCATCAGCATCGAGTTTTTTGACCCAATTCTTCAAGTCGATTCCGATACCGCCGGTGACATCGACAGTCGTTAAAAAGATCGGGGAAATTCCATTCGTGCCAGCAACCACTGGTGCAATATTCACAAACGGGATATAAGGGCTAGCTGGCTTGCCCGCCCAAAGCGCCACATTATTGACACCCGACATACGAGAAGAGCCCACACCCATGGTGCCCTTCTCCGCAATCAGCATTACGCGCTTACCAGGATGTTGCAATTGAAGGCTTTGAATCTCCATTTGCGCCTGTTCAGAAATCAAGCACTTGCCGTGTAATTCACGGTCCGAGCGAGAGTGCGCCTGATTACCAGGAGAAAGTAAGTCGGTAGAAATGTCTCCTTCTGCTGCAATATAGGTGACGACCTCAACTGCTTCTTCAACTTCGGGAAGCTTAGTGAAGAACTCTGCAGCGGCGTAACTTTCCAAAATACCTTTGGCGATCGCGTTGCCCGCCTTGAAAGCAGCCGAAAGACGGTCCATGTCCGCCTCATAGAGAAACACCTGAGTCTTCAATACCTCGGCGGATTGTTCAGCAATTGAGGCATCCTCGCCGAGCGCTAAGTCCAAAAGCACCTCGATCGAGGGACCACCTTTCATGTGGGACAGCAATTCAAAGGCAAAAGTCGGCGTAATTTCTTCGACTACCGCCTCACCGAGAATGATCTCCTTTAAGAACGTAGCCTTTACGCCAGCAGCACTGGTCGTCCCAGGTAAGGTGTTGTAAATAAAGAAGTTAAGGGAATCTTCTCTATATTGGTTCTCAAGATCCTTAATTTGTTCAATTATCTCAACAATCAAGTCGCCATCATCAATTGGCTTAGGGCTTAAGCCCTGGCCTTTGCGCTCGTCGATCTCTTTAATGTAGTCTGTATATTTATTCATGGTCAGCAATCACACCAAGGTCTGCTCAAGCCTAATTATTTCAAGAAGATTTTGCGAATTGTTGCATCCAATCGATTGATTGTTGATTATTCGCGTCGCAGTACTAGCTTGCTTAACCCTGCTTCTTGGCATTATTTTTTACAACTTTCCTCCCTTTACCATCACCACGCTCTAAATGAGTGACCCTCAACAGCCAACCTTTCTAGTCAGTGCTTATTCTGAACCCATCGTGGTCCAGATAAACGGCAAGGCCAACTACCTGAACTGCAATAACTTTCGCGAGTTTATTGAAAAGATGTTGGCTGATGGGAGCACGCAATTTGTTCTCGATTTCACCAACTGCAAGGGCATGGACAGCACCTTCTTGGGTATTCTGGCTGGCACTGCTTTGGAGCTGAAAAAACTCACGCCTCCGGGGGTGTTCATCGTTTGCAATCTAGGAGAGCGTAATCACGAGCTCATCTGCAACCTCGGACTGCAAAATCTGCTCACGATTGGAGACGATTTGCCAAAAACAGATGATACCGATTTTTCCGAACTGAAAAACGCAGAAGTCTCTGATGCGAGGACTGTGCTTCACGCCCATGAGAATTTGGTCAAAGCCGATGATGAGAACGTCGCAAAATTCCAAGATGTTATCGCTTTTCTACGCAACCAAGTGGAACAACCGGACAAAAAGTAAATCGCCCGCCGCATTTGAATTCGGCTCGGTTTATGACGCTTCCACACCTCGCCAATTTCAATCATGATGCCTTTTACGATAGGAGTCCTCGCGGGACTGTTCGGCATGTGGTTGCTCTATGCTAAAAAGCGGCGGCAGCTCAAAATCCTCGACGAAGAAAAGCAACTCCTCCAGCAGGAGAAACAAATCGTCGTTGAATTCATGCACAACATGGTCGAAGCGGTGGCGCAAAGCCCCGAGCGAGAAACCATGTTTCAACGCATCATCCATGCTGCGATTCTCAGTACTGGCGCCGTCAGTGCCTGTATCTTTGAAAAACGCGACGACGACACCCTCCAAGGAATCGCAGTCGAAGGGCTTTTTCCTCCACAGCGTAAGCTTTCTGAAGACCCCGCAGAGGCGGCTCAAAGCCGAGCGCATTACCTAGAGAAAATTCTAAAATCCGAGTCCTTCAAAATGGGTGAAGGACTGATCGGACAAGTCGCCAAGTCCCGCCAGGCACTCCTCATTCCGGATGCCGCCAACGACCCACGCGTGGTGCAACACAATGACCCGTCGCTGCTAATACGTTCCATCATCGTTGCCCCCGTCCTCTTTAAAGGCGAGCTCATGGCCGTTCTCGCGGTGGCCAACCCTGCAGATGGGCTAGCCTTTACCGACACCGATTTTTCACTCGTCGAATCACTCGCTGAACAAGTCGGCCTCGCGGTGCACAATAGCGAAGCGATGCTGCTACAGATTGAGAAGAATAAAATCGATCTTGATATCGAACTCGCCAGCAACACCCAAAGGCTACTCCTACCCAAAGCCTTCCCTCCCTCCGATTCGATCTCCTTTGCCACACATTACACCGCAGCGCAAAAAGTCGGCGGGGACCTTTACGATATCTTCTCTCTAGATGATCAAACCATCGCTTTTGCGATCGCCGACGTTTCCGGGAAAGGCGTCTCTGCTTCGATCTTAATGGCCATTTGCCAAACGCACTTGCGGCACTACGCCAATCAATATCGCTCACCATCGGAAGTGCTCGGCGCGATCAACGCAGCCATGCAGCCGACCATGCAACGCGACATGTTTATCACCATGGTCTATGCAACCATCGACCTGAAAACAGAAACACTCACCCTCGCCCGCGCCGGTCACGAACTCCCCTTCTTCTACGATCAACATACTGATGGCTCACTCGATGTCGCCCCCATTCAATCACCCGGTATGCCAGTCGGGATGGTGCCTCCCGATGTATTTGACTCGGTCATTAAGGACACGCACTTCCACTTCGACAACGAAGACGCCCTGCTCCTTTACACCGATGGTGTCACTGAAATGGTCAATCCCGAGGGCGAAGAATACTCTGGGGAAAGACTGCTTCGTATCTTGACTTCACACGGCAAAGAAAGCGCCCAAGTCATCCTCGATCAAACCTTGGATAGCATCCACCGCTTCGCCGCCGGTGCCGGACAGCCCGACGACCTCACGATGATCGTGATCAAGCATTCTTAAAGAATGCTTCTACTGGCGAATAAGTAGCTTACAAAGACTCTAAGATACGCTTCGTTTCGTCGCGCTTCTCGGTGGTCTCGGCTAGCTGCTTGCGTGCACCTTCGACTACTTTCTCGGGGGCGCTGTCGACGAATTTTGGATTCTTCAACTTGCCTTCACCTACGGCGACGAGCTTGTTGAGCTTTTCCAACTCTTTCGTGAGGCGCGCCTTTTCGGCTTCGACATCGATGCTGCTGCTGAGGTCCAAGTAAAGAGAACCGAGTGGAGTGACCACCGCAGGCAATCCGTCGCCGGATTGATCGCCCAATGCGTCTAAGGAACCAAAGCCAGCTAATGTTTTTACTAAGCTGGCGTTGTCTGCGATGACTTTCGCGGCATCGCCTTCGGCGCCGTAGAAGACTGCGACGTCGCGCTTGTTGGCCAAGTTATACTGCGCCTTGAGCGCACGGCCTTGAGAGATGAATTCCTGTAAATTGATCACACGCTCTACGGCGCTGTTATCCGCAGGCACTTGCTCGGCCAATGCAGCAGCACTGGTCAACTTCGTGTTTTGAATGTAAGCAACCGACGCATCATAACCGAGCCCCTTCCAGAGCTCTTCGGTGATGTGCGGCATAATTGGATTCGCGAGCTGAAGCACTTGGCGAATGACTAGGTCCTGAATCGCGAGACAGTTATCGCGCAAGGCTTCGTCGCCTTTGAGCTTACCCTTAGATGCCTCCACATACCAATCGCAGAAATCGCCCCAGAAGAAGGCATAAATTTGGTGTGTGAGTGGTGCGATCTCGAAGTTCGCAAAGCACTTTTCCAGATCGGCAGTGACTTGAGTCAATCGACCGATAATCCAATGGTCGTAGTCGTCAAACAGGCTTGGGTCAATACGGCTAACGATCGCTTCCAAGCTAGAGTTGTCTGCCATAGGTCCAGACATTTGACGGAAGCGAACAGCATTCCACATCTTGTTACAGAAGTTGCGTCCGATTTGGATGCGTTCTTCCGAGAAAAGAATGTCCGAACCAGAAGGCGCGATGTTACAAATACCGAAACGCAGACCGTCGGCACCATACTTCTCTATCAAGTCGAGTGGGTCAGGTGAGTTGCCGAGTGACTTCGACATCTTACGACCCTTCTCGTCGCGAATAAGTCCGTGAATGAAAATATTCTTAAACGGTATACGCTTTGCGATCTCTTCGTCGGAAAGATCTTTGGAGTCATCGCCATAAAGCTCTAAGCCGGCCATGATCATACGAGCGACCCAGAAGAAAATGATGTCGAAACCAGTGACCAAGGTAGAAGTCGGATACCAGAAGTCTTGCTCTTTCTGTTGTTCGGGATCGGCTTCGGGCCAACCAAGGTTCGCCATCGGCCAGAGGTAAGAGGATGCCCATGTATCGAGCACGTCATCTTCTTGCTCCCAGTTTTCAGGATCACTTGGTCCTTCAACAGAAACATGCACGTGTTCTGGATTTTCAAAATCGAGCTCGGTGCGATCTGCGCCCTTCTTATACCAAACTGGGATACGGTGACCCCACCAAAGCTGGCGACTGATGCACCAATCTTGAATACCGTTGAGCCAGTGGAGATAAGTCTTCTTCCAGCGGTCAGGGTGAAATTTAATCGTGCCGTTCTCAACCGCACGCTTCGCCTCTTCAACCTTAGGATATTTGAGGAACCATTGCTCGGATAAGCGCGGCTCGATTGGCACATCGCCACGCTCGGAGAAGCCAACAGTGTTTTCGTAAGGCTCGCGCTCGATGAGCAAGCCCATGTCTTCGAGTTTTTGTGCAGCAACTTTGCGTGCCTTGAAACGATCCATGCCGTCGAACTCTTCGCCCGCAAGCGCGTTGAGCTTACCTTCAGAGTCAATCACTTCGATCATCTCGAGGTTGTGACGCTGACCAATTTCGAAGTCATTTTTATCATGCGCAGGTGTTACCTTGAGGCAACCAGTGCCGAACTCAATATCCACATACTCATCACCGATGATTGGAATTTCGGCCTTCGGGAACGGACGCCAGACTGTCTTACCGATCAGGTGCTTGTAGCGCTCATCTTCTGGGTGCACCGCAACCGCGCTATCGCCCATCAGTGTTTCAGGGCGCGTCGTAGAGATTTCTAGATGCGTGCGCTCGCCGTCGGCTTCGACCAGCTCGTAACGCATCTTATAGAAGAAGCCATTTTGAGGCTTCATATTCACTTCTTCATCAGAAAGTGCTGTGTGCGTCGCAGGGCACCAGTTGACCATGCGTTTGCCGCGGTAGATGTAACCGCGTTTGTAGAAAGAAACAAATGCGGTCAGCACCGCCTTCGAGTAGTCATCATCCAACGTGAAACTTGTGCGATCCCAGTCACAGGAAGCGCCGAGCTTTTGCAGCTGGTTTAAAATCACGCCACCAGACTCTTTACGGAAGTCCTGGATTTTCTCCACAAATGCCTCACGTCCAAGGTCGTATTTGCTCTGACCGGTCTCGGCGCGGACAATCTTCTCCACTTTCGTCTGCGTGGCGATACCAGCGTGATCGGTGCCCGGCTGCCAGAGCACTGCCTTGCCTTCGAGACGCGCACGGCGAATGAAGATATCCTGCAAGGTGTTGTCGAGAACGTGGCCCATGTGCAGCATACCTGTCACGTTGGGTGGCGGGATCATGATCGCATAAGGTTCCTTAGCAGGATCCGCAACGGCTTTGAAGCATCCGGCTTCAAGCCAGTTGGCATACCAGCGTTGTTCGACTTCTTTGGGTTCGTAGGCTTTTGCGATTTCAGACATAGCGGGAAAATTGGAAAAGGTGCCTAAACTGTGCCCATCCGCGCGGCTTTCAAGCTAGAAAGCGGCGATGAATCATCCTAGTTGCTGAATATAGCTGTAATGTGAACTCAGCTTTGACGATAGGTGTTCATGGATCATTCAAAACTATTCGTTATCGGAGGCGTCACTGGCGGCATCGGCTCGGCACTAGCGCGCCGTCTGATCAAAGACGGGCACAGGGTCGCTGGGTTTGCCCGCGACGAAGCGCGGCTCAATGCACTCAGCAGCGAATTAGCACTCTCCACTGCATGCTGTAATATAAGTAGTGCCTCCGTCATCGAAGAACAACTGACCGAGTTTGTCGAAACCCTTGGTCCGATTGATGGCTACATCCACGCCATTGGTTCTATTCTACTCAAGCCCGCCCATCTGACTAGCGAAGAAGCATGGTTGGAAACGCTACACACGAATCTGAGCTCTGCCTTTTACGGTTTACGCGCGGCGACAAAGCTCATGATGAAGCAAGGGCACGGCACTTGCCTCTTCTTCAGCACGGCTGCCGCACAAACGGGACTAGCCAATCACGAGGCCATTGCCGCAGCCAAAGGCGGCATCGAAGCCATGGTTCGTTCGGCCGCAGCGACCTACAGCAACCGGGGGCTCCGGATCAACGCCATCGCACCAAGTCTTACCGATACACCACTTGCCAAGCCGATCATTGGCAGCGAACAAGCTCTGGAATTTTCCAAGAAAATGCATCCACTCGGAGAAATCGGCGATGCTGACCACGTAGCAAGCCTCGCTCAGTGGCTACTCTCCGAGGAAGCGCGGTTCGTCACGGGGCAAACCTTTGTCATCGACGGCGGCTTATCATCCATAGTGCCCAAACCTAAAGCATGAACACCACTTCTTCACTTTTTAATAGGAAGCCATGGCAACTTCTCGTGCTCGCCTTAGTGGTCAGTGCAATCCCACTACCAGCTACCACACAAACGACAGACTGGGAACCGATGGGCGACTACCGCTACGTCTACCGCATGTTCTTCAAACTCTATGACGCCACTCTGTATACCACACCCGGCTCGAGCGCAGACCAAGTAATCAATGCAGATACCAACTTTAAGCTACATTTCGAATACTCAAGAAGCATTGAGAAATCGATTATACTCCAGTCAGCAGAGACGATCCTCCAAAAGAACCTGACCAACGCTGAACTTGATTCAATCAGATCAAAAGTAGCACGTCTCAACGAGGCCTACACATCTGTCGACAAAGGCGATCGCTCAGCATTGCGCTACGAAAGCGGCATAGGCACCACCCTATCCATCAACGGACAAGATGTCCTCACCATCGAGGGACAAGAATTCGCGCGGCTCTACTTCAAAATCTGGCTTGGCGAAAATCCTATTTCTTTCACTATGAAATCGAATTTATTGGGGCTTTAATGCCAATCAAGTTCACGACATATTAAACGCGATATATAATTCGCAATTACTAATTCATGTATTACAGATTAACACTTGCATTCTAAGTACAGCACGGGCATAACAGCGCTTTTCCAATACGCGATTATGGCTACACCCAAAAAGAAATCCGCAAGCACTACCAAAAAAGCAACTGCCAAGATTACAGATTTTGCAGCTGCTCCGATTAATAAATCGCTGAGCAAGGAAGAGAAGATCGACCTTTACCGCACGATTATCGGAATCCGTCGATTCGAAGAGCGCTCACTGCGCGCCTACAATCAAGGTAAGATAGGTGGTTTCCTGCACCTTTACATCGGCCAAGAAGCCGTCGCCTCTGGCATCGTTTCCCTCATGGAGGAGAACGACCACATCATCACCGCCTACCGCGACCACGGGCACGCCCTCGCAGTTGGTATGTCGATGAACGAATGTATGGCCGAAATGTTCGGCAAGCACACTGGCTGCTCTAAGGGCAAGGGTGGGTCGATGCACTTTTTCGCTCCTGACAAGAACTACTGGGGTGGTCACGGTATCGTTGCGGGTCAGACACCACTTGGCGCCGGTCTTGCATTCGCCCTCAAATACAAAGGTCTCAAAGGTTGTGCGATCGCATTCCTAGGTGACGGTGCGGTGAACCAAGGTTCCTTCATGGAAACGCTCAACCTTGTCTCACTCTGGGGCATTCCTGTTGTTTTCGTGATTGAGAACAACGGCTACTCCATGGGCACCAGCCTCAAGCGCTCCTCTGCTAAAGAGAACCTCGCTCATCGTGCAGATGGCTTCGACATGGCTTGGGAAGTCTGCAACGGTCACGACGTTTTCGAAGTTCGCGAAGTCGCCAACCGTGCGATGAAGCGCGCCCGCGAAGAGCACAAACCCTTCCTTCTTGAAATCCAAACATATCGCTACCGCGGACATTCTGTCGCTGACGCGAACCACGAGAAGTATCGCACAAAGGAGGAGATCGAAGAATACAAGCGCACAAAAGATCCGGTCAACGTGATCAAACAGCAACTGCTAGACGACGGCACGCTAACCGAAGCCCTCGCTAAGAAAATCGACCAAGAAAAGAAGGACGAAGCTGAAGCCTCTGCAAAATTCGCAGAAGAAAGCCCATACGCACCACGCAGTGAAATTCAGACCGACGTTTACTGGGAAGTCGATAACGACACAGACAATAAGCTAAAGGGCACCTACTTCTTCAACGACTAGGCCCTACCGGCATTCACTTCTGAATTCTTAATTCTAACTTCTTTAAATACAATGGCACTTATCACTTACCGCGAAGCTATCAAGCAAGCCCTCGACGAAGAGATCCAACGCGACGAAAACGTCTGCATCATGGGCGAAGAAGTCGCTCAATACAACGGCGCTTATAAAGTCACCGAAGGTCTCTGGGAAAAGCACGGCGACAAGCGTGTGATCGATACACCCATCTCCGAAGCAGCCTTCTCAGGCCTCGCTATCGGCGCGTCCATGCTCGGCGTTCGCCCAGTCATCGAGATGATGTTCATGTCCTTCAGCTACGTTGCGATCGACCAGCTCTTCAACAACGCCTCTTTCTGCCGCTACATGTCCGGCGGCCTCATGAACGTGCCGATCGTCGTTCGTGGCCCGGCCAACGGCGGCACCAACGTCGGCGCAACTCACTCGCACACACCGGAAAATATGGTGGCCAACCACCCTGGCCTCAAAGTTGTCTGCCCATCCAATGCTTATGATGCCAAAGGCCTCATGAAAGCAGCGATCCGCGACAATGACCCAGTCTTCGTTATGGAAAACACCCTTCTCTACGGAGAAAAGTGGGAAGTTCCTGAAGAAGAATACATCGTCGAGCTCGGCGTCGCCAACATCTTGAAAGAAGGCACCGACATGACCATCATTTCCCACGGCCGCTGCGCAATGCTCTCTCTACAAGCTGCAAAAACGCTCGAAGAAAAGCACGGCATCAGCGTCGAAGTCGTCGACCTCCGCTCGATCCGCCCACTTGACGAAGAGACTATTCTCAACTCCGTAAAGAAAACGGGTCGCGCCCTGCTCGTCGAAGAGAACAAGCCATACTGCGGCGTGGATGCACAGATCTCACACATCATCCAGCTGAAGGCATTCGACTATCTTGACGGCCCCATCCACCGCGTATCCGCGATCGACGCACCACAGATTTACGCGAAGCCACTTGAAGACTGGCAAATTCCAAACGAAGAGCGCATCATCACAGGCGCGCTAAAGTGCCTCAGCTAAGCATCGCTTACCTGAAATTAGGAATTACGAATTAAGAGAGAAGACATTTTGCTGATCCTTTGCGTAGTTGCCTAAGCCCTCCATTCCGTCATCATTTCTTAATTCTTAAATCTTAATTCTAATTTTCAAAACATGGCTACACTCATTGATATGCCCAAACTCAGCGACACCATGACGGTGGGCACGCTGGTCAAATGGTTAAAAAACGAAGGCGACGCAATCGCCAGCGGCGACATGATTGCCGAGGTCGAAACCGACAAAGCAACGATGGAAGTCGAATGCTTTGACGATGGCGTCCTCATCAAGCAATACTGTGGCGTCGGCGATGAAGTCGCAGTCGGCGATCCCATCGCTGCGATCGGTGAAAAGGGCGAAGAAGCGCCTGCCGCGAAGAGCAGTGCGCCAGCAGCAGCACCAACACCTGAACCGACTCCTGCACCAGCAGCACCCGCGGCCGCTCCAGCAGCGCCCGCACCAGTTGTCGAAGCAACTCCTGCTCCAGCAACCACAGCAGGTGGTCGCGTGAAGGCCTCACCACTCGCCAAGAAAATTGCTGCCGACAAGGGCATCGACCTTTCCACAATCCAAGGCTCAGGCCCTGGTGGACGCATTGTCCGTGAAGACGTTGAAAACGCCAAGCCAGGCGCCGCCGCACCAGCGGCTAGCAGCGCTGCGGCTCCAGCAACTCCTGCAGCTGCACCAGTAGCCACGCTCGAAGCACTCGAAATCCCTGTCAGCAATATGCGCAAGAGCATCGGCAAGGCGCTCGTAGGCTCCAAGACACAAGCACCACACTTCTATCTACAAATCGAAGTCGACGGCGCACCACTCGCGAAACTTCGCGAGGAACTCAACGCCAAGCTTTCCGTCCTCCCACCAGAGCACGGGGGCACAAAATTCTCTGTCAACGACCTCACGCTCAAGGCAGCTGCTGAAGCGGTGCGCCGCGTCCCTGCGATCAATCGCTCATGGGAAGGTGACACCATCAAGCAGCATCCAAATGTGCATCTTGCATTCGGTGTCGCGATCGACGACGGCCTCGTCACTCCGGTCATTCGTGCTGCAGAGACCAAAAGCCTGCGCGAAATCGGTGCCGAAGCCAAGGTCCTCATCAAGAAGGCTCGCGGCAAAAAGCTCACTCCAAACGAAATGAGCGGTTCGACACTCACAGTGACCAACCTCGGCATGTTTGGCATCTCCGACTTCTACGGCATCATCAACCCGAACAATGCTGCGATCCTCAGCATCGGCGCGACGATCAAGAAGCCCGTCGTCAACGAGAACGACGAAATCGTCGTCGGCCAAGTCATGAAGATCGGTCTCTCCGGCGACCACCGCACCATCGACGGCGCCGTCGGCGCACAGTATCTGCAAGCCCTCAAGGAAATCCTTGAAACGCCTGCCATGATGCTCGTCTAAATGGCTGCGCCATTTAATGGCAAATGATCCATAGCCATTGCTAATTTAACAAAAGCCCGCGAGTAATCGCGGGCTTTTTTGCGCCTACAATTGTTCCACGCAAAATGTTCCACACTCCTTTGAAGCAAGACTCAACACCATCAAACCCGCCTGTATACTAGGATTGTAATGTTCCACACTCATTGTTCCACGAAATTTGACGTCACTAAAAAATAGATCAAATAGGTAGCGCAAGAGCGGGACGCTCCTGCGCTACCTATCAACTGAAGACCTCAACTCGATTTAGATCCTATAATTACACCCAAGACCGTCAGACTAAGGTGGACAGCCCGAGATATGCGATTTAGCTAAATAATCATGGAAAAGACCGATCCACTCATCTCCGTTCAAATCTCAGTCTATTCACTGGATGGCAATATCCGTGAAGCGGTGCATTGCTATCTCGATGCGCTCGATGCTACAGGGCTCGAACGCGACACTGGCACGATGTCCACCGTCGTCTGGGGCGAAGCCGAAGAACTCTGGTTAGGATTACGCGCTGCCTACGAAGCGGTTTCCTCTAAACACAAAGTCGTGGTCAATGTCGGCATGAGCAACATCGCTCCCCTTCCCGCCCGCGCATCCGGTCGCCGCTAAGCCATTAGCGATTACTCATTATTTATTCATAATTTATCTTCATGATCCTCCGCGTTACTCAATACGGCGAACCTATCCTCCGCAAAGTCGGTGAGCCACTCACAGAATTCGACGACGACCTGGCACAACTCGCCGACGATATGGTCGACACCATGTATGATGAAGACGGCATCGGCTTGGCTGCCCAGCAAGTAAACCTTGCGCTACAAATCTGTGTGCTCGATGTGCGCCCGCCCGATGGCGCCGAAGTCCCCTTCAACTACAGCTTCGACGGCAAGCAGCCACCACTCGATTTGATCATGCCTATGGCGATCATCAATCCAAAGGTCACCATCACCGACAAGACCGAAGATGTTTACGAAGAAGGCTGCCTCTCTTTTCCTGGAGTGAATGGCAAAGTCACTCGGCCCAATGGCGTGCGCTGCGAATTTCAAGACACAGAGGGCAATCCGCACGTCCTGGAAGCCGACGGCCTACTTGGTCGCTGCATCCTGCACGAAGTCGATCACCTGAACGGCGTGCTCTTCACCGACACCATGGATAAACGCGACATCAAGAAAAATGAAGCCAAGATCAAGAAGCTCAAGCGAGCTAGCCGCGACTTTCTGAAAGCCAACAAG
>JANQXM010000014.1:14732-35732 GCA_030729385.1 Opitutales bacterium | reverse complement strand
GGAGTCGGGGGCCGGTTCCCAGGCGTGGAGGTTGGAAATGAGTGCGAGTAAAGGGAGGAGTCTTAGGGATGTCATGATGTGCGTTTGGGCTGGAAGTTTGTTGTGGAGGAAGAGGAGAATGCTTATCGTTTTTTCTTCGCTGCTCTCGCGGGTTTGGGATGGCGGTCGAGAATGGCGCTCAGTTCGGAGACCACTTCCGGATTGGAATTGGCGATGTTGTTCGTTTCTACCTGTCCTTTGGAGTAGTCGTAGAGTTCGTAGACAGGGGCTGCATCTGGATTGCCGATGGGGCGCCAGTCGACCAGACGGTAGCGGTCGGTTCGGATCGCGCGACCAAGTTTTCCGGCTCGGGGGAAGCAGTGGTAGGCGTGGTCACGAACGCGTGTTTCCGGGTTCTTGAGGACGGGCACGAGGTTCGTGCCATCGATCGGTTGGGGGCCGGTTGGAGCGGGCAGTCCAGCGAGTGCAGTGAGGGTCGGAAAGATGTCGACGGTTTCGGCAAGTTGCCTTGTCGATGAGCCTGGCTTGGTAATGCTAGGTGCGGCGATCACGAGTGGGATCCGTGTGGCCGTTTCATAGTTGACGTGCTTGGTCCAGATGCCGAGTTCGCCGAGGTGAAACCCGTGATCGCCCCAGAGAACGATGATGGTGTTTTCGGCGAGTCCGAGGCGGTCAATAGCGTCGATCACCTTGCCGATCTGAGCGTCGGCGTAGCTGGTGGAAGCGTAGTATCCGTGGATGAGTTGGCGGGCGAGGGTGTCATCGATCTCGCCATTCACGGATACTGGTTTGTAGGCTGTTATTTCTCCTCCCTTCTTGTTGGCCCATGAGGGGGCATTCTTGGGAGTAGAGTTTATTTCTGCGAGGGGAAGTTTTGTGGGATCGTAGAGATCCCAATACTTCTTGGGGACGCAAAAGGGGAGATGGGGTCGGGCGAAACCGGTGGCGATGAAGAATGGTTGGTCACGGTCCTTAGCGGCGGTGAGGCGTTTGATCGTCTCTGCGGCAACGCGTCCGTCTGCGTAAGCCTCATCGCTGACATCGGGGGCTTCAAAAGCGGTGCCACGAGGTCGGAAATTTCCGTTGGCATCGCGATTTCCTTGATTAGTGAAGTAGCCTTCTTCGCGGGTCAGTTTGCCACCGTCGGTGCTTTCCGGGAGTTTGTATTCTATCACCAGTTCCTTGAAGTGTGGAACTGAAAATGATTCTGGATCGCCGGGGTTGCTGTGGCCGATATGGAAGATTTTGCCTAGGGATTCGGTGTGGTAGCCATGCTTTGCGAAGTATTGAGGCATAGTGATCGCCTCGGGGAATGACTGCCTCAACTTGCTGCCGAGGCCGTAGAGGCCACTGGAGGTCGAGCGGGAACCGAGCATCAGATTGAAGCGCGACGGAGCGCAGACTGCTTGATTGCAGTAGGCAGCATCGAAGCGCATTCCGCGCTCGATGAGTTTGTCGAGATTGGGCGTGATCGCGACCTCGTCTCCGTAGGCTCCGATGGCAGGTCTCAGGTCATCGACGAGAATGAGCAGTATATTGGGTTGCTCTGCCGAGAGAGACGCGATCGTGGCTAGCAGGGAAAAGAGGCGGACAAGGTGTTTCATGGTGTGGGGCACGAGTGTTCTCTTGGAGGGAGTTGTTTTAGCTGGATTATTTGGCAGTGATCACGCGAATGTCATCTGACGAGCCACCAGTCTGAAAGGCAATGGTGACGGTTCTTCGATCCTCGGATAGGGAGACTTCATCGTGGATAGAGGTGTTATAGTTCATCTCTAATCCTCGAAGATGGGATCCTGGGATACGCGGCCATTTGCCATTTCCAAAGCGGATGTCTGTCTCTCTGAGGGTTGAGTTTCCGAGGATGATGGCGATTACGGGTTGATCAAAGGTGACGGAGCCTTGGAAATAAATGTGCTCTGCGCCCTTGAGTTTAGATTCGGGGTCGACGCGGACGAGGTAGGAGTTGAGCCGTAGACCAGCGACTGGAGGGATCGAGTGGGTTGGGACGGTTTCCGTCGTGATCTCCAGATGGCCTGGTGTCGAAATCTCGGCGACGATTTTTTGATCGAAGGAGAGGTCGCGCCCTTCGGGAATGACCATGACCTCAGTATCATTGTATAATTTAGCCAAGCGCTCGGGAGTATCTGGCTTGGCTGGTCTGACGGCGCCAGTTGTTTTGACGATACCCGAGTTGACGGCCCAGGTGCGCACGTAGGGAGCTGTTTCAAATGTTGAATTGCGGAGGCCTGTGTGTTGATCGGTGCTCATGGCGGTGCCCTCTTCCAGAAGATGAACTTGGTTGTTCTTTTTGAGTTTCACCGAGCCCTCGAGGACGATGAAGGTGCTGCTGCCATTGGGGTCCGCATCGATGCCAAATGCTGTTCCTATGTCCGTAAGCGTGGTCTCGCTAGTGACGACCTGGAATCCATGCGCACTTTCGGGACACCAAGCGTTGAGTTTGCCGAGTTTGAGGTTGATCAATTTGGCCGAACTGACCTCAAACTTGGCTGGCGACTCGACGGCGACTACGGCGCCATTGCCGAATTCCAAGCGCATCAAACCTGACTTCAGATCGATGTGTTCGCCCTCGCGGACCCCCTCGTGCGTCGAGTAGTTTCCGCTGGAATCCAATAGGGTTGCTTGTGCGACGACCGGTGCCGAGGTTCGTAGGGCAAGGAGGGCGCCCGGGATGGCTAGGGCTATGACCGCGGCTGCGATGAGAAGGCGACGATTGAGGCGGCGATGCCGAATCCGTTCGAAGAGGTTTTCAACAAAGATATCTTCCTCTCTCGGTAGGGACTTGAAGTGATTATTCAGTTCCGAGATGACATGCTCGGATGAACGGAGAGGTTTCTGATGAGAGATGAGTTCCGAGATCTCGAGGTGTTGTCGAACAACGATGAGAAGTTCAGGGTGTTCTCTGAGCAACCCGTTGAGTTGGGTGTTGTCCGACTCATTGAGTTGGCCTTCCATTAGACCTGAAAGAAGGTCTTCAAATTGTTCTTTGTAATGATTCATGGCTCAATGGTGAGGGCTTTGTGTGCTTTGAGGCACTCGTAGAGCAGCTTGCGGCTTTTAAAGAGGATCTTTCTAACCGACGACGGGGAGACTTGGAGGTTCTCTCCAATCTCGGTGGAGTTTTTGTCCTGAAAGTAGCGGGCGTCGACGATTGTCCGGGCTCGCCTAGTGAGCGTTTGGAGGCATTTGTAGAGTTCCGATTGCAGATAGCTTTCGTCTCCAAGTGTTGTATGGTCCGGTCGGTGGTCTTCGAACTCGATCAAGATCGAGGTGAGGTTCTCATCGAGCAGGCGTTTTCGCCGTGCATTCTTGGCGAGCTCGTTCATGACGAGATTTCGGGCGATGGCGCGGAGCCAAAAGATCGCGTTGGAAGCTTGATCGAGATCCTGTAAGCGTTTGTGGGCGAGGAGGTAGGTGTCTTGTGCGATGTCGTCGACCCAAGCCGATCGGACGCCGAGGGAACGAATGTAAAATCGGAGCCCCGTATGGGTCTCTCGCACGATTCCCGGAAACTCCTCTTCAGCAACCATTATGTGAGGGAGTTTGGGGGATTGTGAGGTGTTCCAAGTTGTTCATGACGCTGAGATCGCTAGGATTACCAATGGAAGGTGTGCACCATGGTGTGATGGTAGGTCTCTCCTGGTTTCAGGACACAGGAAGGAAAAGACGGCTGATTGGGTGAATCAGGGAAGACCTGAGTCTCTAAGCAGAGGGCAGAACGATAGGGGTAAACGTCTCCATTTTTTCCAACAACGGTTCCGTCGAGGAAGTTTCCTCCGTAGAACTGGATGGCGGGTTGGTCGGTATGGATCTTCATGCTCCGTCCGGTTTTGGGATCTTCTAGGGTGGCTGCGTGGCGGAGTCCCTCTTTGTTGGTCAGGCTCCAGCAGTGGTCGTAGCCGCCTCCGAACTTGAGGGCTTCGTTTTTGACTCCCACCCGATCGCCAATGGCTGTGGGTTTGCGGAAATCGAAGGGAGTATTTTTCACTGGGGCAAGTTCACCGGTGGGGATCAACCCCGGGTTGGTCGGTAGGAAGTGGTCGGCGTCGATCGTGAGAACGTGGTCGTTGATGGAAGTCATCGAGTCGTTGCTGAGGTTCCAGTAGGAATGATGGACGATATTGATGGGAGTTGCCTTGCCGGTTACGGTGGCCTTTGCCTTCCAAATGAGTTCGTTCTCATCGGTGAGAAGATAAGTGACGGTGGTGGTGAGGGTTCCGGGAAAGCCTTCCTCGCCATCTTTCGAGACGTAAGTGAGGCTGACGCCATTCGATCCGTCTTCGTGGACGGGCGTTCCCGTCCAGAGCACCTTGTCGAAGCCTTTGAGTCCGCCATGGAGTGAGCAGGGGATGCCGCCAGGGTCATTATTGGTGGCGAGGGTATGAACTTCGTCGTTCAGCGAAAATTTCCCATGGGCAATCCGGTTTCCATAACGGCCGACGGTGGCTCCGAAGTAGGAGGTGTTGGTGAGCCAGCCCTTTAGGTCGTCGTAGCCGTGGGTTACATCGGCCACCTTACCCTCCTTAGACGGGACTTCGAGGCTCACCAGAATCGCACCGTATTCGGTTACCTTCGCAGTCATCCCATTCTTGTTGGTAAGTGTGTAGAGGGCGACGTCCCGTCCATCTGGGAGGGTCCCGAATGATGTTTCAAGGAGAGCGTTGGTCGGGGCGGTGATAGCGCTGGCGTGGAGACTGCAAGACAGGAGGAGTAAGAGGAGGGATTTCATAGGATTTGTGATAAGAATCAGATTTTTGAGAAATTTGAGCTATTGATACATATAAATTTCACCAGAAGTTATAGTGTTCCTAAAAAAAGATTCGATTTAGGTTTTTACTTAGGCGAGCGTGCACTGTCAGTGCTCTTTCTGTAGACTTTAAGGATTGTAGTAGAAAAAGTGCTATCTGTGTTTGATAAAACAAGCGGATGTATGAGGCGGTGCCTCAGACTGGTGGAGGCTTGTTTGCCAAAGTGCAGTCATTCACTGGGATCGGTGTGAAAGGTTTTGATCTCGATCAATATGTGAACGAGAAAGCCTTGGATGCATTGTTTGCAGCGATGGCTGCCGAAGAAAAAGCGATTCGCGAAAACCCGGTAGCGCGTTCGACTTCTCTACTGAAGAAGCTCTTTGGCCAGTAGACTAAATCAAGCCTATTAAGATTTGATCGGCTCGGGGAGAATGGTAGGGACGCCTGCCCCTAGGCGTCCGCAGAGCATGGTCCCACCAAGCGGACGGCTGAGGGCAGCCGTCCCTACCTAGTCTCACGCGCTCCTCAAAGTAATGCCTCTACCAAAAAAAACGGTCACTCCCTTTTGAGAGTGACCGTTGATTAAATGTGACTGAACGGAGTGCTCTTACAGTGCTTCTTCGTCCTTCTCGTCGGTTCGAATACGCACGGCGTTTTCGACAGGAATGATGAAGACTTTACCGTCGCCGATTTTACCGGTTTTGGCGGCCTTGACGATGGCTTCGATTGCTTGATCGACGATGTCGTCTTCGACGACTGTCTCGATCATTGTCTTTGGTAGGAAGTCGACGGTGTATTCACTGCCACGGTAGATCTCGGTGTGTCCTTTCTGACGCCCGAAACCTTTTACTTCCGTAACAGTCATACCTGTGATGCCGATATCTGCGAGAGCCTCTTTGACGGCATCTAATTTGAAAGGCTTAACGATAGCTTTTATGAGTTTCATAGATTTGAATATGTTTTAATTGGTTATAAATGTCGATGGTTTGCTGAAACTTGTTTCAGGAATCAGTGGGCTTATTCGAAGTGATAAGCAGTTTCGCCGTGTTCAGCGGAATCCAGACCTGTGAACTCAGTTTCTTCGTTGACGCGCAACCCTGTGGTGAACTTGCAGACCAAGACGATGATCACTGTCGCCACTGCAGACCAAGCGATGACTGCGGCAAGTGCGATGGCTTGAGTGGTGAGCTGACCGAACATATCTTCAACACCTGTGCCACCGAAGGCTGCAGTGCCAAAGACGGCGACGAGAAGTGTGCCCATGATGCCACCAACACCGTGCACGGCAAAGACGTCGAGCGAGTCATCAATCTTCAGCTTGCCCTTAACGATGCCACACATGAAGTAGCAAACGACGCCGGCGAGGAAGCCGAGAAGGACTGCACCAAGTGGGCCGACATTACCTGAGGCAGGTGTAATTGTGGCGAGACCAGCAACCATGCCTGTGACGATACCGACGAGTCCAGGTTTGCCTGTTTTGATCCATTCGATGGTCATCCAAGTCAAACTGGCGACTGCCGCGGAGATGTGTGTCACGAGCATTGTCATGCCAGCAGCTTCGTTAGCGGCAAGTTGGCTACCAGCGTTGAACCCGAACCAACCGACCCAAAGCATGGATGCACCAATCATGACCATGCCAGGGCTGTGTGGCACGTGTAGCTTCTTTGGGAAACCTTCACGTGGACCAACAAATTTAGCGAGAAGTAGGGCAGAGATGCCTGCGGTGGCGTGCACCACGATGCCCCCCGCGAGGTCGATTGTGCCGCGTGCCTGTAGCCAGCCGCCGCCCCATACCCAGTGTGTGACAGGTGCGTAGACAAGAACCAGCCAGAGGGCGGTAAAGAGGAGAATGGCGCTAAATTTCATACGCTCGACGAAAGCGCCGACAATCAAGCCGGGTGTGATGATCGCGAATGTCATCTGAAACATGATGAACACTGTCTCAGGAATATCGCCCGCCATACTTGCGGTAGTAATGCCTTTGAGCCCAAAGTGTTCAAGACCGCCTGCCCAGTCGCAACCATCAGCAAAAGCGATGCTATAGAGACCTGCGATCCAGAGCACGGATGCTAAACATGCGATTGCGAAGCAGTGCATTAATACGGAAAGCAGATTTTGCGCACGAACCAAGCCGCCGTAGAAGAGGGCAAGACCGGGAAGTGTCATAAAGAGCACAAGCACGGTGGCGGTGAGCATCCACGCAGTGTTGCTAGAACTAAGCTCGGCTGTTTCGGCGACGGCTTCTGCTGCTTCAGTGACTGTTGCCAGCACATCGGTGGCTTCTTGGGCGGATAAGATTCCTGGCAATATAAATAGAGCTAGGAAACTGACTATGTTGAGTAGTTTCTTCATAAGTGTGGGTAGTTGTGTAATAAGAGCGTTCTCTGGGTAGTAGAGACGCATAGCATTATCAATGGGAGGGCAGCGTCCAGTTTTTTTTATGAATGGAACTCGACTTATTCGCAGAGGGGATGAGTAGAATGCATGTGAAGCGGGTGCAGGGAACGTCGAACGCTGAACATCGAACGTCCAATGTCGAGCGAGTGGCTTCGTGTCTGAATAATTCATAATTCGACGTTGAGTGTTGAGCGTTCGAGGTTCCCGTTTGCTCGACAAAAAAACCGGCCACCCTTTGCAGGATGGCCGGTTGAAGTGAGATTTATCTCAGGCTGAGCTTAGAGGGCTTCAGGTCCCGATTCGTCTGTGCGGATACGAATCGCACTTTCGACTGGGATGATGAAGACCTTGCCGTCACCGATCTTGCCGGTTTTAGCTGCTTTGACGATCGCTTCGGATGTCTTGTCAGCGTCGGCATCGTCAACGACGATTTCGATCATAACCTTGGGCAGGAAATCGACTGTGTATTCACTGCCACGGTAGATTTCGGTATGGCCTTTTTGGCGACCGAAACCTTTTACTTCCGTTACAGTCATACCTTCGATGCCGATATCTGCGAGAGCCTCTTTGACCTCTTCTAGTTTGAAGGGCTTGATGATTGCTTTTACCAATTTCATATTAATGTAA
Source organism: Opitutales bacterium (assembly GCA_030729385.1). GTDB lineage: Bacteria > Verrucomicrobiota > Verrucomicrobiia > Opitutales > Coraliomargaritaceae > JBPOFY01. The sequence continues at coordinate 27,942 of JANQXM010000014.1, read as the reverse complement.
TTTATGGTTTTATTGTAGATTGGCTAGTCGAAACTTAGCGAGAGCTAGCTCCGAAGTCAGGATAGGCTTCTTGACCGTGCTCACCGATGTCGAGACCTTCAGCCTCTTCTTCAGGTGATACGCGGACTCCGATAGTGACCTTCAAGAGACCGAAGACGATCAGCGAGAAGATAAAGGCGAATGCGCCAATCGAAAGTGTGCCGATCAACTGGATGCCGAATCCGGCAGCGTCGCTGAAGAGGGCAACTGCAAGTGTGCCGAAGATACCACATACACCGTGGACAGAAATCGCACCGACAGGATCGTCGATCTTGATCTTGTCGAAGAAGATGATGGAGAAGACTACCAAGATACCAGCGATGAGACCTGTAAGGATCGCGAACTTAGGCATGATGGAGTCAGCACCGGCTGTGATACCGACAAGACCTGCAAGGATACCATTGAGTGCCATGGAAAGGTCAGGCTTCTTGAGGAAGATCCAAGATGTGAAGATCGCACCGAGACCACCCGCTGCCGCAGCAAGCGCTGTTGTCACGAAGACGAGCGATACTAGGTAAGGGTCTGCATTGAGAACCGAACCACCGTTGAATCCGAACCAACCGAGGAAGAGAAGGAAAACACCGATTGTTGCGAGTGGCATACTGTGACCAAGGATTGGCTTGATGCGACCGCCGACATATTTACCGGCACGAGGTCCGAGGATGATCGCACAGGCAAGAGCGGCGAAACCACCGAAACCGTGAACGAGAGACGAACCAGCGAAGTCGTAGAAGCCACGAGCGGACAACCAACCTCCACCCCACTGCCATGAGCCAGTGATTGGGTAAGCGAAAGTCACAAGCAATGTTGCGAAGATCATGAAAGAAGAAAGCTTGATACGTTCAGCAACTGCACCAGAAACGATGGTAGCCGCTGTAGCCGCGAACATAGCTTGGAAGATGAAGTCTGTATACCATGTGTAGTCAGCATACTCAGCTGTCATTAGGTCAACAGAAGCTGTGACATCGAACCATGAACCCATGGCGAACACACCGGCGGAACCTTCTGCGAATCCAGGATACATCGCATTGAAGCCCCAGAGTGCGTAGGAGATGATACCCATGCTGATGATGAAAACATTCTTAAAGAGAATGTTTACAGTGTTCTTGGATTGGCCGAGACCAGATTCAACTGTGGCGAAACCGAGGTGCATGATGAACACCAATGCGGCAGAGATCAGTAGCCAAAGGTTACTGATGGTGAAGAAGGCTGCACCGGGTGTTTCCATGAAAGCTGCATAAGCATCTTCAAATGGAATTGCGTCGGCGACGGCTTCAACGGCATCTGCGACTTCTTCAACTGGGAGATCCTGAGCACTGAGCGAGCCAGTCATCAGAAACGCCGAGCTACAAAGCAGCAAAGCGAGTAGGTATTTCTTAATCTTCATTGTATTTATTTTAGTCAGGTTGATTGCGTTGTTTAGGAGTTGAGGTCAGCCGCATTCGGTAATGTGAACTGGCTGACTGAGCTCGCTTCTTAAGTGCGAACTTGGAACTTTTAGCATTCGTTGTGCCAATTTTATTTTTTTAGGGTATAAAATATATTTGAGCTTAAAAATAATGAGTAGCTTCTTCTCGGTTTAACATTAGATGCTGTATTCCAGTTAGTTGTGTAATATGTTAAATTTGTGCGTTATTTTGGCGTTTTTGAAAAGTTTTCAAAAATGTCCTAATTGCCCCCTAATAGAACAATATATGGCGGCTAATGATGCGGGTGGAATTTGCCTCTTGAATTTTGCAAATACGCGTTGCTTCTCTGAAACATTCGGTGAAACTTCGCCCCATGCCTAAAAAGAAAACTGCCAAGAAGATCGCGAAGAAGGCACCTGCTGCCTATCAAGCGCCTGAGTTTCTCGTTAATTTGCTAGATGCACGCTCACCTACTGGAGCGGAGTATGAGGCACAAGCAGTCGTCGATGCGCACATGGAGCCTGTCGTGGACTTGTATCGTAAAGACACCATGGGCAATCGCTTCGCCACCGTGAACCCGAATGGCGACCCTTCGATTTTGTTTGCAGGGCACATCGATGAACTCGGCTTGATTATCACCTACATCGACGACAATGGCTTTGTGTATTTCGATACGCTAGGCGGTCACGACAAGACGATGATTTCGGGTCGTCGTGTTTCTATTTTGACTAAGGACGGTGTGGTGAAAGCCGTCACTGGGAAGCGTGCCATTCATTTAATGAGCCCGGAAGACCGCAAGAAGGTGCCGGAAACGCATGAGATTTGGATTGATTTGGCAGTGAAGAGCAAGGCCGAGGCTGAAAAGCTGGTTCGTATCGGCGACGTCGCGGTTTACGACCAGAGTTTTGAACTCATTCGCGGCAGCGTGGGTGTTGCCCGTGCCTTCGATGACAAGGCTGGTGCCTATGCGGTGCTCGAAGCAGTGCGTCGATTGGCTACTACTAAAGGGAAACTGGCGGCTCGTGTGACTGCTGCAGCCACAACGCAGGAAGAGATTGGCACCCGTGGTGCGATGACGGCTGCTAATTCTGAAAACCCTGACTTCGCTATTGCTGTGGATGTCGGCCATGCCACCGACTCGCCGGACTGTGATCCGCGCAAATACGGTAAGTTCGTGCAAGGCGGCGGTCCCATCATCTGCCGTGGTCCGAATATCAACCCTGTGATTTTTGAGCGCATTGTCGAAGTGGCGGAGAAAAACAAGATTCCGTATCAAATCGAAGCCGATCCGCGCCCAACTGGCACCGATGCACGTGCCATTCAAGTGGCTCAATCCGGTATCGCGACTGGTTTGCTTTCGATCCCACTTCGTTACATGCACACACCGAGTGAAATGGTGGACCTGCAAGATATCGAATACACCGTCCAGTTGTTGGTCGGTGTCGCTCGTTCGCTCAAGAAGGGTGAACGTGGTATTTGGTAGTCGCATTGAGGCTTCGCAAGGAGTCCGTCTCAAAAGAGAAATATTACAAATTTCGACGTCTTAATCGTAATCTTACTCCTCTAGGTCGAATCGTAAGGTCTTTGCTTATAACGTTTAGAGTAAGATTAAGATTATGATTAAGAGTAAGGCAGCCACTTTCTACATGCCAACAACTTGGCGTTTTTATCTCAGTTACAATAGATACATATGAATCTTTCCATTTTGTCCTGTGCCCCTAAATGCTATTCGACTCGTCGCCTGGTCGAAGCAGCAAAACAACGCAAACATACCGTTACAGTTGCGGACACAACACGGCTCAATCTCGATCTAGCTCATGGAGAGCCCGATCTATATTACAAGGATGCCCCGATTGTTCGCCCGGATGCGATTTTGCCTCGTATTGGTGCCTCGTTGACTCGTTACGGCACCTCCGTGGTTCGTCAGTTCGAGCAAATGGATATTTATACGCCCAACACTTCGGCTGGTATCAGTAACTCGCGGGATAAACTCCGAAGCCTGCAAATCCTTTCGCGTCACGATATTGGGATCCCATTGACTGCCTATATCGACGATAAGCGTGATGTGGAAAGTGCACTTGAGCGTGTCGGTGGTGCGCCCGTAATTATTAAGCTACTCGAAGGCACACAGGGGGTTGGCGTTATTTTAGCTGATAAGCTAGAAATCGCCAAAGCCATCATCGAGACATTGCACAGCACCAACCAGCAAGTGCTATTGCAAAAATTCGTCTCAGAAAGTAAGGGCAAGGACGTCCGTGCTTTTGTCATCGGCGACCGAGTGGTTGGGGCGATACGCCGGACTGCACAAGGGCAAGAGTTTCGTAGCAACGTGCATCGAGGCGGAAAAGCTGAGGGAATCGATTTAGACCCAGCCTATGCCGAAGCGGCCGTGCGTGCAGCGCAAATCATGGGCTTGCGTGTCTGCGGAGTCGATATGCTGGAGAGCTCAACGGGTCCGCAAGTGATGGAAGTGAATTCATCACCTGGCCTAGAAGGTATTGAAGGGGCGACGGGCTTGGATATCGCTGGGGCAGTTATTGATTATATTGCCGATCAAGTGAAATTTCCTGAGATTGATATTCGTCAACGACTCACGGTCAGTCGCGGCTATGGGGTTGCAGATATTAATATCCCTCGGGGTAGCAAATTTGTAGGCATGACCATCAAAGAAACCGAACTACGCGAACAGGATGTCGTGGTGCTCACGCTTCGACGTGGCAGCAGTGTTATTTCCAATCCGAAAGGCAGCCGCGTCTTAGAAGCCGACGATTCTTTACTCTGCTACGGTCGTGCTGAGAATATGAAATCATTGATTCCAGACAATCTCCCGAAGAAGCGTGGCAAGCTCAAGCCACTGCCAACCACGCCTGTGACAGAAGGCACCACTCTTTAACCAAGACGGATGAGTGAATCTTTAATGGTTATTGGTTGGCGTGAATGGGTCGAGCTTCCTGTCTGGGGAATTCGAATACGCGCGAAGGCGGATACGGGTGCTAAGAGCAGTGCGATCGACTGCGCCGAGATTACTGAACTGCCAGATGAGCGGGTTCGTTTTACGGTTCGTTTGGATCGAAAAGAGAAAAAGCTAGTTACGGTCGAAGAGCCGATTGCCTTGCGTAAACGCGTGCGCAGCAGCACTGGTGTCGGGCGTGATCGAATTTTTGTAGAAACGACGCTTCGCCTTGGTGAATCCGAAAAGAAAGTGCTCATAAATCTCGTCTGTCGTAAAACGATGATTCATCGTATGCTTTTGGGGCGAAAGACTTTGGGTGGATCGTTTTTAGTGGATAGCTCTGTTGACCATTGGGTGACTCCAAAAAAGTAGTCGGGGCGCTCCGCCGTTCAATAGATATCAAAATAGATCAAGGCATTGCACAACTATGAAAGCTAAACAAAAAATCGTTATTGGCGGGGTCACTATTAAACGTGGAACAGCGCAAGACATTCGCCTCGATATTTCAGAGACTTATACAGGCGACAAAATCCGTATTCCGTTGCGGGTAATCCGTGCCAAGAAGCCGGGACCTGCGGTTTTTGTAACCGCAGCGATTCATGGCGATGAGATAAATGGCACGGGTATTATACATGATTTCTTATTTGGAGATCTGATCCATTTGGAAGCAGGCATGTTGATCCTCGCTCCTGTGGTGAATGTTTTCGGCTTTGAAGCGCATGAGCGTTATTTACCGGATCGTCGTGATCTCAATCGTTCGTTCCCTGGTAATCCGAAAGGTAGTTTAGCCAGCCGTATCGCAAACACGTTGATGGAAGAGATCGTGGATAACTGCGATTACGGTATCGATCTGCATACCGCGGCCTTTCAGCGCACGAATTATCCGAACGTCCGGGCAGACCTTTCGCATTCGGGCGCGAAGAAGTTAGCGGCAGCCTTTGGCTGCACACTTGTGGTTGATGGCAAAGGGCCGTTGGGCTCTTTTCGCCGTGAAGCGAGTAAGCGCGGTTGCCCAACAATGATTCTTGAAGCCGGCGAACCGTGGAAAATTGAACCATCGGTTTTACAGATCGGCGTGCAAGGCATTCGCAATGTGTTGAATGCGCTTGGTATGTTGAAAGCAGAGCCTGTGTTGCCGCCATTTCAGGCGAATATCCGTAAAACATATTGGTTGCGCGCGACTGTCGGCGGTATTTTGAAATTCCATGTCAGCCCCGGTGATTTTGTCGAAGCAGATCAACCAATCGTCACGAATTACAGTATCCTTGGCGTTGAGCAAAACTCGATTACATCTCCAACTGATGGTATCGTGCTCGGTATGACAACCATGCCGGCAGTAAAGCCAGGCGAGCCCATTTGCCATATTGCCCGATTGACCAAGGTGCAACTGAATCGCTACCGCAAGAAACTGAACGCCGCAAAGGAAGATCCACACTCTCAAGCTCATGTCGATTTAGCGACGAGCATGGATGTGGTTGTGGTCGAGGGATAATTTACACCAACTCATCCGCAATCTCTTCGAGCGGGTAGCTCCAGATCTCGGAGAGAGTGGGGTGATACCAGTGGACTTTGAGTAGATCGCGGACGTTGGCCTTAAGGCTGACAGCGACAGCCATAGAGTGGATCAGTTCGCCAGCATCTTTGCTGACGCATTCTGCGCCGAGGACGATGCCTTGTTTGTCGGCCACTACTTTGACGTAGCCGTATTTTGCTTCCATTAGAATGGATTTGCCATGGTCATCGAAAGGGTAGTCGGCGACGAGGTATTGGATGCCGCGCTCTTTAAGTTGGGCCTCGCTGAGGCCTACCGTGCCGATTTGTGGATCGGTGAAGACGACGCCGCAAAGGGTGTCGTAGTCCACGCGTTCAGCGGTGCGACCTGTGGCGTCTTTGGCGGCCACTTCGCCCTGCATGATGGCGACATGCACGATCTCATGCGGTCCGGCGACATCACCACAGGCATAGACGCGCTGGTTGCTGGTGCGCTGCATAGCGTTGCAATTGATGTGTCCGCTAGGGAGTGTGCTGATGCCGGCTGCGGTCAACCCGAGACCGTCAGTTGCGGGGCGTCGACCGAGTGCGTTCAATAGATGCGGTGCTTCGACAGTGTGGGTTTTTCCGTCTTGTTCGAAAGTGACGGTGAACTTGTCGTTCAGGTGGTGGACGCGCTTCAGCTTCGTTCCGGTATGGAGTTGAATGCCTTCGTCGCGGAACTTCTGCTCGATCACGGTTGCGGCTTCGCTGGAAACTTCCTTGAGAATGTGTGGGCTACGTTGGATTTGGATGACCTCGGTGCCGATCCGGCTTAGGAATTGTGCGAGTTCGCAAGCGACGATACCGCCACCGAGCACAATGACTTTTTCAGGTTTAAAATCGAGATCGAGCACGTGATCGCTGGTCCAAAAAGGCACATTGTCGAGACCTTGCACTGGCGGCATGGATACGACGGAGCCGGTTGCGATCATGAAGTGATCTGCGGTGAGTTGGTCGCCGTTGTCGAGTTGGATAGTGCGTGAGTTGACGAATCGTGCGCGATTGCGAAAGAGTGTGAAGCGATCGCTTTCGAGCTGTTCTTGTCGGTATTCGGCGAACTCTTGAATCGTCTTTAGTTTGCGCGCATGCAGCGCCTGCATGTCGACTGTGGCTTCGGGTATATTCAATCCGAAAGCTTTTCCTTGTTGGGCGAGGTGTAACACTTCCGCGGAGTAGATAAGCGTTTTCGAGGGCATGCAGCCCTTGAGGATACAGAGTCCGCCGAGCTCGGGCGCGTTGTCGATGATGGCGACATTATCAAGTGTCTCACGGGCGGTGCGGGCTGCCGCGTAGCCGCCACTGCCGCCGCCGATGACGATATAATCAAAGTGTTTTGTGCTCATGTGTAATAGAAGTTCTGTCGGGTGATTTTATTTTTCAGTTTCTTTGTATTCGTCGGTGAAAAAGGGAACATTGCGTTCTGCTTCTGGTGAGACGAGCGTTGGGCGGGCGACCGCATCGACTTCATCAACCTTACTTCGGCTTAATACGGCCCAGCGTAGCGCGCTGAAAATAATGGTGAAGAAACTGATGAAAACCGCTGGAGACATAAAGGGAGTGTCGAGAAACGCGAGAACGGCCACGCCAGCGCAACCAATTAGTAGGTGGTTTGTTAGGAGCACATCCCATTTACTTATGACATACTGAAACATCAAAATCCCGAGAATGACTACAGGCACCACAGTCCCCACGATGCCGACTTCTGCGAAGAGCTGTAAGACATCGGACGCCGCCCGATCATAACGAGCCCCTAGTAGCGTGTCATCTAGGTAAAAAGGTGCGAGCTGCGCAAAGCTGTCCATTCCCCAGCCAAATATCGGACTACTTTGGAACATATCCAGAGCTGCTTGGTGCAATGCTTTGGCGGACTCAGTATGAGGATCGCTTTGAAAGCAGCGGAAAATACTGGTGGCGAAAGCAATCGAAGCTAGCAGTCCGCATAACGCAGCGATGGCACTTCGATGCGGGTCTTTGGATTGTTTTACAAAATGAGCTGCGACCAATAGCAGCATAATCGACAAGCAAATCAACAGCGTCACTGCCGGCCAACGAGCCTCGATCACGAAGCCGGATCCACCTAGCAGAACAGCTCCGGTAAGATACCATGGTCCGGTCGATTCTATGAAGTCTGGGCTGTCGTCATAACGAGCGGAGAGCAAAGTCATGCTGGTGCAGACGCCGCACCATATAATTGCAAATGCCGCCCAATGCCCATCATAAGGAAAGAAGCTAAAGAAATCGCTGGCACCAGTGCCTTTGGTGAAAAGCGGGTTCTGAAAGTTGAGCGTTTTTTGTATATACCCAAAAATACCAGTCAGCACTGCGCTGAAACAGAGCCAGGGTAGTAATTTTTCAAAGAACGCGCGCGATTTTGGAATCAGATAAAGGTTCAGCGTGATTAAATACATCGCGCAATAGCTGAGCACCGTGACCCAAGTTGTAGAGCTTGTCGTGCTCACGGGGAGCCATTTGTTGACTGGTTGAATCGTTAAGTAATCAACCTCTCCGATCGTCATGGGTTGTAACGGGTTTTGTAGCATCCCGACAGCAAATAGTAGGAGAAAGCTCCAGATTGGTGAGCTGTAGAGCCAAAATTTAGGCCATAGTGTATCGATGAAGAAAGGGTGCGTTCGCTCGTGCGTTTTTAGGATGAATGGGCATATACCTCCAATAATCATGAGGAAGCCTAGTCCCCAATACGAGCGTGGGTCAGCTAGCCAGAAAGTCACGGTGGTCGTGAGGATGATGACGGCACACAACTGTGCCTCAGCTGGCGTAAAGGTGTCGCGAAGCAATTTATCGCGAGGCAGCAATTTGGGTTCTGTCTTTTCCTGTTGATTCATCCTGCGTGTAAGGAAGGGGTGGGGTGTGGCCAGCAAATCGAATCCGCGATCGTTTCGACGAGGGCATCGCCTTGCAAGTTGCGAACGATCGCTAATGCAAATTCGGTTGCCGTTCCAGCCCCACGTGACGTCAGGATGTGACGATCCAGCACAAAACTGTTGCCACTTGCTAGAGGTAGTTCGTCAGTGGTGCTGGTGTGGGCGGTATAGTTGAAGCCTTCCAAAATACCTGCATCTTTCAGTAGTAGAGGTGCCGCGCAAATACAGGCGGTTAACCTGCGGGCTTCCGATTGCTTGCGGAGTAATTGGCAGACTGCCGGGTGGTTGCGGAGTGCCATAATACCGGGACCTCCGGGCAGAATGACTACGTCGAATGATCGATCCACGACTTCGGCTAAGCTATGCGTGGTTTGCAGTGTGATGCCGCTACGACCTTCGACCAATTGCTCGTCATTGACTGAAGCTTGCACCACCTCGATATCTGCTCGCGACAATAAGTCGATCGGCGTGATTGCTTCGATTTCTTCGAAGCCGGGATGTAAAATGATGAGCGCTGTTTTTCGCATTTGAGCCAGCTAAAGTGCTTTGCCTGCAAATGGCAAAACCGTATCCCAATAAGTCGAGCCAAGTTGCTCAATCAAGTTGTTATGCCCTGCGTCTTCGACCCAAACCGTTGTAACCTCACCACGGACTGCTTGCGCATTTTGCTTTGCGTGGGCTAAAGGCACGGTCATGTCTTCGGTTCCGTGGAGGATGAGCACTGGGCAGCTGATCGATGACCAGCGACTTAGATTATTGAACCGATCCCAAGGGAGGATTCGTATATGCGTTATCACGCGGAAGGTCGAGCTGAAGGCACCGTCCAGAATTAAGCTACGCACAGGGTAGCGTTCTGCTAACCAACACGACGGGCCACTGCCTAATGAGCGACCGTAGAGTGTGATTTGCTCCGGGGCATATCCAAGCTTCTGCGTCGCATATTGATAGACCGCATCGGCCGCGGCAAAGACGCTGGCTTCACTCGCGCGCCCTGTGCTGGTGCCATATCCGGGGTAGTCGTAAGCGAGGACCGAAAGCCCTCTAGATTGGAAAATTTCTAAATGCGCCAGTATGTCGCCGAGGTCTTCGCCATTGCCATGGCTGTATAAAAGTAGGTGCTGACTGCCTTCGACGGGTAAGTAGAGTGTGGAAACCTGATTCTTGTCACTAGTTGGTAACTTTTTAATTTCCGGACTATCTTGGTAGGTGCTTCCCGAGTATGGGAAGATCATCTTATCCGCCATGACATAGGCAAACAGCATCAGCCCGAGATAGGCCAAAGCGAGTGTCGAGAAAGTGAGAATGAGGATATTCGTGAGCATACTGCGAAGCTTCTGGGAAAACGTTGGCATGGATTGCTTCGTTTTGAGTAAGATTCGAGATCATGACAACCGAAGAGTGCGATTTTTCCGTAGGCAGTTTAATTTGAATTCAGAAGTTGGAAGCTAGGATTTGGAAGTTGGAAGTTGGGAGTTGGAAGTTAGGGCATTGTCACCAAGAGCTTATGCCAATTCTGTAAATGTTTGATCTATTGGAGCCTATGAATCGTATGTTTTAGGTGGGGTGCTCTCGCCGAGAGCACCGTTCGCTGGCAGGTTTACATATCGGCATCTTATGGATGGGCATCCGGCAGCGTCCGACGAACGGTCGCCTCGGCGAGGCGACCCCACCTTTTCAAATACCTAAAGTTGTCTTAAGATGGTGCATTCGCACCGTCTAGGTGTGCACAACGCCCTGTTGGTAAACCTTACGGAAGTTTGTGCATTCGACAGTTCGACAAGATCACTACGGGCAAGCTCATGCCTGAGCGGTGCGAAACGCTCGCGCGCTACCAGATCAAACAAAATTGAAAATGGTATTACTTCGGTAAGAACCGCTGCCAAATTGGCGAAGTGCTTCATTTACAAACCATGGTCATTCTGTGGCCGACTTCTAACTACTGTCTCCTAACTCCTTTTTAGGTTTAAGGGTCGACTAAAATCGGCATGCCAACCCATGCGGCTTTGAGTAGTGCCTGCGCGTTCCAGTTCGCTAGGCGGAAGCAGCCGCTCGACTCGGTGCGACCCACTTTTTCCGGTTCAGGGGTGCCGTGGATGCCGTAGCTGGGGAGGTTGAGGCCGATCCACACGCTACCAACCGGGTTGTTGGGACCAGGTTGGATAATGAACTTATTGGTGATGCCTTCTCGCTCAGCGGTTGCCGTGAGGATCGCGGGGTTGAAGGTGTAATTGGGGTCTTTGACTATCACTTTGACGGCGAGCTCGCCACTGGGGCGTTTATCGATGCGTCGTGCGATGCTGACGGGGCAATGGAAGCGTATCTGCCCGTTTTCATCGAAGGCTTGTAAGATTCGTTTCGAGAGTTGAATACGCACATAAGCGAGGGGCTTTACGATCTGATAGATGCGCAGATTAGGCGTAAGGATTTGATCGCCGGGGGTGAGTTTCGACCAATTGATGTTGGGGTTGAGTTGGACGATGAAGTCGGGATCGCATTGTGTTTTTTCGGCGATCATTTCGAGGATGGAGTTGTAGCGCATCTGGTCAACTTGTCCCCGTTCAATCCAAGAGCTTGGTTTCGGACCTACCTTGTTAAAGTCGTTCGCCGTTAACTCCACTCGGGCAAAGACGGGGTCTTCGATCAACAAACTCTCCGCTGTGGCTAGGTCCAATAGCCCGGATGGGGGCAGTTGCCTCGCCGTTTGGTATGCGATCAGCGTCAGTTGAGTTTGGCTGCCTGTTTTGCCATCGATGGAACCCGGCGAGAAACCTTCGCGGGCGAGGGCGATTTGGGCTTCGATACTGTTGACGACCGAGCGACCAATCGGCTGTGCGGGCTCAATAGCTTCTTCTGATTTGTCGCGAAAGAGCCCGATTAGAAGAATGCCGAGTGCGCCGATGATCAAAAGGACGAAAAACAGTTTCCCTAGCGGGTGAATGCCATCGCTACGACCAGCACTGGCTGTGGTTTTCCGTTTAGCTTGTTTGCGAGGAGGCACGGGTGGGTCGTTTGGCGAGACGCTTTTAGACGGTGTCAGAATTCTTAAACGAATGGCGCGTCAGGGGCGTATGAGGTGCCAGGGCGGGTTCCTCTTTGCGTTCTTGTTCTTGCTGCTTGCGACGCTGTTTCGATTCGGCCGTGAAGATGTCTTGAGCACTCACGAGTGCTTTACCCTTACGAGAGCGGCTTACGCTTTGGTAAGCGCCATTGGCACGTAGGATTCGGGCGTTTTTGGTATCTGCCAGATAAGTTTCCAAGATATGGATCATTCGCTCTTTGAGCTCGGGATCTTCCACGGGGAATACAGCTTCGATGCGACGATAGAAATTGCGTGGCATCCAGTCGGCACTACCCGCATAGACGATAGGGTGTCCGTTGCTTTCAAAATAGAATATACGGCTGTGCTCGAGATAGCGCCCGAGGATGCTGCGAACGCGGATATTCTCACTTACGCCTTTAACGTTAGGCACAAGGTTGCAGATACCGCGGACGATGAGGTCGATTTTGACGCCTGCTTGCGAGGCGCGGTAGAGATTATCGATTGTTACTTGGTCCACCAAACTATTGGTCTGGGCGATGATGCGCGCGGGCTTGCCAGCTTTCGCATTGCGCGTTTCTGCCTTGATATAGTTCTGCAGTTTCGAGTGTAAGGTGAAGGGGGCGACGAGTAGTTTTTTAAACTTCGGAGTCAGTGAGAAACCGGTCAATGTATTGAACAGACCGGCGACTTCCTCAGTGATTTCTTCCTTGGATGTGAAGAAACTGATGTCTGTGTAGAGGCGGGCAGTTTTGGGGTTGTAGTTGCCCGTTCCCAAGTGGACGTAACGTCGCAGGGCATCACCTTCGCGTCGGACTACGAGACAATTTTTGCAGTGCGTTTTTAGACCGACCAGTCCGTAAACGACGTGCACGCCAACGTCTTCGAGTCGTCGTGCCCACTGAATGTTGTTGGCTTCGTCGAAACGGGCTTTGATCTCAACTAGAACAGTCACCTGCTTGCCGCGACGTGAGGCTTCCATCAGTGCGGCCACAATAGGCGAGTCACCGGAGGTCCGATACAGGGTCTGCTTGATCGCAAATACCTGCGGGTCGCGGGCGGCTTGAAGAATGAAATCCACGAAGGGTTGGAAATTGTCGTAGGGTTGATGCAGCATCAGGTCCTTATCTCTGATGCGATCAAATATCTGCTCCGGGTGGTCGAAGGCGCTTGATACGTAAGGTATCTCTGGTGCAAATTTCAGGTCCGGGCGATCAATCAAATCATAGGCGCTCATCAGGCGCAGTGGATTGATGGGACCATCGATGGTGTAAACATTCTCCTGTTGTAGATCGAGTGCTTCCAGCAGTTCTTCCACGAGCACAGGGTCCGCTCCTTTATCGATCTCCAAGCGAAC
>JANQXM010000014.1:0-14632 GCA_030729385.1 Opitutales bacterium | reverse complement strand
TCGTCAATCGAAGCCAGTATATAGAGCGCCTTATTGCTCAATTGTGGAAAAGGGTGGGCTGGGTCGATCGCCAGCGGAGTTAGCACCGGAAACACTTGCTCTTCGAAATAGGTGGTCACCCATTTCTTTTCATTGCGGGTCAACTCATCGTAACTACGAAATAAGACGCGAGATTTCTCCAATGTCGGCACAATCTGCTTTTTCCAGCAATCATACTGGTCAGAAACTAGGCGTTTCACGACGCTTTGGATGCGGCGGAGTTGCTCTTTCGGCCCGAGCCCATCGGGACCACGCTCGATTACACCCGATTTTACCTGCTGCATCAGCCCCGCAACCCGAATTTCGAAGAATTCGTCCATATTCGAGCTCACAAAGGCCAGAAACTTCATGCGCTCCAGAATCGGGTAATCCTCCGACTCCGCTTGCTCCAGGACACGTCGATTGAATGCCAACCAGCTAAGCTCTCGGTTGAAATATGGGAAACGGGTGGGATTGTTACGTTTGTTTGGCACGGGAAATGGTGTGAATATCGAGTTAACTTCACTGACAATTGGTGCCTAAAGCAAGCATCACCCAATCTTTGTCATATAGATTTAACACAAATGCCACATTTCGTATTTTTAGCAAACTAACGTAAGAGGGTTGCAATACCTATAAAAATCACAATGACAGACCTCACTCATCCAAAAATATTATAAAAACAACATACATCATCTCTCTCATTGCAGCCGCACTTTTCTTTGCTGGTTGCGCTTCTAACGAATCAGCATCTTCCGAGCCTGCAACTGAAGCGGCACCAACAGGCGAATCGGCAACTGCTAAGACAGCCTACGAAGGTTCCACTGGTTCCGGTCTCCTTATGTAGCGTTACAAATCAGGTAGCATCGAAGGCTATCGCGACTAATTGATCGCTTAGATTTTTCTAAAAGCCGTCCTTCTCACGAAGGGTGGCTTTTTTGTTTAGAGGTAGCGGCGGTCGTCTCGACCGCCATTGCAGGTGTTTTGCTTTGAGTCAGACTGAGCGACTCAGACGTGTGGCGATGGGGACCATCGCCGCTACCTATTTTTCTGCCCCAAGAACCTCTGCTACCAGCTTAAACCTGCTTGAAATAGGTATTCTCACCACCGACAAAAAAGCACCCCCGTTGCCGGAGGTGCTTTGACGTATAAAAGGACTCGGAGGTGCCTGCTTACTTAGCGCTCAACTTTTCGAGGATCTCGTAGTTGCGCTGAAGCATCGCGGAAGGGTCTTCGAGCAGACCAGCCGCGACACGTGCGTTGTCGAGAATCTGTTGGCTGATCAATGTCGCCAATTCGCCATCACTTGCGCTTAAGCTCGCCAAATTCTTGACCAGTGGGTGGCGTGGGTTGATCTGAAGCTTCACTGGCGTGTCGGTGTCAGGCATGCCGCTTTGTTGCTGCATTGCCTTCATCATCTTACGCATCTGTGCGGTCATCATCTTGTCCGCGTTCACGATCATCGCTGGGCTGCCGACGAGACGCTCACTCGTGGTGACTTCGCTCACTTCATCGCCGAGCTTTTCCTTCACGAACGCGCAAAGCGCTACCCCGCTGTCTTTGTCGAGCGCTTCAGGTTTGTCGGTTTCGGTGTCCGGAGCGATTGCATCGAGGTCGATGTCGTCGTTGTCCGCAGAAATGAAATTCTTTTCTTCGAACTGACGCGCGTGGTTCATCACAAACTCATCGATCGGCTCAAATAAATAGAGCACCTCAATGTTGCGTGCCTTGAATGCCTCCATGTAAGGACCAGTTTCGATCGCCTTGCGGTTTGAGCCGGAGAGATAGTAGATCTCCTTTTGACCTTCAGGTGCACGGGAGAGGTAGTCCGCGAGGCTAGTGGTTTTGCCACCTTCAGTGTAGGAAGACTCGAAGCGCAGAAGCTTGAGCAAGTGATCACGGTGAGTGAAGTCGGTGGTCACACCTTCCTTCAAGAAGAGACCAAACTTCGCCCAGAAGTCATCATACACTTCTGGCTCATTCTTCGCCTTTTCTTCCAGCATCTTGAGGAAGCGCTTGGTGATCACCTTATTTAACTTTTGGATCAGCGAGCTGTCCTGCATGGATTCACGCGAGATGTTGAGTGGCAAGTCTGCGCTATCCACCACACCACGCACAAAGCGGCACCAGTCGGGGAGCAGGTTCTTTGGCTCGCTATCGATCAGCACCTTGCGGCAATAGAGAGAAACACCTGGCTCCATACGACCAAAGCCGAAGCCTTCCATGTTTTCAGTCGGTGCGAAGAGTAGGGCGTTGATCTCCAACGGCGCATCCGCCGAGAAGTGTAGCCAGAAACGAGGATCGTCAAAGGCGTTGGCCTGGAACTTGTAGAACTCTTTGTATTCCTCTTCCGTTACGTCGTTCTTGTTCTTCAACCAGATCGCTTGAACGGTGTTAAGTACTTCGCCTTCCACCTTCACGGGGAACTGCACGAAGGTGGAGTATTTCTTGATGATTTCCTCGATACGGTCCTTCTTCGCGAAATCCTTATATTCGTCCTTCAGTGAGATCTCGATACGTGTGCCGCGACGCTCGCCCTCGACTGTTTCGATTTCGTAAGCGCCGTCGCCATCGCTCGACCAGCAGAGGCAGTCGCCCTCAGTTTTCCAGCTGCGAGTGTAGACTTTTACCGAGTCAGCCACCATGAAGACCGAGTAGAAACCCACACCGAATTGTCCGATCAGGTTTTCGTTGCGCTCGCCTTGTTCCTTCAACGCGTTGAGGAAGGCTTTCGAGCCAGAATGGGCGATGGTGCCAAGGTTCTCGATCAACTCATCGTGCGTCATGCCGATACCGAAGTCCTTGATCGTGATCGTGCCCGCTTCTTCGTCAGTCGTGACTTGGATTTCGAGGTCCAAGCCATCGTCGAAGACATCCGACTCTGTTAACTGGTTGTGACGCAGCTTTTCAGTCGCGTCCGATGCGTTGGAGATCAACTCACGGACGAAGATTTCTTTATCCGTATAGAGTGAGTGAACAACAATATCGAGGACTTGTTTGACCTCGGCTTGGAACTCATGGCGTTCAGGTGCTTTTGTAGTCATAATCGTGTATTCGTTGTATTTTATAGTTGGTTTAAGAAAAGAGAAGCGGGCGAAGGTAGACAGGGATTCAAAAAAATCAAGAGTTGTGATTTTTTGAATTAGGAGGAGACTATTCGTATGAAAAATACATATTTCCGCCTAGTTCTCTCGTTGGTCATCGCCGCTTTCGGCCTACAGTCCACGGGTTGCGTGGCAATCGTCGCCGGAGGTGCCGCCGCTGCGGGCACAGCCTATGCCTTAGGTGACCTTGAATTCCATGTCGATGCCTCCGCCAAGCAAGTCGGCGCCGCGATCATCGCAGGTGGTCGTGATATGCGCTTAAACTACATTTCCGGAGCCGGCGATGAACTGGCTGGTAAATACTCCTTCCGCACCGCAGATGACCGGAAAGTGACCATTACCTACAAAAGAAAGAGTGATATCTTCATCACAGTAAGCATCCGCGTGGGTAACTTAGGTGACGAGGAACTCACCCAGCAAATCAGCCAAGCTATTCAAAAGCGACTTTAGGTCTCTGTGGCGCTGGGGGTAGTGCCCAGTGGAAAGCGTTTAGTAAAGGGGGTGACTGCGTCTTGTCGGCTCAGTGGCTTCAGGGCCTGCGTCTGCAATTTTATCAGATTATAAAATCTTCAGCAGTTAGATATTGCAGCTTAAATCTTAATTCAGGCCTTCCATAGGCTCCTTGAAAGTATGCCAAATACTCGAAATTATGTGTTTTCTGTATACAGTCTAAAAAAATCGATGTTTATACAAATTGAGTCATTACGCACTTTTTCGAATATCTGTTAAATAACCCAAAATAAACGTTCATATGAATAAGATCACTCAAATTACCTCTCTGCTGGCTGCAGGACTGCTCGTGGGCACTCTCACAGCGCAGACGACATATACCTGGGATCCCGACGGCAACCAGATCAACGATGGAGGTGCCGGCACATGGGACGCTGTCGCAACCAACTGGGACGACGACGTTACCCCTCCCAACACAACTTGGGTCGACGGTTACAACGCCACTTTCGGCAGCGGCGACTACCAAGTCGACCTCACCAGTGCCGGCGTCACTGTGGGTGATCTGACATACGGCGGCGGTGGCACATTGACCTTTAAGGGTGCGTCACTCACAGGTTCCCCTGGCGATGCAATCACCGTAAATCCTGGTGCCACTTGGGATACAGGCGGCGGGACGATCAGTTTTTTCAATACTAATAACGATAATAATACGCGGCTCGTCATGGCCAGTGGAACGCTTACGGTTACAGGTGGTGGCACCCTCGCTGCTTCAGATAATCCACAAATCAATGCGAACGGCACTTGGGGTGTCGGAGCAGCCACGCTCGATGTCACCCAAGCCATGACTGTTCGGGGCGATTCGATAACCTTTGGTGCATTCGACACGATCAAGCTGGTCGACGGATCGAGATACTTGCATGATCGTAACTCAGACCGGACCTATACAAATGATTGGGAGCTGGGCGGAACCGTTACTTTTGATAACAAATGGTCGCGAAACTACATTCTGAGCGGTGCTATCTCTGGCACAGGAGGTATGCTAATCAATTTTTTGGGTGATGGCATTATTACACTTACCAATGACGCCAATTCCTTCTCAGGTGGAATTGAGGTCGCCTCAAGAGGAAGACTTCAAGTAGCCAACAAAGAACGTCTGGGTGATGCGGCCAATAACATTACCCTTTCCGCCGGAGGCATTCTTCGCGCGCAAGGCGTGGACTTCGGTAGCACACGAGACATCATTCTAAGCGGCACAGGCGGTTCCATTATCAATGATGGCGCAGTCAATACATTCGGAGGCAAGATCACAGGTGATGGCAATCTGCAGATCGGTAACGCAGCCTATAATAAACTTTCAAATAGCTTCGTGCTGACCAGCAGCACCTCGGATTATACTGGCAATACCACCATCCATAACGGCTCGATTCAGTTGGGGGCCAATAACGCCCTGCCGAATGATACTGTTTTGACCATTGGCGGTAATGCTTCTGCTGCAAGGCTTTACATGGACGGTTTCAACCAAGAGGTAGCGGGAGTGGTTCTGGCTGGCGCTAACACCCGCGAAATCAACAACCGCAGCGAGACCGACAGCACGCTGACTCTGAACGTGCCGACGGGAGAGAGCTATCCCACCGGGCCGAATTTCAATGACCGCGACGGCGCGTCCGTCGGCGGCAACATCAATTTGGTGAAAACGGGCGAAGGCACACAGATCTTCGCCAGAGTGGCAGCCTATACTAACCTTCACGGCACCATCACCGTCAATGACGGCCTATTCTCCATCAAGGGTCCGCTTGCCGATGTAAGCGGACTGACCGTGACTGGTGCCAACAGTGAACTCGATCTCATTGGTTTCACCGCCGCTGCTCCGCTGCTCGTGAACAACGATGCCACCCTGACCTTGAACGCCTCTGCCGCTGGACTCACCGTAGACACGGCCGTGTTCGGCCCAGATGGGAACCTCACTTTAAACGTTGATTTCGGGGCACTTGCTTCCGGAAACCCAAGCTACGCCGCCATCGATGTGCTTGGCTTTGACGGCTTCGATCCCAGCGCCGTGAACATTGACGTCAATGTCAGTGGCTCCGGGTTTGCAGTGGGCCAGTTTCCGCTGATCCAGTATTCAGCAACCTCACCACTGGCTGACATCGACAACTTCAATCTCGTCGGTTTGCCCGATGGGGTTGTCGGAACCTTGGTCAACAACACTGGCTCCCAATCGATTGATTTCAATATCACTGAGGCAGTTCGCTCGTTGAGGTGGTTTGGTGGCCCGGACTGGGAGACGACCAATGGCTGGGGCATCTTACCCGGTGATACCCTGACGAGTTACGTTAACTACTACCCTGTATTGGGCTCTGGGGACAGTGTCTTGTTCGACGATTACGACGGGGCGAGCGCGAGCGTCGTTCTGAGTAGCACCCTCACTCCCCAATCTGTTACAGTGAATAACACGAGTGCAGGCAGCATACCGACTTACACTTTCAGCGGCACAGGCAAATTGAGCGGAACCATGGGCCTGATTAAGTCAAGCAGCGGTGATCTAGTCATCGCCAATAGCGGTGGCAACGACTACACGGGTGGCACGATTATTAATTCGGGTGACCTCATTCTCGGAGTCGATGATGCGCTTCCAACCGATGGCCTTCTGGTCATAGGAGGCACAGGAACATCACGGTTCTTGCTAAGCGGTTTTAACCAAACTGTGAGTGGTCTAGATGTCCTCGGCGGCAATACTCGTCAGATTCTTAACACCACCGATACGGGCGTGCCAGTTGGACCAGCGCCTACGCTCACCGTCAATGTTCCTCTAGGCGAGGAGTATGATGCACTCTATTCAATTGGATTGGATGAGGCCACTGATCAGGGTAATTTAAACATCACCAAGAGCGGCGATGGCACACAAAACCTTGGACAATTGCATATCGGCGGCGATCTGAATGTGACCGGCGGAACTCTGCAAGTCGGCTTCCCGACACAGATTGCCGACGCTGGGGCTGCAACCGTCAGCACAGGCGGGAACTTGCGGATCTGGCATTTAGGAATCGATCTTACCTCACTCACAGTGGATACAGGAGCAACCGCCGAAATCCTCTGGAATGTGACTGACTGGACTGGTGCTGGTGGCCCCGGTGTTGACTGGCCACGTATTAACACTACTGGCGACTTCACCGTGACGGATGACGCATCCTTCACCATCGTGATTGATGATGACGCGATCAGTGGTTTCACTGATGCGAATGCCAGCTTCACGATCGGCAGCGCCGGCGGAACTGTGAATGCCACGAATGCCAAGTTCACCGTGGACCAAACTGGTTTCACTGCTGGAGCTGGCACTTTTAGCGTCAGTGTAAGCGGCTCGGACATTATCCTCAACTACACTGTCGGATCTGGCAGCGCTTATGACGCATGGGCGGCAGGGTTCCCTGGTCTGACTGGTGGTTTCGGCGATGACGATGACCTAGATGGTGTCTCCAACGGCGAAGAGTGGTATTTCTTCAACAGCAATCCGCTGGTTGCTGATAGCTCCAGTGCGACGCTCACTGCGGTGACCAACCTTGGTGGAGGCAGCTTCACCTTCACTCACCTGCGTCCGGTTGATCGCTCGGGCGTTACCGAGGATTATGAGTGGACGACTGACCTCACTTCCGGCTGGACCGCCAACGGCGCTTCCGACGGAAGCATCACGGTCGACCTCACGGTCGGTGCGCCGACTCCAGATGTTGCTGGTTACGAATCTGTGACCGTCACGGTGACGGCCACACCAGCCACAGCGACCGAGCTCTTTGCACGGTTACGTCTGACACTGCCTTAATCCTAGCTGAGGGTTTAGACTCTCAAATAATCTCAAAGCCCGTCTCCAATAGGAGGCGGGCTTTTTCTTTGTAGGCTTTACTCTACACAGACCCCAATCGTGACAATTGAGGCTACAAGTTTTATGCTTAACCAGGATCAGAATAATAAGCGCACATTAGCGAGAATCAGCGGTCTCCAGCTCTGCTGGACTCATTGTGAAATCTGAAACTTGTTCGATGGCGGAGTTTGACTACGAAAAACACGAAAGTCGCGAAAGGGCGGTGGAGGAAAAAACTTAAAGCTGAAATCTGAGAGCGAAAATTAGGCTTCTCCGGAAATGTCGGGTCATTTATGCGTTCACTGATGGCAGTCGGGACGACTGCCGCTACCTTTATTGACTTACTTTGACCCCAATCGTGACGATTTAGGCTACAAATGACGGATTCTCAGTGGCTAATCTGTTTCTTTAAATGCCAGCCTTCGTGTTCTCCGTGTCCTTCGTCTACCCTGACCTGTGCTGAGCATCAGTCGATGCAACTGTGTCGATGGGTGGTTAAAAGAGCAATGTGTAAGCTCTGCGCGGTCTGCGTGAGGTTTTTCTTTGCTCAGACCCCACCAAAAGGAGAGTGGGGCTCTGATGGAGGTCTCACGCAGAGACGCAGAGGCTCAGAGGTGAGGGAACTTGTCTAAAGAGGTTGGGTGATGAGTCCCAGATTATGTGAAGACAATGTCTCTTATGTGGCTCTCTACCCGTTCAGTTTCTCTATAAAAAACGCAATGGTCCGTTGCCAAGATAGTTTGGCTGCTGCTTCGTCGTACCGAGGTGTGGTATCGTTGTGGAAGCCGTGATTCGCTTCTGGATAAAAATGCACGGTGTAGTCGATCTTATTGGCGTCTAGCGCCTTTTGGTAATCGGGCCAGCCTTCATTCACTCGCTTGTCCAATTCACCGTAGTGGATGAGCAGGGAACCTTTGATTTTAGCCACATCGGCAGCCGCAGGTTGACGACCATAGTAGGGGACTGCGGCTTTGATGATTTCCGGCAAACTGACCGCGAGCGCATTGGAAACCGCACCGCCGAAGCAAAATCCGACCACCCCGACTTGACCATTACACTCGGGGTGTTCGTGTAGGAAATGTGTCGCTGCAACAAAGTCTTCAGCCATTTTCCCTCCATCCAGTTGGCGCTGCATCGCTTTACCTTCTTCGTCGGAACCTGGATAGCCGCCGAGCGGTGTTAGGGCATCCGGAGCGAAGGCGACAAAGCCTGCCAGTGCGACGCGGCGCGCCACATCTTCGATGTAGGGATTGAGGCCGCGATTTTCATGCACGACCAAGACGCCAGGAAGTTTTTCGGTGATACCTGCTGGGCGGGCGAGGAGCCCCTTCATTGTGCCATGTCCTTCTGGAGATGGGTATTCCACATACTGGCTTACCACGCGTTCATCACTCAACGGCACTTGTTGAGCATGCACATAATTCGGGCTGAGCATTTTTAACAGTGCGACCGCGGTGATGCCACCCGCTGCATACTTTCCCGCCTGATTCAAAAAGCTACGGCGATCAATCAAGCCGTGTGCATAGTGATCATATAGATCCAGTAGTTCTTGTGGAAAGTCGGCAGCAGTTTTTCGTTTCATAAGTGAGGTATTTTGATGGAACTAATGCAGTTGAAGGGATCTGTCAAATCGAAGTCATCTGAGGGATTTTAGGGACTTGTGTAGCGGAATGTGGAACGCATTTGCTACGCCATCTCCGTAAGAACTCCGTCGGCCAGCGCATGGTAAGCTCCCCTGATGTGATTTTTTTACCGCTTATGGACGCTAATTTACGCTTATGAAATGGCTCTGTAGTTTTGATGAGTCGCAACAATCATAGAAGGCACAATATGGGATTTCTCACGGAGGCGCAAAGACACGGAGTTATATCGGTGGTTTAGCTCCGCGTTCTCAGCGTCCTCTGCGGTTAAACCAGCGTCTGGTTGGTGCCCCTACTGACTTAAGGCTCGGAATGAATCTTTGGCGATCCATCCGGTGATTTGAGACTCGGTTTTGACTTGGTAGAAATCGTTGTGTTGGTCGAGGATTTGGGCGCGCTCGCCGGGACGTGCAATTCCGCTGGTGGGGGCGGCGCTGGCGGGGGCGGCGTGGAGCTCGGTGGCTTCCTCATTCACGACGATGCCGATGGCTTGCATTTGATAGTTGAGCCAGAGCGCGGGCGCAGAAAGGAGGAGGGCGAGTAGGCTGATCAGGCGAATCGCTTTAATGCCGATGTTGATTTGCAGTCCGCCGATGCGGGGGAGGAAGAGCGCTGCGAGTAGGAGCCAGAAGCTGGTGGTCGCGAGTGCAATCCAGATTTTGGTGGTGAGGAGCTGCGCGGCGATTTGATACCATTCGGGCTCGTGTTCGAACAGACCGAGCTGTTGGCGGAGTGCGCCGAGCTTGTAGTGATATTCGGTTTTGAGTGGGTCGATTCGGAGTGCGCGCTCGATTTGCCAGGCGGCTTCGGCGGGTTGCCCAAGTTGGAAATAAGTTAGGGCTAGGTTGTGGCGAGCAGCGGCGGTCTCGCCGGATGAAAGTGAGCCTTCAAAATACTTAAGCGCTTGTTCGTAATTTCCTTTTTCGTAGAAATCGACGCCGCCATGGAATTCGTTCGCATGACTGACACTGGTGAGAGTGAGCGTAAGGAGTGCTAGGAAGGCATATACGGTAGGGCGTGCTCTCCGAGCGCGCCGCTGAGATGGGAGACTTTGCGATGAGCGGCGCTTTGAGACAAATCGCCCTACCTTTGAAATGAATGATTGGTTCATAGTGCTTTTAGAATGGTGTCCAGTTGTTGGCGGGCGGCGCGGAGGTCGGCTTGCTGGGTTTGTCCGGAGAAGCGTAGTGCGTCGGCTTGTTCAAAGATCTGACGTGTCAGCGGGGCGACGGTTTCGGGGAGCAGGGGCTCGAGTTGCGCGAGCTCGGCGGCGCGGAGATTTTGTCGGTAGCGCTTGGTGGCGGCGAGTCGGACGGCGTCTTGAGCGTGACGATAAAAATCGGCGGTGTTGCCTTGGCTCTCGGCTTGTTTCGCTTTTGCGAGGGATGCTTTGAGCTCGGCCTTGGCAGCTTGTTGTTGGGCGTATTCACGGTCGGTGGCGAGGCGTCTGCTTTTGCGGAGGATCGCGCCGCAGATGAGAATCGCGATGAACGCGATGCCGTTGGCGAGATAGAACAACGGTGCCTTGAGGATTGCGAAGCCGGTGGTGCGTGGTGTCTCAGGGCGGTAGTCAAGTGTGAGCAGGGCTTCTTCTGGTGAAAGGGTTGGCTGGAGTGGTGTGCTTGCGACGGAGGTTTGCGGGTTGGATGCTGCGTTCTGCGCGGGCGCTGGCAATTGTGGTTGGAGTGAGGGGGCGACTTCGATCGCGATGGGTGGGGCGCTGAGCTCGATGTATTTTTTATCTGTGTGATCGAAGTAGCTGAATTTGACTTCAGGCAGCATGCGCTTGCCGGCTTTTTCAGGGATGAAGACGTAGTCGAAACGTTTCACGCCTTTGAGCTGGAGTGGGTCTTCCTTTTCCATGATCGCCTCGGGCGTGTAGTGGCGCCAGTCGCTACTTTCAGGGAGCTCGGGACCGGTGATGCGATCGAAGTTACCTCTGCCGCTGACTTTGAGGGAGAGCATGATGGGCTCGCCAACGCGGCTGGTCTCAGTGTCGGCATAGACCTGGATACTGAAGTTGCCGATCGCACCGCTGAAACTATCCGGCTTATCGGTTTCGGGGAGTGGTAGGACTTCGACGTCGGTGAGGTCGGTGTAGAGGTTGAAGCGTTCGGAGCGGTTGTTGAAGAAGTCGTCGAATATACTGCTACCGAATCCGTTGTTGCGATTTTGATTTTGATAGGGGAGTTGCGCGACAACGGAAAATTGGAAGTTGAGGCTTTGTTTGCCGCTTTGGATAGGGGTGATGGTCATTGGCCAGTTGATGACTTGATAGCGTTGGTTATTTACGCGCTCGGTGCTTTGGGTGGCTTCGGGGAGTTCGCTGACGGTGAACCCGTCGGCGTTGCGGTCGAAGCTTTCGTAGCCGCGGTAGCGGACTTGCTCGTGGACGTAGAGCTTGAGTTGGATGGGGGTGGTTTGGCCGATATAGAGTTGCTCCGGTGCTTCGGCTTTGAGGAAGATCAATTCATTGACGGGAGGGGGGGCGTTGGCGTCGCGCTCGACCACGGTGAGGGTGGCGGCTGGCGCGGTGTAGGTTTCGCCTTTGTAAGTGAATCGGTAGGTGGGGATCGTGAAGTTGCCGACTCGTGGTGCGGTGGCTTCAATGATGAGGTTCTGGGTGACGGTGTGAGTGACCGACGTGTTGACGATTCTCGATTGCTGGCTGTTGGTGACGCGCCCGTTGCGCAGAGTGAGCCCGCCGCTTTGTGGGATGGGCAGAGAGGTCATGCGCTCGGGCGTCGGTTTTTCGCTGTTGCTGGTTTCGGCGATGGCGACGATGTATTGCGCGGTGTCGCCGAGCGCGATGCGATCCGGTTGGAAGCTTGCGGTGACGGTGATCTCGGCCTGCGCGGCGTGGGTGGCTAGCAGGATGAGGATGGCGCAGGGGAGGACTGACAGGAATGTCTGTTTTACGGAAAGGATGCTTTGAAGTTTCATTGCTTAAAAAATAAATTACCAGTCACGAACTTCGCCTCGGTTACGTGGGGCGTTTTGATCGATAAAGGGGAGTAGCTTTTCGCCGTTGCGTAGGCTTTCGAGGAGAGCGGTGGCATCTTCCTGAGACATGCCTTCGACTTGCATGGCTTGTCCGCCGGCTTGGGCGCCTGCTGCCTCTTCTTCGCTGGGTTCACCTTCGGTTGGTTGTGGGGCTTCGCCTTGCTCACCTGCGTCTTCAGATTCTTCTTCGCCGGGTTGTGGTTGCGGGATGTCGTCGACAGGGTCTTCGGTGGATTCTTCTTCGCTTGCGCCGGACTGATTTTGCTCGTCCTCGGAAGGTTCGCCTTCGTTGCCCTGCTCGGAGGATTGTTGTTCTGAAGACTCCTGGTTTTCGGAGTTCTCACCTTGTTGTGAATCTTGCTGTTCTCCTTGCTCAGAGTTTTCGCCATCCTGTTGATCTTGATTCTGCTGATCCTGACTTTCTTGGTCTTCGCCATTCTCAGAATCTTGCTGCTCTTGGTTTTGCTCTTCGGAAGATTGTGAATCGTCGGACTCTTGTTGGTCTTGCTCGGAGTCGTCTTGATTCTCTTCGGAGTCTTCCGACTCGTCTTGGTTCTCTTGGTTTTGCTCCTGCTGTTGTTCTTGGATGGCTTCCATGGCTTCGCGGACAGCTTTTACTTTCTCTAAATCTTCGACGGCAGCTTGGTCGTTGGGGTCCACTTCTATGGCGGATTGAAAAAGTGCTTCGGCTTCTTTAATCTGTTCGATGGCAGCAGGGAGGTCGCCGGAGTCGTAGGTTTGGCGGCTGGTTTGATAAGTGCTGTGACCTAAGTTGTAGAGTGCATCACGCTGTAGCTGTAAGTCGGCGGTATGGGCGATGCTGTTTTGGTAGAGTTTCTGTGCTTTTTCGAGTTCGCCTGCGGTGAGGGCTTCGTATGCCTGGTTATAGTTAATTCGTGCGTCTTTAGAGATTTCAGTTTCGGGCTCCGTAGCTTCAATTGTGATATCTGGGATCGGTGTTTCGACTGCTTGTGCTTGTGTGTCTGTTGGAGTGACTGTGAGTAGTGCGGCAAGCAGGAGGGCAGCATGGATGGAGACATTGCCGCGTCGGCGTATTAGGATTTCCAATACAAGGAAAAAGATGGCTGCGGCGAGGACCCATTGGAAGCGCTCGATAGGGCTTTCCTGTAGTTCGGCTTCGCGTTCTTCGCGGGGGAGTGTGGCGATGACGGAGTTGTAGAGGGAGTTGAGTGACTCGGAACTGAGCCGACTATATGTGCCACCGGTGACTTGAGCAATTTGTTGGAGGGTGGCTTCGTCGAGTTGGCTGCGAACGGGTTGCCCTTGAGCGTCGCGAATGAATTCTTCTTTGCCTTCGGCGTTTCTAATGCGGAGGTATTCACCTTCAGGGGTGCCGATGCCGATGGCATAGACCTTGATGCCATTTCCTGCGGCGGTTTTGGCTGTTTCGATAGCGGTGCCACCGAGGTCTTCGCCGTCTGTGAGGAGGACGATGACTTTAAAGTTGTTGTCTTTAGGGAAGGCTTTCTCGGCTTCTTTGAGGGCGTTGCCTAGATCACTACCACCACTGGTCATGGTTTCGGGACCGATGGAATCGAGGCTTTCGCGAAAGGCAGAACAATCGAGGGTGGGTGGGGTTTGTAGGAAGGCGCGACCGGCGAAGGCGACGAGTCCGATACGGTCGCTTTCGAGGCGCTCCGTGAGGTCGATGACAGCGAGTTTCGCGCGGTCGAGCCGCGTGGGGCGCATGTCGGTGGCGAGCATACTTTTGGAGCTGTCGAGGACGAAGACGATGTCGAGCCCGCGGGCTTTACGCTCGGACCATTCGACGCCGTATTGTGGCCGTGCCAGTGCAATGCCGAGTGCGGCGAGACCGATGAGCAGGCACAGTGCTTTGAGTAAGGTGCGGGTGTGGCTAGCCTTTTCGGTGAGTTGGCCGAGTAGTCGGGTGGCGGCGAATTTGCCAAGCAAGGCTTCGCGGCGGCGTAATCCGAATGCGATCATGCCTGCCGCGATCAGGACGATTGCGGGCGTGATATAAAGCCAGACTGTGTGCTCAAAATTCATGGAAGTCGGCGATAGCGGGTGTTGCGTAGAACTTGTTCGATGAAAAGAAGCCCGAGGCCGATGAGTGCGGGCCAGATAAAGAGTTCGGTGAAGGTGGCGTATGAACGGAGTTCGATGGTGGTCTTTTCGAGTTCGTCAATTTCTTCGTAGATCTTTTCTAGATCGCCGCTTTCGGTGGCACGGAAAAAGAGCCCGCCAGTCATGTTGGCGATTTCGGTCAGTTCGGTTTCGTCGTAGTTGGATACCATGGTGTTCCCTCGGTAAATGGGTCGCCCATCTTTGTCGCGAATGACGACGCCTTCGCGGGTGGTTTCGGGGGCGGGGACGCGGCCTTTTTTACCTGTGGCGATGGTATATATTTTGACGCCGTAGGTTTTGGCGGCTTCGGCGGCACCGAGGGGAGAGATGGCGCCAGCATTGTTTTCACCGTCTGTAAGTAGAATGACGATTCGGCTGCGGCCTCGAGTTCGGCGAGTGCGGTTGCTGTCTCTTATACACATCTCGCAGGGGATAGTCAGATGACGCTGCCGAAGAGT
>JANQXM010000013.1 GCA_030729385.1 Opitutales bacterium | reverse complement strand
CGACGGCAACGAGGACGATGTCGGCCTCGGGGAGTGTGCAGAGCTCTAGGAGTGAGGCTTGGCCACAGCTGAGTTTCGTCTCGGCGGGAAAGTGACCGGCTGTTTTTGCTGCCGAGTAGGCAGCCTTGTCGGACAGGACGGCGTGCGGGACGTGGAACTCTTTGCAGATGGAGGCGAGTTCGGCGTGCTTGCTATTGGCTGCGACGCCGACGAGTTCTAAGCGGTCGCGATGTTCGCGCAGGACGCGGAGCGTGCTACTGCCGATGGATCCGGTCGCACCGAGGAGAATGAGTTTCTTTTTCGGTGACGACGCCATTTAAAATAGTGTGTATTTGAAGAGCAAATACCCGAGAGGTGCAGTCAAGATGAGGCTATCCGTGAGGTCGAAAATACCGCCGATCCCGGGGATTATATTGCCAGAGTCTTTGACTTCGGCTTGGCGTTTGAATGCCGACTCGACGAGGTCGGAAGCGATCGATGCGATGGAAATTGGAATCGCGATCAGAGCGGAGAGCCACCAATGGAAACCTGCTGGTGCGTGCTCATGGAAGATCGCAAGTAGCACCAAGCCGATGATAATCGAAAAGACGATGCCGCCGGCAGCGCCTTCGTAGGTCTTTTTCGGGCTGATGACGGAGAGGGGCGTTTTGCCGAGCTTCATACCGACTAGGAGCCCGCCGACATCGGCGCATTTTGCCACTGCCACGACCCATACTGTGAGGAAGAGGCCTGTGCCGACACCTGTGCCAATGCCACTCTCTACGGCACCGATCTCGGACATCTTTACGATCTTGATCAGGAAGTGTAGGAGGAAGGGCACATAGAGCAGACCAAAGAGAGTGGGCATGAAGCTGCTGAGGCGACCTGCTTGTAGATCCATCCGGATGATGGTCATCGTGAGCACGAGAAAACAGATGAGGAATAATTCATAGCCAGCATCGATGTCGCCTAGATAATAGGAGCCGAAGGTGATGATGATCCCGCAGGCGAGCCCGAGTTCTTTCATCGGTTTGAGACCCATTTTCTCGAAGAGTTGGTAGAGCTCTAACTGGGTCAAAAAGGCAAGTGCCGTCACTAGGAACACGCCGGCGTGAATGCCGAAGATCGTGAGTGAGATGGCGAGGACGGTCCAAAGGACCGCGAAGCTGATGATTCGTTGCTTCATGAAATTATTTAGTGGTTTGTGTGGGAGCCACGCGGTTAAGCGTTTTGGAGTTGTTGGGTTGTTTTACCGTAGCGGCGCTCACGGCTGGCATAGTCTTTAAGTGCGGCTTCGAAGTGCTCTTCGCTGAAGTCGGGCCAGAGGGTGTCGGTGAAATGGATCTCTGAATAGGCCGACTGGAGCATGAGAAAGTTACTAAGTCGAAATTCACCCGAGGTGCGGATGATGAGGTCCGGATCCGGCATGTCGCGGGTGTATAGGAAAGGGCGGAAAGTTTCGTAGTCGAGTTTATCGATATCGATGACGCCTGCTCTGGCTGCTTGGGCGACTGCTTTCACCGCATCGACGACCTCGGTGCGGGAGCCGTAATTGAGCGCAAGACCAAGCGTGTATTCATCAAATGCTGCGGTGGCTTCCTCGGCTTGGTGTAGGCGGTTTTGAATGTTTTCTGGGAGCTCGGAGAAACGACCGACGACACGAAGGCGGATCTTTCGTTTAATGAGCTCAGGTAGTTGATCTTGTAGAAAACGGTCGAGCAGACTCATCAAGGCATCCACTTCGTCTTTCGGGCGATTCCAGTTTTCGACACTGAAGGCGTAAAGGGTGATGTTTTTGACGCCAAATTTCTGCGCTGCACTGAGTGTGCGCTTCACGGCATCGGCACCACGGCGGTGTCCTTCGATTCGGGGTAAATGGCGTTCTTTGGCCCAGCGACCGTTGCCGTCCATGATAATGGCGACGTGCTGTGGTGGGGTGCTGTTGCTAGGAGTATCTGATTTCACGGTGTAAAAATAAAAGCACCATAAAATACTCTCAGCGATGGGGTGCAAGGGTGGAAAGGGGGGAGATGTGAGATACGGGATAGGGGATAGGGGGAAGAGGATCGGGGTAAGGGGTAAGAGGATAGGGGTAAGGGGATAGAGGATAGAGGATCGGGGAAAGAGGATAGAGGATAGGGGATGCGGGAATATTGTATTGTGTTGCTGGGGCGGCTTCTGGATTCTAACTGCTGTCTTCTAACTCCTTACAATCATGCCCACATACGTTTACGAAACCATCCCTTCGAAGAAAGGCGCGAAGCCTGCGCAGTTTGAGGTGCAACAATCGATGAAAGACGCGCCACTCAAGGTGCATCCGGAAACGGGTGAGCCCGTTCGACGGTTGATTTCGGGTGGATACGGATTCGTCGGTAACGCAAAAGAAAGCCACAACCACGGTGGCAGTTGCGGTGCCGGGTGTGGTTGTGGCTGATTGAAGCTTTTTTGCTTATAGCGACTCGACTACCAGCGGTAGTTCAATGTGGCACCGAATTGCTTTGGATCGGCGGGGTTTTCGTAGCGGGCATTGTTGCCATCGAAGGTATTGTCGAAAAAGAAGACACGCTTTTCGTAGCTCTCATCTAGTAGGTTGCGTCCCCAAAGGGTAAGCGTCCAATTTTCGTAGCGGTAACCGACGGCTCCATTGAGGACGTTATAGCTGCTGCGTTGCTCGGTGTTGTCCGCGCTGTTTGATTCGTAGTAGGCATCGCTGCCGACGAATTCGAGGTTGGCGAAGAAGCCATTATCAGCTCTGTAGTCGAGACGTAGATTATAGGTATAGTGCGGTGTGTTCGCCAGATCCTTCGAAGTGGCATCCGCTTCTGCTTCCATCAACCCGAGACCAGCTGTGGCGGTCCAGTTTTTGTTCACATACCAAGTCGCTTCGGCTTCGAGACCGTAGTGTTGAGCGCTGCCTTTGTTGGATGTGAAGTAGGTGAAAAACCCACCTGCACCATCGGAGTCGCGTAGTTGTGCGTCGTCGCGGTCGAGGTAGAAAAGCGTGATTTGGGAGGTCAATGCGCCATCCAACCATTGACTGCTCAGGCCGACTTCGTAGTTCCAAAGCGTTTCTTGCTCGTAGGTAAGTGGTTGGTTTGAAGTCGTATCACGAAATGAGCCACTATTTGCGCCACCAGCCTTGTAGCCTCGAGTGACACTGGCATGTAACGTTTGGGTGCTATTCAGGTCGTGTTCTAGAGTTAATTTTCCTCCAAAAAGATGATCGTCTGTTTGCGATCTGTTTGAGCCATTGGCAAGTGTATCGCCAAATCCAAAATCATAATTATCGATTGTTGTAGAGTTGAAGTCGACTTCGTGAAGTTCGTAGCGCAGGCCTACGATTAAGCGTGTGGTATCGCTAAAATCATGAGCGATTTGACCGAAGAGTGCATAAGTGTTCGTTTCATAGTCTGACACAACAACAGCAGAATCATATTCATCGTCGTAGTTCATGAGCGTCTCTTCATTGAGATGATTAAAGTAGGCGCCTACCGTCCAGCGGTCGATCCAGCCGAGGGCGTCTTCTTGATCGGCTGAGTCGAATCGTAGTTCTTGAGTGAAGACTTCGCGCTCACGTTCGGCGGCGAGCACGCCACTGTAAACGGTGAAGAGCGGGACTTCGACGATATTGGTCCAGTCTGCGTCGTAGCTATTGAGTGAATCGGTGTCGCTGTAGCTGGTGATCGTGCTCACTTCGATATTATCGAGACCTGTCCATGTTCCGCGGAGACTGCCGGCGATGGATTCCTGTTCATCGCGACCGGCAAAGTCGGATTTGGTCTCGAACCCCGCGTTGTCGAGTGACCACTCGTCATAGCCGTTATCGGCATCGGCATAGAAGAGGGTGGCGTCCCATTGCCAGTCTTCGTTGGCGATCCAGCGAAGCTTTAGGCGAGTGTTGAGCTCGTCGCGACCGTTGCTGTCGTCGGTGTTGAGATAAGCGTTATCGCGAAAGCCGTCCTGTTCGAGTTGGTAAGCGGAAAAACGGAAGGTCAGCGCCTGTGGGTCGTTTTTCAGAATGGGGCCACCGACTGCGATACCAGCTGCGAGCAGTGAGTCATCGCCGGCAGTGCCTTCGACTTGACCCGTCCAGTAAGGTGTGGGTTCGTTGGTGACGATACGAATGACACCACCTGCGGCATTGGCTCCGAAAGCTCCTGCTTGTGGACCACGGAGGACTTCGACTTGTTGCACGTCGAAGAGATTGCCGATCGTGCCGATACCCGTGAAGTCAAGGTCGTCGACCAAGAATCGCACAGAAGAGTCAGGGGTTTCCCCTTCGAATTGTGAATTTTCGCCGATGCCACGGATTTGGATGTAGCGTGGGCGTGAGCTGCCACCGGTCCAGGTCAGATTTGGGATCGAGTTAACGATGTCTTGAAAGTGCTGTGTGCCGCTGCTTTGTAGCGCGTCTTCGCTGATGACGCTGACGCTGGCAGTGGTTTGCTGGAGCTCGGATTCCCAGAGGCTACCAGTCACGATGGTCGTGGCTTCAAGCTGTGGGAGCGTGGCAATCTCCGTGTTTTCTTCTGCGTGCAAGCTGCCGAATAATGCGGCGGCTGCGAGGATGGTTACTGTTTGTTTCATTTGGATCTCAATCGTTGTGGTTGAGATCCGGCCTCTGGCGGTGAGAAGGTGGAAGGCTTACGGAAGCGCTCCGTTCCTTTTCCTACGCCGGTGTCAACCGGATCAGGTTCAAAGGGATCGTTTCAGTGCGGATTGCGGTGAAACATCTCAGACCAGGCTTGGTCACCCCTAAGGAAGGCCGCCAGAAAAGTCCTATGTGGTGTGTGTTGTCAAGTGGGAAGGTTGAGCAGGATTTTCTGTCTTACTCCTAATCTGACTCTTAATCGTAATCTATATTTCGAGGGTGAAGAGGATGAAGAGTCAGATTATGACGCTAGAGCTTCTAATTAATACGTTGGCTTAAAAGACCTTGCCATCGTGCACTTCCTTGTCTCAATTCAGTCTCAATAAGAAAAATGGACGCAAACGAACCCAATATCGAAAGCATTCGTGAGACCTTTAAGGAGTTTCTCACTAGCAAAGGCCTGCGCGTAACCAATCAACGGATAGCGATTTTTGATGCAGCCTATGGGCATCCTGATCACTTCACCGCGGAGGATTTGTTGGATCGTGCGCGTGAGATCGACGACTCTGTTTCGCGGGCGACGGTGTATCGTGCTTTGCCGATTTTGACCGAGAGTAGCCTGATCCGTGAGGTGGATGTGGGTCGCGATTATAAGTTCTATATGGCGAATAAAAACGCCACCACTTTTCAAGCGCAGGTGATCTGTTTGGACTGTGATAAAATCTTCGAAATTGATGCCCCTTTCATGGAGTGGTATGGCAAAACAGTGGCCGACAAGTTGGCGCTCAATGTCGAAAGCCAGCGCTTACAGGTGACCGCGCATTGCAATGAGTTGAAGGCTGCGGGCATCTGCCAACGCGGAGGTAAAGTCTAGTCGAGATGGCCAAACGGGAGAATTTGGATTTCGAACTGGGCTTCTTCGAGAGTTTACATAAACGCATCCCGAAGGATGTGCGCGTGGTCTCGATACTCGCTCATATTTACACGCAAACCGGTCGTATCGACGAAGGCTTGCAGCTGGATCGCAAGCTCGTGCGTTTATCGCCGGAAGATCCGACCGCGCACTACAATTTGGCCTGTAGTCTGTGCCTTAAAAACCGCTATGCGGATGCGGTGCGCACATTGCGCGATGCGATTACATTAGGCTATGAAGATTTCCATTGGATGCAGCACGACCCAGACTTGCACGAACTGCAGGAACATCCCGGTTTTTGTGAGCTGTTGAAAGATTTGAAGATTGGCTAAATCGGGCGATCCGAGTCTGATTTCTGCACAATGCACGAACACGAGTTCATAGGGCTACAAAGCAAGACCTTGAAAGGCTACATCTGGAGCGAAGCGTGCCATTTGCGTCAGTATATGTTCTGGCGTGTGCTGAGTGTGTTGGCGGTCACCCCGTTTACGATTCTATCGCAACGTATTGTGGATGACGCGATTCCATCCCGAGATTTGTCAGGTGTTTGGTATTTTACTGGTATTTCTTTTGCACTTCTACTGCTGCACTACCTGACGATGAATCGAGCAGTGGCTGCACTTTCTGATCAGACACAGGAGATCTTTCGCAACCTGCGTGGGCGGATCTTTCATAAGCTTAACTTTATGCAGTTTCGCTTTCTCGATACGGTGCAGACTGGGCGGTTGCTTTCGAAATATGCGTTTGATACGAGCAACATCGAAGCGACGGTTATTCAAATTGTGACGGGTATCATTCCCGAGTTGTTGCGCACTGTGCTACTGATTCTTACGCTCGCATATATCAACATATGGTTGGTGCTGATCGTTTTTATCTGTATCCCGATTTTTGCGATTGTGCGCATCTACTACTATCGTCCTATCGAGGACAATAATCAGGCGGTGCGTGTGGCTCGTGAAAAAATGACGGGGCAGGCAAATGAGTTTATCTCTGCGATTAAGTTGGTGCGCGGCTTTGGGCAAGAGTCAGTAGCCAAAGAGCAGATGGGTGTTTTGAGCGATGCCTACAGTGACATGCGTGTATCGCAGATGAATCTAAATCAGTCGCTCGGCTACATCATGTTTACCGTGGTGACCGCCTTATCACTATTCGCGGTCGCGTTTTGCGGCTGGCTCGTGATCGATGAGAAAATGACCATGGGAGCCTTAGTGGCTTTGGTCGGAGCCTTACCTATTTGCCTCTATCCGGTAACGATGATGACTCAGTTTAGCCTGCAGTATCTACTCGGTGCAGAGAGTTATCGAAGTATTAAGGAACTGATGGACTCTCGCTATGTTGAAGAGTGGAATGGCACACAACACCTACAGCCGATGCGTGGTGAGATTCAGCTCAAGGATGTGAGCTTTGGATATGGCGACGAAGATGAACTCGCGATTGAAAACTTTAGCACGACGATTCAAGCGGGCGAGCACGTTGCCTTTGTGGGACCAAGTGGTTCCGGCAAGAGCACCTTGGTGAGTTTGATTCTTGGTTTTTATGCCCCTCGCAAAGGTGAGATTTTGATCGATGGCGTCGCGCAGTCGCAACTTGCGATTAAGGAGTTTCGCCAGGATTGTGCGATTGTGATGCAGGACAATTTATTACTTTCAGGCACGATGATGGATAACATTCGTTTTGGTAAACCCACTGCAACCGTCGAGGAGGTCCGCCAAGCGGCACAACATGCCAATGCACTCGAGTTTATCGAAGAACTGCCTGCAGGATTTGAAACCAAGGTGGGCGAGCGGGGTGTGAGCCTTTCTGGAGGGCAGCGGCAACGTATTGCGATCGCTCGTGCCTTGTTACGTAACCCTAAAGTGTTGATTCTCGATGAGGCTACGAGTGCCTTGGATTATGAGAGCGAAAAGTCGGTGCAAGAAGCGATCGATTATCTAGCGAAAGGGCGCACCACTATCACGATTGCACACCGCTTGAGCACGATACGTAGTGCTGACCGTATCATTGTGTTGAAGGGTGGGCATTTGGTCAGTGAAGGCTCATGGAATGAACTAGCCGAACAAGAAGGCGCTTTTAAGGATTTATTGAATGCCCAGCATTAAAAGCACAGTCGATACGCGTGTAGTCGAAGTCATTGCTTTGTCTGGCTTTGATAAAGCCTTGGCGTATGCGGTGCCGCCGACTTGCCAAGGAGCGGTCAAAGTGGGTTCGTTGGTCCGCATCCCGCTGCGTCGTCGCAGTGAGCTCGGCGTGGTCACTCGTTTCGGAACGGAGCAGATTGTGCCGCCCGGTAAACTTAAAATGCTTTTTGAAGTGGTGCAGGACTATCCCGTGCTGCCACCTGATCTGATGGAGCTGTATCGCTGGGCGCTGCGTTATTACGCGTCCACCCCCGAGGCAGTTTTGGAAACGATGATTCCCGCCGCGATTCGTAAAGGGATGAAAGCAAAGACACGCCTTTACCTCTCCGCAGGCAAAGCACCGACCGCAGATGAGCTGGCGAAGCTAGAGAAACGCGCCCCTAAGCAATCGGAGCTTCTACGGTTCATCCGTCAGCAACTGAAACCACTGCCACGCGCGGACATTCTCAAACGCATGAAGCTCAGTGCCTCGGCATGTGATGCTTTAGTGAGCAAAGGTTTTATTCGTGAGACTGACACCGAGGAAGAACGGATCGCCTACGAAGATGAGCTCGGCGAGGTCGAAACCGTGGCGAGTGATTCACGTCCCACTCTGACCGATGAACAGGCTGTTGCTGTGGATGCGATTACCGCTGCAATCGATGCTGACGAATTTAGCGTGCGCCTTCTGCACGGTGTGACGGGGTCGGGTAAAACCGAAGTGTATTTAAACGCCATCGAGAAGATCGTAGCGACGGGTGGTGGTGTCATTTTCTTAGTGCCCGAGGTGGCGCTCGCGCCGCAGACAGTTGGCCGTGTTCGTGCGCGACTCGAAGCGCGTGGCGTGCACACAGTGGTTTGGCACAGTCATCTCTCTGAAGGGGAGCGCTATGATGCTTGGAAGGCGCTCGCCAGTGGCGAAGCACACGTGGTGGTGGGCGCTCGCTCGGCTGTGTTTGCTCCAGTGCAAAACCTTCGGCTCATGATTGTCGATGAGGAGCACGAGCCGTCTTATAAACAAGAAGAGTCGCCTCGTTATCATGGGCGCGATGTAGCGGTCTATCGTGCACATATCAGCAAAGCGGTTTGCGTGCTCGGTTCTGCCACTCCTTCGCTGGAATCACTTTATAATGTAGAGCGTGGCAAATACGCGGTGGATCGTATTCTCAACCGCGTGGATAACCGTCAACTGCCGAAGATCCACCTCGTCGATATGCGACGGGAAGGGCACACGGGTAAAGGTCCATCGCCAATTTCACAAATGCTGGCCGATAAACTGATCGACCGTTTTGAGAAGAAAGAGCAAAGCATACTTTTCCTGAATCGTCGCGGTTTTTCCACCAGTATGATGTGTCCAGGTTGTGGATACGTTGCGTCCTGCGATCATTGCAGCATACCGAAGACCTATCACCGGACGGACAAGAAGCTACGTTGTCACCTGTGTGGTGATGAAGAATATGCGCCAGTAAAATGCCCTGAGTGTAAGTCGGCAAACATTCGGATGCGCGGACAAGGCACTCAGAAGATCGAAGACATTGTGCAAAAGATTTTGCCCCGCGCCAAGATCGTGCGGATGGATGCCGACTCTATGTCGAAGAAGAATCTGTATCGAAAGATCCTGAATGATTTTCGTATCGGCAAAATTGATATTCTCGTTGGCACGCAGATGATCGCGAAGGGCTTAGACTTTCCCAATGTCACTTTGGTCGGTCTGGTGGATGCCGACCGTTCTCTTCATGTCGAAGACTTTCGCGCGGCAGAGCGCACCTTTCAGTTGATCGTTCAAGTTTCCGGTCGTTCCGGTCGCGGTGATCGAGCAGGGGAAGTGGTGATTCAGACACACACACCGCACGCGCCGCCAGTGCAGTTTGCGCGGCGTTCCGATTTCGACGGCTTTCAGCTCGAGGAACTGGAGCAGCGCCGCGAGTTCAACTATCCGCCGTTTCGACATTTGATCCGACATCTCTTTCGCGGGCGCAATCCGGACAAGGTAAACTTCTACATCGATCAATGGACGAAGCTGGTCGAAGAAAAAATGGGCGACCGCTTAGAGGTGCGCGGTCCTGCGCCTGCACCGATTGAAAAAATCCGCGACGAGTATCGCTTTCAACTTTGGTATTTTGCTCCCAGCGCCAGTCGCGTGATCGTGGAGCTGGCCGCACTACGCGAAAGCTTTAAGATGGATAAGGAAGTGATCGACTTGATCGATGTGGATCCGATGAACCTTAGCTAATCTGTCTGGGGAATTTTTGAACCGCTAATGCACGTTAATGGACGTGAATATGGGACGATGTGATGATTAACTGCACCTTTGACTTAGCTCAGGTCAAGAGAGCGCGCGGAGAACGCGTTGATTGAGAGTATAAATGCGAGTTACTTAAACTTAATCCGTATTTAGATTAACGTATATTCACGTTCATTAACGGTTGAATGTTTTTAGTTACTGCCGATGTCGTCGGGGTCGAGACCACCTTTTAATTTTTGATCGAGTTTGAGTTGTTCGATCTCGGCAAAAAGAAACTGACGGAAACGATCGTAGCGCGGGACGATGCCGCGGGTTTCCAGGAGTGTTTGCTTCAACTTGCTAGAGGTGCAGAGGGTGTAGATCGCGAGATCGAGCATGTTCTCAGGGTCTTTGATATTGTCTAAGAAACGGATCACCTCGATCGGGAGATCTGCGCCTAAGCGACGTTGTATCTTTAAGAGGTTGAGTATCCCTGTGTGGATAGAATCGACGGCTTGTTTTGAACCGCCGGGCTCACTGATGAGTTGGTGGATGCGGGCGGTGCGATAGGGCTCTTCGCTCACGATCTCATCCATTTCAATACGGGCGAGTCCTTGCAGAATGAGGTTCGAGGTGCCGTCTGGATTTTGTTTGCAGGCGCGCACCAGTCCGACGCTGGCGACTTTGTGAGGTGTTTCTAGCACTTCAGCGTATTCCTCTGCTTCGTCGAGTGCGGCGATGGCGAAAATACGATCTTCAGCCAGCACTTTGCTCAGCATTTCCCGATAGCGTGGCTCGAAAATATACAGGGGCATCATCGCTTGTGGGAACAGCACGGTGTTCCCCAAAGTCATGATCGGCACTTCGCGCGGGATCTCGATTTCCTGGATGTCCATGATGAGATAGGAGTGGTGTTCGTGGAATTAGTTCCAAGCGTCCGGATGCATGCGTGCAGTTTCTGGCTCGTCGCTTTCTGCAAAGTAAACCGCCATCCGAAAATAGCGAATCCGGTCCTCTGGTATTTCGTCATTTTTTTGCCGTGCTTCTTCCATCAGGACATTGGGATCACGGCCCTGAAGTTCGTAGATTTCCCGGATCCCTACGTCGATTAAGTTACGGACCGCGGCGACATCCATTCGTGGGATGTGCATGAGCGATGAGTTCAGCGCTTCGTAGTCGACTTTCTTTTTCTTTTTTTCGGGAAACATAGGTTGAGAGATAAGAGATAGGAGAGAAGAGAGAGGAGAGGTAGGGACGTCTGCCCTCAGACGTCCGAGAGCGCCGTGGTGGACGCCTGAGGGCAGGCGTCCCTACCTTACCAGCTCCGTGTCGGCGCGGCGCGGAGCGTTTCGTAGTGGCTGGTGTGGACTTCTTGGATGAAGCGGCTCGGGTTGAGGCGCATCACGCTGTTGCCTTGCGAATTGAGCATCGGGTAGGCGAGATAGAGCTCTTCCATCGCGCGGGTTACGGCGACGTAGAAGAGGCGGCGTTCTTCTTCCATATTGCCGTCGTCGATCGTGCGCTTGAGCGGGAAGAGCCCGTCGGCTAGGCCGATGACGAAGACGATGGGGAATTCCAGTCCTTTAGCTTGGTGAATCGTGGTCAGGCGTAGGCAGTGCTTTTGCTCTTCGGGGCTGCGCTCGTTACTTTCGGAAGCGAGGAGCACGAGCTGCGCTAGCAATTCTTCCATTGTGTCGTAGCGGCTGGCGAAGGCGACGAGGCTTTGTAGGTCGTCGGCACGTTCCGTCCAGTTCGGGTAGATCTCGCGGATGTAGCTGCTATACCAACCATCGAGTGCGACCTGCACGATGTTTTGCGGTGAGTCTTCGGTCAGTGCTGCGGAGACTTCGCGAATGGTTTCGGCGAGTGAAGGCCATTCTTCTTTCGCGTCGTTTGGCACTTTTTTGAGGACATCTTCGGAGCAAAGCACGTCGCAAAAGTTCTTTTCCTGTTTCTCTGCTAGCTTCTTGGTGAAGGCGTGAATGCGCT
Organism: Opitutales bacterium; assembly: GCA_030729385.1. Taxonomy (GTDB): domain Bacteria; phylum Verrucomicrobiota; class Verrucomicrobiia; order Opitutales; family Coraliomargaritaceae; genus JBPOFY01. Next base: position 24,875 of record JANQXM010000013.1, on the reverse strand, counting down.
CGGCAGTCTTTGGACCGACTTTGGGCAGCAGACAGGCAAAGCGGGCAAAGGCGGATACATCGTTCGGGTTGGAGGCGAAGCGTAGTTGCGCGGTAAAGTCTTTGATGTGGGCTTGCTCGAAGAAGCGCACACCGCTGGTGATTTGATAATCAATGTTGCGGCGGGTCAGCTCCATTTGCAGGTCCATCGCATGGTAGTGCGCACGGTAGAGGACCGCGATGTCGGACAGGCTGCGACCTTCGTCGATCAAGCCTTCGATGCGTTGGATGATGAAGTTAGCCTGTCCGCGTGCATCCATGAGCGGCACGAAGTAGGGCTTCTCGCCGGAAGGGCGGACCGCGCGTAGTTCCTTTGAGTAGCCGAGACCAGCAGGCTGTGCAGCAAGAACGGAATTGGCAAACTCTAGGATCTCTGGGGAGCTTCGGTAGTTCGTTTCGATTTTGTGGATCACTGCGCCAGGGTGGCGATCGTTGAAACGCATGATGTTGTCGAAGTCCGCTCCACGCCAAGTATAGATACACTGCGCATCGTCGCCGACTGCCATGACCTGATGGTTTAACCCGAGGCAATCCACGATGTCGGACTGCAAGCGGTTGGTGTCTTGGAACTCGTCGACTAAGATGTGTTTGAAGCGTTCTTGGTAACGAGCCGCGATCTCGGGGTGCTCACGTAGGAGCTTTAGGAAGTATTCGAGCAAGTCGTCATAATCGACCACCTGTTGCTTTAGCTTTTCGGCTTGGTAGGTCTTGTGGAAACTCTCGATCTTGGCCGCCATGCCTTCGAGGAAGGGGTAGTGCTCGTCGGCTTCGTCATAAACACTGCGGCAGGTGTTGCGCGCATAGCTGATCATGTTGGCGATGACTTTCGGCTTGGGGTTGTTCTTCCCTTTAATGAATTTCGAGTCGACTGATTGAATAGCGTTTTTGAGCAAGCTCTCGGCCTCGCTTTCGTCGAGGATGGTGTAGTTGCGCTTCAGACCCACTGCATCGCCATGCACGCGGAGGATGCGCTGTGCAATGCTGTGGAAGGTGCCACCCCAGAGGTAGCGGCGGGAGACACCAGTCAAGTCTTCCACTCGCTCCAACATTTCCTTGGCTGATTTGTTGGTAAATGTGAGCAGCAATATCTCGTCCGGCATGCAGCCCTGTTGCAGGAGATAGGCGACCCGATAGGTGAGGGTGCGCGTCTTACCGGATCCTGCGCCTGCAAGGACAAGAGCCGGACCAGGCTCTGCGGTGACCGCGGCATATTGCTCGTCATTGAGCTCGGAACGAAAATCGATTTCTGGAAAGGCAGGGTGCATCGCACTATGGCTGACGCAGGAAGGGGCAGTGGGCAAATCGAAAGTGTGCGAGTTTAGCTGAGTTCAGCGGGGTCCGAGTCTCGCGATTAGCTATGCCTTTTGCAGAACAATCCGAAATTGGTAGGTTTCGGGGTCTTCCCTGCTTTGGGTGGCAATCATTGTTGGTTGCTCGGCTGCTGTTTTTCTCTGTAGCAGCAGGTCTTTCTCATTGAGAGGGTGCCCCGGGAAATACATTTGGGTGACAAGCTCAACGTAGCCTCGCTTTGAGACCTTGAAATGAATGTGTGGTGGGCGTGTCCAACCTTCAGCAGCGGGGTAGGTGCCAGGAAAAACAGTTTTAAAGCGGAACTCGCCTTTCACGCCACTGGGGACGATGGCCCATCCTTGAAAATTAGGATCGAGCGGTGCCGTGTTGGGGTCGTGTGGGTGACGGTAGCGTCCGGCTGCGTTCGCCTGCCAGAGATCGACGGTGACGTCTTCGATCGGGTTTGAATCGGTGTCGACCACGACGCCTTCAATGAAAATATGTTTTCCAGCTGCGAGCCCTGACATGCCTTCGATCTGAGTGAGGTCAAAGTCTTTGTCTTTCTGCGCTTGGATCGGATAGAACGGCCCTTTGATTTCAGTGGGGGTCGGTTGGAGGTCTGCCGCGTGCAGTGCTGCGGTGCTAGCGGCAAGTCCGCTAAGGACTCCCGATTTTATAAAGGTCCGTCGATTTTGTTTCATAATGAGAGGGGGTGAAAGTAAGTCCGACCTAGTGGATGCATGACGGTTCCATTCATGGGGGAGACTGCCGGATCGTTTTGGTGATTCGATTTATTCTAGGTTTAGCAGTTAGTAGGGAGTCTTTGGGAGTTAGATAATGATCGAGGAAGACTTACAGGATTTCGATTATTCGCTAAATGGGCAAGCCCGTGCAGATTTGTAAGTAACTCATCATAAGCTTCTGACTACTGACTTCTTTATTCTGACTCCTTTTTTTAGTCTTACAATTCCCAAGGATTTCGCTGCCGTCCTCGGGTCAGGTGGGCTGAATTCTGGTTGAATTTCGATTTGTCTCTGAAGTAGATGGCGATGCCGACGATGGGGAATAATAAGACGATCGTATAGATGACTTTTGGGACAGTAGTGATGTTTGGGTTTCTCCAGCAATCGATCATACCGAGTATGATCGTTCCGATAATGAAGAGAATCGTGATGTATTGGAGGGTGACCATGGTGTTGTGCTTTGGGTATACTGTAGAGGCGGAGCTATTTCCTCCGCACTGCTTCCAGGCGTGCAAGGAATTCGTATTGATGGTCTATCGTAGTGACTCCGTATGGAATATTCAGATCTTCAAGCTCGTCGATAATCAACCAAAAGAGCTCATGTGATGAATGTGGGTCTGGTTGATTATTGATCCAATGGGCGTCGTTTTCTCGAATCCATTGAATTATTTCATCATTTGTAGTTTCATGAGTTATCTCGAAAGCGCTAATGATTTCCTGCTTTTCAGGTAAATATAGACCAAAATGATTAAAGCACCATTTGTGGCCGTTGATAATCACTTCGACTGCACCTCGTAGTGTCGCGGCTTCGAGGTATTGGATTACATCACCTGTGCTACTTATGAGCGGGTCATCTATGATGACTTGATTTTTTGAGGGAGCAGGAGGTTCGCAACCAACTGAAAGCAATAGGACGAAGCAGCATGCGATAGCAGAGGATTTCATTCTATGGTTTTGGGGCGATTGAGGTGAGTCATCTCCGACAGATGGCTTGGAATGATAGTTGTTGATCTATCGTTGCGAGTCAACGTCACTGCGAGCTGGGGATTGGTCTCCACCGACTTATTATGCATTCGATTACCGGATGATGTGGCTGTCGATGGCAACAACTAGCTTCTCCATCAAATTGGGCATGTAGTTCCAATAGTCATCGCTGTTTCCGTCGCCACGCATCGCGCGTCTCATTTCCCGGCGCGTGGCGCTTGCTAATTCGGTAGCTGGCGCCCCGGCATTAACGTTTACCTGGCGCGTCGAGCCAAAGATTCCATCTCGAAACGCAACACTTCGTATTTGTCTTTGTGCATTGAAGACAACCGTGAAGCTTATATCGGTATCATGGCTTGGTTTTCTGGCGTCACGAATATAGAAGTCATAGCCAAAAACCGTATTTCCGAACGATCCTACCCCAAGCGGAGCTGTTAGCAGATAGACATGGTCGCGAAATTGCACCGGACAGCACATGAGGGAGGTGTGCTCGTTGATGTTCATCGGAGTGCTCTTATCGAAAGCTGCTCCGAAGAGCTTTTCCAGACCCGGTAAGTCGAGGAGCTTCAATGCATCTACCGCTTCGTCGGATGGGTCATAATAGTTTTCTCCCCACACAAGATTGCGATTGAGATCGTTCGCTTTAGGGCTTCCGATCATCGAATCGTAAGCAAGGTATCCTGCACCCACCCCGAGAATAAATACCGCTATGAATTGGAAGATTTTCATTTTATAATAGTGTCAAGGGTAAGCATGGGGTGGGGGACGAAGGGAATTGTCATACCACGACTTATTAGGCTTTTTTGTATTTCTTTAATTCCCTGTAGAAGTTTTCATGGCTTCCAAAGGTGAGCAGGTTTATATCAGCCGAATCGTAAGTGTAAGAGAGCAGAGTCAGATGTTTGTTCATCTTGAATTTATGAACTGATACTCCAGATAAATCGCCCACCTTATCTTCGCCGATGCTTGGATCATTTAGTATATACAGAACAGCATTATCTAATTCCTTCTTTTCCTGTTTTTGTAATTTTTTAACTTTCCGCCCAAAAGCAGCTGAGATGTAGATCTTCCGTTTATCCAAAGGTGTATTCCTCTTTTTCATTCTCCTTCATTTCTGCCATGGCTAGAAGTGTTTCCTTGATGAAACTAAAGGGTAGGTCGGGGTTTTCCTCGGCTGCCTTGCCTATAGTCGCCCAATACTCCAATTGTGAAGTCATTGATCGATGCTCCACTTTTGATCTGGTTTTGGCTTCTTTGGCAAGATGATCAGAAATTCTTATAACAGTGCTCATTTATAATGCTGTGTAGCAAAATGTAGCACTTTGTCAACTTTCGTATGCCTAACGTCGAGGTGAGGCACCGGCGAATTCCTGTTGCCTCCACCGACTTGTTCGGCTTTCACACTATCTGATTCGTATGCTTCGGGAGCGGTTAACTGACCAGCATTTCCCGGTGTCGATTCCAGTTCCTGAACAAACCGATAGCTCTGAGGGAAGTGCTTTTCAAGGGCGTCAAGCAATGCATCGGGATCTCGCCAATATTTTCGGGCGAAAAGCGAAGCGAAACACTCCACCGGACCCTTGTTGCCTTCCTGCAGGAAGTGTTTGAAGGTTTGACGCATCTCCTTTGGAATCTGGCCTGCTTCGCTAAGATAGGCAGCCTGGAAAACGGGATTCTGGGAGCCTTTGACGATCGAGTCATAGGCATGCCCGGCCTCGTGAAGTGTGATGATAGGCAGCCGCGCAAGTTGTATGGGCTTTCCTCGGATCGTTTCAGGCACGACAATCCGACGGTATTTGGGGTAAAACCCGCAACCGCCCTCTTGATTGCCAATTTCGGCCTGGGTTGGCGTGATCACAAAATGGATTTGACGCTGCCGCAATTTCTCTTTGATGCTTTCGGGCATCTTCGACAAAGCGAAGTGCACCCGTTCCAAGACCGCTTCCGTCTGTTCGGTTCGCCGCACAACCTGCACTAATTCACGGTCGAGTTGGCTTGGCGGAATAGGAGTAGCACTAAGATGACAAAACCCGGAAAGAAGGCCGGAGGTAATCACTATTGTAAGAATTCTTTGCATCTTTTTCTCAAGCCGAACGTGGAGCTCTGGCATTCCAGCCTTAGAGCTTAAAAGTTTAAGTAGTTATCGGATGTTTTGAGGCGTAGATGGGATTGTCCAGGAGCGTCTGGATATGGATTCGAGCGTGCCCAATGAGTCTGCTCTGGGCAAGTGCTTTATCTTTCCTTGGATCGGTTTGTTTTTACAACCGCTGCGCTAGAGGGCCCTGCGGGCGAGGTTTGGGAGCTATACTGTTAGGGTTTCTTTCCTCTCCCAAAACTCCCCCCTCTAGCGTAGCGGTTGTGAACATTCATTTCTTTCCCATATCAGTGTTATCTGCGTCCTTGAACAACGCATTTGACGGATTTGGTTTGTGTGGAAATTGTGGGGTTGGGGTTCATGTTAGACGCGTTGCGCAACGATCCATTGCCTTTAAACTCTAGGATCGATGGTTTGTCACGCTTTTAGAAAGAGTTGATTTTCCTGGAAAACGTTACTTTTTGATTCCGACAAATGCGAAGTTCCTGAAGTGGTTATATTGGGTGCGAAGAGACGGAATATACTGGTCGAGGTTACCTGAAATGGACCACTTGAAAAGTTAGTCTGGATCCCTAGAAAGGACCAGAACATGAAAGGCAAAAGATACAGCACCGAAACAAAGATCCGCATTCTGCGTGAAGCAGAGGGCAGTGATAAAACAATCCAAGATGTCTGCCGAGCTCGTCAGATCAGTGAACAAACCTTCCATCGCTGGAAGCGTGAGTTCGGCATGATGGAAGTCGATCAAGCCAAGCAGTTGAAAGAGCTGCAAAAGGAGAACGCTCGACTCAAGCGCATGCTGGCTGACGAGATGCTCGGCAAAGAGCTGCTAAAGGAGGCACTTGAAAAAAAGTTATGAGCCCCGGTCACAAACGTCAGATAGCTGAACAGTTTGTCACTGGGGAACGTTGCACCGCCCGTCTCCCTCCGGAGTTTCGTTGGGCGGTGTGGCGGCGCGCACGCGCGAAGCGTTGTTGCTCTGCGAGGCGGCGGGCTACGATGTGGTGCTCGTTGAAACCGTCGGCGTGGGTCAAAGCGAAACCGCCGTTCGCACGATGACAGACTTCTTTCTTTTGCTGCAAATCGCGGGTGCTGGTGACGAGTTGCAGGGTATTAAAAAAGGGGTGATCGAATTGGCAGATGCGATCGTGGTGAATAAAGCCGATGGCGAAAATCTCCTGCGCGCAGAGCAAGCCAAAATGGAATACACCAAGGTGTTGCATTTCCTCCATCCTTTCACGCCCGGTTGGAAGCCGCAGGCGATGACCTGTTCCGCCCTCAACTCCGAAGGCGTCGATGCGGTTTGGCAATTGATTGAGCAATTTCGCGATGAGCTCACGACCAGCGGTGTCTTTGATCAGCGCCGACGTGAGCAGAATGTAGACTGGTTCAAGTCGCTTCTACAATACGCAGTGATGGACCGCTTTACGGCCGAAAATCACACTGCGATTAACGACTACGAAGCGGCCGTCGGCGAAGGCAGTGTGCCAGTTTCCGTCGCGCTCGATGCCTTGCTGAATCGCGAAGATTAGTTCGTTTACTTGCGAATCAATAAGAAAGCGCCCGCGCCATCGTGTCCACTTTCCCATGGGAGGCTTTGTTGGCCTTCCTTCAGTTCGAACGGCTGACCTTCTGGAGATTGTAGGAAAGCTGTCACGACGTCCTCGTTTTCGGCTTTTTCGATACTGCAGGTGCTGTAAACGAGTCGACCGCCGACTTTGACGAAACTTGCCGCAGCTTTGAGCAGATCGGCTTGGAGTTGAGCGCAACTATCGATGTCGCTGGTATCTAAGCGCCATTTCACGTCGGTGCGGCGCTGGATCACACCAGTATTAGAACACGGCGCGTCCAACATGACGGCATCGTAAAGTGGTGGCAGACCTTTGGCTTCAAGGTCTGCGGAGGTCAATGCAAGCACGTCCTTTTCGACTACTGGGCACGTGAGTGCGTCGGATTGAAGGGAGCTCAGGTTTTCCTTGAGTCGATGGATGCGATTACCGGGTAGATCGACCGCGACGATTTGCCCTTGGCGTTGCATGGCATGGGCGAGGTCGAAGGCTTTACCGCCGGGTGCGGCACAGAGGTCGAGCACGGACTCGCCGGGCTGTGGCGCGAGCAGGGCAGGGGCGATCCGTGTTGAGGGATCCTTTGCGTAGGCATCTCCCTTATTAAGAAGAGGGCGAAGATCCTCGTTCCAGGAAGCATTTTCGGTCGCTTTGTAGAAATGCGGCCACGGAGTGGCTTCGAGACCAATCGGAATCGTGTCCGGAATGTTGTAGAGTTTTAAGTATGTGGCGGGAATACCCTGATCCCATTGCAGCAATTGCACCGTGGTTTCTTTACCAAATTCGGTATTCCAGCGCTTTACCAACCATCTCGGATGGCTGTATTTACCGGCAGTGTCGTTTGATTCCTGTAGCTTTAAGAGGCTATTCGGTAGTTTGCGGAGCACGGCATTGAGAAAGCCTAGCTCCGATTTAGCTACGATATTTTTGCCTCTCTCGACCGCGTGATGGACGATTTTTGGCATTTTTTCAGCATCCGCGGCGATCATTTCGTAGCCAGCGACCATTAAGATCGCCTTCACGAGCGACCTCGGTTGTTTGCGGACTAATGGCTCTAGAGCCACCTCTACGCCGTGTCCGTGGCGTAGTGCCCCGAGGAAAAGGGATTGGCAAATCGCTCTGCGGTCGCCTTGGAAGGAGTCCGGTAGGCGTTCCAGTAGCTGGTTGGCTTTCAGGTTTTCGGAGAAGTAACCTTCTAGCAAGATTACGGCTCCATCCCAGCCCGTTGTAGACTGTTTTGATAAATTTAACTTAATACTTCTCATTGGTATAGAAACTGTGCATAGTTCATCGTTTACGAATAAGAACCACATTCGCAATCTATTATGAATAAAGAGGCAATTGACGCTCTCATTGAGAAAAATCCAAAACTAGCTCCGTTTCGCGCGAAGCTTGAAACCATGTCTGCTGGCAACTTTTGCCTACACCGCAGCTGGGGTTTCGGTAAAATCGTAGACTACGACGAAGCCGCTGATCGTTTGATCATCGACTTTGAAGAAGGTAAGGACGGCCATGCTATGGCACCTGCATTTTGTGTCGATAAATTAGACATCCTTAAGCCGGATGATGTTCTCGTGCGTTCACGCACCGAGCCTGATGTTATCGAGGAAATGATTAAGAAGCGCCCAGCTGACTTGATCTGCGACATCCTGAAATCATCCGAAAGCCAGACTATGATGGCGTCTGAGATCGAGCGAAACTTGGCTCGTGTCATCGGTCCGATCAAATACAAGAAGTGGTGGACCGCGACTAAGAAGGTATTGGTGGTTGACCCACGTATTGGTGCTCCGATCAAAAAGTCAGACCCTTATATTTACCGCGACGAGCCAGTGAAGCCAGAGGAAGAAATCCTCGAGCAATTCCACGCCACGAAGAATTCTAAGCAAAAGATCCTCCTCGGAGAGAAGCTTTACGCGCTTTCCGAAAACATTTCCGTGGTTCGCGAAGAAATGCCTGAGATTCTTGCTGAGCTGACCGATGCGATCGCCAATGCCAAAAGCCTCAGCCAAGCAGACCGCTTGCATGGTGTTTGGGTGCGTAACAACCTTGCTCGCGACTTGCACGAGGACGTTGAAATCTTGGAGCCATCGTCTGCATCGATCCTCGATTCAACTAACGATTACTCCGAACTCGCAGCTGAATTGCCTGCGACTTACTTCAAGCGTTATCTTGATTTGATTCGCCGCACTTATCCAGACAAGTGGCAGCAAATGGTTGAAGACTTGCTCCGCAATTCCAGCGGTAAATTCACCAGTGAGAGTATCAACTTTATGCTGGAGCAAGAGTTGGACGAGCGTATTAGCTACTGCCTCAACCGCTGGCTCAACGAGCAAACCATAAAAGGACCACTTCTTTTCTGGGTCGTTAAGAACCGCCACTCTAAGAAGTATGCTTCCATCATCGAACCATTGGTTACACCGCGCCTCCTAGCTGCGATGTTCTATGCGATCGACTACGAAGCCTTGCAAAATGCAAGCACACGCCGTATCCCACTGGCTGACTTGTTGAGTGATGATACCGACCTCATTCCCGACCTCTTGGCTGATGCCAATGTTGAGACTGCAAGCGATCTAGCTCAAACACTCTTGCTCAATCAAGGCTTCGAGGATTTGACCAAGAAGTCCTTGCTTGCTCGATTCATTAAGAAATTCCCAACCATCCAGAGCCTGTTGGCTGGTGAAGCCGCTTCCACATCTGAGGAAGATGCGCTCATCGTTTCGCAAGAAAGCTTCAATCGCTCGAAAGCGGAATACGAAGAATTGCTTAGCACGAAGATCCCTGAGAATAAGGAAGCCATTTCCATCGCACGTGATCATGGTGATTTGAAGGAGAATTCGGAGTATAAGATGGCCCGTCAGGACCAAGACATGCTGCTTTCTCGTAAGAACGAGCTTGAGGTCGATCTGTCTCGCGCACGTATCACAGACTTCACTGACGCCACCACCGAAAATGTGGGTATCGGTTGTATCGTTGAGCTTAAAGAAGGCTCGACTGGTAAAACCTTCAAGTACTCGATTCTCGGTGCATGGGATTCCGATCCTAAGCACGATATCCTTTCCTATAAAACGCCACTTGCGCAGCAGCTCTTGGGCAAGGAAAAGGGTGATACCGTCACAACGAAGATCGGTGGCAACAAGGAAGACTGGACCATCCTCAGCATCAAGCGCTGGTTGGATAGGAAATAGTCATCCGCAAAAAGTTTATCAAAAGGCGTCCCATTGCGGGGCGCCTTTTTTGTTTAGTGCGTTATATGTAGCAACGTCACTCAGTGACGTTTTCGAATGGTGAGATGATACGGCACAGAGAGCCGTGGCTACAAATTTTGGTGTAGACCCTTCGTTCTCCTCCTTCTAACTGCCCTTTTGCGGCTGCGCCTTAAATGGCGGAGAAGGAGGGATTGGTTTTGCTGCGCAAAATCGCTGCGCGACCACCTTTGGTGTCCCATCTCCAGTCGCATTTGCTCCTTCCGTCGAACCCAGTGGTTCGCATCTCCTCTTTCTGACCGCCCTTGTGCGGCTGCGCCTTAAATGGCGGAGAAGGAGGGATTCGAACCCCCGGTACCCTTTCGGGTACAACTGATTTCGAGTCAGTCACATTCGGCCACTCTGCCACTTCTCCATACCAAAGCAGAGGAAGACAATTAAAACGGAGGAGCTTGGCAAGCTTTGTCTATGATCTGAGTGGCCTTTTCGGCCATTGTTCGATCATTGCCCAGAGGGCACCCATTCTCTCACCCCTTCGGGGCAAATCCTCTGGGAGGATTCACCATCTTCGCGCTGTCGCGCTACGTCTGCCACTTCTCCATACCAAAGCAGAGGAAGACAATTAAAACGGAGGGGCTTGGCAGGCTGTGTCTCTCACCTGAGTGGCGCTTTTGCATATTATTGGGAGACGATCGAGAAGACGTGGATGATTGCTAGCTATGACTCATCCTCGCGAATTTTTAAATTTACGCGGGCATGTTAATATGATGCATTCATCGCTTCGTTGGCTCCAATCCCGCGAATACAGTATTCACTTAGTATAATATCCTGTTACACTGAAAAACTTAACACTGCTTGATCACTAATCAGTAATTATGACCACCGATTCCAACAATACCCCCGTAATCCCACGTAAGTATCTGCTTTCGTTCATTCTTGTGACGACATTGTTCTCCCTTTGGGGGTTTGCCAATGACGTGACTAATCCACTCGTTGCCGTTTTTAAGGATGTATTCGTTATCACGAATGCTCAAAGCACTTGGGTGCAAATGGCTTTCTATGGTGGTTATGCCACGATGGCGCTTCCTGCCGCGATTTTCATTCGCCGTTTTTCTTATAAAATGGGTATTATCGTTGGTTTGTCGCTCTATGCTGCTGGCGCGCTACTTTCAATTCCCGCCGCAGCAGGTGCGAATTTCAACTTGTTCATTATCGCTCTCTACATCTTGACCTTCGGTTTGGCTTTCCTCGAAACGACTGCCAATCCTTTCATCCTCTCGATGGGACCGCCGGAAACAGCCACACGCCGTTTGAATTTGGCTCAAGCTTTCAATCCTATGGGTTCGTTGACCGGTATGTTCATTGCCGGCACAGTTATTCTCTCTGCTATTCAGGTGGAAGACTTTAAGAATGACGTCAACGGTTACGCTGCCGATATGGCAACTGCTGAAGTCGTTCAAATGGAGTATAACATTCCTTCTTTTCTTCAGTCCAAGCCACGCGAGCGTGTGAACGACGAGAACGTGAAGGCATATGTGATGGAAAAGGGTGTCGATGCACCAGCGACCGCACTGCAAGACTTTAAGGACGGTGAAATCGAAAGCTTCCAAGGGATGACTCACCGCGAGTTGCAGCAAAATGACCTTAAGCTTGTTGCCATGCCCTACACCGCAATTGGTTGTATTGTCTTGGTCGTCTTAGTGGTCTTTGCCGTTACGAAGCTTCCGCATACCAGCCCACCTGACGCGGATCATGATGTGCACTTTGGACGCACGGTAAAACGACTCTTCACTAATCCGATGTATGTCGGTGGTGTGATTGCACAAACTTTCTATGTGGGTGCTCAAATCATGACTTGGACCTTCATCATTCAATATGCTGAAAATGAATTGGGCATCGATAAAGCGACTGCCCAGAACTTCAACATCATGGCGATGGTGATCTTCCTTTGCAGCCGTTTTGTTTGCACATTCTTCCTGAAGTATATCGCTCCAAGCAAATTACTCCTTCTGTTGAGTGCTGGTGCAATCGTCTTCACGCTAGGTGCGATCTATCTACAAGGTCTGACAGGTCTCTACTCACTTGTTCTGATCTCCGCATGTATGTCTCTGATGTTCCCGACCATTTATGGCCTCGCGCTTGATGGTGTCGGCGAAGATGCCAAGCTCGGTTCTGCCGGTCTTATCTTCGCGATTGTGGGTGGTGTCTTTATGACTCGTTTCCAAGGTCAAGTTCTTGACTTGGATAGCTTCATGGGCACGACAGCGACTCGTGGATCTTTCTTCCTCGTCGTTCTTTGCTTCATCATCATCGCAATTTACGGCGTGGTCGCGATGCGTGCCAAAGCTAAAGCCGTAGCAGCATAAATTGAAGAACACTTCATCATAATCTAATTTCTATACCCCGTCGTTGCCCATGGGCGCGACGGGGTATTTTATTTCTTAAGATTTCCCACCTGTTAGTATGACCATTAAAAATATCGTTATAGTCGGGCTCCTCGGAGCATTGAGTTTTCACGCAGTCCACGCTGAACAAGGCATGGATGAATTATGGGGTGAGAGCGTCGTTAAGCTTCGTGCGGAAGACGCCAAACGTGGTCAGCTCTTTGATGAGGGCAACTACGCCATGTTCATTCACTGGGGGCTCTACTCTCAGTTGGGCAACAATGTCGATGGTAAGACTTATTACGGTATCGGCGAATGGATCATGAGTCCGCGTATGGCTGGTATCTCGGTAGGTGATTACAAGAAACTGGCTGGGACTTTTGACCCAGTTAAATTCGATGCCAAGGCCATCGCCAAGCTCGCATACGATGCTGGCATGAAATACATCATCATCACCAGCAAGCACCATGACGGTTTTGCGATGTATGATTCCAAGTCGAGCGATTTTGATATCACCGATTCCACACCGTGGGGTAGGGACCCAATGAAAGAATTGTCTGAGGCTTGTCGTGAGTTCGGTATCGGATTTGGTTTTTATTATTCACACAATCAAGATTGGACCTATCCAGGAGGTTTTCGTGGCCCCGAGAAGGACAAGAAAGGTAAACGAAAGACTTTTGATGATTACTTCATTGAAAAGTGTCTTCCACAAGTCGAAGAGATCACGACAGAGTATGGCCCGATTGAAATCGTCTGGTTCGATACGCCGGGTAATATGCCCAAGAAGTATGTCGAACAACTCGTAGCTGTCGTGCATAAGAATCAACCCAATGCTTTGGTTTCTGGTCGTGCGGGACATAATCTCGGCGACTATCAGTCGCTTGGTGATATGGAAGTGCCGCTCGTTAAAGTTCCTGGCATGTGGGAGAGCGTCGATACGACGAATGATTCTTGGGCGTATGCTTGGTATGATGAGAACTGGAAACCCGCGAAAGAGATTCTTCACCGCACCATTGCGACCGTTGCACGTGGTGGCACATATATGTTGAATATCGGTCCTCGTGGGGATGGCTCTGTGCCAGAGCATGCTGCCGATGCGCTGCGCAAATCGGGCGCTTGGATTAAAAAGTATCCCAACATTATTTACGGTGCCGGACCTTCTCCATACGAACATGCGTTGCCTTGGGGTGATGTCACGCTACGTGGCAATACGCTGCAACTCTCCGTTTTCGAATGGCCTACTTCAGGAGAACTTTATCTTCCAGGTTTGAAAAATGAAGTCACCGCTGCCCGTTTGTTGACAGGGAAGGATGTGCAGCCACTTGAGTTTACTTCAAAAGATGGATGGCTTCAAATTTCCATCCCACAGATTGCGCCGGAGAAATATGCGTCTGTTATCGAGTTGGATGTCGAAGGCACTCCTGAGTCCGACTCTACATGGGGTCTCGATCCTAATATGACAACTAGCATCCGAGCTAACTTTGCTACCTCCAAAGGAGCCAAGCTTCAAAAGAATCGTTGGATGGAGAAATTCGGCGAATGGAAACACATGAAGCAAGTCATCGATTGGCAAGAAGATGGTGTCGCTACATGGGTGGTCGATGTCGCTGTGCCAGGCACGTATCACATTGATCTCAGCTATGTTGGCGAAGGTCGTGTCGTATGGCAGGTTGCCATTGAAGGCGGCGAGACCATTCGAAACCAACAAGCTTCATCGAGCGTGTATCAAAAGTATCCTATCGGTTGGATGAATTTCCCAGAAGCCGGTCGCTATACGATCAATGTTTCCTGCCTCGAAGGTGATACTGAAGCTGCTGGTCTCAGTGAGATCCATTTCACGCGCATTCAGTAGAACTCGTCTGCCTCAACTACGTCGCAAGCACAGACTCCAAGGCTTCGATTAGTCGGCTGCGGAGTGCTGTTGATTGTTCGGCGAGTTTGGCTTGTTCGACTTCGTATTCAGCACGACCTTCCGAGGTTTCGATAAGGATTGGTGTGTAGCCGAGTTGGCGGCAATCGTAGGGGCTGGCGCGCATGTCGATCTCGCGGCAGGCGACGGCGTATTCAAATGTATCCCAGAGCAGTTCGGTGCCGACCCATGGCATGCACTTCGCGGTCCATTTGTAGAGATCCATATTGGTGTGCAGGCAACCGGGTTGTTCGTTGTCCATGCGGCTGTCTTGCGTGGGCTGGAGCCGGTTGAATCCGAGCGCCGTTTGAGTAAAAAAACGAAAGGCGTCGAAGTGGCTGCAGCAGATCGGGCGACTTTCGACGATGGCGTCGATTTCGCTTTGCGGGAGTCGTAGCGGTAAGGTGCCCTCGTGGCGGATGCGACCTTCGGGACCACCTTGATAGACCATCGCCCATTCGTGCATACCGAAACAGCCAAATTGGGCGGGGCGATTACGGACGGCGCGGCATAGATCGAGGCTCCATTGCAGGCGTTTGCGTGTTTTCGAATCGAGCTTACTGCGGTCGAGTGCGATACGGCCGTTGGCGAGGGTGTAGGCTTTTGCGTTGTAGCCAGGAGGGAACGAGTCGGTCTCAAGTACTACATCGAGCCCTGGGTGCCAATACTCTAAAAGCGCAGGGGCGAAACGGTAGTAGATAAATAGGAAATCATAGACCGGGTGCATCGTGCTTTCAGCGCGACGCGAACGATAGGGAGTCGTCCATTTGACAGCTCGCTCCAGATGTATGGCTGCGCGTGCCTGCCATTGACTGGCATCGAGTGTTTGCATGCTCAATCTTTTGCGTCCGTTGTGTTTTCAGGGAGTTCCTGAGGGCAGACGACGAAGTAGCTCATGATCACCCAACTGAGTAGCAGCGGATAGAGGAGCACACAGAGCAAAATGGAACCGACTATACCGATGGTGACGCCGGTCCACATGCCGATCTTGTCGAGCACCGCGAGTATACAGATCGGAATGATGACGATGATGATCGCGAGCACGTAACCGATCGAGGTGGTGCCGAAGTAGAAGCCGGACTCCTCTTTTTCCAGCTGCATATCGCAATCGGTGCACCGCTTGTTGAGGCGAAACCAATTTTTGAACATACCGAAGCCACCGCAATTTGGACAACGTCCGGACAGGCTGCGTGTGATGATTTCGACGCGTTCAATTTTCATTACTTAGTTTTCGAGCTCAAACAGCCTACCAAGGAATGTAATTCAGTGGATTGTAGCTGCGGTTCTTTTCAATTATCACACCGTTTTCTGACCGCGTCGTGCCGCAACCTGTGAGCGCAGTGAGCAGCATTGCAGATGCGAGGAACACGGCGGAGGTTTTTTGTAGGAGCTTCATAAGTATTTTGTTTATGGGGTTAGTTGTAGAAATCGGCAATCACTTCGACCACACGTTCAATCATTTCGGTGGTGAGGTCGGGGTAGATCGGTAAAGCCAAGCTCATCGAAGCGGCGCGTTCAGAATTCGGAAAATCGCCTTTTTTGTAGCCGAGCAGGCGGAAGCATTCTTGCTCATGAAGTGCGAGCGGATAGTAAATTTCGCAACCTACATTGTTTGCTTTCATGTGCTCCATCAGTGCGTCGCGTTGTTCGCTGTAGATGACAAACTGATTGTAGATGTGGTAGTTGTTTTCCTTTTCGATCGGTAGCACGATACCGTTGCTGAGGCCCGAATCGAGCGCGTCAGCTGTGCGATTCAAACCAGCCGCCTTGAAGAGTTTGTTATATAGGCTGGCGTTCTCACGGCGTTGCTCATGCCAAGTGTTGAGGTGTGGCAGTTTGACGTTGAGGACGGCTGCTTGCAGCGCATCGAGGCGGAAGTTGCCGCCGACTCGTGGGTGGTAGTATTTCGGCTCCATCCCGTGGTTACGCAGTTGGCGTAAGATTGAGGCGTAGTCCGCGTCGTCGGTCACCACCATGCCACCATCGCCGAAGCCACCTAGGTTCTTTGTTGGGAAGAAAGAGAGGCAGCCAATGTGCCCGAAGGAGCAGGCGGGGCGGTCATTTTGTTTCGAACCGATCGCCTGAGCCGCGTCTTCTATCACGAGGAGGTCGTGCTCGCGGGCGATTTGATTGATGGCGCGCATGTCGGCCATTTGCCCAAAGAGGTGCACTGGAATGATCGCACGAGTTTTATCGGTGATCACTGCTTCGATCTTGGAGACGTCGATATTGAATGTGTCGGGTTCGATGTCGACGAGGACTGGCGTCGCGCCGACTCGAACGATCGATCCGACAGTTCCGAAGAATGTGTAAGGCGTGGTGATGACTTCGTCACCTGGACCAATGCCCAGCGCCATCAGCGCGACGATGAGAGCGTCAGTTCCTGAGGAAACGCCCACGCCGTGCTCGACAGCGCAGTAATCAGCCACACCGGCTTCGAAGCACTCCACCTCGGGTCCGAGGATGAAATATTGCGAACGTGCTACGGCTAATACGGCTTTATCCAGTTCGTCCGATAGCGCGGCGTATTGGGGCTTAAGATCCAAGAGGGGGACAGAGACTTTAGATTCACTCATATAGCATCATGTTTCCCTCTATTTCTGAAAGTGTCTAGCCTGCTTTTGTTTTACAGGAATGATGGCCTGTGATTGATATTGGGAGGTAGGGCAGGAGAGACGGTGTCGCGCTACCATCGCACTCAGAGATATATAGGAGTTAAGCCTACATTTTATCATACACTCAATGAACTTCGGACATCTCGCACGCTACTATCATTTACTTGAAGTGGTCTTTATCGGTCGCGGGCTACTGCTTGCGCGAACCGCTCAATTAGAGCGACTTGCGCAAGGGCGTCCGAATCAGCATGCGCTGATGGTGGGTGAGGGGAATGGCAGTTTCCTTTTAGCTTTTCTTGAGCAATTCCCTGAAGTACGCGTCACGGTGAATGACTTGAGCCCGGAAATGTTGGAAGTGGCAAGGGCAAGACTTAGGGATTCGGGAGTCGATGCGTCTCGGGTTGAATTCATTGCAGGAGACATACGGGATGTGGAGCGCCCGGCGAATGGATACGATTTGATCGCGACACATTTCTTCTTCGACAATTTTGACGATGCGGTAGCCGCAGAGATGGTGCGCATTGTGGAATCTTTGAGTGCAACAGAAGCGCAATGGCTGGTGTCTGATTTCTGTATGCCTGAGGGTGGATGGCGTGCACTCCGTGCAAAAGTGTGGCTCAGCTTGCTCTACGGCTTCTTTGGCCGCTTTGCGGGTCTGAAGACGCGGCAACTGCCTGCAACCGAATCACATCTCTCAGCCGGTCGATTTATCCGCACCAATCGAAAGACCTTTTGCGGCGGGATGTTGTATAGCTCGCGTTATGAGGCAGTGCCTGCGAGAGAGTAGTTGAACCTTTCTGTCCGATCTAGATTGCCACTGTTCCAGTCAAAACGAAGAGTGCGACTTGAACGCAGCCGATTATGAAGCCGAGGATTGCGCCGAGGCGTTCGATGGTGCGGAACTCACGACTCGCGACTTCGTTGACGATACCTTCGAGGCGATCCAAATCAAAGGCGGCAATGTTGTCTTCGATCATTTGCTTTAGATCGACTGAGGCTTCAAACTGTGTGGCGACTTTTTCCATCAGTGGACCGGCTTCTTCCTTCATCGAAGCGGCGGCGATAACCTCGAATTTGGCGAGGGTGCTGTCGTTGATAAAACTGCCGAGCAAAGGAATGGCACGGAGCTGTGGTCCGATGCGCTCCCAGACTACCTTGTGAGCGGCCTCCTCAAGATAGGGTCCGAGTTCGATCTTACGGATTTCGTGCAAGATCATGTGTTGTTGGAGAATCTCACGTTCAATGATCTCTGCGGACTCCTTGGCGAGCTGCAGTTGACGGCGTGGTATGAGCCCCTGCCATTTCCAGAAGAAGATACGCATCGGCACCCGCGGATGAAACAGCATCTTGATCGCGACCCAATTCGTGAACCAACCGATCGCGGCCGTAATGAAAGGAGTGAGGATGAGTAAGACTGGAGTGGTCATTGTGGGAGAAGTGGCAAGTGGAGAGTGGAGAGTGGAAGAGTAGTGCATGGTTCTGGGCTTTGGATCAAGCTCGGTGGTGAGAGAATATGTGTTAGTGATCGTGCTACACTACGGGGCTAATACTAGGCTTACTGAGTTGCCATCTGCTTCTGGGATTCTCATTTTGGTTGGCAATGAGTATTGCAACCAAGACCGGTGATGCCGGCACCACTGCGCTTTTATTTGGTAAACGTGTCCCTAAGACGCACTTGCGAGTGATGACTTATGGGCGGATCGATGAGTTGACCTCGGTGTTGGGTCTGTGTCGGGCGCATTGTGAGATTGAGGGCACTAAAGACTTGGTGCATGGGATCCAAAAAGAGTTGATCTACCTGATGTCGGAATTGGCGACCGATGATGCCGATCAGGCGCGCTTTCTAGAAAAGTATGCAGACCAGTATATCTCTGAGAAGATGGTCGAACGCCTCACCGTGACTATTCAAACCATGGAGTCAAACGACGGTGGCTTTGCCGGCTGGACATATCCGGGCAATACGATAGCAGATGCGTTTTTTGACCAAGCCCGAACAACTTGCCGCCGCGCTGAGCGGGGAGTGGTGGCCTTAAAAGAGAGCGGTGCGATCGTTCGTCCCGAGTTGATGCAATATTTAAACCGCTTAGCTGATTTGCTTTGGCTCCTCGGTCGTGAGCATGCGTAGGGTGGGGCTGGAACAGTGGAGAGTTGGGTGGCTACAAATATGAATCAAGTCGTCACGAACTACTTTCCGAAATCAGTTTACTCTGCGCGGAATATGGATTCGCTGTAACCTTTCTGCCATTTCTCTGATTTTCTGATGCAAATTATTCCTTCTAGTATGTTGCCTGAGCGCGATGAGGGTTCACTACGTTCTTTTCTGGAAGGTTGTCGCGAGGCGGCGCGGGCGAAGGGGCATTTTCAGATTGCGAGTATTTCGTTGGCGGTGAAGCACATTGCGCCTCTGGCGGTTTTAGAATCGATCTATGAGCCGGAGGAGCTGCACTTTTATATTGAGCGTGCGGCGGATGAAGAGGCACTTGCTGGAGCGGAGGCAGTGGTCCAGGCGCAGTTCGATGGACCCAGCCGCTTTGCCGAGGTGCAGGCATTTGCTAAAGAAATTTTAGACAACACCATAGCAGTGGGTGATCTGAGTGAGCCTTTTACTGGGCCGCATTTTTTTACTGCGTTTACTTTCGATGATTCAGTCTCGGAAGATGCTGCTTTTCCTGCCGCGACGGTGTTCTTGCCGCGTTGGCAAGTTTCGCGTTCGAAGGGGAAATACGGAGCTGTGGCAAATTTGCGGATCGATCTGGATACGGATGTCGATGTTTTGGTGGCTCGTGTTTGGGGTGCGTATAGTAAGTTCGGGGCCTTTGATTATGCAGACGAGTCTGTGCCATCTGTGCCGACGGTAGAGGCGAAAGAACGCTCACGCACTGAGCTTGCGCCGGATCATTACCCAGCTGCGGTCGAAGCGGCACTGGGTGAAATCCGTTCAGGAGCTTATGAGAAGATCGTGTTGGCACGTGCCTTGGAATTGAAGGCGGATCGAGCCTGGCAACCACTCACGGCTTTGAATCGTTTGCGCGAACGTTTTGCGGGCTGCTTTACTTTTTCATTCAGCGGCGGCGCAAAGGGCAGCTTCATCGGGGCTACTCCGGAACGACTGTTGCAGATACGCGACGGGCATTTGTTGACCGAAGCGATCGCTGGTTCCGCGCCTCGCGGCGCGACTGCAGGCGAGGACGCAAAATTTGCACGCGGTCTCCTCGAAAGCGAAAAAGATCAACACGAGCATGCTTATGTGCGCGATTCGATTATACGCCGTTTAGCAAAGCTCGGGGTGGAGGCAAAAGCCGAAGGTAGCCCACGTTTGTTGCCATTGGCAAATGTGCAACATCTGCGCACACCGATCAGTGCCGAGGTAGGAGATTCAGTTCACTTACTCGATATGCTCGCCGATATGCACCCGACACCGGCAGTAGGCGGCACGCCGCGTGAGGCAGCTGTGCCACGCATCGCAGCATTAGAACAACTGGAACGTGGTCTGTATTCCGGCGTCGTCGGTTGGTTCAATCACTTGAACGAAGGCGAGATGGTCGTCGGTATTCGCTCCGCATTGATCCAGGGCGACACGGCTACGCTCTACGCAGGTGCTGGCATCGTCGAAGGTTCCGATCCGGAAAAAGAAATGCGCGAAACCGAGATGAAGCTACATGCCTTGCTCGACGTGCTGACGGGGCAGGACTAGGTGAGCTAGTCATATCACATTTAGAAAGTTTTGCGCTAAAAAGGCACCCCCCCGTATCGCTGCGCGAGCCACCCCCCTGATTAAGGAGGGGAGCTTTTAAGTTCCTCCCCTGCTAAGGGGAGGTGTCCGGCTTGCCCGGACGGAGGGGTTTGTTACATCCCGAACTTTTTCAAGATGGTATAAGCTCGAAAGGGCACAGACAGGAATGTTTGTGTTACTTTGCGTTGAGCTCTACCAGTTTCGCCATGATTGCTTTTTGAGCATGTAGGCGATTCTCAGCTTCGTCGAAGATGATGCTTTGTGGGCTGTTGAGGACCGCTTGGCTGACTTCTTCGCCGGCGTGGGCGGGGAGGCAGTGCATGAAGTATGCGTTGGGCTTGGCGTGTGCCATTAGCTCGGCAGTGACTTGATATGGTGCCATTTCCTTGAGTCGTGCCACGGCTTCGGCTTCGTCGCCCATCGATACCCAGACGTCGGTGTAGATGGCGTCGGCGTTTTCGCAGGCGATCTTTGGGTCGTCGGTATAAGTGAAATTGACGGGTAGCCCGGCAGCTTTGAGTGCTTTGGTCACGCTCGCCTTTGGCTCGTAGCCCTTGGGACCGGACACGACGATCTCCATACCGAACATAGCGGCACTGAGAATCCATGAGTTGGCCATGTTGCAAGCACTGTCCCCGAGAAAGGCGACTTTCTTGCCTTTGAGCGTGTTGATATCCACTGCGTCGGGTGAATAGCGCTCCAGTAGGGTGAAGAGGTCAGCCATCAACTGGCAAGGGTGGTTGAAGTCCGTGAGGCCGTTGATGACGGGCATGGTAGCGTGCTTGGCAAACTCGGTCACCGTTTCATGCTCGTAGGCCCGAATCACTAAGCCGTGCAAATAGCGGGACAATACTTTGGAACTGTCTTCGACGGTTTCGCCGCGGCCGATTTGTGTTTGATGTGAATTGAGTACGATGGGGAAGCCGCCGAGCTCATTGACACCCACTTCAAAGGACACACGTGTCCGTGTGCTGCTCTTATAGAAGAGCAGACCCCATGACTGCATGTTGAGGGGTTGAGGGCCGCTTAGGCGGTTCTCCTTTAGACTCTTGGCGAGCGAGAAGACTTCTTGTGCTTGTTCGAGGGTGAAGTCTGTGACTTGTAGGAAATGATGCATATTTGGGGGAGATGCAGGATTCGAGATATGAGATACGAGTCGTGAATCTATGTTTTAAAGTTATGAATTTAGTTCAGCAAAAACTTCGTCGAGGATACGGACCGATTCGGCGAGTTCTTTAAGGTTAGCTGTGAGTGCGGGTAATAAGCGGATGACATTGTGGCCTGCTGGAACGATGAGGAGGTTCTTTTCCCGTGCTGCGGTGGTGACAGTTAGGTTGGCACCTTCTTGCTTGAGGACGAGGCCGACCATATATCCAGCACCCCGCATGCCAGAGATGTGTTGCGGGTATTTTTCGACCAGATCTTGTAGCGCCTCATGCCAGACGACACTGTTGGCGGTGATGCTATCGAGAAGTTCTTCTTCTTCGATGATGTCGAGTGTTGCGTTGGCTGCAGCGCAGGCCAGTGGTGATCCGCCAAAGGTCGTGCCGTGTGAACCGGGTTGGAAGAGTTCGGCGTATGGTTCGGAAATCCAGATCGCGCCGATCGGGAAACCGCCACCGAGGCCTTTGGCCATACCGATGGCATCTGGCTTTACGCCACTTTCTTCAAATGCAAAGAAGTGTCCACTCCGTCCGATACCACACTGCACTTCGTCAAGCATGAGCAGTGCGCCCCGTTCAGTGCAGAGTGCCCGTAGCTCTTGTAGAAAACTGGTTTCGGCTGGAAAGATGCCGCCTTCTCCTTGTATGGATTCGATGAATACAGCTGCGACGGAATCGTCGACCAACTTATCAAAAGTTTCGATGTTGTTCAGTTCGCCGAATTTGAAGCCGTCGAGCATAGGCCGGAAGCCACCTTGGATTTTCTCCTGCGGTGTAGCGCCCATGCCTCCGAAGGTCCGTCCGTGAAATGCATGTTGTGCCGCTACGACAGTGTAACGCTTGGCTTCTTCGCCGCCAGAGAGTTTCCGACCGTGGAGCCGGGCGAGTTTGATTAGCGCTTCATTGGCCTCAGCACCGCTGTTGCAGAACAGCACCCGCCCAGGGCCGGCTTTTTCAACGAGCCGATCTGCTAGTTTTTGTTGCCCGGGTATGCCATAGAGGTTGCTGCAATGGGTGAGGGTTGCGGCTTGCTCCTGCACTGCTTTGACCCATTTCGGGTGTGAGTGCCCAACTGAGGTCACCGCGATGCCACTGCCGAAATCCAAGTAGCGCTTGCCTGACTCGTCATAGAGATACACGCCTTCGCCCCGTGCGGCGTTGAAAGCCGGCGGACCGTAGTTTTTCATGAGAGTTGGGTGATGCATTTTTTTGAATGGCTAATAAATAATGACTGATGGCTAATTAATTTGAAATTAGCGATTAAGGATTACTCATTAAAATCGTAGATTTATGAGTTATGGATTTCGGTGCCGACCCCTTTGTCTGTGAAAATCTCGAGCAGAAGGCTGTGTGGTTGTTCGCCGTCGATGAAGTGGACACGGTGGACGCCGCTATGCAGGGCTTTGACTGCGCTGTCAGTTTTTGGGATCATGCCTTTACTGATCGTGCCGTCGGCAACGAGGCTCGCGACGTCTTGTGTGCGTAAAGAAGAAATAAGTGATTCAGGGTCGTTGATGTCGCGCATCAGGCCTGGCACGTCGCAAAGGTAGACGAGGCGGCGGGCGCGGAGGGCAGCAGCGACGCGACCAGCGGCGGCATCGGCGTTGGTGTTATAAATCTGTCCATCTTCGTCGCATGCGATCGGTGAGATGACCGGGATGTAACCGTCGGCGAGTGCTTTCTTAATGATTTTGGTTTTGACGGTGTGCGTTTCGCCGACGAATCCGAGATCGATGTGCTCGCCGTCTATAACGACTTCCTTTTTGTCGCAAACCAGTAGGTTATTCCCCGGCATGCCGAGCGGACGCGCATTCTTGGCTTGAAGGATTTCGCAGATCTCAAGGTTTACGATTTTGTTGAGTGTGTGGTCCACAACTTTGACGGACTCAGCATCGGTGACCCGGAGACCATGCTCAAAGCGCGTTTCCACATTGGATTCGGCGAGAGCTCGTGTGATTGCTTTGCCGCCGCCATGCACGACTACAACCTTAATGCCTGCGGCATGGAGAAATGCGATGTCGGTGGCGACACGTGTCCGCACTTCCGGATCGGCATCGTCCATAAAGGCACCGCCGTATTTCACGACGAATATAGCGTCACGAAACCGCTGGATATAAGGGAGCGCTTCTAAGAGCACAGCTGCCTTGGTGGTGACGTCGAGATTTGCGAGTTGTGACATTTGATTCAAAATTTGAAGTGTATGAAACTGAAAAGCTAAAGCGGAGAGTCGGCTTTATTCGGATTTGTTGAAGTTGACGTAGGCTTCGCTGAGGTCGGAGGTGAGCAGGCGGAAAGTGCCTTCACCTTGGTTTAGATTCAGTATGATACGAAAGCGTTTCTTGGAGACGATTTCTTTCCATTTCGATAGGTTACTATCTTGTGGCTTGCCGCTGAGAAGGGCAGGGACATCGTTGTAATGAATGTCAAAAATCTCTTCTTTAAGGCCAACGCGAGCGTAGCCTGCGGCATCGGCAAGTCTTCCCCAGTTTGGGTCGGATCCATACCAGGAGGTTTTCACTAGCAGTGAATTGCCAACGGCCCGTGCGACTTTTTCGGCGTCGGCTTCAGATTTACAGCCTTCAACGATGAGTTCGACGAGTTTGGTGATTTTTTCGCCATCACCGACGATCTTTTCGGCGAGGTTGTCGCATACTAGATAGACGGCGTCACGGAAAGCCTGTAGCAGGTTTGCGTTTTCATTGGGCACCAAGCCTGTCTTTCCGTTCGCGAGGAGTAGCACGGTGTCATTCGTGCTCATGTCGCCATCGATTGAAATCCGATTAAAGGTTTTGTTGCAGGCCTGAACCAGCGTATTTTTCAGAGTCTTGTTGTCTGCTTCTAGGTCTGTGACGAGGAAGGCGAGCATGGTCGCCATATTCGGTTCGATCATACCAGCACCTTTGGCAATACCTGCTACAGTGATGGTTTTGCCTTCAAATTCAAAACGAGCGGTGGCGACTTTTCTCCGTGTATCGGAAGTGAGGATTGCATCGGCGGATTTCAGTGAGGACTCCGGCGTTGAGTCGAGTATCGCTGCGGCAGCAGAAATACCGGTCTGAATTTTGCCCATTGGCAGCTTCCGACCGATCCGCCCGGTGGAGCAGACTAGAAAGGGGGCTCCAATTCCTGTTTCGAGCTGTGCTATTGCGGACA
>JANQXM010000012.1 GCA_030729385.1 Opitutales bacterium | reverse complement strand
CTTAGTGGCTTCCTTTAATATCTTTTCTCCTGAAATGAGCAAGCATCTGATACACACCGTGGATGCGAAGACAATCGGCAGTGATGCATGGACCATTTTCGTTAAAGGGATCTTTGCGAACTTCTTCATCAACATCGCGATCATCATCGCGATGCAGCTCGGCGATGACTTCATCGCCAAGATCTTCACACTACTCGCGGGTGTCGCAGTGTTTGCCTATATGGGCTTCGAACACGTGGTGGCAAACTCTGCGCTCTTCGTGCTCGCGCTCATGCTCGAACCCAGTGCCGTGGACTTGCTACACACAGGCAAAAACTTCGTCTTTTCACTGCTAGGTAACTACGTCGGCGGTGGTCTTATTATCGGTCTGTTCTACGCATTCCTCAACGGCGGTCGGAAGTTCGAGAATGAATAAAGCCCGCCCGTCCCCGGTGTCACGGTAGGTATTCTGGTAGGGTTCGATATCCTTATCGAACCGCCGCAACACAACTCTCGGCGCGTTAAGGATAACGCGCCCTACCATCACTGATCGGCCAGCTGCATTGACAGGTTGATCAACTCCGACGGGTGGCGATTGGGACAATCGCCGCTACCTGCAATGATGTTTCGCCTTACATCCGCCCGACTCGCATGAGCTCGGCGGTGATTTGATCGATCTGCGCTTCGTGTGCTTTACGGGCGGGGTCATAACTATCCAACAAGGCCCAGAAATGTTTTGAGTGATTCATCTCGGTCAAATGCGCGAGCTCGTGGAGGATGACGTAATCTTGCAGGGCGGGCTCCAACAGAACCAAATGCCAGTTCAAGGAAATGCCTCCACTACTGGAACAGGAACCCCAGCGACTGGATTGGTCGCGCACGCTGAGCTTACTATACTTCAATTCTAAACGCTTGGCATGATATGCAATGCGACAGCCTAAGGCATCTTTGGCAAAGCGACGCACCAACTGTAAGAGGCTGGCTTCAAAATCGTCGACCGTTTCGGGCACGCGCAGAATCAATTCAGAACCACCGGCATCGAAAATATAATCAGCGCGCACACGATCGGCCACGCGCGCGATGCTCACGAAAAACTGATCGCCGCTACCACTGATACGTGGGTGCTCTGCAAGCCAATCGCTTAGGGTGCGCGCGGGAGGCACTTTCGTATATTGTGCGACCAGCCACTCGCGTTGTTTTTCAACAAACTTCAAAGCCTCCCGATCCGAACAACGCCAGGGCACAGAAACCAAAATTTGGTTTTGATGCCCCAAGGTCATGCGAAGATTACGCGTGCCTTTACGACGACGTATCTCGATCGGGATCTGCTGGTTATCTGAAAGAGGGAAATGCATTAATTAAAAGGCGGGATCGTATGGAACTGTTACTGCGACTTTTCATTCGTAATGATTAACCGCCCGCTCCTACGTCGCTTGAGAGCGCAGAGGGCTCTGTGAGAGTAAGCCTCATTCCCTCTCCGCGTCCTCAGCGTTCTCTGCGGTTTTAAATCACGAGTGGAAAGTTTTTTTGAGCTTATTTGCTATCCAACTGGTCCACCACGCTCTGCGCGTAGCGACGTAGGGCTGACTCGGCATCGAGCTTTTTGATCCGACACGCGGCGGCGATTTCGAAAAGTTGTTTACCAAGCGCAACTTCGTCAGCAGCCAGGGCAGCGGCGGTCATTTCGATACCGCCTTCGTCGATCACTTCGGCGGCATCCATGCCCTGCTTCTTAATTTGTTTATACACATCTTGCGCAAACATGAGCGCGGGAAGTTGACGCGGTAAATCTTTGAAACGCCCCTTTTGCTCGGGGCCGCGTTTCTTTTCTTCGGCTTTGATGGCGTCCCATTGTTTAAGCACCGCATCGGAATCGCCGAGTGCGCCGTCGCCAAAGACATGTGGGTGGCGGTGCACGAGTTTATCGTTCACCACATGACAGACCTTATCAAAATCAAATTGCCCGGCTTCTTGTGCCATCTGCGCATGCATCACAACTTGAAGGAGCACATCACCGAGCTCTTCTTCCATGTGATCCATGTCGAGGCGATCAATCGTCTGCAGCAGCTCGCAACACTCATCGATCAAGCACTCGGCGATCGATTGGTGGTCTTGTTCGATATCCCAAGGGCAACCCGTTTCCGGTTCACGCAAGGCTGCGACTGTTTTAATTAAGGCATCTATTCCGCTCATAGATATAGGATTTATGGCAATGCGGATTGATGGCGAACGAAAATTCTAAGGAGACGGATACTTAAACTATAATGACTAGCAGGGCGAGGAATCCAGCGTAGCTGGAAACCGCTAATATTCGCTAATGGACGCTAATTATAATGCACCCTACAATAAGCGTCCATTAGCGAATATTAGCGGTTTCCAGCTATGCTGACCCTCCACTCATGCTGGTGCGTCGCGGGACGCGACTGCGCTACCTTCTTTGATTCACGTTCCTATTTCAAGGCGTCCGCCCAGGTGGCTTCTTTGAAGCCGACGAGACCTAGGTCGTCGCCCAGCAGAAAGGGGCGTTTCACGAGATTACCACGTCCGGCCAATAGCTTGAATGCTTCGGGCTCAGTCATCGCGGGCAATTTGGTTTTCATGTCGAGTTCGCGATAGTCACCGCCGGCGGTGTTGAACAACTTCTTCAAGTCGCCGTCCTGATAGCCCAACATTGCTTTCAGTTCGGCAACGGTTGGCGGTGTATCTCGGATCGGTAGTTCGTCGTAAGCGATGCCCTGCGCGTCCAACCACTTGGTGGCTTTCTTACAGGTGCTGCAATTTTTGTAGGTGTAGATTTTCATAATTGAAAAGGAGTCAGAATTCAGGATTCGGAAGCTTAATATGAAAGGTCGGAGTTCATTGATTATTCTACTAAATTCTAACTCCTACCTTCTAGCTCCTCTTAACATTTTTCGCTTCGATCCAGCGGCTCATAAATTCGGTGCTGCGATGCTGATGGTGGCGAAGCATTTGTCCGACGAAATGCGCCTGACGGTTGGCGTCAAGTGCATCGAACGCATCGGACAGGGTTTGCGGCAGGCGCGGCAACCAGTCCGCCGCATCAAAGCGAGTATCAGCAATGCGTTGACCTTGTGCCTGCACCGCCGACCACTGCGCTTCGTCTTGATAGAGCTGGACGGCGACCTTGGCGATCGCCTCTGGTTCGTCAGAAACATCACAGCCCCACTCGCAATCAGCAGTGGCGATGCCTTCCGCGCCTACAGGGGTCGTCACACTAGGCGTGCCGGTTTCAAAGCCATCGAAGAGCTTGCCCTTCAAGCCAGCTCCAAAGCGTAGCGGCGCGAGGTTGACGCGATACTGTTGCATCGTCGCGAGGGCATCGTCGGCGCGGCCTTTAAACAGGAAGCCTTGTTTCGGGGCATTTAATTCGCCGGCATATTTGTCGCCGTAAGAACCATAGCAATGCAGCTCGGCCTCGGGGATGGCTTTTCGAATTAAAGGCCACACCACCTGTTTGCACCAGCGAGCGGCATCGAGGTTTGGCGCATGGTGAAAGCTGCCGATCATAATAAAGTGTTGGCGCTCGGCGTATGCCGGAAAGGTCTTTGGACTTCGATCTAAGCCAAAGGGCCAGTATGCGATCTGTGTTTCCGGAATGGAGAAAACATCACGCAGCAATTGCATCTCATATTCCGAGATCATGAGCGTCTGATCAGACCGATGGATCGAGGCAATCTCGCGCAAAGCGATTTCATTGAACAGGTCCAAGGCCTTGCCCGTTTTGAGCTGCTGATGCCGCGCCTCGCGCAAACAATGCAGGTCGCTGGTATCCAATACGCGAAGCGCTTGTGGACAGACTTGCTCCACTCGCCAGCCGAATTGCTCTTCGGTCATGAAGCGGTCAAAGATCACCACATCGGGCGCGAGTGCTTTGAGCCAAGTATCGAAGCCGGAGTCGTTGACCTGAATCGTGTGCGACTCAATTCCCATCGCTGCGAGGTCCAAGCTGTGCGGTCCGCTCTGCGCGGTGGAAGCAAAGCTCAAGGTCCACCCTGCCGCTTGCAGCGCAGACAGGATATCTAGCGTGCGACGCCCTGCCGCCGTCGAGGACGGCTCAGGCCACACTTTGCCGATGATCAGGCAGTGCACGTGCAATATGGGAGCCGCTAGTTAACGATCCCGCCGCTACTGAGGAAGATGCCTTTCAAGTTCATCTCCAACTGGCGTGGATTCGGCGAGAACTTCATCGCATCATCCTTCGAAACCTTACCGTCTTTGACCAGGCGGTAGAGGTCCTGATTAAAGGTTCTCGAGCCGTTGTCTTCATTGGCTTCGATCACGGCCTCGATCTTTTCAAACTTACCTTCCATGATCGTTTTACGAGCGAGGGAATCGAGAATGAAACTTTCGGAGACTGGGAAACGACCGCCACCTTCAAGTGCGGGAATCAATTTTTGTGTGATCGTGGCACGGAGGGCACCGGCGATCTGACGCTGGAGCGCGAGGCGGCGTTCTTCAGGAAAGAACTCAAACAGGCGCTGAATTGCTTGCTGCGCATTGGAGGCGTGCAAGGTGCCGAACACCAAGTGACCGGTCTCGGAAGCTTGGAGCGCGGTTTCGAAAGTATCACGGTCGCGCATTTCGCCGACGAGAATCACGTCCGGATCCTGACGCAGCACCGAACTCATACCGGCGGCGAAAGAGGGGCAATCAATGCCGATCTCGCGCTGATTGATGATCGACTTAAAATCGGTGTAGGTAAATTCAATCGGGTCTTCCAGCGTCACGATGTGCTTATCGTAGGTGTGGTTGATGTGATTGATCATCGAGGCCAGAGTTGAACTCTTACCGGAACCAGTGGCACCGCAAAGGATGACGATACCGTCTTTTTCCTTACACAGGTTCTTCAATGTTTCGCCATCAATGTGTAATTCATCAAAGGTTGGTGGATCGTCGCTCACGTGGCGCATGACGACACTGGGGAGACCGCGCTGTAAAAATCCGTTTACCCGGAAACGGCCCACGCCTTCGACGCGATACGAATAGTCGACCTGGCGATTCTTGTTCCAATCATCGTAAAATTGCTCGGGCACACTTTGCTCGATGAACTCCCTAACCGCGTCGGGTCCAATGGGCTCCATCTCGACCGATTCCAGGTGTCCGCTCAGTCGAAGAAACGCTGGTTTGTGCGATTTGATATGAATATCACTCGCCCCATTTTCAACAGCTAGAGTGAGAAGACCGTGTATTGTTTCAAGAACCGACATAATAGATCAAAGTTTTGGTTGGATGAAGACGAAATTTTCTGTTGAACATGCCGAGTGATATCGACGTGCTAGAGTTAACTGCAGTCATAAGACCTTACCTATTCTTTTCGAAACTAACATGAAGACAAATCAATTCTCCGGCGTTTTCACAGCGCTTGCCACACCGATGCGTGATAACGCAGTGGCCTACGACGACCTAGAAGCACTCGTAGCTCATCAATTAGCAGGTAATATCGATGCACTGGTCTCTGTTGGCACCACAGGCGAATCGCCCACCCTGAACAGCAGCGAGCACATCGAAGTGATTCGTTCGACCGTGGCTGCTGCCGCTGGCAAGGTGCCCGTCTATGCTGGCACAGGCTCCAATTCGACCGACGAAGCTATTTCACTCACCAAGAATGCGGAGGCAGCGGGTGCCGATGGCTTCCTCGTCGTAGCGCCTTATTACAACAAGCCTAGCCAAGAAGGCCTTTTCCTGCATTTCAGCAAGATCGCCGAAGTCACGGAAAAGCCGATTATCCTCTATTCGATCCCCTCACGTTGCGGAATCGAAATTTCAGTGGATGTGACAGCACGCCTCTATGAGAAGTATCCACATGTCTGCTGCATGAAGGCCGCTGAAGGCTCTTGCGAGAAAGTCACCGAATACGTGCGCGCACTCGGACCGGACTATGCGGTCATGAGCGGCGACGACGGGCTCACCCTGCCCTTCATGTCTTGCGGGGCGACTGGCGTGATCAGCGTGGCTTCAAACCTCGTCGTCAGCCCACTAGTGGAAATGGTCAAGGCAGCCAATGCTGGTGATTACACCAGCGCGCGCCAAACCTTTCTCAAGTATTTCCCACTGTTTAAGGCCATCTTCCTGGAGCCCAATCCAGTGCCGATCAAGTATGCACTCAAGCAAGCTGGCATCATCCAATCCGATGATGTCCGTTTACCGCTGAGCCCGTTGACCGCAGCCACCAAGGCAAAGCTCGACCCACTGTTGGCAGAACTCGGTCTCGTTTAACCAAGTTAGCTCTAAACTCCTAACTTCTACCTTCTAACTTCTTTCATCTATGTCACTCAAGATACTACTCAATGGCTCCAAGGGACGCATGGGCGTCGCTATCGCTGACATCGCCGAAGCCAATGGTGCGGTGATTCAAGCTGCTTGCGATGCAGGCGACAATCCTTGCGAGTGCGCAGCGGACTGCGAAGCGATCATCGATTTCAGCTTTCACGAAGTGACCCCCGGCATCGCGGAACTCGCAGTGAAGCACAACATCCCGCTCGTGATCGGCACGACAGGACACACACCCGAAGAGAAGGCCGCCATCCTCGCCACAGTCGACGGTAAGATTCCAGTGGTCTGGGCAGGCAACTACTCTGTTGGTGTCAACACCTTGAACTACCTAACACGTAAAGCCGCCGCTATTCTCGGCGAGCAATACGAACCGGAAGTCATGGAGATGCACCACCACCACAAGAAGGACGCACCAAGCGGCACAGCAGAGCGCCTGATTGAAATTTTAAAAGAAGGCTACGCGCTCAACGATGATCAAGTCGTGCATGGACGCGAAGGCCTCGTCGGCGCACGCCCGCAAAAAGAAATCGGCGTGCATGCTATCCGCGGTGGCGACATCGTGGGCGAGCACACGGTTTACTTTATCGGCGACGGTGAGCGCATCGAGCTCACCCACAAAGCGACGGATCGTAAGATCTTTGCGCAAGGTGCCGTTCGCGCCGCCCAGTGGGCAGTCGGCAAAGCCGCAGCCGTCTACAACATGGAAGACGTGCTCGGGCTGACTGACTAAGAGTGAATGAGTAATGGCTAATAAATAAGTGCTAATTCCGCCCTCACCCCTGACCTCTCACCCCTGACCTCTCACCCCTAACCTCTCACCCCTAACCTCTCCCCCCTAACCTCTCACCCCTTACCTAGAACACTTTGATCGCACGTATAACAGGCATCGTCCTCGAAACCACGCCCTTGATGGTCGTGATCGAAACTGCGGGTCTAGGCTACGAGGTGCACATCCCCGTCACGACTGCGGAACGCGTCCCAGGCATCGGTAAAGAATGCAGCCTCCACACGCACTCCGTGTATCGCGAAGACAGTGCCACGCTTTACGGCTTCGCCACTCGTGAGGACCGTGATTTTTTTCGCCTCCTCGTCGAGAAGGTTTCCGGGATCGGTCCGAAGATCGGCATCAGCATATTGAGCCGCATGTCGGTCGAGTTGCTGCGCAGTGCGATAGCCAGCTCTGACATCGCCCTCCTCTCGAAATGCCCCGGCATCGGCAAGAAGACCGCCGAGCGCTTGGTCATCGAGCTGAAGGACAAGGTAGGTCTCAGCGGCACACTGCCCACAGCCGGCAGCGGGCTCAGTGCACCCAGCGCGGCAACACCGAGCCATTTCCAAGATGCCGTCGCCAGCTTGATGACGCTCGGCTACAAACCAGCCGAAGCGGACAAACTCACCCGCAAAGCAGCCAGCCAATTACCCGCCGACGCGAGTGTCGAAGCGCTGCTTAAGGCCGCACTCGCGTAGAGCAGGCTAGCGGAGCACTACTCGGCGCGATACGGAAATCGCGCCCGACCAAATCCCGAAGGTAGCGGCGCTTGTGGTCGAGGTTACCTGAAATGGACCACTTGAAAAGTTAGTCTGGATCCCTAGAA
>JANQXM010000011.1 GCA_030729385.1 Opitutales bacterium | reverse complement strand
AATTAAACCGTCCAGACTAACACATGCTCTGGCTCAGTTTGGGTAACTCGACCAGAGACGCATGCGCGTTGCCGGATCAAACAATATTGAAAATAATTTTGCCTTTAATCCCAAGAGTAGATCATGCGTGAGTAGTAGGTGGTGTCTAACTTCTCGTTGACGGCTGGTTGGCTGTCATACTCGTGTTTGAGACCTACGCGAATCTTCCAGTTTTCTCCATTGCCGAGCGGGATCACGATGCCGCTGTCGTGGACAACGCGGTAAACGTCAAAGTCGTCGATGCTGGGCACGTAGCTGAGATCATTTTCCATGGAGAAGAACGTTTTATATTTATATGTGTGAGCGACACCGAAATCGAGTGTAGCAGACGATTCGTTGGTGGTGCCATTTCCGAAGCCGGTGTAGCGATAGCCTAGACCAGAACGAGCGACGAGTGTCTGGGTGTCCTTATTGATGATGCGGAAAGACATACCAGCACCGGAAGTGGAGCGGAGGTCGATCTGGTCGACTTTATCGCTTTCGAGTTCGGTGCGGACATACCACCCGTAGTGCTCGCTGAAAAAGGATTCGTAGGAGGTGCCGCCTGCGATGCGGTCTTCGGTGGTGCTACCGTTCTTTTCGCGTTGCTCATACTCTCCAAAGAATGCGAGTGCATCGTTTGGGCCCTTGAGCACGGCGTCGAAGGTGATGCCTAGATCGAACTGGTCGGTGTTGCCGCTTTTGCCGAGGAGGTTCACGCCGCCGCGGAACTTCCATTGGCGACGCATGGCTTCTTCTTTTTCGCGGAGGGCCACGATGGCGGGGTCTTCGCTGGTAGGCGTCCAAGAGGCGGTGACTCGGGTCATCTCAGTTTCGAGAGTGCCGTCTTCGGATTGAATTTTGAGCTTACCATTGCCAGAAGAGATGACTGGACCGGCCATGGTGCTACCACTGGCGAGGCGCACGAAGACTGGCTCGTCGGTGCTGAAGGAGCTGACGAGTTCTTGTTTGATCTCAAGCGTTCCGGCGTAGGCTGTATCCAAATGGATGATACCTGCATCGATCAAGGTGATGGAGCCGGTGAGGCGTGCGCCGTCATTGGTGATGACGGTGTCTGCCATGGCTGGTGCGCCGAGACTAGCGATCAGGGCTGTGATTGTGATGAGTGTGTGTTTCATGGTAATGAGGAAGCTGGGTGTTCCAAAAAAAAATGCGTATTCCCCTCGTAGGGGGAATACGCATAAAGCAAATTGCGAACCGATTACTCGGATTTGATTAAGATTTCCTTAGCGCCGAGGCCTTGCTTGATCATTGGCAAAACGTGCTCGGTATAAGGAACGATCACTTCGAGGACGTAAGGTCCGTCGTGAGCGATCATTTCTTCAATCGCGCCGCGGAGGTCTTCGCGTTTGATGACGCGCTTACCGGCAACACCGAAACCTTCAGAGATCTTAACGAAGTCCGGATAGATGGCGTCGATGTTGTCTGGACCGCCGATGTTGTCCTTGTCGCAAAGGATGGTTTGGCCGCGGACACTTTCGTAGAGAAGGTCTTCCCATTGAACCACCATACCGAGGTGTTGGTTATTCAGGATGATTGTCTTGGCGTTGATCTTCTCGATTTTGGCTGTGGCGAGCTCCTGAATATTCATCATGAAGCAACCGTCGCCGTCGATATTGACCACCAAACGATCAGGGAAGGCGACCTTCGCGCCGATAGCAGCGGGGAGACCGAAGCCCATAGTGCCTAGGCCGAGGGAGCTGATGTAAGTGCGTGGCTCGCGGAACTTGAAGAACTGAGCTGCCCACATTTGGTGCTGTCCAACACCAGTCGTGATGATGGCATCACCTTTAGTGACTTCGTAGAGTGTTTCGATCGCCTCTTGTTGAGTGATGTGGCCCGTCTTGTCGTAAGAGAAAGGATACTGCTCTTTCCAGCCGTTGATAGTTTTGAACCAAGCGCTGAGATCGGGCTTTTTGAATTTACCGGCCTTCACGAGCTCAGTCATACGCTTGAGGGCGTATTTAATGTCTGAGTGGATCGGGTGTTTGACGCGCTTGTTCTTATTGTGCTCGGAAACGTCGATATCGATGTGAACGATTTCGGAATCGGGTGCGAACTTGGAAACGAGACCAGTAATACGGTCGTCGAAACGAGCACCGGCGCAAATGAGGATGTCGCTATCGCAAACTGCCCAGTTGCCAGCAACAGTGCCGTGCATGCCAAACCAATAGAGTGATTGTGGGTGCTCGGCGTCGAAGGCTCCCAACCCCATGAGGGTCGAGGCCACTGGCAAACCAGTGACTTCAGCAAACTCGCGGAGTTCTAAGTGTGCTTCGGCAGAGATGATCCCGCCACCGATGTAAAGAACTGGGCGCTCAGCACCGCTGATCAAATCCAGCACATTGAGCAACTCTGCGTCGGTTGCTTCTGGCTTGGTGGATTCGATCTTGTAGCCTGGGATATCGACCTCGGCAGGGAAAGTCGGTGCGAAGATCGCTTGTTGGACATCCTTAGGGATATCGATCACGACAGGACCAGGACGACCAGTGGTCGCAATGTGGAAGGCTTCTTTGACAACACGTGGCAGGTCTTCCTTATCGAGAACGAGGAAGCTGTGCTTCACGATCGGAAGCGTCATGCCGAAAAAGTCGGTTTCTTGGAAAGCGGTTTTACCGATGAACTGTTGATACACCTGACCAGTGATCGCGATCAAAGGGATGCTGTCCATGTAAGCGTCAGCGATACAGGTGACCATATTGGTCGCACCAGGGCCGGAAGTTGCCATGCAGACGCTGGCCTTGCCAGTGGCACGAGCATGACCGTGAGCCATGAAGCCGCCGCCTTGCTCGAAGCGAGGCAGGATGGTGCGGATTTTTTCGCTCTTAGTCAGGGCTTGGTGTAGTTCCATCGACGCGCCACCAGGATAGGCGAAGACCACATCCACACCCTCGCGCTCAAGAGAGGCGACCAAGACGTCAGCACCCTTCATTTCGGGGCCAATTTCGTCCTGCTTAGGGAAGTCGATTGCTTTTTCGGTTTTCATTGTGATGTGGTAGTTTTGCGTTGTGTTCGATGTGCGGACGGCAGCGCCCGCGTGAAAAGGGAAGGAAAAAGACAGTAAAACGCCATCAAATCAAGCACGGAAGACGATTCCTGCCTGACCTTTACGAATACTCGGGAATTAAGTCGCTCTGGTGCTGCCAAAGCTTGGCGTAGTGACCGTCTTTGGCGAGTAGGGCTTCGTGGGTGCCGGATTCGATAATTCGACCGTTTTCGAGCACGACAATGTTGTTTGCTTGGCGGACGGTGGAGAGGCGGTGTGCGATGACGAGCACGGTGCGGGCTTCCACGAGGTGATCGAGGGCTTCTTGGATTTTACGCTCGGTGATGGTGTCGACGCTGGCGGTCGCCTCGTCGAGAATGACGAAAGGCGGATTTTTGAGTAAAACGCGGGCGATGGTCAGGCGTTGCTTCTCTCCTTGGCTCAGACGGATGCCTTTTTCGCCGATATTGGTGTCGAGTTGTTCCGGAAGCGCGCTGACGAAGTCCCATGCGCAGGCTAGTTCGAGGGCATGGATGATGTCGTCCTCGGTGGCGTCGGCTTTGGCGAGTAGTAGGTTTTCACGGACGGTGCCTTCGAAGAGGAAGGGGTCTTGTGCGACATGGCCAACGATGTTGTGCAGTTCCTCTAGCCGGATGTCGCGTATGTCGGTGCCAGAGAGTTTAACCGTGCCTGAGGTGGCGTCGTGGGTGCGCATGGCAAGATTGGCGATAGTGGACTTGCCCGCGCCGGTGTGACCGACCAAGGCAGTGACTTGGTTGGCACCCATGGTGAGGTTAAAGTCTTCCAGCACAGCAGGGCGGCCCGGGTATTCGAAGCGGACGTTTTCAAAGCACACTTCGACGGGACCTTCTGGCATGGGTTTGGGCTCGGCGGCTTCGGCGACATCGACTTGAGCGTCGAGGATTTCGAAAACACGCTCACCTGAGGCACGGCCTGCGGCGATGAGGTGATTGAGTCCGTGTAGCTGCCCGATCGGCTGGTAGAGCATATTTGCCAGCAAAAAGAAGGTGAGGAGCTGCGGCATGCCGAAGTCGGCGGCATCTTCCAGCACAAGATAGCCGCCTACGCCAACGATACTCAAGAAGCCGAGCTTGGTGACAAAGGTGGTGCTGGGGTGGTAGAGTGCCCAGCGAAACATCGCTTTGAGCGTTCTAAAGCGTAGGTCTTCTGCTTTTTCCTCGAATCGAGCAGATTCCCGCTTTTGCAGTCCGAAGGTTTGGATGAGGCGATTCCCTTGGATGTCTTCGACCAGCAGGCTATTGAGCGAGCCTGCGCTTTCGCGGACGCCTTTCCACACCTTGCGTGACCCTTTGGAGTAAAACATCCCAGCGATGAGCAGGATCGGAACCGGGAGGAAGACGAACCAAGCCAACATCGGCTGGAGTAGAAAGAGAAAGGTGGTGATGCCGACTATTTTGAGGATAGCTCCAGTGCCCTGTTCAGTGCCGTCGAGGAGCGCGCGCTCCACCGCGGCGACATCTTCGATCACGCGGGAGGAGATTTCGCCGCTTTTGCGCTGATCGTAGAAAGAAACCGGCAAATGGAGCAATTTGGAGTGCAAATCGCGCCGCATCTCCAGTAGAACTCGCTGTTCCAGTGTATTATTCACTCGAATGCGCAGACTATTGAGCACTTCGCTGCCAAGATAGAGTCCCGCGATAATGGCGACGCCCCAAAGCAGGTTGTTCAAACCGCTGGCATTTTCGATATTTTCCAGAATGTTCTCGATCGCGAGTGGCACCGCTATTTCCAGCGCCGTCATGCCAGCAGCCAGCCCGATCGTCAGCCAGAAGAGGGCCTTGTATCGAAAGAGATAGGCGGAGACGCGCAGGATGGTGCTTTTCTGTTTTTCTTTGCTCACGATGATCGTTCTTTTGCCAACGCAAGCTCTGTCCAGTCACTTTGGCAAATCTCAATCGCTTTTAATTAATGATTGTCAGCGGGGCGGTTCATCCGCTTTCCTCATCCTTTAGCTACTCTATCTTAACTATTATCCATTTATACTATGTCCGTTCGACTTTACGTAGGAAACTTATCTTTCGATGCCACTGCTGAAGATCTCAAGGAGATCTTCTCACAAACCGGTGAGGTTGAAGACGCGATCATTGTGACGCGTCCAGGTGGTGGCCGCCCTCGTGGTTTCGGTTTTGTCACCATGGTCGATGAGGCTGCCGGGCAAGAAGCGATTCGCCAATTAGATGGTCAAGAAGTCGCTGGTCGTGCATTGGCGGTCAATGTCGCCAAAGAGCGTGATCGTGACAACAAGAAGTCTGAAGACGAGGAAGAATAGTTTTCGGCTCCTTTGTGGGGCCAATTATTTACTCTACTCTTCGATTGCGTAATACTTCGTTACTTTTTCGATGATCTGTGGAACGCAGTGAAGTTTTCTTGGGTGGATGATGATTTGAACCGCGCCGTGGAGACCTTCGTTGCAGTAGACGGGAAGAATCATCGCAGGGAGGAAAGAGAGGCTGGCAGGGGCATTTAGCTGCTGCAGGTCGCGCTCCAGATCGGGGCTCCAGATCGATTTCTCGGGGCTTGGCGTCGTGCAGATTGGGATGACGAGATAATCGTGATCGACGAAAAATTCAGTGAGGCTAGCGCGTATCCATTGTTGAATGAGAATCGCTTTTTCGGCATCCGCGGCACTGCAGTCACGACCTTGCTGAATGCGTTGCATCGCGGAGGGGGCGTAGAGCTCGCCGTATTCTTCGATCCAATATTTATGTATCGAGTAGAGTTCGCGGCTTTCGATGACGGAGAGTGCTTGTCCGCCACGAGCAAAGGCGTCGAGTAAACGTCGACGGGTGCTGGGCTCGTCATCGATGTTGAGTTCGCGAAGCAACTGCATAATGCCGGCCTTCAGTGAAGGTTCGAGGGGGCCGGCAAGATCGGTGAGTAAATAGCCGCGTGCCACTTTGGGACCTTCGATGGAAATCGGGATGCGGTGCAAGGCTTTGAATGCGGCGAGCAGGTCTTCGCAATGGGCCGTGGCGAAGCCGACAGCTTCGATCGATGGGACGATAGGGAAAACGCCTTCGCGGGCGAAATTATTGGTTCCCATTCGAAAGCCGAAAAGTCCGTGGAAGGCTGCGGGTATGCGAATGCCGCCAGTGGTATCGAGCCCGAACGCTATCGGTGCCCAACCTTCTGCGACGGCATGTATGGAGGCACCAGCTCCGCCACCGCAGACGTAGCGTAGGCTATCGGCATGGGGGCAGTCGCCGAAAGTGGGGTTGAGCCCGCGCATATCGATTCCGAATTCAGCGGGGACGGACTTGGCAAAGAAAGCACCACCGAGTGTATTCAGTTTCTGATACAGTAAGCTGGATTGTTCGAGTGGTGGTAGGAAAGGTTCATCGAAAGGTGCACCGCATTTGGTTGGCAGCCCAGTGACGTCGAAAAGGTCCTGCAGCATGTAAGGCACGCCCGACAGGGGGGCATCCTCTAGAGCGCAAGATGCTTTGAGTGCCGAGAGCGTCCGCTCGCGATCAAAATGCGAGGCAATCATGGCCCTGGAACTCTCTGCTGTGATGAGCTCTAGCTTGCCCAAGAATTGATCGACGACTCGCTCGGGAGATTCCGAGGCAAGGGTCTGCCATTCTTTAAATGTTGGGCGCTCTGCAGGCATTTAGGGAAATGAAAGTGAGTGTGAGGGTGAAAGTAAGGGGTTTTGCTTTTTGAACTTATCCTTCTCCACCTAAACGGCGACTCCATTCGTTCCAGCTGATTTCGCTGAAAGTCGGTTTGCCGAAGGGAGAGGTGTGTGGTGTTTCGCAAGTTAGCAGGTCGTTTGCCAATTGTTGGATGCTCGCGTCGGCGATTGCATCGTTGCGCTGATGGCTGCCTTCGACAGCGAGGCGGGCGATGGCTTGCCAAGCGATTTCGGATTGTTTGCGCAGGTCGCCACGTTGACGGATCATATCGACGAGGTCTCGGATGAAGCTCTCGGCTTGCTCTTCGGCCAGCCAAGCAGGGA
Source organism: Opitutales bacterium (assembly GCA_030729385.1). Lineage (GTDB taxonomy): Bacteria > Verrucomicrobiota > Verrucomicrobiia > Opitutales > Coraliomargaritaceae > JBPOFY01. Next base: position 32,026 of record JANQXM010000011.1, on the reverse strand, counting down.
GTGCGCCGACGCGATAGAAGTGTCGACCGAAGGCTTCGATTTCAAAGCCTTGTTGATTGAGCAAATCGAGTTGTTGGTTCAGCGCTTCGGAAGCCAGTGGTTCAAATTCGATAGTAGTGGGAATGAGCAAGCGTTGGCTGGGGACGCTTTCCTGTTTGAAGTCTTTACAGATGCGCTCGAAGCGCACGCGCTGGTCGGCATGTCGGAGGTGCAGCATCACGAGTCCGCGTGGCGTTTCAAAGAGTGCGTAGCGTTGCTTCAGGCGGCGTATGAATTGCCATTCTGGCGCTTTGGCGGCGGCAGGTGCGGCTTTCTTTGGTTCTGCTGCGGGTGTCGAGATGACCGAGGCTACCGGCTGGGTAGCCGTCGCTGCTGCGGGGCGTAGAGCGGATGTCGACCGTGGGCTCGGGGCAGTTGTTTGAGCGATGGCAGGCGCTGGCTTGGGGCGAATGGCTTCGGTTTGTGTCGGTGGCTCTACTGGTGCTTGGCTGGCACTGGGTCGTGCTGCAGCCAGGGTGTCGGCCACGGCACTAAGCACGAAGCGACGCACCGCACCATCATCGCGGAAGCGCACTTCGCGTTTGGCGGGGTGGACGTTGACGTCGACGTCCTGCGGTTGGATCTCGAGAAAGAGAAAGGCGGGCGGGTAGCGGCCTTTTTGTATGCGGCCATGATACGCGTCGAGCACGGCAAAGCCGAGTGTGCGGCTATCGACGGGTCGGCGATTGACGAGTGTTACGAGCTCACGGCGAGTCGAGCGACCTACGCCGGGTTTGGCGGTCAGTCCAGTGAGGCGAAAGCCACGTTTGGCATCGGTCACATCGACAGGCATGAGGTCATCGGCTAGCGCGCGTCCCCATATTTCGGCGATGCGGTCGCGCAGATTTTCACAGGCGGGTGATTGAAATACAGTTCGCCCATTTTCCAGCACACGGAATGCGACATTGGGGTGGGCCACCGCAAACAGACGTGTGTTGTAGGTAATGTGCGCCGTTTCGGTGGGGTCGGTCTTGAGGAATTTGCGCCGGGCGGGGACTGAGTTGAAGAGGTTGGCGACTTCGATCACGGTGCCGATAGGCATGCCGCATTCTTTCTTTTCGATCAGTTTACCGCCATTGATCAGAATTTCGGTGCCATGGTCCCAGCCTTCGGTGCGGGTGCGCATGGTAAACTTAGAAACCGAAGCGATCGAGGGTAGGGCTTCACCGCGAAAACCAAAGCTGGAGACTTCGTTGAGGTCGGACGCTTCACGGATTTTACTAGTGGCGTGGCGTTCGAGTGAAAGCGAAGCCTCGTCGGGGCTCATGCCTTTGCCGTTGTCCTCGATTCGTATGTAGGATTTGCCGCCGTTGCGAAACTCGACCTCGATGCGTGTGGCACCAGCATCGATGCTGTTCTCGATCAGTTCCTTGACCACTGCTACAGGGCGCTCAATCACTTCGCCAGCGGCGATCTGATTGGCGACTCGGTCGGACAGTATACGGATGGAGGACATGGAGTGGGATACGAGATGCGAGATGCGGGATACGAGATACGGGTGTATTTTGTGAAGCAGGTGGGCGTGGCTGCAAAACAAATTATAGCTTGCAGGTTTTTATTGCGATCCGGCGGTCTTTCGTAAACATCTGCGGTATTAACCTTTTTGCACACACATGAAAGAAAGTCTTATCAGCTCTGAAGGCCGCCTCGGTCGTTTCTCCTTTATCCTTCGTATCGTCATTCTGGCGGTGCTAGTTTTTGCGGTTTACGAAGCGGCATCGCGCTTTTTCGCGCATTGGCATCACGGCACATTCGGGACCTTGGCCATCTTTTTGACGATCGTGGCCGCATTGATTTGTGGCTTTATCGGGTTGATGCAGTTGCTGAAGCGCCTGCGTGATATTGGCAAAGCTGCCTATTTCAGCCTGCTTATGCTGGTGCCAGGTGTGAATGTGATCTTCCTGCTGTATGTTGCAGGGGCACCTTCGAAGTCGGAGTAGTTTGCGAGGGCTTATTTGCCCAGCAGTTTGCCCAGTTCGTTCATAACGACGGTGGGACCGACATATTTACCGTCCACATAGCTATGTTTTAGGACGTTGCCTTGACGGTCGAGTATTACGAGGCAGGGGATGCCCGAACCGGCATATTGTTTGGCTACTTTTTCTTTCGCTTTGCTGAATTTTACGGCAGGCCAAGGCATCTTGTCGTCGAGCATGTATTTCTCTTGGGCTTCTTCGGTGTTGTCGGAACTGACATAGACCAATTCAAAATTGTCATGTTTTGCGCGCTTTTCGTTGTAGAAATCGACTAGCACAGGGGTGAATTTACGGCAAGGTGGGCACCAAGAAGCGGAATAGTAGATGGCAATGTATTCTGCCTGAGGGAGGTGGCTTTCTCTGAGGCGAGCGACTTTTTTGCCGTCCACCCCGACTAGGTTTTGTTCTAACCACTCGGCCAGCTCACTTTGTTCTAGTGCGGCGGCTCCGCTACCGGCGTTGCTGTCGGATTCGTTGAGGCTTTTGATATAGTCTTTGTCAGCCTGTGACAGTTGAGCGAGGGGGAACCCGTAGCGCATGCCGTCTGGCTTTTGAAAGCTGACTTTATCGCCATCGACGCGAACAAACTCGGCTTCCATCGAGCGTCCCTGCGTGTCTGTCCAAGTGCGGATATCTGCACTACAGGCTGCAGAGACGATGAGGAGTAAAGCGGTGGCAAAGTATGTGGTTTTCATGATGATCGTTTAGTTGCGCACCCAGTGTTCGATGGTGAAATCGTCGTTCTGAAGCATAATTTCTTTGAGGCTGAATTGATCTTCGAATTCGGGAAAAAAGGCGTCGCCTACGACTGTGCGATGCACGCGGGTCAGGTAAAGCGCTTCGCAGCGAGGGAGCATCTGGCGGTAGATTTCACCGCCACCAGCGATCCAAATGGTTTTATCGGTTTGCAGGTGATCCAGCATTTCCAGATCTGTGAAACTGTGGACGCCGGGAATGGATTGTGGTTTCCGACTGAGGACGAAGGTTTCACGACCGGGGAGTGGGCGTCCAATGGATTCGTAAGTCTTGCGTCCCATGACCAGGATTTGGCCCATGGTTGTTTTTTTGAACCACTGGAAGTCCTTAGGTAGATGCCAAGGTATGTCGCCAGCGTTCCCAATCGCGCGATTTTCTGCCATGGCGGCAATGGCTTTGTAGGTGTTCATTTGAGATGCGAGATATGAGATGCGTGATGCGAGTAGTTAGACTGCGATGGGTGCTTTAATGGCGGGGAGAGGATCGTAGTTGACGAGTTCGAAGTCTTCGTAGGTGAAGCCGTCGATGGTTTTGACCTCGGGATTGAGCTTCATCTGTGGTAACGGGCGCGGTTCGCGGGAGAGTTGCTCTTTGGCTTGCTCTACATGGTTGGCGTAGAGGTGGAGGTCGCCGAAAGTATGGACGAATTCTTTGGCTTTCAGTCCGCAGACTTGCGCGATCATTTGTGTGAGCAGCGCGTATGAAGCGATGTTGAAAGGCACGCCTAGAAAAATGTCGGCGCTGCGTTGGTAGAGCTGGCAACTGAGCTCGCCGTTGGCGACGTAGAATTGAAATAGGGCGTGGCAGGGGGGCAGCGCCATGTGCTTGATCTCGCCCGGGTTCCACGCGCAGACGATGTGGCGGCGGCTGTCCGGATTGTTGGTCAACGATTCGATGACTTCGGCGATTTGGTTGACGCGCTCGCCGTTTGGAGCTGCCCAATCGGTCCATTGTGCGCCATAGACGCGGCCAAGATCGCCATTTTCGTCGGCCCATTCATCCCAAATGCGGACTTTGTTTTCTTTTAGATATTTGATGTTGGTTTCACCTTTTAGGAACCAGAGCAGCTCGTGGATGATTGAGCGCAGGTGCAGCTTCTTCGTAGTGAGCAGCGGAAAGTCGGGGTCGAGTGAGAAACGCGCTTGAGCGCCGAAAATCGAGTAGGTGCCTGTGCCGGTCCGGTCATCACGGTAGGTGCCGGTTTCAAGAACCGTGCGGAGAAGATCCAAATAGTTTTTCATAGGGTCGTTCGCGTATTAAAGTAAATTAGTCGGTAGGCGGTCGCTTTCCTCATCACTGGTGTAGTGGCTCTCGCTGGCTTCGTAGGCTTCCGGTGCATTGAGATTCACTGCGATGGTTTCGAGGCAATCATAGTCCATGCCTTCGCCGCAGAGTTCCGACTCGATCAATAATGCGATGAGGTGGAAGGCGTGTTTCCAGTCCAGTTTTTGTTCGTGGTCGAGGCTGCGACCGAGTTCCGTGATGAGCTGTTTCCAGAAACTATGCCATTCTTCGCTGAAGTGATTTGTGAGCGGATTTTTATGGGCTTTGCGCCAGCGCACGAGTTGGTGTGTGGTGGCATCCGTTTGGATGTGTTGCACCATGTAATGAAAGAGTTCCTTGAGATAGCGTGTGCAGTCGTTGCGATGGTGCGATACCGATGCCAAGACTTCTTCGGCCGAGGGCAACCAACTGCGGCTTTCTGCGACTCTTTCAAGTAGTCCGTCCAAGTCGCCAAAATAGCGGTAGATCAGGACTTTGTCGGCACCGGCCTTTTGGGCGACGACATTGATGCCGAGCGCGGCACAGCCCTCTGTCGCGACTAATTCTAGAACGGCGTTCTGGAACTTAATCTCAGTGTTGGGGCGTGAGCGTTTGAGAGGCATGTCGGCTATTAAGTGTAGTTGCCGGATGCGCTGCAAGTCTCCTCATCAAAATAGGAAAAATTAATCACTGCTCAGGCTATCGTGTGATGTCTTCTTGGCCGATGATGCGGAGCTGGTGTCGTTTCAATGTATCGGCGGCGAGGTCGTTATCCTCTAGACTGATTGCCAGCGCGTAGCGGTCATTCGGGCGAACGAGGAAAGGGTAGATGTAGTGGATGTTGATTTCGGCTTGCACGAGTGCGGAGGTCACAGTCTTGATCTCGGACTCGTCTGTCAGCTCAACGGCGATCAATTCACTTTGGACAAACGAGAACTGGTGCTCGATCAGCAGCTTTTGGGCCTCTTGAGGGTAGTCGACGATGAGTCGTATAATGGAGCTGTCGGTCGTATCCAGAATCGAGAGCGCCATGATGTGCACATTATGCACGGAGAGTAGTCCAATGATTTCGTTTAATCGCCCCACCTTGTTATCGGCATGGATCGAAAACTGAATGACCGGTTCAAACGCGCCCGGGTTACGCATCACTTCTGCTGGCATACCGATCACTATAGTTGATAATGGGCGCGTTGCACGAATTTTTTATGTGTGATTGCGCCTAGAGGCGATTTTACCATTTTGCTCATTATGTCCTATTTACCTGCCTCGGATCGATATACTAAAATAGATTATAACCGCTGTGGTCGTAGTGGGCTGAAGCTGCCACCTGTCTCGATTGGCTTGTGGCACAACTTCGGCGATGTGGATGACTTCGAGAACAGCCGCGAGATGCTGCATTGCGCCTTTGACAACGGCATCACGCACTTCGACCTCGCGAATAACTACGGACCGCCTCCCGGCTCGGCGGAGCGCAACTTCGGCAAAATCTTTGCGCAGGATTTTCGACCTTATCGTGACGAACTGATTATTTCGACCAAGGCAGGCTACCATATGTGGGAGGGACCTTATGGCGAGTGGGGCTCGCGCAAGTATATGCTCTCCAGTCTAGACCAGAGCTTGCAGCGTATGGGGCTCGACTACGTCGATATTTTTTACAGTCATCGTCCAGATCCTGAGACGCCACTGGAGGAAACGATGGGCGCGCTGGACACCGCGGTTCGCTCAGGTAAGGCGCTGTATGTGGGGCTTTCTAATTACCGTCCTACTGAATTCAAAGAAGCCGTGCGGATCCTCCGAGAACTGGGCACACCGTGTCTGATCCATCAGCCCCGCTATAGCATATTGGATCGCTGGGTCGAAGACGGGCTCCTTGATGAGCTAGACGAAACTGGAGTCGGTGCCATCGTCTTCTCGCCGCTAGCGCAAGGGATGTTGACCAATAAATACCTCACCGAGATACCAGCCGATTCTCGCGCGGCAGATGTGAACAGCCCTTTCCTGCAAGAAGCGCAGGTCCAGCAGACCATGAATACTGTGCGCGCGCTCAATGAGATCGCGCTCGTCCGTGGTCAGAGCCTCGCTCAGATGGCTATATCTTGGGTGTTGCGGCGCTCGACAGTGACTTCCGCGCTGATCGGGGCGAGTCGTTCTGCACAGATTCTAGATATACTCGCGGGATTGGAAGCCGCGCCCTTTAGCGATGAGGAATTGAGCGCGATCGATCATGCGTAGTGCTTAAGTGGTCTTTCAGTGTCGCTGCATTCTGTTAGTGCACTGAAGCCAAAATACTGACTGAATACACAAAATGAATATAAAACCTATCCTTCTCTGACTGATCGGCTGTGCGGCCTTGATCGCTCCATCTCTATCATTTGCTGCGCCAGCAAAGGCGAACGAGGGCAATGCTGCTTTTAAGGCGATTGATACGAACGAAAGTCAGGATATTTCGAAGTCGGAAGCACAGCGCTCTGAGAATAAAGAGTTGCAGATACATTTCGGAAAACTCGATGAAAATGGCAACGGCCGCGTGGAGCTGAGTGAATTTCAGAATTTAAACTCGTTGGTCGCAAACAAGAGGGCGGAAGCCGCTAAGAAAGCAGCTGCGGCTAAGGTGGCAGCTGCTAAGAGGAAAGCCAACGCAGCAAAGAACAAAAAGAAGAGGCAACAACGCAGTAATAATAGAAAGAACTGATATTTTATAGGGGTAGGGACGCCTGCCCCTAGGCGTCCGAGGCTGAAGCTAATATAGCGGACGCCTGAGGGCAGGCGTCCCTACCGTTACATTGGTCTCCATCGCCACACGTCTGAGCCGCGTATCGTGCAAGTAGGGTCGACGTCCCCGCGCCCTTGTCGGACTTACGCGCTTTGCCCCCTACCTTTCTATTCTTTTTGACTGGCACAGGACCATCGGCTGCGTTTTGCTTCACCGCTTATGTCAGACGCTTCCGATACGCCGACCGATTTTATCCGCCAAATGGTGGCAGCCGATGTGGCTGCTGGTAAACATGATGGGCGTGTGCAAACACGTTTCCCTCCTGAGCCGAATGGTTATCTCCAGATTGGCCATGCCAAAGCGATCTGCTTGAATTTTGAGATCGCTAAGGAGTTTGGCGGTCTTTGCAATTTGCGCTTCGACGACACCAATCCTGAAAAGGAGAGCGATGAGTTCGTGCAAGCCATTCAAGAAGACATCAAATGGCTGGGCTACGACTGGGCGAAGATCTGTTTCGCCAGCGATTACTTCGAGCAGCTGTATCTCTGGGCCATCCAACTGATTGAGTCAGGCGATGCCTATGTCGACGAACTGAGTTTCGACGAGATGCGTGCCTATCGCGGTTCCATCACTGAGCCAGGCAAGCCTAGCCCTCATCGTGAGCGTCCGATCGAAGAGAGCATTGATTTGTTTAAGCGCATGCGCGCGGGCGAGTTTGATGATGGGGCCAAAGTGCTCCGCGCCAAAATCGACATGACGCATCCGAACATGAACATGCGCGATCCGGTCATGTATCGCATCAAGCGCATGCATCACCACCGAGTAGGGGATGCATGGTGTATTTACCCAAGCTATGACTTTACGCACGGTCAGAGTGACTCCTTGGAAGAGATCACGCACTCGCTCTGTTCGCTTGAGTTCCAAGACCACCGCCCGCTCTACGATTGGTTTATCGAGAAGCTCGGTATCTTTCCATCCAAGCAAACCGAGTTTGCCCGCCTGAATTTGACTTACACCGTGGTCAGCAAGCGCAAGCTGCGCGATCTGGTGGATGGTGGTCATGTCACAGGTTGGGACGATCCTCGCATGCCGACACTCTGCGGAATGCGCCGCCGCGGTTATCCTGCCGCAGCGATTCGTCAGTTTTGTGCCACGGTGGGCATCACTAAAGTCCCTTCGACTAGTGATGTCGCGCTGCTTGAGTATGCGGTTCGCCAAGAACTGAACGAGGTCGCGGTTCGTCGCATGGCAGTCTTGGATCCGCTTGAGATCGAACTAACGAATTGGCCTGAAGGTGAAGTCGTTGAGGTCGATGGCATCAATAACCCTGGTGATGAATCAGCCGGCACACGCAAGATTCCATTCAGCAAGCACCTGTTGATCGAGCAGGACGACTTTAAGGAAGAAGCCAACCGTAAGTTCTTCCGCTTGAAGCAAGACGGCGAAGTCCGCTTACGTTTCGGCTACATTATCAAGTGCGACGAAGTGATCAAAGACGAGGCCGGCAATCCAATCAAGCTGCTCTGCAGTGTGGATCACGACACCTTGAATAAAAACCCCGAAGACCGTAAGGTGAAGGGAGTGATTCACTGGGTTAGTCGCGACCATGCAGTGCAGGCCAAGGTGCGGATGTTTGATCGTCTCTTTTCAGTCGAAAAGCCCGAAGGTGATAAGGAGAAAGAGTTCCTCGATTTTGTGAATCCCGATTCCGTCACCGAAAGCATCGCTTATTGTGAGCCTAGCCTCACGAGCCTGCCAGTCGGCGAGACTTGTCAGTTTGAGCGGATCGGGTATTTTTGCCCCGACAGCCAACTTTCTGCCCCCGCTGCGCTGGTCTTTAATCGGACCGTTGCCTTAAGAGATTCTTGGGCGAAATCCAATTCATAGCAGCAATCCAGTATCCCCATCCCCAATGTCTGAAAAAACGAAGCAATTCTTTAAATCGCAATTCAATGCCGAGCCGACTTACGCCGCCTTTGCCCCCGGTCGTATCGAGTTTATCGGCAATCATACCGATTATAACGGTGGGCTTGTGATGGGCGTCGCCGTGACGGAAGGGATCACCGTTTGTGTGGCACTTCGCGATGATCAGAACATCGGCTTGGTCAGTGACGGCGCCGCCGCGATGGAGATCGCGCTCGACGATTTGAAACCGATCAAAGGACCTGCTTCGTGGACGAATTATCCCGTCGGTGTGACACATGTCATGCGTGGTCTCGGCATGAAAATGCCAGTGGGCTACAACATCGCAGTCACTAGCACACTGCCAGCAGGTGCCGGGATGAGCAGTAGCGCCGCGTTTGAGCTCGCTACCGCCAAGGCGCTTGCAGCGCTCTATGGTTTCGAAACCGACACCGTGGGCTTCGCCCGTATCGGACGTAAGGCCGAAAACGAATTTGTTGGCATGCCTTGCGGTATTTTGGATCAAGGGGTGTCTGCTTTTGGTGAAGCCGATTCGATCGTGTTGATCGATTGCGCGACCGAAGTCTTCCGCACTAAGCTAATGCCGAAGGACACACACTTCTGGATTTTGAATTCCAACAAGAAGCATGCGCTGGTCGACTCAGCCTATGCCGATCGTTTCCAAGAATGTAAGGACGCCTTGGCGATCCTGCAAAAACGCTTCCCCGAAGCAGCAACACTTTCGCAACTCGACGAAGCGCAAGTGCGTGCCTGCGAGGCCGAGCTGGGCGATGTGCTCTTTCGCCGTGCCTTGCATGTAGTGACAGAAAACGCCCGCGTTGGTGCGGTGGAGTCTGCTTTGGCTGTGGGTGATCTAGCGGCGGTTGGCGCGGCAATCAGTGCCTCGCATGAAAGCTCACGCGTCAATTTCGAGAACAGCATCCCTGAGCTCGATACACTGGTCGATCTGTTGAAAAAACAACCCTATGTCTATGGCGCCCGTCTCACCGGCGGCGGATTTGGTGGAGCCGTGATGGCCTTCACCGGAGCCGAGTTTGGAGCCGAGCATGCCGCAGTCGTGGCTGCCGCCTATCAAGCCGAGCATGGCTTGGAAGCCACCGTCATCCACACCCAAGCAGGGCAGGGCGCACAGTTGCTTTAGACTGTATGGGTAGGGATCGTTATCCCTAATCACCATGAGCCTGTGTCGAATGGATCGATCCGAGAGGCCACGAGTGGCTTAAAGGCTTCCCTGAGTCGTTCAACGATGACGTGGAGCTTTGCCGCTTATGGACGCTTATGTGACGCTAATTAGTAATCCCAAAGGCGCGCTTGCCGCCTACGCCTGACATTCTTCTAGGAACCAATCTAGGCGCTTTTGAAGCAAGCGAGGAATAATATCTCATTGTCATATTATCCCCATTGGAATGATATGACATTAGGAAATCCTATTTTTGCTCCCTCAAAGGACGTTTGACAGCCGCTTCACGGAAGAATATCTCAAAATGACATAATAACTTGTTCGATAAGAGAATGAAATCCTCATCCATATTCGCCATCGGTTTGCTATTCGGAATAGCAATTGGCGGCAGTGCCCTTGCGATAAAGAAATTTGGAGAAGACTTCTGGGGCACAGACAGCACGATCGTCTCTGCTCAATCAAACTTTGAAGAAGTAAAAGCGAAGATCCCTTGGCTTCCCGAAAGCGCTAGGAATATTGAGTTTCACCAGTCGCTTGGACTGCGGACGAACATCATCTTTCTGGGCTTCACAGCAGATGAGAAAGACATCGAACTCATCATCACCAAAAGAAAAACATATGACACCGAGTCTAAGAATCGGAGGCCGCCAGTCCCATCAGAACACTTCACCTACGACGAAGAACTCTCAGAATGGTGGTCTTGGTGGCCGACAAGCAGTAAAGGCTTGGAAGTCTACAGAACTGAAACAGAATGGTTTGGATATGACCTCGAAAAGCAGCGCATCTTCTATTACAGAATTTAACCAAATGGATCGAACCAGTCAGAGCTATCAACTCCGTTCGCTTCGCTCACTGCGTCGATAGTCTTCCACGTTCACGGGAAAGAAATTGACATTTAGCGCTTTGACGTTTTAGTGCTAAACTATGAAGCGCGCCACTGTCTATTTTGAAGAAGATCTCCACAAAGCCTTGAAAATGAAATCGGCTGAGGTCTCATCTCCGGTATCTGAACTTGTAAATGACGCGGTGCGATCTGCCCTGTTTGAGGACGCAGAAGACCTGGAGGCATTCAAAGAAAGAGAGGATGAGCCAGTAATCGATTTCGAAGCTTTCGTAGCCTCCCTCAAAGAAAATGGGAAACTATAGAATTGTCATCAAGAAATCGGCTGCAAAGGAAATCGAGAGGATCGAAATCAAAGACCGAATTCGCATCATTGAAAAAATCCGAAGCCTTGCTAGCAATCCTCACCCCGCAGGAAGTAAAAAGCTTTCCGGGCAAGAGAAATATAGAATCAGGCAGGGCAACTATCGAATTCTGTATCAGGTGATCGATCAGGAACTAATCGTCAATGTCGTCAAAGTAAGACATCGTAGAGATATCTACAAAAACTGATGCATACCCAGTCGAGACGTTCGATAAACAAATGAAACTCATAGCACAGTATCACGATCAAGCAGCACTTCCGCCCATTGAAGCGCTCCTAAAAGAAAACGGAATCCCCTATGAGATCCGAGAAAGCGGAGGCGAGCTAAGCACTTGGGATCTTTACGTCGAAGAAGATAGAGCAGAAGATGCCTACATCATTTTTGAAGTTATTGATGAAAACGAAGAAAGGGAGTCAGTGACTTGCCCTAGCTGTGGATCTACCTCGATGAGAGAGATCGAAGGAAAGGTGAAAAGAACCTTATTTTCTGGAACGAAGCAGTGCTACTTCTGCGATGAGTGTGAAGCCGAATCGATACACTAAAAAATTGGAACGAACGTGTAAGATATTCCAACTGCTGAAAGATTCTGGATCCGTGGCTGATCAGATGCTTTTATTAACCGCCCGCTTCGCTTGAGAACGCTGAGGTGGAGTGAGTTATTTTTCTCTTTTATCTCTCCGCGCTCTCTGCGGTTAAATATATCGTCTGACGGGCTTTCCATTTTCTCTATTCACTTTTCCCTGATCTGACGCCTAATCCATCAAATACGGCAAGCCGAAGAGCAGGAAGAGGAAGAGGAAGGAGCTGAGGAAGAAAAGGGCGAGGCAGCCAATCTTTGCGCGTGTGAGATCGACCGGGGCGGGTGCGTGTAGGCGTTCGGGGTCGTCGTTGACGAAGACTTTGCTTCCTTCGGGGGCAGCAGTGCCTTCCGTTGCTTCTGCGGGTGGGGCGGTCTTGACCGGCGAAGCTTTGGGAGCTTCTGGAGTTTCGGACGGGCTGGTGGTTTCGCTTGTTCGTTCGCTGGGCTTACCGGTTTCAGCGGCCGCGAGCTGTTGGTCGATCCATTCCAGATGCTTTCGTATCAGTTCGCGTTGTGCGCGTAGCTCTTCAAGTGATTGGTCCATAAAAAAATCCCGCTCCTAGAAGGAGGCGGGATTTTGAAAGTTTTGTCGATTTAAAATCGTCTTACGCAGTCGCTAGTTCAACAACGTTGATCTTGCGGTGTTCCTTGTCGAAAGCGACGTTGCCGTCTTTCAGAGCGAAAAGTGTGTGGTCACGACCCATACCGACGTTGACGCCTGGGTGGTATTTTGTGCCGCGTTGACGTAAGATGATGTTACCTGCAACGACAGTCTCGCCGCCGAATTTTTTAACACCAAGACGCTTTGAGTGGCTGTCGCGACCGTTGCGTGAAGTTCCTTGTCCTTTTTTATGTGACATAGCTTAAGTTCTCCTTGGTTGGATTAACCGTTGATGGATTCGATTTTAATAACAGAAAGGTGCTGACGGTGGCCGCGGCGCTTTTTGTAGCCTTGGCGACGCTTCTTCTTAAAGATAACGACTTTTTTGTCCTTCTTGTTTTCGAGGATTGTTACTTTAACGGATGCACCCTCGACGAGTGGTGTGCCGAAGCGAGCGTCCGCGCCTTCGCCGATCATGAGGACTTCATTGATGTCAATCGTGTCGCCTGCTTTCGTTTCGGGAAAGAAGTTAACTTTGAGAACATCGCCTTCAGTTACGGTAAATTGGCGGCCTTGTGTTTTGATAGTGGCTTTCATGGGAAAAGTTGGAGAGCAAATAGGACTGGCTGGTTAAATCAAGAAGTTTTTAGCTTATTTTCAGGGTATTTTGGAATGTCGCTCCATTGGGGGCTTTTATTGTAAAATGCGGGTGGTTTTGAATGTGGAGAGCAATCCGCTGGAATATGACTGAAATGGAGGTTCCAACCTGAGCTTGTCGAATGGTCATCGCCGGTTGTGGGAATCGATCCAATAAGACATACTGCGGTTGCGACGGAGCGCAACCCTCCAGAATATGGCTGCAGTGGAGGGCGATGCTCCGTCATCGCCGGTTGTTGCAGCCCTATAGAATCGGTTGCGTGGCTGATGCGCTCTTAATCTTAATCTAAGCGTTGTAATAGAAGGTCTTACGAACGTGAACGGAGGATTAAGACTATGAGTAAGATTACGATCATGACGTCGGAAATCGTTATATTGCAATTATTGAGACAGTCTCTTGACGCTAGAATGGAGACGGGTTGTCATCGCAGAGGATTGAAAGCGGATTGTCAGTTATACGGGGAGTGCGGGATCTTGATCCAAGGATTGAGTGATGGCGCGCGTGCGGCGGTCGAAATCGCGGTGCAGACGGCGCCACCAGCGGGTTTCTTGGAATGGGTGCATGGCTATGAGAACATGCTGTTGATTTTTCGCGCGCCGAAATTTGTCGATGCGGGCGGTCGATGGGTCGCAGGCTTGGCGGAACCCGCAGAGCTGGCTCGTGCGCAAGGTCGCTTGGTGCAGGTGCCGGTTCGCTATGACGGGACCGATCTGGCAGAAGTGGCTCGATTGACGGATTTAAGCGAGGCAGAGGTGGTGGCGATCCACTCTGCACCTGAATATCGGGTGCGGATAATGGGCTTTGCGCCAGGTTTTCCTTATTTAGATGGCTTGGACCCGCGTCTGCATTTGGCGCGTCGTGCGTCGCCGCGTGACCACATCGCTCCAGGGACGGTGGCGATTGGTGGCGGGCATGCTGGTATTTATTCGGTGGCGAGTCCAGGAGGCTGGCATTTGCTCGGTCAGACGGATCTGCCGCTGTTTCGACCGGCGCTGGCTAAGTTGGCAAAGCCTGTCAGTGAGGCGGTGTTTGCTTTAGAACCCGGAGATCGGGTGAAATTTATTCCTCAGAAGTGATGCAGCCGATACTTGAAATACTATCTACTGGGGTGGGGCTATCGATTCAGGATGCTGGTCGTGCGGGCTGGCGTCGCTTCGGGGTGCCGGTCGGTGGGGCGATGGATCGCTATTCGCTGGCGGCGGCAAATCGTTTGTTGGGCAATCGTGAAACGGCTCCGGCGCTGGAGATCATGCTGCAGGGGGCGAAGTTGAAGGTTTTGGCGGATACTTGGCTGGCGCTGGCCGGTGCGGATCTTGGTTGTGGGATCGAGCCATGGACGGCGCAGCGGGTGTCCGCGGGCGAGGTTTTGACCTTTCCGCAGGCGCGATCGGGTCTATTTGCCTATTTGGCGGTGCCGGGAGGCGTGGTTGCGGATCACTGGTTTGGCAGTGCGTCGGTGGATGCGCGGAATGGATTGGGCTGTGTTTTACGAAATGGGATACGACTTTCGGCAATGCAATCGGCACCGCAGGTGTCGACCGAAGGGGTTTCCTTGCGGCGTCTGCTAGTCGAGGATCGAAGGGATTTTGGCCGCGAAGTGACTTTTGAGCTATTAAGAGGTCCTCAGTATGCATTGTTCTCGGAGTCGGCTCGCGATGTCTTGGTCGCATCGCCTTGGCGGGTGTCGGCGCGATCGGATCGCACGGGTTTTCGTTTGGAAGGCCCTACTATAGAGGTGCCGGCATCAATTCCCAGTGAGCCGGTGCTGCCGGGAAGTTTTCAGATTCCGGGCAATGGCCAGCCGATTGTCACCATGGTGGATGGCCCGACGGTGGGCGGCTATGCGAAGCTGGCTGTGCTGCGGGATGCGGATATCGATAGACTTGCGCAATGCGCTCCGGGCACGCAGATTTCTTTCCAATGGCGCGACTGATACTCAATTGTGATCTGGGCGAGAATGAATCGCTGGAGCAGACGGCTGCTTTGTTGGCGCAGGTCGGTGCGGCGAATATCTGCTGCGGTGTGCATGCCGGTAGTTTGGCCAAAACGACTTCGACGATTCAATTGGCGAGCGAAGCTGGCGTGATGATTGGCGCGCATCCTGGGCTGGCTGGATCCGGTGGACGGGGTGGGGATTTGCCTATTTCAACGGAATTTGAGGCTTTGTTGGCTGCGCAGGTGGATGGATTTTGCGAGGCGGCAGCCGCTGTGGGTGCCGATGTGCGCTATGTTAAGCTACACGGATCGCTCTATCATGCGGTCGAGGTGAACGCAGATTTACGTGCGATCTTTTTACAGTTCATGGGTGGTCGACCAGAATTGGGGCTTTTCGTTTTGGCGGGCGGTCTTTGTGCGCGCGAAGCCGCTGCGCAGGGGATTCAAGTGTGGGCGGAGGCATTTGTCGATCGAGGTTATCTCGACAACGGCGGATTGGTGCCACGGGGTGAGCCTGGGGCGATTTTGGGCACGGTTGAAGCGGTTGAACGTGTGCGGCAGTGGTTGTCCATTGGTCAGATGTCGGCGATAGGTGGGGCGACCTTCCCGCTACAGGCAGATACGCTTTGTGTGCATGCGGACTCACCCGGCGCGGTGGACTTGCTGGTGAGCCTACGAGCTGAATTTACCGAAGCGTTTGGTTCAAAAGTCTAATAGAACTGGAAAAATACGAGCGAGTTGCATGTTTTTGGAGGGTTGCGCTCCGTCGCAACCGCCGAAGGTTCGATGCGGCAACGAAGTATCTGCGGCAATGACACTTCGACAAACTCAGGTTAGAACAGCGCATTGCCCTCCATAATATATAAGACAGCTACCAAGGTATCCCTTCTCACACATCAGGTGATCGTTAAAACCGATGCTTTACATGTTTGAGGCTTCCTTTAGCTTTTGGGGTTTTATGTCGGTCCGTTCTCACTGTTCGTTCTGATCTTACTGTCTTAATACTCATATATATGAAGCAACGCACCATCCTTCGGGAAGTCTCGATCAAGGGGAAGTCCTTGCACACAGGCGAAGAAGTTAATCTGACCCTCAAACCAGCTGCCGAGAATCACGGGATCGTTTTTAAACGGATCGATCTTTACGGTAAGCCTGAACTGAAACCGATGATCGAGTTGGTTGAGGATTTGGTTCGCAGCACGACGATTGCCGACGGACATGCCAAGGTGCACACTGTGGAGCACGTGTTGAGCGCGCTGAATGGTTGCGGTGTGGACAATGTGCTCATCGAAATGGATGCGAGTGAGCCGCCGATTCTCGATGGTTCTGCAAAGCATTTCGTGAATCTGGTGCAGCAAGCTGAACCAGTGGAGCAAGAGGCGGAGCGCGAATACTTCGTTTTGGAAGAACCGATTTCAGTCACACGCGGTAACAGTTCAATTATTGCGCTACCGCATGATGGCTTCCGTATTACATGCACCTCGGCAGATGACCGAGGGATCCATACGCAGCACTTGAGTTTGGATGTGGACCCTGAAACTTACGTGGCGCAGATCGCACCAGCGCGGACTTTCACCATCTATGAAGACATCGAAGAGTTGTTGAAGCTCGGCAAGATCAGGGGTGGTAGTCTGGACAGCGCGATTGTGATCAAGGGCGATAAGATCGTCTCTAAAGAGCCGCTTCGTTTTAAGGACGAGTTTGTTCGCCACAAGATGCTCGATATCATCGGCGACATCGTGCTCGCGGGTATGCCGATCAAGGCACACATCGTGGGGGTGCGTCCAGGGCATGCTTTGAATGCAGAGCTTTCCAAGGTGCTACGTAAGAAGATTCTTGAAAAAGCAAAGGGCGCGAAGGCTGCGGCGAAGCCTAAAAAAGCTTCCGTAGTCGAAGCACATGAAACGACGATGGATATTCGTCGGGTGTTGGATACTTTGCCGCATCGTTACCCATTCGTGATGATTGATAAGGTCATCGAAATCGTCAGCGAAGACGAGTTGGTGGCCCTTAAAAACGTCACCATTAACGAGCCGTATTTCCAAGGTCACTATCCGGGACGTCCTGTGATGCCGGGTGTGTTGCAAGTCGAAGCGATGGCGCAAGCGGCTGGTGTTTTACTTTTACGCAAGCTTCCTGTCGAAGAGAACAAAATCGCCTTCTTCATGAGTGTGGATAAGGTGAAATTCCGCCAAGCTGTTGAGCCTGGAGACTCCATCGAGATTCGCGTTAAGTTGATCAAGATCCGAGGTAATAAAATCGCGACAGCCACCGGCGAATGTAAAGTGGCCGGTAAGACTGTTTCCAGCGCCGAACTGATGTTCATGCTGGCCGATGCGACTGATTAATTGAGACCACAAAAATGGCGACACAGATTCACCCAACTGCAATCGTTGAAGACGGTGCTGAGCTTGATGATGGCGTAACCGTTGGTGCTTATGCATACATCGGTTCCCGTGTGAAGATAGGCAAAGGCACGGATGTCATGCACCACGCAACTGTCGATGGTGCCACAACGATGGCCGAGGACAATGAAGTGCACCCATACGCCTACGTCGGTGGTAAAACGCACGACTTGAAATATCGTGGCGGTGTGCACGGTTTGAAGATCGGTTCAAAAAATGTCTTTCGTGAGTTCACCACAGTTCACTGTGCCACCAACGAAGATTCGAATACGATTATGGGGGATCATAATTTGATTCTTTCATACAGTCACATTGCGCACGAATGCATCGTCGGTAACCATTTGGTGATGAGTAGTCACTCTGCGCTCGGTGGTCACGTTGTAGTGGGTAACCACGTCAATATCGGCTGGGGCACGGGACTACATCAATTTTGCCGTATCGGTGATTACGCCATGGCCGGTGCTGCATCTAAAATCGTTCAAGATGTGCCGCCATATATGATCGCGGATGGAAATCCTGCGGTAGTGCGCACCACGAATAAGATTGGTTTGGAACGAGCAGGATTTTCTCCTGAAGATGTCGCTCTAGTGCGTCGTCTGTTTAAAACCTTTTACAAGGAAGGTCTCAATCGCCGTCAGGCAGCGGATAAGTTGCGCGCTGAGGCCGATCTAGGGAATCCAATCGTTCAAACTTTGCTGACTTTTGCCGAGAGCAGTGAGCGCGGCCTTTCTTAGTGGTATCGAAGGTAACCGCCGTGGACGAACTTGAGGGACACGTCACAGAGTGACGTGGCTACATCTTTACGTTTCAGGATGAGCTTCCAAATAAATGGCGGACGGGTGAAACACGTCCCTCTTGTCTAAGTTGTAGCCACGGCAGTCTCCTGCCGTGTTTCGGTTTAGCAGGTTAGCGTATATGCTCGGGATTACGTTACACCTTCGATTACCTCGGGACAGACAGGGACACGTCACAGAGTGACGTGGCTACATTTTAGATTACCTCAGTCTCAAGAAACCGAGTTCTATCTTTCGGCTATAGTTGAGGGATGAAGACAGCGCCGCTGCCTAATAGCTCATCTGTCCGTGGGTTGCGGATTTCACAAGCGGCGTAGTTGTCGTCTGTCTTGCCTAGTTCAGATCGAAGTTGCAAAAATTTGCGTGCGATCTCGCGCGCTTCGTATGAATAGTCCACGTAGTTGTCGTTCGTATCATGCCATTTGAAAATTAGTTTGTCTGTGTCGAGGGTCAGCGCGATGGACTTGTAATTTTGATAGCACCAAATGTTCATTTGATTCCACACTGCTTTTTCCCGTTCGTCTCGGGTGAATGTGGCCCTCTCGAAATCGTTTGTATTATCAACTTCGGGAATCGGCTGTAATGTATATTTTTCCGAATACTTGTCGGTGAACCACTCTGCAAAATCAGTTTCATGGACCGGGATGGTGGTGAAATTGCTGCCGAGTGTGCATTCGATATGTGCCGGCGATTTCAGTGCTTGCACTTGGACGACCGTGCCGGGCGCGAACTCGATGTCACCATAGGTGTTGCCGTTGAAACGAATCGTGATCTTCGCGGCTAAGTTCAGCTGGAGCGTTTTCGGCCAAAGGTGGCGTTGTTTGGTAATCTCTCCAAAAGTGATATCAATGATGGGATCGGGTTCAGGTTCTACCACGATTGGCTGGATCGGCTCAGGTGTCACTTCGACCACTTTAGGAACCTCAACGATCGGAACCTCTTCAACGACAGGTGCTGGTTCTCTGATTCCGATCCACTGGCGGATCGACTTCGCGAACGGGGAGTTGGCATCGCGTGCAGCCCAGATGAGGACGAGGCAGCAAGCTGTGGAGAGCAGCATTAGGACGAAAAACGCTTTGAAAAGCGCATTGCGTTGTTGATGATTTTTTTTAGCCACAATGAGACTTTCGGTCTAACAATCTTTAAATCGTTTTTTGGGTCAAGCGTCACCTTAGGAAACTTTAAGGATTTCCGCTTTTAGCAGGAATTTTAATTGGATTTGATAGTGAATGTAGCTGCCTAGCATGAAACCAACGATCAAGTCTGAAGAAATCAAAAAACGGCTCGTCACTGAGTGGATTCATGCCTACTTGTTTTAGAACTCTCTTACTCTGAATGACGACTTTTGATACGGATAAAACTTACACCCTCGATGATTTGGGTAAAATTGATTTTGGTGGCACGCCTTTGGCTGTTTTAGGGCACCCGATCAAGCACTCGGTCAGTCCCGCGATGCACAACGCGGCATTGGCAAAAATGCGGCTGGTGGATTCACGTTTTGCGGATTGGACGTATTTTCGTTTCGACGTCGCGCCTGAGGATTTGCCTAAGGCTTTGCCGCTGTTTCATAAGCATAATTTTCTCGGGCTGAATTTA
Organism: Opitutales bacterium; assembly: GCA_030729385.1. Taxonomy (GTDB): domain Bacteria; phylum Verrucomicrobiota; class Verrucomicrobiia; order Opitutales; family Coraliomargaritaceae; genus JBPOFY01. The sequence goes on along the minus strand of JANQXM010000011.1, from coordinate 12,401 downwards.
ACGATTCCTCACAAGGTTGAGGCGATGCCTTTGATCAAAGGTATCTCTCCGGATTCGGAGCGTATGGGCGCGGTCAATACGTTGGTTTGGGACGAGTTCGGCTACAATGGCTTCAACACCGACGGCTATGGTTTGAAGAATGCCCTGAAGGCGGATTTGGATGTGAGCCTTAAAGGTGCCACAGTTGTCTTGCTTGGTTCCGGTGGCGCGGCGCGCGCGGCGGCAGTGCAGTGCGTGCTCGATCATTGTTCGAAGCTTTATATCGGTAATCGCACACCCGAGCGTTTACAAAATGTGATGGATGTCGTGCATGCGATGCCTGGCGGCCAAACTGCAGAGGCGTTTGCCATTGCCGAGTTGCCTACGGATTTACCGGAAAATGGCGTACTGATCAATGCGACCTCGCTCGGCTTGAAGAGCGACGATCCAGCCCCGATTGATGTCACTGCGCTACCTAAAGGTTGGAAGGTCTATGACATGATCTATAATCCTTCTGCGACGACACTGTTAAAGGAAGCCAGCGCACATGGACTCGAAATTGCCAATGGTCTTTCCATGTTGGTGCATCAAGGTGTGCGTTCTTTAGAAATTTGGTCGCATGCAGAGGTGAGTGCGCATGTGATGTCGAAGGCTGCCTGCCGCGCTTTAAATTTACCGCCCCGTTATGATTGAGACGCTTGAATTTATTAACGAAGACTTTCCCTGGTTCTTCACTTCGCTTGTTTTTGTATTAGGCACTATTGTCGGGAGTTTTCTGAACGTCTGTATCTATCGTATACCGGTAGAACGCTCGGTGGTTTTTCCCGGATCGACCTGTGCCTGCGGACAACCCATTCCCTGGTATCATAACCTGCCGATTTTGACTTGGTTGATTTTACGAGGTCGTGCCAGTTGCTGTGGTGCAAAATTCAGCGTGCGTTATCCAGCCATTGAGCTGCTCACGGGCTTATTGTTCTTGGCTTCATGGCTCACGCATTCGCCGGTGGTGGCATTCATTGGAATGCTCTACATCGCTTTTTTGATCTGCTCCACATTCATCGATTTTGATCACATGATCATTCCAGATCGTTTCTCGATTGGTGGTATGGTGATCGGTGTGGTGCTCTCGATCGTATTTCCTTCTCTGCATGGTATCGATGGTTTACCGATTGTTGAAAACATCCAAGGCGGTGTGATCTCGGTAATGGGCGCATTGATCGGTGCGGGCTTAGTTTATTGGATCGCAGTGCTCGGCGAGATTGTCTTTCGCAAGCCAGCCATGGGGGAGGGCGATGTGAAATTTGTCGGCTTCATCGGTGCTTTCTGTGGATGGCAAGGTGCTGTTTTCGCGATGTTTGGCGGTGCCTTGATTGGTTCGATCGTCTTGTTGCCTATTTTGGTGATCGGTCGGCTACTCGGTAAAGGCGCTGCAGAGCCCGATGCGCCACTAATAGATCCAGTTGAAGGCGAAGAAGAGGAAGAAACCGTTGAGTTCGGTGCGCAGGTGCCATTTGGCCCGATGCTGGCTGTCGCTGGGTTGCTATATTTCCTCGGAGCCGATCGCTACGTCGATGCCTATTTTGCGGACTTCGCATTGAGTTTTTTTGGGCGCTAAGTTCGGGTAGAGGATCAGGCGTTTAGCGATAAGCGCAGCTTTTGTATTCTCTTTTCGAAGAGCAAATCACTCAAAACATTGTTGGCTCTGATGCACATCTGGGCGCCTACGAGAACTCTTTCTCTGAAGCAGCGTCATACTTCCCAGAAGTCAGTCTTCTGGATCGTGGCGTCGATGCCTACCTTGACCAGCTGCAACAGGTTAAAGGGGCTGTCGATATTCCCGTTGTCGCGTCGCTCAACGGAAATCGAGAAGGCGAGTGGGTGAGCTATGCATCACTGATTGAAGGCGCCGGAGCTGACGCGCTCGAACTCAACTTATACTGCCTCGCCACTGACTTCAACGTGAGTGCCAGTGATATGGAAGATCGTTATCTTCGTATTGTGCAGTCCATCCGTGAGCGCATCTCGATCCCATTGTCGGTTAAGTTGTCGCCCTCATTCACCGCGCTGCCGCATTTTGCAAAGCGTCTTAGCGAAGCCGGTGTGGATGGCCTCGTGCTTTTCAATCGTTTTTATCAACCCGACTTCGATGTCGATGAACTAGAGGTGGTCCCACGTTTGAAGTATTCATACTCGCAAGAGCTCTTGCTACGTCTGCGTTGGCTCGCGCTGCTCAGCAGTCGCATCGATTGCCAGCTAGCGGCATCAGGTGGTGCGCATACCGGTATCGATGTGGTCAAAGCCCTCATGGCTGGTGCCGACGTGATTCAACTTGTCTCCACTTTGCTCATCAACGGCCCGATTCGCGCAGAGGAAATCCTAGCCGAACTGACTGAATGGATGGAGGAAAAAGAGTATGGATCTTTGGAGATGCTTCGAGGTTGTATGAACTACGATAGTTGCCCCGATCCTGAAGCTCTCGAGCGCGCAAACTACATGCGCATTCTCAAGAGCTGGCGCCCGCATTGATTTCGGGTCGAGCCATCCTGACAACAACACGGCAGAGACTGCCGTGGCTACAGCTTAGACTGGAGGGACGTGTTTCACACGTCCGCCAACTGCGGTTCACCATTCTGTTCCATCATCACAGATGTAGCCACGTCACTCTGTGACGTGACCTTCTGCATAGCCGTTATCCGCTAAAACGAAACACGGCAGGGGACTGCCGTGGCTACAACTCTTCGCAATACGAACGCGCTTTACTTCGCATCCGGATGCTTGATCTCAGGCTTCGGCACCTTGCAATCGGTTGTGCCACAACCGCAACCGCCGCCCGATTTATTCTTCGGCTTGAATACTGTGTAGAGGTAGAACAGCGCTCCTAGGAGGATGAGTCCGACAATGATGAATTCGATCGTTTTCATGCTTAAAACAGCATTCCGATTTGATAGACGAGCACGGCAGCGATCCAAGCGATACTTGTTAGCGCGAAGAAGCTACCTGTGGCCCACCACCAGTTGAGCTCTTTAGCGATGACGGCGAGCGTTGCGCCACACTGCATGCAGAGTGCGAAAAAGACCATGATCGACAGCGCGACTGGAATATTGAAAACGGGTTCGCCCATGCGGGGACCGCTTTCCCATTTTGCGTTGCTCAATGTGCTGCGTAGATCGCCGGATTCTTCATCGACTTCGCCACCAAGCGCGTAGGTGATGCCGAGCGTCGAGATGATGATTTCGCGGGCCGGAAAACTCGCTAGCACACCGACGGTGATCTTCCAATCGTAGCCTGCAGGTGCAAACACCGGCTGCACGAATTTACCGAAGCGGCCCATGTAGCTCTGTTCGAGATAGGCTGCGTCTATTTGCTTGGAAATTGCTTCTTCTAAATCGTTGGCGATGATCTGTTCGCCGACGTTGCTCACTGAGATTGTGTCATTAGTGATTCCGTATTTCGCGCGAATTTCATTTTCCACCTCTGCCGAACGTGGGAAATACAACAGCGCCCAAATGACGATGGTCATGGCAAAAATCACTGTGCCAGCGCGCACCACGAACTCTTTACCGCTTTCATACATGCGGTGCAGTGTCAGTTTAATTTGAGGCACGCGGTAGTGGGGGAGCTCCATCACGAATGGTATGGGCTTGCGGCCTTTATTGACGGTCTTGTTCAAGGCCCATGCAAATGGGGCGGCGACGAGCGCGCCGATGAAGTGCATGGCAAAGAGTGTCGCACCAGCAACCTTAGGACCATACTGCGGCTCGATGAAGGCACCGATCAGCAGCAAGTAAACGGGCAGTCGTGCCGAACAACTCATCAAAGGAGCGATCAAAATTGTGATCAGGCGCGCCTTGTTGTCGTTGATCGTGCGTGTCGCCATGATGCCGGGAATGGCACAGGCAAAACTCGTGAGTAGGGGGACGAAGCTTTTACCGTTCAGTCCGCACCACTGGAAAAGTTTATCCATCAAGAAGGCTGCGCGCGCCATGTAGCCTGAGGCTTCGAGCAGAGAGATGAAAAAGAACAGGACTAGGATCTGTGGTAAGAAAACCAAGAAGGCACCCACACCACCGATGATGCCATCGGCGATTAAACTCTGCAGCATCGGCATCGAAACCAGCGCATCCGACGCGATACCTTGCACCCAGCCGACACCGCCCTCGATTAAGTCCATCAGCGGACCCGCCCAAGTGTAAACCGATTGGAAGACGACATACATCATGCCGATAAACACGAGCAGTCCCCAGAACTTATGGAGCAGCAATTGGTCGATGCTCTCGGATTTACTTCGTTTCTTGAGTGCGGCTTGACGCTCTAGCACGTCATTCAATAGAGGATTTAAAAAGCGAAAGCGTAAGGTCGATTCAGCCGCGTCTGGTTGGAAACCATCTTTGTAGAGTTGGTCGCGCACGGCTTTGATGATCGGCTCGTGCTCACTTGCAGGGGTCTTTAATCTTTCGCGCACCGCGCTCTTTCGGTCGAAGATGAGGCGTTGCAGTTCACCTTCGCGCAGCGATTCGCCGCGTTTGACGACAAGTTCATCTTTTAAAGTAGTGAGTGCCTTTTTGACCGGATCCGGCCAGTAGGGACGCGCCATCATCGGACGAGTTTCGATCGCGCGCTCGACCGCTTTGGCTAACTCGTCAGTGCCGCTCTTGCGCTTGGCAACAGTCGGTATGACCGGCACGCCGAGTCGTTGCTGAAGGAGCTTACTGTCGATTTGCAGACCTTTTTTTTCTGCCACATCCCAGCAATTTAGAGCGATGACCATTGGCACACCGAGTTCGGAAGCTTGCGATGCGAGGAAGAGGTTGCGGCGTAAATTTTCCACATCCACCACCACGATCACGAGGTCCGGTGCTTTGGAGTCGGCTTCGTGGCCAGCAATCACGTCCACTGCTACACGCTCATCCAGAGAAGTGGCACTTAAACTGTAGGTTCCGGGTAGATCGATCAGCTCGACATCTTGCCCATGGGGCATGTTCCAGATCCCCGTCTTCTTTTCGACTGTCACGCCCGAGTAGTTGCCCACGCGTTGGCGGAGACCAGTCAGGGTGTTGAACAGTGACGTTTTACCAGTGTTCGGATTACCGATGACGGCGATCCGGATGCGTTTTTCCGCCGTGCTCATTGGATTTGTTCGACTTCAACACCAGCTGCATCACTGAGGCGGATACTCATGTGGCAACCATTGAACTCGACCGCAATCGGGTCGCCCAGCGGTGCCTCATGGATCAAGCGGATCTCTTGGTCAGGGAGCAGACCCATCGACATGAGCCGCGCAATGCAGTCATTGGAGCAGTCCACTTCTTTGACCCTGAAAAGGCCGCCTTTTTTGATTTGGTCGAGTCGCATAAAAAGTTAAGTAGGTATGAGATTAAGTCTCAATAACAATAAATACCAGAAAGCATTCGCCACGCATTGCAAGCCCAGAGCGTCGAAAACACAGATCAGAAATACGCAGTGAATCCGTGTTCAGCGCCTATTAGCGAAAATAAGCCTTTCGACAGGCTCAAGGTCATCGACGGTTTCCAGCTATGCTGGAGAAGTCCTGCTAAGCTTCCGAACCGAACCGCGCTTTATGCCCTTTGGCGACACGCACGTATTTTTCGGCCATTATTCGGCCTGTGGCACGTTCTGCTTCGGTCAGTGCGCGCACCACTTTAGCGGGTGCGCCCAGCACGAGCGAGCCGGCTGGCACCTGTGTGCCCTTGGTCACGAGCGCGCCGGCACCGACGATCGATTCTTTCCCGATCACGGCACCATCTAGGATAGTGGCTTGCATGCCGACGAGACAGCCGTCGCCGATTTCGCAAGCATGGATCATGGCCGCATGACCGATGGTGACATATTTGCCAACCTTCACGCCGTAGTTATCCGATAGGTGCACGATGGTGCCGTCCTGGACGTTCGAGCCTTCGCCGATTTCGATGGTGTTGATATCACCGCGTAAGACAGAGCCATGCCAGACGCTGGAGCCCTTTGCTAAAGTCACTGCGCCAATAACAATGGCACCTTTGGCGATATAAGCACTGTCATCGACAGCGGGCGTTTGATCGAGAAATGTTTCGAGGCGTTGTTCAAGTGTCATAATGTCAAAAGGTAGCGCAGCATCGTCTCCCAAGCATGAGCCTGTCGAATGCGATGCGCATGGATTGTGTTGGCTGAGTCATTCAAATTGTTCAAATCGCTCACACTAGCCAACAAAGATTCGATTTTTGAACCACAAAAAGCACAGAAGGCACAAAATACTCTGATCGATAATATTCAGTATTAGGAATGTATCTTGTTTCTTTGAGACGAATCACCTCAGTTTGGGTCGCTTCCTGTAATTCTGTGTGTTATGTGATTTCTGTGGTTAATTCGAATCATTGAACCAGACCTCAAATCTCAAGATTGACAGCGACCGATAAGCCGACTTTTCTCCGCACTTCGACTTTCGCTCAGGTGGTGAAACGGCAGACACGCCACGTTCAGGTCGTGGTGCCCGCAAGGGCGTGGGGGTTCAAATCCCCCCCTGAGTATTTTGGAAACCCGCTAGAAATAGCGGGTTTCTTTGTGTCGGGATTTTCACCTGCGGTGGTTCGGTTCGCTTCCATGCTTCGCTCTACGAGCTACGCAGGATGCGGTCGCGCCCGGTCATGTCGTCGCTCCGCTCCTCGGAACAAATCCCCCCCTGAGTATTGTAGAAGTCCGCTGGAAACAGCGGGCTTTTTTGTGCCTGTTACTTTCTTGCTAGTAGGTGGTTCGAAATGAATGCTGATGTGTAGTTATGAGTTCCTCTGATCCACAACCGCCTATTGCTTTTTCTAAGATCGGCCGCGAGATACAATCGCCGGTGATCGTTGATTTGATGGCGCGTGCACTGGCGAATCCGGAGCTGCTTTCGTTGGCGGCGGGGTTTACGGATAATGCGGTCTTGCCGCGTGAGTTGGTGGCTCGTTTTGCTTCGGAACTGACGCAAGCGGGCTTGGCAGATGAGCCTCTGCAGTATGGTCAAAATCAGGGGCGGGCGCGTTTGCGTGAGTTGTCTTGCGAAGTGATTGCTTCACATCCGGGGGAGCAAGCGGTGGCTTTTGATCCGTCGAATATGTTTATCACAAATGGCTCGCAGCAGGCACTCTATTTGGCGGTGCAAGCCTTGTGCGATCCGGGTGATATTGTGCTGGTGGAAGAGCCGAGTTATTTCGTTTGTTTGGAAATGCTCAAGGGATTGGGGCTACGGCCGATTGGTATTCCTTGTGATGATGCGGGGGCAATTATACCTGAAGCAATGGCTGCGCTGTTGCGTGACTTGGATGCTGCGGGAGAACGGGCACGCGTGAAGGCGGTGTATTTGGTCAGTTACTTTTGTAACCCGAGCAGTCGTTCGCTTGAGGCAGATGAAAAACGTGCTGTTGCCAAGGTGTTGCTGGATGCGGGCTACATTGTGCCGGTGATGGAGGATGCGGCTTATCGTGAACTCTTTTTCGAGGAGGCGCATCCGGCAGCTTCGATTATCAGTATGCTGGAGTTTGCTCCGTTTCCGAAATTGTATTTAGGCACCTATACCAAGCCGTTCGCCACGGGTCTGAAAGTGGGCTACGGTTATTGCACGCACTCTGAGTGGTTGGGCAAAATTCTGGGTATCAAAGGGCACCAGGATTTTGGTTCGGCGCATTTTAATCAGGCTTTGATCGAGCGTGTCTTGGAGGAGGGACTTTATGAAGGGCACTTAGCCGGCATCAGAAAACACTACGCGCGCAAGGCGCAGGTGCTGGAAGGTGAATTGCTCGCCGGAGGTTTGAAGGAACTTGGCTGGCGCTGGGAAACCCCGAAAGGTGGCCTCATTATTTGGGCGCGTGCGCCGATCGGTTCGGACCTGCGGATGGAAAGTGAATTTTGCCAGCGTTGTATTGAGCAAGGTGTGCTCTACGTGCCGGGTGATTTGTGTTTCTCTTCCGGTGAGCCGTGGCACTGTGCGCGTTTGGCTTCGGGTGCGTTGCCGGAAGATCGTTTGATTGAGGCCGCGCAGCGTTTTGTGGCGGTAGCGAAGCAGATGTAGTGAGTATCAGTGAGGCACTGGAGGGAAACGCTCTGTCGTTTCCGCACGTATGACTTGCGGCTAGGTGTTCGAGCGCCCTTAGCGAACGGCAATGACGGAGCATTGCCCTCCAAGTAATCCCTGAATCAAGTAAGCCTTTCTAGGAGCATGATGATAAACCAAAAAAACCCATCAGGTGATTTACCTAATGGGCTTTGAAATTTTTTGCTGTTCGCTAAGTTTTACTTCTTGGCTGCTTTGGCCATCTTGCGGCGAACGTTCTCGTCGAGGATACGTTTACGCATACGCAGGAAGTTCGGTGTGACTTCGACGAGCTCGTCGGGTGCGATGTATTCGATCGCGCGCTCAAGAGAGAACTTAATTGGCGGTGAAAGCTGGATGCTCTTATCCGTGCCGGAAGAACGCATGTTGTCGAGTTGCTTCGCTTTGGCTGGGTTGACGGGCATGTCCTCGGTGCGAGGGTTTTCGCCAACGATCATTCCTGAGTAGGCTTCTTCACCTGGACCAACGAAGAGTTTGCCGCGGCTTTGAATCATCTCAAGTGCGTATGGCATTGTCTTGCCTTGCTCCATGCTGACGAGTGTGCCGGTGAGGCGTGTGACGATCTCGCCGCAGTGTGGGCGATACTCGAGGAAGGAGTGGCTCATTACGCCGTGACCGGAAGTCATGGTGACGAGATCACTTTCAAAACCGATGAGTCCACGAGTGGGGCATTCTGCTTCGACTGTGACGCCGGAGTGATGGTGCTCCATGTTAGTGACCTTACCTTTGCGCTTGCTGATGTTTTCCATGACACCACCGAGTTGCTCTTCGGGCACTTCAACCCAAACGCGTTCGAAGGGTTCGTTGCGCTTGCCGTCGATTTCTTTGTAAAGAACGGTCGGGCGGGAAACGAGTAGCTCGAAACCTTCGCGGCGCATGGTTTCGACGAGGACGGCGATCTGCATGGAGCCACGTGCGTTGACGAGGAAACGTGTGCCGTCGTCGGTGTCTTCAATGCTAATCGAAATGTTGGACTGTGTTTCGCGGATGAGGCGCTCACGGATTTGGCGGGAAGTGACCTTCTTGCCATCTTTACCAGCGAGCGGGCCGTTGTTGACGGAGAACTCCATCTGGACGGTGGCTGGATCGATTTCAACGAATGGAAGTGCTTCCATATCTATTGAAGCTGCGAGGGTGTCGCCAATGTCTACTTCGTCGAAACCAGCAAGGCCGACAATGTCACCAGCGACAGCAGTCGTCACGTCGTCGGTGTTGCCAGCGCCGGAGAAGCTCTTCATCTTAGTGACTTTAACGCGGTCCTTTTTGCCGTCTTTACGAAGTGCAAAAATAGTTTGTCCCACTTTTACCTCACCGGAAAGCACACGGCCGATCGCCATACGACCAACGTAGTCGTCCCAGTCGATGTTACTCGCGAGCATGCGGAAATCACCTTCTTCGATGACGGGAGCAGGGATGCGTTCGACAATCGTTTCGAAGAGGTCGAGCATGTTTTCGCGAGGGCCATCGACTTCGCGGTCGGCGAAGCCCATTTTGGCGGAAGCGTAGAGGAAGGGGGCGTTGAATTGATCTTCGTCGGCCTCAAGATCGAGAAAGAGTTCGAGCACTTTATCGTGCACCCAGTCAGGGCGTGAAGTGTCGCGGTCGACTTTATTGATCACACAAATGGTCTTCAGGCCTTGGTCGAGGGCTTTACGAAGCACCCAACGAGTTTGCGCCTGCGGACCGCCAACGGCGTCGGTCAAAAGCAACACGCCGTCGACCATCTTCATCACGCGTTCCACTTCAGCACCGAAGTCGGCGTGTCCTGGAGTATCCACGATGTTGATCGTGTAGATTTCGCCATCCTTCGGGTTCGTCCATTTCACTGCGAGATTCTTCGCTTTAATGGTAATACCCTTTTCCTTTTCAAGGTCCATGGAGTCCATTGCGCGCTCTTGAACACGTTCGTTCTCGCGGTAAGTTCCGCTTTGGGCGAGCAGGCAGTCCACGAGGGTGGTCTTGCCGTGGTCAACGTGAGCGATGATGGCGATGTTACGGATGTTTTTAGCGTTCATGGTAGTTAAGTGTTAGAAGCTAGATGTCAGAAGTTAGCCCTAAAAAAATGAGAAACCCCGCCTTTGTGGGAGCGGGGGGTAAATTAAACGCGCGATAACGTCAGCAGCGGCGGGGAAGTCAATCGAAATGATTTTTTCGCATAATATAGGGCAATGCATCAAAATTTCCCTTTGCGATTGCCAGACCATGGAAAGCTATCCTTATTGAGACGCTTTTGAGATTAACCCCCTCCTGAGAGGACATTACCATGAGCAAGAGCTTATTTGAAAAAGTATGGGACGCGCACGCCGTTCGCCAATTGGCAAACGGACAGACGCAATTATTGATTGGCACGCACTTGATTCACGAAGTGACGAGCCCGCAAGCCTTTGGCATGCTGCGAGATAAGGACTTAACGGTCCAGTATCCGCACCGCACCTTTGCTACGGTGGACCACATCGTGCCTACCAACGAAGCGGTCGAGCCTTACAGCGATCCGCTTGCTCAAGGCATGATCGAGGAGTTGCGTAAGAATTGCGCAGAAAACAACGTCACTTTCTTCGACACCAACACTGGTAAACAGGGTGTCGTTCACATCGTAGGTCCCGAGCAGGGCATCACACAACCGGGCACAACGATCGCTTGTGGTGACTCCCACACTGCGACACACGGTGCTTTCGGTGCGATTGCCTTCGGTATCGGCACCAGCCAAGTGCGCGACGTATTGGCTACACAGACTATCGCGCTGAATAAACTCAAGGTCCGCCGCATCAACGTGACCGGTAACTTGCTTCCCGGCGTGTATGCGAAGGACGTGATTCTACACATCATCCGTCTCCTAGGCACACAAGGAGGCACTGGTTTCGCTTACGAGTATGCCGGCGACACATTCGACAACTTCACCATGGAAGAGCGTATGACGGTCTGCAACATGTCGATCGAGGGCGGTGCCCGCGTCGGTTATGTCAATCCAGACGAAACCACTTTCGAATACCTCAAGGGTCGCCCATACTCACCAACCGGTGAAGCTTGGGACGCAGCAGTTGCTGAATGGAAGTCTTTCGCATCCGACGAAGGCTGTGCTTTCGACGACGTCGTCAACATCGACGCCACCGAGATTCAACCAACTGTTACTTGGGGAATTACTCCAGGGCAGGGCGTGGGCATTGAGGAAAACATTCCAACCATCGCCGATGCACCGACACAATCGGAGAAAGACTCTATCGCCGAAGCGCTTGAATACATGCAGTTTGAAGGCGGCAGCCCGATCAAGGGTAAGAAGATCGATGTCGCTTTCATCGGTTCCTGCACCAACGGTCGTCTTTCTGACTTCGAAGAAGTGGCGAAATACGTCAAGGGGCACAAGGTCGCTGAGGGCGTGCAAGCCATCATCGTTCCCGGTTCTCAAGTTGTCGCGAAGATCGCTGAAGCGAAGGGTCTCGATAAGATCTTTATCGAAGCCGGCTTCGAATGGCGCGCCGCAGGTTGCTCCATGTGTTTGGCGATGAACCCTGACAAACTCGTCGGTGATCAACTTTGCGCCAGCTCCTCAAATCGTAACTTCAAGGGCCGCCAAGGCAGCCCGACTGGTCGCACAATGTTGATGAGTCCGATCATGGTCGCAGCAGCAGCCGTGACCGGTGAAGTTTCCGATGCCCGTCAGGTCTTCGGTTTTAAATCATAAGTCTCCTTTCTTAATTCAAATTTTAAAAGTCATGCCAGCTACACCAATTAAACAAGTTTCCGGAAAGGGCGTTTTCGTTCCCGGCGACGACATCGATACCGATCGCATCATCCCTGCACGCTTTATGAAGTGCATCACCTTTGATGGTCTCGGTGAATATCTCTTCCACGACGTGCGTAAGACCGAGTCGGGCGAAGATAAAAAGCACAACCTCAACGACCCTCGATTTGCACAGGCGTCGATCCTCGTTAGCGGAAACAACTTTGGTTGCGGCAGCTCTCGCGAGCACGCACCACAGTCTATTCTCCGTGCCGGTTACAATGCCGTCATCGCTGGTAGCTTTGCTGAAATTTTCTTCGGCAACTCCATCAACCTCGGCGTGGTCTGCGTGATCGCATCCGATGCTGATCGTAAGCTCATATCCGCGGCAATCGAAGCCAATCCTGAGGTCGAACTCACGATTGATGTCGAAAATCATAAGATCAGCTTTGGCGATCAATCGGTGCCTTGCGAAATCAAGCCAGGTGCACGCGATAGCCTATTGAGCGGCAACTACGATCCACTTGCAGAGCTACTTGAAGGCGCAGGCGATGTCGCCGCAACCGCTGGAAAGCTCTCCTACATGCAAGCGTGACATTGGTATGAAAAGCGCTAGTGTTT
>JANQXM010000010.1 GCA_030729385.1 Opitutales bacterium | reverse complement strand
AATGTCAGCAGTGCGGTGAATGGCGCGGGAAATACCCTCGTCTTCGAATCATTGGGGCTGAACTCCAGAGGGGTCGCCTCGAATAATACTTGGAGCGGTGACGCAGATGTCACCGTCACCGGGGCAGTCACAGATGGAGCAACTGGAGCCAACACTCTCACTTACAGTGGCACAGGCACCTTCACTATCAATGGTGCAGCTACTTACGCAGGCAATACTATCGTGAACAGCGGAACTCTAGCACTGGGTGCTGGCGGCAGCCTCTTCGACGAAACCAATGTAACGATAAACGGCGGTATTATCGATCTTGACGCTGCAGTCAACGACACCATCGCAAGCCTGACTATCATCGGCGAAAATAGTGGTGATCCACTGCCCAGTGGCACTTATGGTTCCAGCACATCAGGTGCCGACAACACTGGTATCGTGGGAGATCCCGATCTCTACTTCTCTGGCACAGGCATCTTCACAGTCCCTGCCACCGACCCCTACACAGTTTGGGGAGGAGCTGCGCTCTTCGAAAACGATCCCAACTTTGACGGCATCAGCAATGGTCTCGCATGGATCCTTGGTGCAGCGACTCCAAATGACGACACTGCCCTCTCCTTGCTTCCAGATGGTGCTGCAAGCGCCGGCGATTTAGTCATGACGTTCACAATCGTGGATCCAATCGCTCCAGCCACGCTCTCCGTCGAATACACCAACGACTTGGCTTTGGGTCCCTGGACTGCAGCGGCGGTCCCCGCCACCGCTGGCACCGTGACCGTGGGTATCGTCGAATTCGTCGTCGTCGACAACACTGGCACGCTTTCGGTCACTGCCACGATCCCTGCAACCGCAGCGTCGGCAGGCGGTGAGCTATTCGGTCGCCTCTCGGCTACTGAGAACTAAGATTTGATTCGGCAAGCCCGCGATAACCCCTGATCGCGGACTTCAACAATCAACCGAAGGTCCCGGCTTAACAGCCGGGGCCTTTTTTTGTCGAGCGATCCCCAAAGGCATCGGTTTAATTGCTGTAAGACTCCCCCTCTTCAGTTCTGCCGACCGTTTTTCAACTACCCACCCGCTTCAAATGCCGACCAAATGCACGCATCACACGAAGGTGTATGCGCGCTTGGGTGTTTGCATAGATCCACCATGGCAACGTGGGAGCAAAGCCATGAATCGAAGCGATGACACATCCCTGATCTGGGAAAATCCGAAACTCCAACCTGCCCGGCGGATCAACTACACGCGATAGTTTACCTCCCGAGATGTAGAACGCGCACCGACGCCCGCTACCCTGCGAATAAGGTGTGGGCGTCAGCTCCAGCAGAACCACTCGCCCACCCAGTAGGGTAAAACGAACGATGCCCTTATCATCTTTCACCGCATTGATGAGCCCACCGAAGCGGCGGCTAAGCCACTCCCCGTATTCTGTCGCGATCTGTTGCGCATCCCAATCCACGGGGAGCGGCATACGCTGCACAGAACGCACACGACGCTCCTGTTTAATATGCCGACGATCCGAAGACTGGGTCGCACTCCGAGGGTTTGGCTTGGGCATGCCGTCTGAGTCGACACTCCTGCGAAAGGAGTCTTCAAAGGAAATGAATTTGTCTTCGAGCCGATCGCTCAACTCACTGCGTCGCGCTTCTAGATCATGCTGTAAACTTTCTTGTAAAGGCCCGACCAGAGCAGGTGGCACGTTGCCAAAAACGGAAACCCAATGCTTGGAGAGACCAAAGCAATTGAACGGAAAGTTAATAAAGTGAGCCGACTTCCCCTGCAGGCGGGCAGTCTCTTGAATCATTTCGCGATAAGTCATCGGGCGATGCCCGCCCAGATCATAAGTCTTCCCGGACAGCCCCTCCTCTTTCATGCACAGTTCGAATGCTTGGCATACATTCTCGATGTCGACGGAGTGTGTCTTCGAGCGAACCCAAGCAGGCAGTAACATAATCGGTAAGCGGCGCACCAAATTGATCAAAAGTGAAAAAGAAGAACCCCCCGGACCGAAGATCAATCCGGCACGCAGGACGGTGACTTTAACTGTGCGCGAACGAAGCACTCTTTCAACTTCGAGGCGACTGCGCAAATGCGGCGAAAGCGGCTCATCTGTGCTAGGAATCAATCCGCTTAGATAGATGACATGTTTGAGCCCAGCCGATTCGGCAGCACGTATAAAATTATCCGCCAACAATAAGTCAGTGTCTTCAAAGTTCCCCTGCACGAGTCGACTCGATGGTGCCATCGAATGCACGAGGTAAATCCCATAATCACAACCCGCCAACGCTTCAGTCACCTTAGGCAGCGAATATAGATCACAACGGCGCCACTCCGTGCTATCAGCGCTGGGGTTCTGAGCGACCACGGACGCACTCCGCGTCAGCGCACGGAAACGATAATCTTGCGCTAAGAAATCGCGCAAATGCGAGCCCACAAAGCCACTCGCCCCGGCTACCGCGACGAGCGGTTTATCGACATTAGAAACTTGGCTCATTAAGAGCATACTACGCGTGAGCCTAGCGTATGCAACCAACCGCACGAAAAAGCGGAGAGACTGTAGCTATACTACATAAACCGGAAGCATCGCGAAAAGGAATTTCACGGATCATGTAAGCTCTTCGCCTCCTTGACGATGTATGTGCATGAATAAACCGTTTTCTACCTGTAGCTTATCAACGCGCCCAAACCGACGATTCGCACTTCGTCACAATTCACGAAGATGGTTTTTGCCGATGTTCATCTGTGCTTGGCTTGGACAATCCGCCTTAAGCGCCGAAGTTAAAACCGCTTTCTCATTTGAAGAACCGACGGCTGCCAAAGAGTGGTTCTCGGTCAACGACGGCGTCATGGGGGGCATCTCTAAAGGTAACTTCAAAGTAACGAAGGAGAATACGCTACTTTTCAATGGAGAGCTCTCATTGGAAAACAATGGCGGCTTTGCTTCTATTCGCTCGAAGGATGTGAAGATCGATCTAGCAGGTGCATCGGGCATTATCGTCAATGCGCGCGGCGACGGTCGCACCTACTGGGTCGGCTTACGCGAAGCCAAACAACGCGGAGCTAGTTCGTTTCGTGCCTATCTCCCCACAGTTAAGGGCGAATTAAAAAGTATCCGCATTCCGCTTGCCGATTTCAAATACCAGACCTTTGGAAGAAGCCTTCCGCTCAGACCGCTGAATCCCCTAGCAGTCAGTTCAATCGGTTTCACAATTGCGGATAAAAAAGCCGGAAACTTCCAACTAGAGATCGAAAGCATCGAGATTGCCTATAGCGATGATGCATTAGCGCAGCCAGCCACCAGCGGCACGATTGCTGATGTAGCCAGTCAGGCAGGTAACTTTAAAACCCTGCTGGCAGCCGCGCAACAGGCGGGCTTAGTGGATGCTCTGAATAGCGAAGGTCCACTCACGTTCTTCGCGCCTACTGACGAGGCGTTCGCAGCACTCCCCGAGGGAACCATCAGCACTTTACTCAAACCTGAGAACAAACAACAGCTAGCCAATATTCTAAAGTATCACGTCATCGCGGGTCGGGTCAGCCTGGCAGATGCTTTGAAAGCCGGTCAGGCACCTACCCTCGAAGGTAATACACTGAAGGTTGCCTTCCAAAACGGCAGCGTCCGAGTCGGCGAGGCGAAATTAGTGACCGCCGACATCACAGCTTCAAACGGCGTGATTCATGTCATCGATCAAGTGCTGTTGCCTCCCCCACCTGCAAACCCACCACTCAGCTCGGTAGCCCTCATTCATTTAGCCATAGAGCGAGGAGTCGCTCAATTTAATAGCGGCAACCCCGCTGCTTGTGCGGACATCTACGAAATTACAGTCCAAGCCCTCAGAACAGATTCCAGACTCTCCGAAAAAACAAGGGATGAGCTCACCGCCGAAATGAAAAAAGCCGGTGCTTCCAACTCCGAGAGCGATAAAGCTTGGATCCTCCGATACGCTCTCGACCGTGCACTACAAAGCATCCACGCTAGTATGTAAATGAGACCTCCCTTTGAGCCCGCGCCCCTCCTGAGCCCGCGCACAATACTTCACGTCACAACTTTAGACCGATGAACTGGACCACCCTACTCATCACCTTCTGCGCACTTTCCTTCTTCGGCTACGGCTGGAGTTGCCTATTCACCAACCATATGGTGGCAGAGTTTGAGCGCTATCGCCTTTCAAGTTTCCGCCGTCTGACTGGCATACTCCAATTACTTGGAGCGGCTGGATTAGCAACTGGCATCCTACTTCCGTGGGTCGGAGGTCTCGCCGCTGCGGGTATATCATTGCAGATGGCATGCGGGCTGGGAGTGCGCATCAAGATTGGTGATTCGTGGTTACAATGCTTACCAGCAACTAGCTATATGATTCTGTGTGGATGGCTCGCCACCCAACTGCTCTAACCAATCGTTCCAGCAAGGATCAACCAAAGAGAAATGAGCAGCATTGCGGTCGCAGGTAGCGACTTTAGCACAGTATCTTTCACTTTGATATGCATGGTCAACGCACCTAACATCAACAAGGAGATGACCGCAGCGCCCAGCACGACCAACGATGGAAATACGAAACCCAATAGTATGGCGATCGCAGCAGATACCTTTAACCCGCCCACAAGGTAGAACATCCACTCAGGTAGACCATACGCAGAAAACTCTTCTTTGAGTGATTTCGAAGCCCCACCTCTATAAATAGTCGTTTGATTCGCGCGCAGCAGCCAAACATTGAGAATACCCAGCGGCACCATGACCTGAACCAACATTGTTACATTATCCATATTTAATAAAACGCAGCACATCCGATAACCTTACTACAAAGGGCCGTTACCACACAAATGTCTGCTCCTACTCCTACTCTTAATCGTAATCTTACTCTTAATCCAAGCCGTGCAATCGCAAGAACTATCAAATCCGCCCAGAGGATTAAGATTATGAGTAAGATTACGATTATGACCCAGGAAATGGATAGCCATCGATTCTCTTCCCAGTAATCGACGATGAACCTAATTTTCTATACTTTGACGGGAGCTTCAAATAGCTTGTCCGCTCCATGTATCAACTCAGACCATACCAACAGGAAGCTGTTGATAGCACCCTCAATTACTTCAGGAAGCAACGGAGCCCTGCGGTGATCGTTTTGCCGACGGGTGCTGGTAAGAGTTTGGTGATCGCTGAGCTGGCAAAAATAGCCGTAGGCCGCGTCTTGGTGCTCGCTCACGTAAAAGAGCTGGTCGAGCAAAACCATTTGAAGTATGAAAGCTATGGTCTGCACGCGGGGATCTATTCGGCGGGATTGAATCAAAAGGATAGCTCACAAAAGGTGATATTCGGCAGCATCCAATCGGTCGCTAAGGCGAAGGATGACTTCTTTACTGATTTCACGCTACTCGTGATCGATGAATGTCACCGCGTCGGTCTGGAACCGGACAGTCAATACGCGAAAGTGATCGAGCAGCTCCAGCGGAACAATCAGCGTATTTGCATCTTGGGCCTGACCGCGACTCCGTATCGCCTAGGTCTCGGCTGGATCTATAACTACGCGCTCCGCGGAGAGATGAAAACTCAGGAGCTGCGCTTCTTTAAGCACTGCATCTACGATCTGCCACTGGAGTATATGATCCGGAATAAATACCTGACGCCCCCCGTAAAGGTCGATATTCCGGTCACCTCTTACGACTTCTCGGAGCTGACTGAAGCTGGTAAGACTTACACATTAGCTGAAGTTGATGAACTACTACAACAGCAACGACGACTCACGCCCCTGATCATCAAAAACATCATTGATATTACGGATAGCGACAGGCGGCAGGGTGTGATGATTTTCAGCGCCACAGTGAAACACGCGCAGGAGATCATGCAAAACCTACCACCGGGACAGGCAAGGCTGGTCGTGGGAACCACCGAGATCAGCGAGCGCGATCAGGTCGTAAATGATTTTAAGCAGAAAGCGTTTAAGTATTTAGTGAACGTATCCGTGTTGACCACTGGTTTCGACGCAGCGCATGTCGATGTGATCGCGATCCTACGTCCCACGGAATCGATTAGTTTGTATCAGCAAATCATCGGCCGCGGCTTGCGTTTGGACACCGATAAAAAGGATTGTCTTGTTTTGGATTACACCGGGATGGGGCATAGCATTTTCAGTCCGGAGATTGGCGAAAAGAAGCCAGCATCCGAATCGGTCGCCGTAGAAGTCCCCTGCCCCGAATGTGGCTTCGTGAATGACTTCTGGGGGATTGTCGACGATGATGGCAATCTGCTGGAGCACTTCGGGAGGAAGTGTCGAGGCGGGCAGGTCAATCCGCACACCTACGAGTTTACGCCATGTGGCTATCGTTTTCGTTTTAAAATCTGCAACCAGTGCTCGGCTGAAAATGATATCACCGCTCGTGACTGCTGTCGCTGCGGCAGTGTGCTGATCGATCCTGACGAAAAACTCAAACAGGCCAGACTCTCTAAAGACGCTCACGTCCTCACGCCCGATTCGATTGAGATGCTGGAGCGCGTTGACAAAAACGGAACATCCTACCTCCAGGTGAAGTATTACGATTACGACGCAAACGCCCTCTCGGAAATGCACTACCTCAACAACCCAACGAGCCTGAAGAAGTTCAGTATCAACTTTCTAAGATCGCACATGCGAAAGCCTGAATTGAAGCTCAACATCAGTTCGGTGGGCGAAGTCGTAAAAATACAATCACTGCTCCGCATGCCTTCATTTGTGATCGCTCGCAAGCAGGGTAAGTTCTGGAAGATTACCGAAAAAATATTTAGCGAGGAACTGTAAGCTGATCCCTTAGAGCACTGTAATCACTCGAGGCTCTAGGCAGACACTGCCTACGGCACCTGTAAACGGACGAAGAATTTCGGAGTCGATGCCGACGGTGTCGGCATAGTGAACTTCACCGCTGCGGGGTCACTGACGTCCGCTGATTCGGTGGCATCATTCCAATCGGACAGGTTCTCTGAGGTCCAAACCGAGAAGGCATTCGGATCGACTTAGGGTCCCAATGGCCAGGTCACCACTCCACCGATCGCTGGTGGATTCGGAGTGAACGAAGATCCCGTTTCACCCAAAATATGCTCGATGCCGTTAGGCATACCATCTTTGTCGAAATCCTCGTCGGCGGTCTGGCCTCCGGCATTGACCTCGGACCATTCCGCGAAGTCGAAGATCGCGTCATCACTGAAGAAAACCGTGTTCAGAATCTGAAGTGTTTCGGCAACTCCTAGGTTAAAGGTGCGGTCGAATCCAAATTCATAACCTCCGTTGGTGTTCTCCGCATCATTCGTAGTGAACTCTGTGTGATCTTCTTTATTTTTAGCCCCTGCCCCTTTTGGTCCCCTCGGTCCACCCACCTTATTTCTTAGGGATGGGGCGAAACTCGTCGGCGGTCTGGGTGACGCGACTGACCAGCACAATGGCAAGCCAAGCGAGAATGAATCCTGGGATAATTTCGTAGATCCCAGGACCGCCGAGAAAGGAATCGCTCCAGCCTATGCTGATCCAGAAGATCACTGTCACCGCCCCCATGAGCATCCCAGCGACTGCGCCCGCACCAGACATCTTCTTCCAAACCAGCGAAAGGATGATCAACGGGCCAAAGGCCGCGCCAAACCCTGCCCATGCATTGGAAACGAGCTTCAAAATCTTAGAATTCGGGTCGTCGGCCATCAAGGCGGCAACCACCCCCACCAACACAACACTCACTCGACCGACTGTGACAAGCTGAGTTTCACTCGCCTTCTTATTCATGAACAAGCGGTAGAAATCCTCCGTAAGAGACGAAGAGGACACGAGCAATTGACTCGAGATCGTCGACATGATCGCGGCTAGTAGCGCGGCATAGAGGAAACCAGTCACCAGCGGATGAAATAGCAGATCTGCCAGCACGATGAAAATCGTTTCAGGATCATCGATAACGATTCCGTTACGCTCGATAAAGGCGCGCCCGAAGATGCCCAGACCGACAGCACCAAGCACCGAAATAACCATCCAGGCCATCCCAATGTTGCGGGCCTTGGCAACATCCGCAATCGATCGGACCGCCATAAATCGGACGATGATGTGCGGCTGGCCGAAATAACCGAGCCCCCAACCAATCGCCGACAAAAAACCAAAGAATGTCAGTCCATCAAAAAGCGACAAATAGTGTGGGTCAATCGCACTGAGGCGCTCGCCGGCCGCAACCATCCCGTCGCCCTGCCCGGTTGTGAGAACCACCAGCGGCATGATGACCAGTGCCAACATCATGATGCAGCCTTGCACAAAATCGGTCAAGCTGACCGCCAAAAACCCGCCGACAACGGTATAAGTC
>JANQXM010000009.1 GCA_030729385.1 Opitutales bacterium | reverse complement strand
AACCTCTAACCTCTAACCTCTAACCTCTAACCTCTAACCTCTAACCTCTAACCTAATACACATCTCGCAGGTAACGCTTCGCTTTCTTAATCGCTTCGACGTAGGCTTTCGCTTCGTCTTCAGTTTTGCCCCCAGCGATTTCGATAGCCTTGTGAATCGCGGCATCCACATCTTTCGCCATGCGACTCGCATCACCGCAGATGTAGATACACCCGCCCTCTTCGAGCCATGCGTAAAACTCCTCGGCGTGCTCCACGATGCGGTTTTGCACGTAAATCTTTTCTTCTTGGTCGCGAGAAAACGCAGTGTCGAAGCGTGTAAGTAAACCACTCTTTAGCCATGCAGTGATTTGCTCTTCGTAGAGGAAATCCGTGGCTTGGTGTTGATCACCAAACAGTAACCAGTTCTTGCCTTTGGCACCACGCAACTCGCGCTCTTCCAAGAAAGCGCGGAACGGAGCAATACCAGTTCCTGGTCCGATCATAATCGCAGGCGCGTCGTTGTTTTCCGTGAGACGAAAAGCCTTGTTCGAATGCATGTAAACTTTGACCGGACGATCCAATTTGTGATCTGCGAGATAGGTTGAGCAAACTCCCAGACGCTTACGACCATGGGTATCATAAGTGACTTTACCTACAGTGAGATGCACTTCACCCGGATGCGCTTTCGGGCTGGATGAAATCGAATACAAGCGCGCGTTCAGCTGTTTAAGCGGCGCAACGAGATACTCCGTAGTTGGAAATTTCACATCGAAGTCCGCAATGGGATCCACCAGACCGCGTCCAGCGATGTAAGCCTTACGCTTGGCTTCGTCGCCCACGAGCTCTTGCAACTCTGGGTTCTTAGTCAGACGACCACAGGCCAGCAAGAATGGCTCAGTCAGGACACTGACATCATAATGAAAACGAAGGGCATCAAAGAGCTGCTCGTCCGGACCGTGCGGCACAGGTGCTAATTCATCGGGCGCGAAACCTGCCGCTGCGATGATCTCATCCACCAGTTTGACGTTATTCTCTGGTAACACACCAAGCGCATCGCCCACCTCATACTCGATACCGGAACCTTCCAAAGATATCTCAACATGGTGGGTTATTTTTGATGAGCCCGCTTTGTTCAGATTCTCCGTCTTCAATAATTTCGCAGCAAATGGATTCTTCTTAGTGTAGGTCGACGCTTCATCGGCGTCGTCCTCCACTGGAGCCGCCGGGCTCGCGCCAGCCTCCCCGAGAACTGACTGCACGCCAGCAATCCACTCCGCAAATGGCTCATCGGGATCACCATCGCACTCAGCCATCGGTGCAACACGTTGTGCACCCAATGCTTCAAAACGTGCATCAATCTCCTTACTGCATTGGCAGTAATCCGGATAGGATGAATCACCCAAACCAAGAACCGAATACTTCACTGCAGATAGATCCGGCGCACCGTCCGCCATCAGCGCTTTATGAAACGACAACGCGTTATCAGGCGGCTCGCCCTCACCGTAAGTGCTGGTGATGATCAGAACATGCTCGACCGCTTTAATATCCTCTGGAGTCACTTCGCTCATATCAATGACCTTCGGCTCACAGTTCGCCGCTTTCAGTTGCTTCGCGGCTTTTTTGCTCAGCGTTTCGGCGGTGCCGGTTTGTGATCCAAAGAGAATCGTCACTGGCGTCGCAGCGACAGGCGCAGCACCCGCGGCAGAGCCATCACTGGAATAGAGCCCGGCAAGAAAGCCATTGAGCCATGCACGTTGGTCTTCGCTAAAGGGAGCGGTTTCAGGAATGAAAGGTGAATTAGACATTTTAAGATCTGGAATTACGAATTATGAAATAGAAATTTTTACGGCGCAGGCTTTGTAAGAAGGCTGCTTGGAATACGGATCGAAGGCATCGGCAGTGAGGTGATTCGTTACACCATAGTGCATGGGCATAAATACCTGACCACGCTGCACACTCGCCAAGAGGACAGCAGTCGCTTCGACGGAGCCACGTCGAGAAGAGATGGTGACCGTCGAATTTGGAGTGATCCCCTGCTCGCTAGCATCGATTCGGTTGATCTCAACGTAAGGGTTTTTCGGATACAATTTTCGAAGCACATCCGACTTCTCGGTGCGTGTTTGTGTGTGCCACTGAGATGAGGTGCCACGCCCAGTCAAAAGTATGAGCGGATACTCCTCATTCGCCGGCTCCGGCATCGGACGTGGCGCTTCAAACAGAAACTTCGCCCGACCATCCTGATGGTAATACTGACCATCTTCAAAGAGACGACGCTGCTGCTCTATTTGCATCTCCCCATGCTCATCCCTCAGTTCAGGAGTGGACACGCAAGGCCATTGTATGCCACCCAAAGCATCTAAGTCGGCATAGCCTTCGATACCGGTTATGTCGCAAGGCATGCCTTTGCTCAAACGAGTCAATATACGGAACACCGCTTCTGGCGAATCCCAGTCCTTGAAGAGTTCCGCACAGCCCCAATGGTGCGCAATCAGCCTAAAAATATTAAAGTCAGAGAGTGCCTGCCCTGGCGCCTTACGAACTTTACGCGTGCGACCGATACGACGTTCGGAATTGATAAAGACACCGTCTTTCTCTCCCCAGCCTGCAGCTGGCAAAACGAGATCCGCGATCTCTGCAGACTCGGTTGTGTGATACATGTCTTGCACGACAAGAAAATCCAACTTCTCACGAACCTTGCGAAAGCGTTTTTGATTGATCCATGAATGTGCAGTGTTCGTCGCCACCAGCCACAGACCTTTGATTTCGCCACGGTCAATCGCGTCAATGATCTCGTGGTAGGAAAGACTTTGCTCCGCAGGGATAGAGTCCACCGGAATGTCCAAAATATCAGCCACATCCTGACGATCCGACTCACTCTCAAAATTACGCCCACCCAACAATCCGGTCGTGTTACTGAATAGTCGCGAGCCCATGGCGTTACATTGACCAGTGATTGAATTGGCGCCCGTCCCCGGCTTACCCATGTTCCCAGTCATCAAAGCCAAATTGATCATCGACTGCGCAAGGCGCGTGCCTTCGTAACTTTGGTTCACCCCCATCGTCCACCAAAACGAGACGCGTTTACCGGAAGCAATCATATGCGCCAGCGCATCGAGTTCATAGACTTCCAAACCTGTCGCCTCAGCCGCAGTTTCTAAATTGTAATCAGACAGAAAAGCGGCAAAGGCATCGTAATCGTTAGTGTGCGCATCGATGTATGCGCGGTCCACTAAACCAAGTGATACAATGTGCGCGGCCAGTCCGTAAAAGAGCGCTAAGTCTGATTTCGGTTTTAGCGGAAGGTGCTTCGTCGCCGCCATCGCGGTCTCCGTCTTGCGCGGATCGACCACGATGATTTCCGGATTCCGCTGATTGCGCATCACACGCTGCCACATGATCGGATGTGCGATACAGGGATTGGCTCCAACAAAAATAAGCACGTCCGACTCTTCAAAATCCTGATAAGTATAAGGCGGCGCATCATAACCAAACGATTGTTTATAGGCGGTCGCTGCAGTGGCCATGCACTGACGGGTATTGCCATCACCATGCAGCACACCCATTCCAAATTTTGCCAATGCGCCGAGATAAGCCATCTCTTCAGTCACGATTTGCCCAGTGCTCAAAAAGGCGACAGAGCCCGCACCATGCGCAGATTGAACATCCTTAAATCGTCCACAAAACGCATCCATTGCCGCCCCCCATGTGACGGGCGCAAGCTTGCCATCGTCGCCACGAAGCAAAGGAGTCGTTGCCCGATCACTTGCAGCGAGCGGTGCCAACGCCTCCCACCCCTTCGGACAAGCCATACCCAGATTAACCGGATAGTTCGAGTTCGCACTCAGGTTCACAGCGCTCCCCTCTGTTAGGTGCACCTTTAGCGAACAACCTGTTGCGCAATAACCGCAAACCGAGTCAACCGTCGCATCGGGCTTCGTTGAGTTCGGCACGCGACCAAGTCCATATGCTGCGGGTGTCTGCACCAAGCGCTCCGTCAACACGCCATCATGGCAACGAAAACGCAGCTGGCCTTTTACAAAATCGACAGGACTCATGTCATCACCCCTCCTGGCATTTTAGGTGCGGCAACGGCTTTGAAAAAGAGCACACGCTCCAGCAATTCACCGATAAGTAAAAATGAAAAACCAGCTGCAGACAGCACCGCATTTGAGCTATCAATAATGACGAACCCAAACGCCAAAAGCCCGAGACCGGTGAAAATAAACCGAGTCAACGTGAGCTTCCTTAATGGATACAACATCAACATCGCCGACTTCCGAGCAGGCGTCATCGTCACCGCAGAGGCATCTCCCAATAAAAATGCTTCAAAAACCAACTTGGTCGCAAACATCACGAACATTGGAAACAACAGAACAACATTCGCTTCTGAGAAATACGAAGTGATCGCAATATGCCCCGCCAGAGCCAGCCCCAACATCGAGCCGAAAAACTTTAAAGCACTGACGCTAAACTTCCAAAATGGACGCTGTGTATCGTGATAAATCATGACCGAACAATATACGCCAAGTAAGCCACTCAAAACAGTCGCCCAACCCAAGCCGACTTCGACTACCTCCGGCACCAAGTCCGTGAATGCGGCAGCGGTATATCCGAAGGCAACTCCAGAGAAGGCGCCAAAGACAACAATCTCACGACTGAGCCAAGATCGGCGCAAACCAAGGAATGCACGCCACGCTCCGAGCGGACGCCCTAAATGCGATGTCGAAGCTGCCAAGCCCAAGGCCATCGCAAGAAATGCAATCACCCGCGCGATCGTCGAGACAGTTGCATCCGTGGCAAATAACCCGAGCCCATAGAATCCGACCGACAGCTGAGTCAGCACCAGCATGAAAACCAATGGCAAATGTGCGTGTTCCGGCTTCAAAGCATACAAATCGCCCGCCTCGACATCTGCAGGAATTGTGCGCTGAGTCACATACTGCGTCGTCGGCACGGTGTAGCTAGGATCTGGAGCAGTCGGCAAAAATCCAGCGCCTGTTCGTGCGGCAGTCACAGTCGCCTCGGTATTCACAATGGTGATACTAATCGCCTCCGTCGGACATGCTTGCACACAAGCAGGGGCCTCGCCTTCAGCCAATCGACTGTGGCACATGTCACACTTGCGAACGATGCCGAGACTCTTGGAATATTTCGGCACATCATACGGGCACTTAAGCGCGCAATACTGACAGCCGATACATTGATCATCCAAATGGCGCACAATCCCAGTGTCGGGGTCTTTCTCGTAAGCCAATACTGGACAGCCATTCAAACACGCCGGATCGGCGCAATGATGACAAGCCGTGGTCACCGTTTGCGTGTATGAAGCACCGGCAAGACCACCACCATGAATCGTGCCGACATCCCGCCAAGTCTCATGCTCGTCCAGACCGTTCAGGCTATGGCAGGCAGAAACGCAGGCCTTACAGCCAGTGCACTTATCCAAGTCCACTTTAAATGCGTATTGTTCTCCTGCTCCCGGCTTCGAAAGAGGAATCAACTGTTTATAAAATTGCGACTGCTCAGGCTCGCTGATCGCCGCCTCATGTTTGGCAGAAAACACACCGACAGGTGTCTGCAGTGTGCCCTGCTCCTTAAGGAGCATTTCAATCGGAGAGTCTTCGACTGTGAGTGAAGTAGTGATGGTTACAGTTGTTTGTTGTTAAAAATTTAAGTTCTTAATCTTAATCTTCAAAGAATCTGTCGCGGCTCTGAATTGACGGAGAACAAGAGGATTAAGAGTAGGAGTAAGATTAGGACCTCCCTTAGGCAGCCACCGCGAACAGAGCTTTCAATTCCTCTGCCGAATGGCGGCGCGTAAATTGCCAAAACGTTTCCTGCCCTTCGCGCTTGGCTAAGTATGATTTCAAAACATTCAGCAGCAGTGGTTTGAGCTCCTCAAAAGCAGTGCCTTCAAAAACTTCGTGCGCAATGGCTTGATTCTCATCGACACCGCCTCCAAGCACCACGGCATAACCTTCAACGCTTTCGTCGCCGACTTTCACCTTAGCTCCGATCAAACCGATATCGCCGATGTAATGCTGTGCACAGGAGTGATGACAGCCAGTGAGGTGAATATTGATGGGCTGATCCAACTCGATTGCTTGCTCCAAATATTCCGCAAGTTGAACGGCATGCCCCTTGGTATTACTGGCGGCAAACTTGCAACCTGCGTTACCCGTGCAAGCGATCAAACCACCCGAGATGGTTGTCGAACTATAGTTGAAACCGATCTCTAGGATCGCCGCTTTTACTGCCTCCAAATCGGCATCTTTAATGCCTGGAATGATAAGGTTCTGCCATGCGGTCAGTCGAATGTCGCCGCAACCGTATTGCTCAGAGAGTTTCGCTATGGCGATCATTTGCTCCGGCAACATGCGACCAACTGGCACCACCACTCCGATATAGTTCAGACCCGCAGTCTTTTCATTATAAACACCGACATGCCCATGCTTGAGCGTGCGACCTCGTGGCTCGCATTGCTCCAAGGGCAAATAAGTCAGATCAAATGTAACTTTCTTCTGCGTCTCTTCGAGAAACTTCTCTGTGCCCCAGTTATCGATGAGATACTTTAGACGCGATTTCTTCCGATTGGTCCGGTCTCCGTTTTCGACAAAGACACGCACCATGGCCGCAGCCAATGGCACTGCTTGAGAGGGCTTGATCAATAAGCCCGCATCTGAGGCAAACTGCTTGTGCCCAGTGATGCCGCAGAGCTGCACGCGAAAATAGATACCGGGTTCAACACTCTGCCCCTCGCCCACACGCACCGCGTAAAAAGCGATGTCGTTGGTATCCGCACAAACCGAGACACGGCCACCGCTATCAAAGGAGATGTTAAACTTACGCGGCAAGCCGTAGAGATCGCGATTGTTCAAAATGCAATGGTGCATCGCATTGGCGTATGGCAACACATCCAACACTTCGTCGGGATCAAATCCACTCGTCGGGCTGGCTGTAATATTGCGCAAGTTATCCGCACCGGATCCACGTGATGTGACACCGATATCAACCAGCTTATTTAAAACCAAAACCGTATTTGGCGGCATGATCTCGCGCACCTGGAAATTTCCACGCGTGGTGATGTCGGCATAACCGCCGCCCCAATCCGCCGCGATCTCGGCTAGCCCCACAAGCTGATGCGACTTCATCGCACAACCTGGAATACGGCAACGAAGCATAAACGAGTCCTGAGCCGGAGCCACGTGGAAGAGCCCGTAAAACTTATAGCGGAAGACGTCGCCACCCTGCGGGAACTGTCCCACCTCGGAATCAGCGGCGATCGTGTCCCAGCAATCGAGACCATTTTGCTCATGCTTGATCACTTCTTCCTTGCAAAGATCATCAACCGGCGTGCCAAAAACAGTCTGATCCACCGCCTCTGCAGGACTGTCGGTAAATTGCCCGTCAGCATTTTGCCCGAGGAAAGGCATTCCCGGGCGTTGATTCACCCCAGCAAAGAAGCCTTCTAAGTATTGTTTTTGTGTGGTCGAAAATTCGGCGCTCATGCTCCCATATTAAGCGCACTTCATGCCAATCATTCGGATGTGATCAATTAGTGCACTTCAAGGATTTAATATAATGCATGAATCGAATTAATGAATCAGCCGCACCCATGAGAGATGATATTACAATAGAAAGCAGGAACTGGAGGGCAATGCTCCGCCATTGCCGCAGAAACGCCTAAAGACATCAAGCCTTCGGCGGTTGCGGGGGAGCGTAACCTTCCAAACTACTACAGCAAAGCACTTGTGTAAAACACGGCAGAGACTGCCGTGGCTACAGCAACTCGCCACTACCCCTTGTTCGTGATCCAAACACAGCCGTATGGTGGCAACTCGATCACGCCGCCGAGATCTTCGTATAGCTCTCCGCTGATCAGATCCCGCCAGGATTCAGTTGCGATTAAGTTCAGCTCCACCATCGGAATCAACTGAGGCTCCGACGAGACATTATGCAGCGCAAACAGGCTCTGCTTACGCGTCAGGCTCTCACGCCAGAAGGCAAAGACCTTATCCGAAAAGTGTAGCGTGTATTGTGTCGCATTCGGATGGAAAGCTTCTTGTGCACGACGGATTGCAATCAATCGCTTCATTTCGGCGAACACCTCTTGATGGTGTCGCTCTGGATCTACCAATGCGGCTTCTAATTCATCTGCGGGCCATTGGTATCGATTGATGGTGCGCGCGCGACCGGTTTGGCCCATGCCTTCGCGATTGTTCTCGGTTCCCAGCAAACTGTGGATGTAGATCGCGGGCAAACCTTCGAGCGCCAGCATGATCGTGTGCGCGCAGATGAAACGGGCAATTTGCAGACCATCTTCTTCGCCCCCGATCGGACGCGCCATCGCACTATACAGCGAAATGTTCGCCTCGTAAGGCTTCAACGCAGGCAGCGCCGCATCCCAGGAATAGTTATCATCCAGCAACGAACCATCCAAGTCCGTCACCACCAACAGCTTTCTTTTTTTAGTCATCACCCGAAGAAGATAACTATGCGATAAGTGAAGACTGGGCGACTGCTACGCGTAGTCGCTGTGCCTCAACAGCCACCAAAGCCATCTCAGGCTCCTCAAACAAGCAGTGAGCCAAGTATTCGACCAGAGTTCTAATACGGTGAAGGGTAGTTTCCATACCACCCTACCAGCAAAGATGATGCCACATAAGAATAATCTTTCGAATCAAAGGGCTAGAACACTCCTCTGTATCACGAATCCTTAACTGTAGCCGCGGCAGTCTCTGCCGTATTTCGCTGCTAGAAAAGGACACGTCACACCTTTGGCAGGACACGTCACAGAGTGACGTGGCTACATTTCAACAACCCAGCTGTAGCCACGGCAGTCTCCTGCCGTGTTTCGTATCCCCATCCAGCTGTAGCCACGGCAGTCTCTGCCGTGCCTCATCAACCAGACACAACGAAACTACTCAATCGGCCACGAATCGGTGCGGAAGGATGATGCTGGTA
>JANQXM010000008.1 GCA_030729385.1 Opitutales bacterium | reverse complement strand
AGAGGGCGGTCATGGTGACGGGGATGAGGCGTTCCTTGGTGCCGCGGATGATCATTTGGCGGGTGAAGCCCTCGCCCTCGTGCTGCATGAGGTGGAGGTAATGGGAGATCATCATGATGCCATTTCGCGCGGCGATACCGCCGACGGCGATGAATCCTACGAGGGTGGCGATGGAGATGTTGTCGAGTTTGAGCCACGTGAAAACGAGGCCTCCCATGAGCGCGAGACGGATTTTGGGAGGTCTTTCAGGTTGCCTTTGCTCCCGTGCCCAAAAGCCTTAGTGAGTTAACGATCACCAATAGCGTTGCTCCGGTGTCGGCGAGGATGGCCATCCAAAGTGTGGCGTGCCCTGCAAAGGTGAGTATGAGGAAAACGGCTTTGACCAGAAGTGCGAAGGAGATGTTGAAACGGATCATCCCGAGCGTGCGTTTCCCGAGCCGGATTGCCTCCGCGAGTTTGCAGAGGTCATCTTCCATAAGTGCCACGTCCGCTGTCTCGATTGCCGTATCACTGCCTATCGCTCCCATGGCTATTCCGACCGATGCAAGGGCCAGGGCGGGAGCGTCGTTCACCCCGTCACCGATCATGCCGACTTGTCCGTGCCTGGCGATCATCTGCTTTAGCCGAGTGACCTTGTCAGCCGGCATCATGTCGCCGAAAGCTTCGTCCAGACCCGCTTCGAGAGCGATCGCATCCACCGTCCGCTGGTTGTCCCCGCTAAGCATGACGATTCTTTCCAAACCCGCCGCGTAAAGCGCATCCAGCGCCTTGCGTGCGTCCTTCCTGAGCGCGTCCCCGATTGAGATCAAACCAAGGATCTCGCCGAGATCGTCGCCCGAAGGTCTCCGCCCGAGCACGGCTAGGGAAAGTCCCTTTGACTCCACTTCGGCGAGTTGCGCTTCAAGATCCTTTCCGCAAAGTCCGCTCGCATGGACGAGCCGATGGTTTCCAACAAAATAGGTTTTCCCGTCAATCACCGCCTCAGCTCCTTGCCCTGCGATGGATTCATAATTCGTGGACTCGATGACAGGAACTTTTCTCGCCTCCGCCTTCTCCACGACGGCTCGTGCTATCGGGTGCTCGGAGTGGCGGTCGATGGAGGCGGCGAGTGCCAATACCCGCCCTTCCGATTCATTGGAAAGGGGGCGAACTCCGGTGACCTTGGGTTTGCCCTCGGTGATGGTGCCGGTTTTATCCACAGCCAACGCCTTGAGTTTCCCTAGGGATTCCAGATGGGTTCCGCCTTTGACAAGGACACCCCGTCGCGCCAGTGCCGTGAGTCCTGATACGATGGAAACGGGTGTCGCGATCACGAGTGCGCACGGACAGGCGATCACCAACAGAGCCAGCGCCTTGTAAATCCAGGGCTGCCATTCTGCACCGAAAAACAAGGGCGCGATCAGAGCTGTCAGAATCGCCGCGACAAAAACGAGCGGGGTATAGATAGCGGCGAACTTGTCCACGAACCGCTGGGTCGGGGCGCGGCTGCTTTCCGCTTCCTCCACCAGGCGCGTGATCCGGGCAAGGGTGGAATCCGAGGCTACCTTGGTCACTTTCACTTCCAGCGATCCCTCGCCATTGACGGTGCCTGCGAATACCTCGTCTCCTGATTCTTTTTCCACCGGAACGGATTCCCCGGTGATGGGCGCCTGGTTGACTGCGGAGCGGCCGCCGGAGACTTCCCCGTCGAGCGGGATCCTCTGCCCGCTGCGAACGAGGATCAGATCACCCACCGCAATTTCCGAGGCTTTGATTTCCTCGGTAGATCCATCTTCCGTTTTCCGCAATGCGGTTTCCGGTGTCAGGGACATCAGCGAGCGGACGGCGTTTCTGGCCCTTTCCGCGCTCAGTCCTTCGAGCCATTCCGAGAGGGCGAAAAGGAACACCACGGCAGCGGCTTCCGCATGCTCGCCGATGATCCACGCGCCGATCACCGCCACGGTCATCAGCACGTTCATATCCAGTTTGAACCCCAACAGCGCCTTCCACGCTGCCGGGAAAACAAGCGCACCTCCCGAAATCGTCGCGATCGCGAATGCGACTATCGGCCATGGCTCGGGAACACCGCTCCATTTCAATACCAGCCCCAGTCCTGTCAGAGCCCCGGCGATCGCGATCAGGGGCTTCTGTGGCAGTGCTCCGGAGCCGTGGTCGTGCTCGCAGCCGCAGTCGGATTTTTTCACTTCGTGTGACTGTTGGTGCATTGGAATACTTGGGGAAAATGAAAAAAGGCACCCGGCGGAGAACCACCGGATGCCGTTCGAAGTCCGATTCAGTGATCATGGCCTTCATGGCCGTCTTCCTCTTCGCCATGATCACAGGTGCAGGCGTATTCCTGATGTTCGCAGGTCGGGCAATCCATCAAGTTGAGATTGAACTTTTCGATCACCGTCTTGGCATCGGGCGTGGCCTTGATCTGGACGACGACAGGGAAGTCATTGCCTTCGGGAAAAGCGATGTCGGAGACGAGAACGTCACCTTCTTTTGCAAAAGTCATGCGGGTAGGGTTGGCGCGATCTCCGCCTGTGACTTTCACCGACTGCTCGGCAATCGGAACTGCTTTGCCGTCTTTATCCAAGGCTGTGATTTGAACCTTGCGGTCTTTGGTCACGAAGAACTCCAGATGTGGATCTACTTCATGGATGACCTTGCCGCCGTTCGGGCCGGCTTTAACTTCCTCATGTCCTTCCTCCGCGTGTTCGGCGTGGTCGTGTCCTTCATGGCCTTTTTCTTCGGCGATCAGGGTTCCGGCTCCAGCGAAGGCGATTGCCAGGATGGAAGCCGCAAATGTTGTCTTGTTTGTTATCATTTTCTTTTTCATATGGTTGTTTTGGTTTGTGAGATTGTTTGTTGTTGGCTGATCAGATGGAGGCTGCGGAATCGATTTCGAGCGAACGCATGGCTGGCTTTCTGCAGAAGCGGTAGAACAACGCGGGAGTGACCGCGAGGCCGAGCAGGGTGGAACTCACTAACCCTCCTACGATGACGATTGCCACCGGGTTCAGGATTTCCTTACCCGGTTCATCCGCAGCCAACACCAATGGAATCAGTGCGAAGCCCGCAGAGAGTGCGGTCATGAGAATCGGGATCAACCGTTCCTCCGTTCCACGTGTGATCATTTCCGGAGTAAATCCTTCACCCTCGTGCTTCATCAGGTGAAGATAGTGGGAGATGAGCATGATGTTGTTTCGTGCCGCAATACCACCCACGGCGATGAATCCGACGAGGGTTGCGATACTCACGTTATTCAGGGTCATCTGGGTGTAGAGCACCGCTCCGATCAGCGAGACCGGAATGATGGTCAGAACAAGGGCGACAAAACTGAAGCTCCTGAAATAGGAGTAGAGCAGGAAGATCACCACCAGCATGATGGCGGCGGACATGATCGCTATGGTTCGGGCAGCTTCTTTCTGAGCCTGGTATTCGCCCTCATAGGAGATCGTATAACCCTCCGGCAATTTCAGATTCTCATCAATCGACGCCTTGAGCTGATCGACGGCAGAGACAAGGTCCGGCACCGTCGGGTTAATCGAAACCACGAACCGGCGCCGTGAATTCTCGCGCAGGATATTGTTCGGCCCCGTTGCGTTACGAATGTCGGCCACTGTGCCGAGAGGCACGAGTTTGTCGTTTTTCGTATCAATGTAGAGATTCTCCAGCCTTTCCGGATTCTCACGCCATTCGGGGGAAAGCCTCACGACAAGATCGTAAACCTTTACCCCCTCGTAGATTTCAGCAACGTAGTCACCACCCATCAGCCCGGA
Source organism: Opitutales bacterium (assembly GCA_030729385.1). Taxonomy (GTDB): domain Bacteria; phylum Verrucomicrobiota; class Verrucomicrobiia; order Opitutales; family Coraliomargaritaceae; genus JBPOFY01. The sequence continues at coordinate 5,279 of JANQXM010000008.1, read as the reverse complement.
CATTTCTTCCGTGAGCGATCCGGGTGTCACAGCGTAAGCCGCTGCACGTTCCCGGTCGGGTTCGATACGGAGCTGGGGAACAGGTGCCTGTTGCTCGGCTCGTGCTTCTTCCAGACCCGGGATCTCCCGTGCCAGCGCGGTGACTTCGTCGCCGAGCCGCTTCAGTTCGTCGAGATCCGGACCGAAGATTTTCACCGCGACTTTCGCGGAAACACCACTGAGCATGTGACCGACCCGATCCGCCAAAGGACCGCTTAGAGCACTGAACGTTCCAGGAATCCCCTTCATGGTTTCCCGAATATCGGCAAGGATCTCCTTTCGTTCCCTGCCTGCGGATTCGTCATACTCGACATCGATCTCAACGGTTGAAACGGGTACGACGTGGTCTCCTCGCTCGGCACGTCCGGCACGATAGCCGACGGTCTTAATCCCGGGAATTTTCAGCAACTGCTCCAATGCAACATCAGCAAGCTCGGTCGTCGTCTTCAGTGAGGTGCCGGGTGCGGATGTGGTTGCGATCAGTGCTGTCGGTTCCTGGAAAGCGGGCAGGAAGTTCCGCCCCATATTCGAAAACGCAGCCCAACTGAACCACATCAGGATCAAAGTGATGGCAATCACCAGCAAGGGCTGGGAAAGCGCGAAGCGCATCCACGTCATGCGGAATCCCTTTTTCAACCAGCGCACGAAGAAAACATCCCCGTGGTCTTTGCCAGGCTTCGGATTGAGCATGAGCGAGCTCAAGACCGGAATCACCGTCAGTGAAACCAAAAAGGAAGCCGCCATACTGACGATTGTGGCAATCGCGATTGGCGTGAACAACTTGCCCTCGACGCCGCTCAGAGCCATCAGCGGAAGGAAAACGAGGATGATCAGGATCGTTGCATAGAGGATCGACGAACGCACCTCACTAGACGCCAGAGCGATCACTTCGAGTCTGGGCAAGGGGTTCTCCAGAGCCGCATTCTCTCGAAGTCGTCGGAATACGTTTTCCACATCGACAATCGCGTCGTCCACTACCATGCCAACGGCGACCGCCAGGCCACCAAGTGTCATGGAGTTGACGCTCAGGTTCATCAGGTCGAAGACAAGAATGGTAATTCCCAATGACAGCGGAATCGCGGTCAGGGTGATCAGAGTGATCCGGACATTCAGTAGGAAAAGGAACAGGATGATTGCCACCATGATCGCTCCGTCACGCAGAGCTTCCTTGAGGTTGTCGATGGACAGCTCGATGAAATCTCCCTGACGGTAAAGCGGGATCAGCTCGGCTCCCTCTGGCAGCGAACGGTTCATTTCCTCCAATGCATCTTCGACTTCCTTGGTCAGAGTCATGCTGTCGAAGCCCGGAGATTTCCGGACACTGAATATCACTCCTCGGTTCGAGAGGTTGCCCTCCGCGTCCGGTTTGTGATCGGACATGCCCATGGCCGCATCTCCACGCTGTGGCTCAATGTCCCAGACCACCTCCGCCACATCGCGGATGTGGATGGCGCGGTCGTTGCGGAAGGCGACCACGGTTTCACCAATGGCATCCAGATCGGTCGTCATGGCGAGATTCCGAACCATAATTTCCTCCGCCCGCTCGGTGAGGAAACCACCGGTCGTGTTCTTTACCGATTCGGCCGCAGCTTCCTTCAGTTGCTCAAAGGTGATCTGATGCAAGAGCATCCGCTCAGGATCCGGCTGCACCTGGATCTGCTTAACACCGCCGCCCATGGAAAGCACCTCCGCGATGCCAGGGATCGACTGAATACGTCTCGCTATTGTCCAGTCAGCGAGCACCCGCAAATCGCGCGGCGAGGTCTTTCCGGTAGGATCACGCAGCCCGACCAGCATGATGTCTCCCATCAGCGACGCTACCGGTGTCATGTAGGGAGTAATTCCAGTCGGAAGGGTTTCCGACGCGCTGCTGAGGCGTTCCTGCACGAATTGACGTGCTTTGTAAATGTCCGTGCCCCAGTCGAATTCCACGAAAATCAGGGAAAGCCCGATGTCGTTGGTTGAGCGGACACGGTTGACACCAGTCACACCCATCAGAGCGTTTTCCAGAGGAATGGTAATGAGCGTCTCCACCTCCTCCGGCGCATAGCCCTGGGCTTCGGTGAGGAGTGTGACCGTCGGCTTGGTGAGATCCGGCAGAACCTCCACCGGCAGCTCCAGAGTTTTCTTCACCCCGAAAACCATGAGCACCACAGCGATCATCAGAATGAGACCGCGCTGTGCGAGGGAAAATCTTATAAGTTTGTTCAGCATGGGATCAAGCGGTTGGAGTTACTTTGGAGTGACGTTTCGAGTTCCAGACCATTTGCCCGAGCAGCAGGACAACGATTGAGATACCGACCGCATAATAGATCAGCCACTTCGGCGCACCGCCTTCGCCATGGTCGTCATGACCGTCCTCGGCATCCGCGGCCTTATCTCCTTCCTTCAACTCAGAACCATCCTCGGCATGCTTGTGTCCATGTGCAATATCCAGCGCTTCTTTCAGAGATATCCCGCTACCTTCGCCCACAAAACCGAGCGAATAGGAACCGCGTGTGACGACCTCATCGCCAGGGAAAAGGCCTTCCTTCACCTCGACCCAGCCACCGCTTTTTTCACCCACGACAATCGATGCCCTGACGAAGGCATTCGGAAGATCGAAGTCCGTCACATAAACCACTCTGGCAGCAGGATCGCCTTGGATGGATTCTTCCGGAACGGCCAGTACGTCGGGACGGCTCGATACGACGATGGAAAACTCGGCGCGCATCCCCGGCTGTAACCTCCCGTCCTTGTTGGAGACCTTGAACACACCTTCGACGGCACCGGCTTCCCGGTTTGCCTGGACTCCAAACCTGAGCAACTCGGCAACAATCGGCTCTCCGCCGATTGCAGGAAACGTGATCCTGGCTTTCGTGCCAGGCCTAATTCCCGCAGCAAGCTGTTCGGGTATCTGTGCCACGACCCACATCTCGTTTCTATCCGAAATATCGAAAAGCTCCGTGCCAGGCTCTACCGGCTGGCCTTGCAGGACGTGTGATTCGATCACTAGTCCGTCATGCACCGCTTTCAGCTCAATGGTCGGCGGTGGATTTCCCGGCTGGCGGCTTTCCACCTTTGCAAGGACTTGTCCTTTTTTCACGCGGTCGCCTAGGAACGCGTTCACCTCTACGGCCATTCCGGGAATCCGTGATGAAACCGAGTGCTGGTTTCCCGGCACCTCCTCGACCCGCCCGATGGCGAACACCGTTGTTTCGAATGTACGTTCCTCCACCATCACTGTTTCAAGGCGAAGGTTTTTCACGCCGTTTTCGTCGAGGATGACGGTGTTTTTCTGACGGTCTTGCGCGGAGATTGCGCTGATGGCCAATCCGAAGACTGACGCTATTTTGAGAGTTGTTTTCATAAATAAAAAAGTTGGAAATGTAAGGTTTTGAAATGGATCAAGGTTTGCCTACGGAGGCTTGGTATCGGATACGTGCTAACTGGAATTCGCGCATCGCATCGAGTCTGGAGGCTTGGAGATCCAGCGTTTGCTCGCGGGATGTCAGGACGGCCTGGAGATCTCCCTGACCCTGGAGGTAGGCCTTTTCGAGGAGATCGGTCTGCTCCTTCGCGAGAGGAAGAAGCTTGTCGTTGAGTTCGGAAATAAGAGCACCCCACTGGCGCATTTCGGCGACGGCAGTTGCGCTTTCATGAAGGATGTCGCGCTGGAGTGCGGCGACTTCCCTTTCTTTGCGGTTTCTTATCGCGGTGGCCGCGTCGATATTCCCTTGGTTGTCATTCCAGAACGGCAGGGGGATGCTGAGTTTGAAACCGATGATGCCTTCGTTCTCAAGTCCATCGGGAGCATCCTCCGTTCTTTCCCCTGTTGCAAAGATGGATGCCTCCACATCATCCCTGCGCCGTGCTTGCTCCAATGCGATACCAGTTCCGGCCGCCTTGAGATCAATGCGGGCAGCATTCAAATCCGGGCGCTCGATACTGTTCGCAGAGGGAATGGTGATTGGTGGGGCGTTTCCGGAAAGTACCACTCCATCTTCAGGGGCGATCCCGACCAGAGGTCTCAGTCTTCCAAGCGTTGCGCTCTCATCCGCCTGAAGACGACGCTCCTCGGTGGTGAGCGTGAGAACCGTCAACCTGGCACGTGCGGCATCTAGGGAAGAGATTTCCCCGCGTTCCGCCGCGCTTGAAATGAACTCGGCAAGCTCATTGGAGAGATCCTTTTGTTTGGTAAGCAGATCTTTCCGCTCACGGATGGAAAGGACTCTGACGAACTCTTGCCGTGCCTCGGCAACGAGAAGGCGCTCGACATCGCGAACTTCCTGTTCCGCTGCCTCGACTCCGGCAAGGGTGATTTCCTTTTCCAAAGCAAGCCTGTTGGTGACCGGGAACTTCTGGGAGAATCCGACTTCAATCTTCCCTTCAGCGGACTGGATATTGTGGTCGATGCCCGTGTCGAAGCTCGGGTTGGGAAGTCGTCCGGACTGCGTCATGCGGCCGATGGCCTCGTTGATACGGAAGCGGGCGGCGGCAAGTGTAGGGTTCCCATGGCGGATACGGCCTGGAATGCTTTCGTAGGAAAGGATTTCCACCGGTTCAGCAAAGGAAAGATCAGTGATAAAGAGACACGCTACGAGCGTGAATGGTAGGGTAAATTTCATGGATGGTGTTGATTGTGCGATACACAGACCCGTAAGTACGGATCTGGATAAATACGGAGAGGTTCTTAAAGAATCCGGGGGAAAACGGGACGCGTGGATACGCATCAGTGCCGGATAGGGGCGCAACAAAGGTGTGCGCGAGAAAAGCCCGTCAAACGACGGGTAGGGAACCTCAGATTAGCGGGGGTTTATCCAACGAAAATACCGGCTCGTCTGGAGCCAGGGAATGGTCGGTGGAGATCTCCAAAAGGATTTCCTGGAAAGTAACTTTCATCGCCATGGAATCGAGCACCCGGTCGGCGCTCGGAACGTGGCAGCAATGATGGTGGTGCGGAGCGGAATCCTGATCGTCGTGATCGGAGGGAAGTTCCTTTCCGTGGGAATCGGATTCGCAATGGGAGGCACACTCGTCCTTCTCACCATGCGAGTAGCTGTGAACAATACCCGTCCCAAGCCCTGCGAAGACGCAGAAGAGAAGTAGGAGGCGGGTAAAGAAACTCACTGAAGTAGCTGTAGTTCGGATTTGCGAATTATGAAAGTTAATTTTTCATCGGGAAGAAAATTCTCCATGATGGTGCTTAGGCAGTCAGCCCCTTGGCGATGGTATCGAGCAGGCCGTTGACGAAGCGTTTG
>JANQXM010000007.1 GCA_030729385.1 Opitutales bacterium | reverse complement strand
TCTAGGGATCCAGACTAACTTTTCAAGTGGTCCATTTCAGGTAACCTCGACCAGTCGGGACCGAACATTGCACCAGAGGCTATGCGGAAAAGAAGGGCGTAGCCGATTTGACCGGCTGCACCAGTAACTGCGACACGGATGGGTTGTTTGCTCATAGTATTGTATGTTGGCTTTTTGAAGGATGGTCAGGAGGACTCAGATCGTGGCACTAGGTAAAAAGTGGAGCGAGGGCGCTATGGCCTTCGCGGATCATTTTCTCTGTAGTTTCCCAATCAATGCAACCGTCAGTGATTGATACCCCGTATTGGAGGTCTTCGATGGGTTGCGGGAATTTTTGATTTCCGTGGTGTAAATTACTTTCGACCATTGCGCCGATGACGCTGGGGTCGATCAGGCTCTGGCGCACGATTTCGGCGAAAACCGCTGGTTGGCGTGCGGGGTCTTTGCTGCTGTTGGCATGGCTACAGTCGGTCATGATCGCTGGAATGAGTCCTGCCTGGGTCAGCTTTTCGCGGGCGACCGCGACGTCGTCCGCACCATAGTTAGGTCCACCGGAGCCACCGCGTAGCACTATATGGCAATTGGGGTTGCCCTTGGTGGTCAAGGCGTTGGCTTTGCCTTCATTGTCAATGCCGAGGAAAGTCTGCGGCTGGCTGGCTGCTTCGATGGCGTTGATCGCGACTGTTAGGCCACCGTCGGTGCCGTTCTTAAAGCCGAGCGGCATGGAGAGGCCTGAGGCCATTTGACGGTGCGTCTGGCTTTCTGTGGTGCGGGCGCCAATGGCCGACCAACTGATGAGGTCCGCGATGTATTGCGGTGTGATTGGGTCGAGTAGCTCAGTGGCGGTGGGGAGCCCTAGTTCGAGCACGTCTAAAAGGAAACGGCGAGCGATGCGCAAACCTTCCGGGATGTCGCTGGTGCCATCGAGCTTCGGGTCCATGATTAAGCCCTTCCAGCCAACCGTGGTGCGTGGTTTTTCAAAATAAACCCGCATGACGAGGAGCATCCGATCTTCTACCTCTTTGGCTAGGACCGCGAGCTTCTCGGCATATTCGCGACCTGCCTTGAGGTCGTGGATCGAGCAAGGGCCCACAACCACGAGCAAACGACGGTCATCACCAAAGATGATCTTGTTGATCGCATCGCGGCTTTCGGCGACTAATTTGTCCGCTGCCTCGGTTTTTTCAACTTCCGCGCAAAGTGCTAGCGGAGTAGGGAGGAGCGTCTTGGAGGTAATATTTATATCGGTGACTTTTTTCACAGGCGGCAGATGTAACGTAGCTCGTGGTGGGTCACAAGTCCTTAATCTAAACAAATCGGTCGGTCTTTGTCTCAATTCTAAGATAGAGACTTGCCAAGTTTCGAAGGGCTTGCTTTTTTCCGCGCTTGTCTATGCCGACAAACGTATGCCCGGGTGGCGGAATGGTAGACGCTGGGGACTTAAAATCCCTTGCCAGTAATGGCGTGCGGGTTCGAGTCCCGCCCCGGGTACTTTACGAAACAGTGGTGCGTATAACTGTTTTAACAATGCGATACATTAGCGATCGCGCCGTCCGATGCGGGCGGTTCAGTCGGTGGTTCCACCTTGAAGTATGCGAGACGCACGTTCGGCTGTGCTTTCCGATTGTTCAGAACGCTCATACCTAAACACATTGTTATTCTTTTTGTTGTGTGTAGTGGTGACGGTGCCGTTGCTGTAAATGGTGACCGTGGGAGGACGGTAGTAGTAGGGCTTTCTGATGACTGGGTCGGTGTAGTAGCGCAGCCCGTAGTAATTGGAGTTTTTGTTGGCTTCTGCTTGCTGTTGCGCTTTTTGAGCTTCGAGTCGTGCGGTGGCAGCCTCTTTTTCGGCTAGGGCGACGCGAGCTTCGAGTTCAGCGATACGGTGTTGGCTTTTTAACTCAGCGAGTTCGGATTCGTAACCTTCTAGGGCGCGGGAAATTTCTTCCGAGACATCGATCTCTGGAAAACGGATTTGAAAGCTACGCCAGTAGTCGACTCGATCTTTCGCGGGAAGTGCAGCAAAGGCACTGCTTTTCATTTTGCTGGCTTTTAGGTTTTCACCTTCCTCGATACGTCTTTCCGCATCACGTTCTTTTTGGACAAGCCATTCCTCTCGCTCGATTCGAAGGCGCTCTTGATCAGCGGCAAAAGCTTCGTCGCTCATTAAATCGATTTCGACAACTAAGTCATTGCGTAAAGCGACTTCGCCTTGGGGGTAGAGCAGAAGAGTTTTTTCTCTGAGCTCAATGGTTCCCACTGGTTTGCCGAGTAGCGCGATGGTTTCTTTGAGGGTTTGTCCGACTTTTAGCTCAACGTTTTCGGCGAAAATGAGAGCGGGGCAGGCAAGGGTGAGGCAAAGTAGAAGGGCTTTCATTGTGCCAAAAACCTATGTGCAATTGCTTGAAATAGCAAACCCTACTGCTGGCTCGTTGGCATAACAGGTTCATCGTTTACGGGACCATTTAGTAGCCGCCATACGAGGATGAGGCAGCCCCAATACGTGATGAAACCTACAATTTCGTGCATTAGGTGATAATGTGACATCAGGGAGGGAGCAAGTAGCACAATGATGACGATGCGCAGTGTGTTGAAAATAAAGCCCAAAATAATCCCAGCGATTAAGTTCAACGCTGTATCGAATATGCTGAGGCGTCGATAGATCGCCAGCAAGAGCGCGAGCAACAAGCTCGTGAGTATGACGCCGAAGCCATTGCATTCGGCGGCGACGTTAAAGGGGTGCCCATTCACCAGTAATATTAGATTTGGAGCGCCGCTTTCAGTCAATTTTTGTAAGCCTATTTCTACTGTTTGACCTATAGTCGCCAGCGCTGCGCCACTCCATTTACCTGCAAGCGTTCTCAGCGGCCAGTCGAGTGGTTCCATGAAAATGCTTAGTAAGAGAAAGGCGCAAAGAGTGATCGTCGCGGTTTTTGTTACGCGCTTGGTGCCTTCGCCGAAGACAAAGAGTATAAAGGAACCTAGCGCGAAGCAGTATGCGGGAATGGCTAGCAAAGAAATTACAGTGGCGAGCAGACCTTCCTGTAATGGTGCAAAAAATTGAGCTAGGATACTGAGCAACAGTAATCCGTAGGCGCTCCATAAATACCTTAGAGCAGTGCGATTGAGTTGCAGTGGTTTGATAATTTCCACGTGCCCGAATCGTATGAGCATGACGCAGGCAAAAGTTAATACAATGAGTGCATTAAAGAGCCGGCTTTGTGATTCTGTATTGTGAGCGACCCAGAGTGTAATCGGCATGAGGCTCGCGCCGAGGCATGCATACAAGACGCAGTGAAACCAAAAGTCAGTGGTCTTAATTTTCTGAGAGAGACTCTCAGCGATTTTTTGACGAATCGGCATGCGGTATATGTAAATGAATTAGAATTTGATGAATACTTATTATCGTTAGACACGACTTCGCGAAAAAGGAATCTCTTTCTTCTACAATTGAGGTGAGCGGTTTCTATTTATCTGCTAGCGTAAAGCCGTAGGCGATGTCGGCTTTGTCTAGCACGTTGAGTGCCCGTTGTTCCGCGCGTCGCATTTCTGCACGATCAGTATCGTTACGATCATCATAGCCGGCTAGGTGCAACCAACCATGCACTAGGTAGAGGCTAAGCTCACGACTGAATGGCTCGCCGAGCTCTAGTGCACGGCTTTGTGCATGGTCGACAGATACGATAATTTCCCCGGCTGACTCCATCGCTGGTTGAGCGGGAAAGGTGATGACATCAGTTGGCGTCGGGTCGTCCATGAAGTCATCGTGCACTTGGGCAATGGTGTCGTCATCGACGAAGGCGATGGAAAGTTCACCATTTGAAATTGGAAACAGTCCAGATACTTCGATGGCCTGAAAGAGTGCTTTGGTGTAGACCTCAGGTTCGATCAGTTGACTATACTGGTTGTTGATTTCGAGGTGTATCGACTGCATCTTCCGGAGTGTTTGGTTGGTCTGGTTTATCAGCTTCGCCTTTTTTGTCGGTCTTTGGATATTCGATGCGGGCATGCAACATATTTAGAACCGTATAAGTGAAGCTGCGGCGGATGAGTGCGAGCTCATGGAAAGTGAGCGGACACTCGTCGAGTTGTCCGTCTTCGATACGATCTTTAAAGATGCGATCAATGAGCTCCTCGACCGCTGGCTGCGTGACCTTTTTTAAAGTTCGGCTGGCCGCTTCCACGCTGTCGGCAAAGAAGATGATGGCACTTTCTTTGAATCGTGGTCTCGGACCGTCATAGCGGTAGGTGCTCTCGTCGACCTTCTTTTCTTCCTGCGGTTTGCCGTTTTTGGTAGGGAAGGGAGCCGTCGTGGCGCCTTTTTGTTTTTGTTGCGCCTGGTGATAGAAATATTGAATCAGCGTGGTGCCGTGGTGTTGTCGAATGACGTCTTCAATCACGCGCGGGAGTTTAAATTTACGAGCCAACTCAACGCCTTCTTTAACGTGTGCTTTAATTACGAGCGCGCTCATCGATGGATTTTTTTCATCATGCGGATTGATGCCGTCGCGTTGATTCTCAGTGAAGTATTCGGGCTTCACCAATTTGCCGATGTCATGGAAAAAACAGCAGACGCGACAGAGCAGTGGGCTGGCTCCAATTTCGGCCGCCGCGTTTTCTGACAGATTAGCTACCATTAAACTGTGGTGGTAGGTGCCGGGTGCTTCCATTTGCATGCGTCGTAGAAGCGGGTGATTGAAGTCGGTTAATTCAAGCAACGTGATCTCGGTGGTGATTTTGAAGAGCTGTTCGAACACAGGGAGGATGCCCACCGCGACGATGCCGGTTAGCGCACCCACAACGAGTGCAATGAGCGTCTGCTGCCCCACTAGGCCCAAAGTGAAACCGTTGATCAATCCGACTGCGGCTCCGGCGATCGCGGCGGTGGCTCCAGCAATCAATCCAGCGCGAACGAGTTTTGAACGTTTGCGGATGTTGGAGGAAACATAACTGCCGACTACACCGGACAGGAATGCAATCAACATAAACTCTATAGAGTTGCCTTGAATCACACCGAAGAGCACCGCGATGATGAGCGCCGAAAGCACGGCAGGAGAAGAGCCTACGAGGACCGCTACAATAATAGGTGCTAGTGCGTAAGGTGCGGTGTAGGGCAACATACTGAAGCTCGGGCTACTGTTGATTGTAGCAATTTCGCCAACTTCGATGATGAGGCGTATGATGAGTAGATTGAGGAGAATGCTGACCGCGGTGATGGCGATGGCCCGATTGCGTTTATGGATTTCTTTGAGGCCTTGGCGCACATAGATCAGCACCGCAATTAGTAGCACTGAGGTGAGCGCAAGTCGTTCGATGAACAGAATATTGAATACCAGAGAATTATTGCCGCGCTCGAGTTCCACTTCGCGGTATGCTTTGATGCGCTCCAAGCTCATTTCCGATACGATTGATCCGGGCTCTACCAAGGTGTCACCTTTTTGAAAGGTGATGACTGGAGCTTCGATTTGAGTGATGGCTCTTTCAATCGCTCGATTCGTTCCACTGGCGCTGTAAACTAAGTTTGAAGTGAGACCGGTTCGAAAGAGTTCGAAGAGTGAACGCGCAGTGTTTTTATCGCTGGAAAGCCCATTAATACGCACGCGTAGCGCCACGAGTGCATCGACTTGTGAGCGTGCATCGGGCAGGTTGTAGCGGCCCTCTTCATCGACTAGCTGAATGACGGTGACTTGCGGGGTAGACTTCTCTGTGCTTTGCGCGGAATAGATACCATCTTCATAAAGCTGCTTTAGGACTGAGAGCGCATCTGTAAATAAACCGGAGCGTTCCTTTGGGGTGATGTGATTAGTGAGGTCGCTGATGATCTCGGGATCTATCGGCAGCGAATAGGTTTCAGCTAGAGTTTTAACTGTTTCTTCTAAGTGTATGTTAACCGCTTCTGGGCCTTCGGCTTCGTATTCGATCTGCGTCTTGGCGATGCTGGTTTTTAGCTGGCTGATGAAATCTTGGAATAGCTCGTAAGGCTCAAAGCTGCGCTGGAAAACTGGAGGTACCTGTGCGCGCACGGCTGTAGCCATTTCTTCGGTTTGCACTTTGCTGGTGTATTCAAAAGCAAACTCCGAAACGATACGTGTGGGTGCAGGCTGGTTGATGATGAGTCGTGGCCCTTTCGGTTTTTGACCGAGAAAGCATATGATCATGATGAGCGCAGCAAAGAGAAAGAAGAGCCCGCCTTCGATTAGTTTACTGGTCTCGAAGAAATGAGATGCGCCTTGTTTTACTGCGGCGCGGCCTGAATCCTTCCGCTTTTGGGTGGAGTCTTTATTTCTGCGTTTGGATTTGTTTTTTGAAAAGAGTGGCATAATCGAGATGAAGTTTTGCGTATCCTATTCAGGAGTGTGTTGAGCGTAAGCATTGATAATGCTTTGCACCAGTGGGTGCCGAACGACGTCTTGGCCGTCGAAATAAAAGTGCTCTACGCCGTTTATGTTTTTGAGTAGGCGAGTGGCTTCTTTGAGCCCAGATTGTTTCGCCTTTGGTAAATCGATTTGTGTGATGTCCCCCGTGATCACCATCCGGCTGCCGTCGCCGAGGCGAGTAAGGAACATCATCATTTGTTCGTGTGTGGTGTTCTGCGCCTCGTCCAAAACAACGAAAGCATTGGCCAGTGTGCGGCCGCGCATGTAGGCGAGTGGAGCGATTTCCACAATGCCTTTTTCGACTAGCTGCAAAGTTTGGTCTTTGCCGATCATTTCATTCATCGCGTCGTAGAGCGGTGTCAGATAGGGCAAAATCTTTTCCTGTAATTCGCCGGGTAAAAATCCAAGTGCCTCGCCTGCTTCGACGGCTGGCCGAGTGAGGATGATGCGTTCAACGGTGCCATCCATCAGCTCTTTCAAGGCCATCGCCATGGCGAGAAAGGTCTTTCCGGTGCCTGCGGGACCGATGCCGAACGTGATCGGGTTCTTCGCGACGCATTGAAGGTAGCGCTTTTGGTTGAGCGTTTTGGGGATCACGCTCTGGCGTTTCAATTTGATCACCAGTGGATTGGCGTAGATCTCGCGTAGTTCATCGGCTCGATCTTCGGCGACGGCGCGCAGTGTGTAGTGGAAGTCGGAGCTACGCAGACGGATGCCTTGTTGGCGTGCCGTATCTAGAAGCTCAAAGACGGACTTCACTTTTTCGATCGCTGCATCATCGCCATCGATGCTGATCCAATCGTCACGTGTGGCGAGTGCGACGTTTAGGCAACGCTCCGCCTCTTCCAGATTGCGAATGTCATCCGCATAGAGCTGGCTCAGCTGGCGCGCATTAGGGAAATGGAGGGTTTCTTTAGGCACAATAAACCGTTTGTCAGTGTGAAGGTTGGTGGAGGGACTTACGCTTACAGCGTTTCGTTTAGGCGCTCCCACATGGCATCCATTGAATCCGGAAGCACGCGTGTATTGCCGATGACCGGCATAAAGTTTGTGTCGCCGTCCCAACGTGGCACGACGTGACAGTGTAGATGGCAAGGGATGCCAGCGCCTGCCGCATTACCAAAATTAAAGCCTGTATTGAAACCGTCAGGGCGTAGTGCCTTGGTGAGGATCTCCTGCGCTTTCACTATAAGGTCCATCAACTCGTGACGTTCCTCCGTGGTCAGCTCTTCTAAAGTAGGCACTTCTCGAAAAGGCAGCACGAGTAAATGCCCTGCATTGTAAGGAAAGCGGTTGAGCACGATATAATTCCACTTACCGCGATAGAGAATGTATTCCTTCTTATCGTCGCCGGTTTGAGTGATGCGGGTAAACGGATTTCCGCCCTCGTCCGGGTTTTTCGGGGCGAGGATATAAGGCATGCGCCAATAGGCATGAAGCCGCTGCATGGAGGCGGAAAGCCCCGAAGGAGTGGTTTCTGGTGTGGAATCTGGCATAATGGAACCCGGGAAATTATACAAACGTAGCGCTTCCGTCGATGGTTATTTGCGGGGGTAAATCAGGCGACTTTGATTAATCAAAGTCGAGAATGCTAGAGATTCAATCGTCGAGCCGAGGATTCAGATGATTCTTTAATACTGTTGTGGTAACTTCCGGTAGAACCGTCTTGTCATGGTCAGACCTTTCCAACTTGATACCTGCCATGTCTGAAGATTCAAAAATTCGCTGTGGTGTGGTCGGCACCGGTTACCTCGGTCAACACCATGCGCGTATCTATGCTGCGCTCCCTAATTGTGAACTGATCGGTATCGTCGAGGCCGATGATGCGCGCGCTGCCGAGATGTGTGAGAAATATAGCTGCAAGCGTTTCGAAACGGCTCAGGCCCTCGCCGAAGCCTGCGACGCGGTCAGCGTGGTGGTGCCGACGGACAAGCATTGCGAAGTCGCAGTGCCTCTGCTCAAGGGTGGTTGTCATCTATTGATTGAGAAACCGCTCTGCACCAGTCTGGATGAAGCCGAGCAAATTTTATCTGCCGCCAAAGAAAAGGGCTGCATCGTGCAAGTCGGACACATTGAGCATTACAACCCAGTTATGGGTTACCTCGAAAATGCGGTGACCAAACCGCAGTTCATTACCGCGGATCGTCTCGCGCCTTTCAATCCACGCGGCACCGAAGTGGGTGTCGTGCTTGATCTGATGATTCACGATATCGGCGTCATTCTTGCCCTGGTTCGTTCGCCAATCAAACAAGTCGATGCCGTTGGAGTGAATGTGCTCTCCAATTCCGAAGATATCGCCAACGCGCGAATTACTTTCGAAAACGGTTGCGTGGCCAATATCAACACCAGTCGCGTAAGTATGAAAAAGGTGCGCGAGATTCGCGTCTTCCAACCGCAGAATTATCTCTCCCTCGATTTTCAAAATCAGAGCGGGCACTTCCTGCGTAAAGAAGGCGTAGAGCTCGTTCGCGAAGAGATCCCAATCGAGAAGGACGAACCACTTAAGCTCGAACTCGAATCTTTCACCCAAGTCGTGAAAGAAGCAGGCAAGCCCAAGGTCGGTGCCGAACTCGGCAAATCCGCCCTCGAGCTCGCGATCCAAATCACCGAGCTGATTCACGCTGAGAAGTAGGGCGCGTTTCTTCGCATGAGCGACCAACTCCCAGTCACCACCGATTTTCCTGCGCCAAGCGGGGGGCAACCCGATCTCTTGATTATCGCGGGGGAACACTCGGGCGATGAGCATGCGGCTCGCGTGGTGGCAGATCTGCGAGCTCGTAATCCAGAGCTACGCGTGGCCTGTCTCGGTGGGGTAGAGCTTCAAGCGGTCGGAGCGCAACTACTCTACGATCTGACTGCGGTTTCCATCGTGGGTTTTGTTGAAGTGGTGCGTCATTATAATTTCTTTAAATCGCTCTTTGATCGCACGCTTGAATGGATCGAGCGCTATCAGCCGAAGCATGTTTGTTTCGTGGATTACCCCGGGTTTAATTTGCGCATTGCGGCGCAGCTCTTTGAGCGTGGCTTGAGTAAAAAGGGCGGTGGCGACATCGGCTTAAGCTATTATATTGGTCCTCAAGTTTGGGCGTGGAAAGCCAAGCGCCGTTTTAAAATGGCCGAGTTGATTGATCAGCTCGGTGTGATCTTTCCCTTCGAGGTCGATTGCTTTGCCGATACCACATTGCCGACGGAGTTTGTCGGGCATCCCTTCGTTCGTGATGACTATGAGTTGCCCCTGCGTTACGATGCCACGGCACCGGTTTTACTTTTACCTGGTAGTCGCACGGCGGCGGTGGGGCGTATTTTCCCTGTTTTGCTCGAAGGTTTTCGGGCAGCTCAAAAACAAATTTCTGATCTAAAAGCCCGCGTGGTTTACCCGAGCGAGCAAATCTTCAAGCAGCTGCAATCAATTCTAGAAACCTACCCAGACTTGAAGGCCGCGGTCGAGTTTGTCCCTAATTCAAATAAGGCGCTGCCCGCTAGCGCGGTTCTGATGAGTTCAGGAACGATGTCGCTCGCGTGTGCGCTTTCAGCGATTCCCGGTGCGATTGTTTATAGGTTAAATCCGCTCAGTTACTTTCTTGGGCGGATCCTTGTGAAGGTGAAATATATCGGTATCGCCAATTTGCTGTTAGATCGTCCGCTGCATCCGGAGTTCATTCAAGATGCTGCCAAGCCGAAGCGCTTAGCCGAGCATTTGATTCGAGCATTACAACAACCCGAGGCTGCCACCGAGGCGGCCACTGGAGCCGACGAGCTAAAGGAACTACTGCAAACCGAAAGTGGTCTGACCGCTGCGGATTGGCTGGAGAGAACCTTTTAGATGGTAAGCTGCAGTAGGTTGCAGCTGCGCTACACGAGTCCTTCAAATCACTTCAGCCTCGATCTTGTTTCTCAAGCTCCCGATACCAGTGATTTCGACGGTGAATTCGTCGCCTTGCTTCAGGAAACGTTGAGGGTCGGCGGCCATGCCCACGCCGGGTGGGGTGCCGGTGAGGATGACGGTGCCGGGGAGTAAAGTCGTGCTGCCGCTGAGAAAGGCAATGAGTTCGGCGACGGAGAAAATCATATCGCCGGTCCAAGACTCTTGGCGGATCTGGCTATTGAGGATGCCTCGGATCGGTAGAATCTGAGGATTGGGGATCCGATCTGCAGTGACTAGAATTGGGCCGAGAGGGCAAAATGTGTCGAAGCTCTTGCCTTTGATCCATTGTCCGCCACCGTGAAATTTTTGCCAGTCGCGGGCACTGACATCGTTGGCGCAGGTGTAGCCCAGCACGTAGTCTAAGGCGTTTTCGACGGAGACGTTTTTACAGCGTTTCCCTATGACGACCGCGAGTTCGGCCTCGTAATCGACTTGGTCGCTATGGAGGTGCCGAGGGAGTAAGATCGGATCATCTGGGTGGCAGACCGAAGCTGGATTTTTCATGAAAACCACGGGATGCTCGGGGAGGGCGCTGCCCATTTCTTCGGCGTGAGCGCGGTAATTCAGGCCGATACAGAAAATGGCGCTCGGTTCGATCGGGGCGAGTCGCTTGACGGGCTCTAGGCGTTCATTGGTCTGGACGTAATCGCCATAGATATCGCCTTCGATACGATAAACATGGTTACCGACTTCGGCCCCGTAGTAGATGTTTCCATCGGCGTTTTGTATCCTGACTATTTCCATGCGGACACAGTTTACAAGTTTTGAACTTCTTCAAATTTTTTCTTGCTTTGGCTGTGGTCGAGACCTTTATTTCCGCCTTCCCAAACACGGGGGCTTAGCTCAGTTGGTTAGAGCGCATCCTTGACATGGATGAGGTCGCAGATTCGAATTCTGTAGCTCCCACCATTTTTAGCCCGTCGACTTTTCGAGTTGGCGGGCTTTTTTTGTGTCTGTGTTGTCAGTTTCGAATTCTCATCTTCGATGGTCCGGTTCCCTTCGCAAGCTCAGTGCCCGGTCATGTCGGTCGCGTAACTCCCTCGGAACGAATTCTGTAGCTCCCACCATTTTTAGCCCGTCGACTTTTCGAGTTGGCGGGCTTTTTTGTGTCTGTGTAGCCGCCCTAGTCTCTGGGGCGTTTCTGAAGGACGGCTGGACATGACACGTCACAGAGTGACGTGGCTACACAGTGCCCGGTCATGTCGGTCGTGTAGCTCCCTCGGAACGAATTCTGTAGCTCCCACCATTTTTAGCCCGTCAGACTTTTCGAGTCGGCGGGCTTTTTTGTGCCTGTGTGTAGCCGCCCCAGTCTCTGGGGCGATCGTTGGAGACGGGTTGGACATGACACGTCACACCTTCGACAAGCTCAGGTCGAGAGAGTGACGTGGCTACACGACTTATTAATCGGCGACGACGGAGCGTCGCCCTCCATAATCGACTACTGACGGCAAAGCCACTCGGCGTATTGGAGATCGGCGGGGGTGGTGATCTTTGGGTTGGGGCGGTCGTTGGGGACGATGGTCGTGTTTAGCCCGATTGTCGCTGCGGCTGCGGTGTCGTCCGTGATGGCTAGACCTTTTGCGCGGACGTTTTTATAGGCCTTTAAAATTTGAGTGTAGCTGAACGCTTGTGGTGTTTCCATAGCCCAGAGGCGATTGCGTTCGAGGTCTTCGAGTTCGATTTGTCTGGTGCTGCCGTCAATGGGTGTGCGTTTGATCGTATCAATGACGGGGTGTGCGAGCACGGCGGCGTTGTCGGTGCGGACTGCTTGATCGAGTGCGTGCAGAGCACTGGGGCTGATGAGTGGTCGAGCGCAGTCGTGGATGAAGACGTAATCACAGTCTTCGTTCTGTTGGTCGAGTGCGTTGTAAACCGAGTCTTGTCGCTCCTCGCCGCCGATCGTCCAAGTGATGCTTACGTGTTGTAGATCCAGTTGGCCGAGTGCCTCGTTCAGAGCATCACGCTGCGCGTCATCGCGATAAACGATGGTGAATTGATCGACAATCTCTGCCTCAAGAAACGCGCGTATGCTGTGTAGGAAGATGGGCTCGCCGTTGAGTGGTGCCAGTATTTTATCTTCGACACTGCCTTGCATGCGGTGACCACTGCCAGCGGCAAGGAGTATGGCTGTGGTGGGCATTGCTTATACGAGTTCGGCTTGAATGGCTTTGGCGGCCGCCGCGGGATCGTCTGCTTTTAGGATGGGGCGTCCGACGACGATGTAGCTAGAACCGGCACAGGCGGCTGCGTGGGGAGTCATGATGCGCTTTTGCTCGTCAGCGCTGCTGCCAGCGGGACGGATGCCGGGCGTGACGATGATCGGGTTTTGTCCGAAGCGTGCACGTAGGGGGTTGAGTTCAAGCGAGGAGCAGACGAGCCCTTGGATGCCGGCGTTTAAACTCAGGTTGGCGAGGTGGATGACTTGAGCCTCTGTGCTGGCCTTGATATTGAGTGAATGTAGCTGCGCCTCATTCATGGAGGTGAGCACGGTGACCGCGAGTAAGTCGAGATTGGGTGCGTAGTCGGCGCGTGCTTTGTTGGCCCATTCCAGCATTTCGCCGCCGCCAGATGCGTGAAGCGTGAGCAACTGCACGGGGAGGGTGGAGATGCTTTGGACGGCTTTGGCGACGGTATTCGGAATGTCGTAGAGCTTCAGGTCGAGGAATACTTTATAGCCTTTGTCGGCTATTTCGCGCACGAAGTCGGGACCGTAGGCAGTAAAAAGCTGGAGGCCGATTTTGACCCATTCGAGGGAATCGCCCAAGCGATCTAACATGGCGAAGGCTTCTTCGCGGGTCTCTACATCGAGTGCTAAGATGAGTGAGCATTTTTTGGTTTCGGACATAATGGATGTAGTAGCAGGGAGTTTTGAGTGAGGCAAAGTGCAAAAGTATGATTTTGTCTGGTCGTCGTGAAAAGGGTGCTTCTATATGTGGCAATGTCTGATTGTCTAAATTCGGTGGAGCTCGCATCTCCTGCCAAAGTGAACCTGATGCTTTCGGTGCATGGACCACAGGCGGATGGGTTCCATGCGTTGACTTCAGTGGTGGTGGCTCTGGATTTTGGGGATCGCCTAAGCGTTCGCAAAGCGGCGGGTGGGGCGGACTTGCTCCGTTGCACTGATTCTCAGGTGCCGACGGGAATGGGGAATTTAGTCATGAAAGCGGCGACCGCTTTTCGTCGTGAGCTCGGACAGTCCGTTTTTTTTGAATTTGATCTAGAGAAGCACATTCCGATGGGAGCTGGTTTAGGTGGGGGGAGCAGTAATGCCTCCACAGCCCTGCTAGGGATGAACACCCTCATGGAGCAGCCGTTCTCGAAACAGCAGTTGATGGAGATCGCGGCTGAGCTTGGCTCTGATTGCCCTTTCTTCATAGATCCACGTCCATCGGTCATGCGTGGTCGCGGCGAAGTGATAGAGCCTTTGACTGAGGAGGCGGCAAACAAACTGAAGGGGCAACGTTTGGCATTGTTTCGTCCGGATTTCGGGGTGGAGACCGCTTGGGCTTACGGTCAGTTGCGGGCGCAAGCACCGCAGCGCTATGAATCGGAGGCTTTGGCCGAAGCTCGGCTATCTCAATTTAGTGAATCACAGGACTTGTCGGCATTATTATTCAATTCTTTCGAGCCTGTGGTTGGTCGCAAGTATTTGGCTCTGCCCTGTTTATTGGAAGATCTTCGCAATCAAGGAATTAATTGTTTAATGAGTGGTAGTGGCAGCTGTTGTTTCGCTCTTCTTGAAGAAATCAGCCTTTCTCCTTCACAAATGCACGAAATATGTCGGAATGCGTGGGGGTCTTCGGTATTTTGGGTTGAAACTTCCATCTGCTGATTCAAAAATCAATGTGTTCGCTTACCACCAGCTAATATAATTTACACGCCTCCATTTCATTCCATTCAACTAATTAGTGTCTGATCCAACATCCAAAGAAGAAATCATCCTAGAGGGTATTCCGGCCTCGCCGGGTGTCGCTCATGGCACTGCTTTGGTGTATCTGCAAAAGCAGTTAGACATACCTTCTTTTGATTTGGAGGAGAGTGCGGTGGATCAAGAAATTGAACGCTTGGACCATGCCATTCTTGAAACACGTTCGGAGATCACCTCGGTCCGCAATAAGGTGGCAGAGAGTTTGGGTGAGGGCGAAGCAGCGATTTTTGATGCTCACCTAATGGTGTTAGAGGACAATGCGCTCATTTCAGAAGTAATTGCTGAGGTGCGTAGTTCTAAGAAGAACGTAGAGCATTGTTATAATAATGTCGCTCAGCGTTATATTTCCTTTTTCAGCTCGATGGAAGACGAGTATCTAAAAGAGCGTGTTTCCGATATCCGGGATGTGACTCGCCGACTGTTGCATAATTTGATCGGGATGACGAAAGTCGATTTGGGGCATATCCCACACGACAGTATCGTTATCTCGGAAGACATTACACCATCCGACACGGCGGATATGGATCGCAATAAGTTGCTTGGTTTCGCCACAGATGTTGGCGGTAAAACCAGCCATTCCGTTATCATGGCTCGTTCCCTCGGGATACCTGCGGTGGTGGGTCTGCGTGATGCGACTCAGCGAATCAAGAGCGGCGATCAGATTCTCCTCGATGGGTATGAGGGCGTGATCGTCATCAATCCTTCTGAGGAGCGACTGTATAGATACGGAAAGCTCGCGAATGAGCGCCGCAAGCTCGATGCCATTTACCAAACCGCGATTTCACAGCCAAGCGAAACGAAGGATGGCGCACCGATTCAGTTGATGGCAAACATCGAGGGCACGCAGGATATGGAACATGCTCTTGCGATGAATGCCGACGGGGTGGGCCTTTTTCGGACGGAAGGTATTTTTCTGCGTCACCACGGTTATCCGCCAGAGGCAGTGCAATACGAGGAATATGCAGCCGTGGCCAAAGCGGCTGGAAAGAACCCAGTCATCATTCGAACCTTAGATGTGGGCGGCGATAAGACGATTGGCGATGAAACCGTTAAGGAGGATAATTCCTTCATGGGCTTCCGCGCGATTCGCTTTTGTCTCGAGAATATCACGATTTTTAAGACACAGTTGCGGGCGATTCTACGTGCGAGTGCGCATGGCAACGTCAAATTGATGTATCCGATGATCAGCGGACTACCTGAACTTCATCGGGCGAATGAGGTGCTTGAATCCGTGAAGGCAGAACTGAGGGAAGAAGGCCAAGCCTTTGATGAAGCGATTGAAGTGGGCGCGATGGTGGAAGTGCCCAGCGCTGCTGTCATTGTCGATTTGCTCGCCGCCGAAACAGACTTTTTAAGTATCGGGACCAATGATTTGATTCAATATTTGATGGCGGTCGATCGTTTAAATGACCGTGTTGCGCACCTCTATGATCCTGCGCATCCGGCAGTGTTGCGCACCTTACAGGCAATTATCGATGGTGGGCGGAAAGCAAATATCCCAGTGAGTGTCTGCGGCGAAATCGCAGGTGACCCGATTTTTGCAGCACTTCTAGTCGGGATGGGGGCAGACTCATTGAGTTTGACTGCGAATTCACTGCCAGAGGTGAAATATTTGATCCGACTGATGGACTCTCAGGACGCTAAGGTCTTGGTGAAGAAAGCACTTCAATCCAATTCATCGATTGAAATTTTGGAGTTGCTCGAGAATTTTCGTTTG
This sequence comes from Opitutales bacterium, assembly GCA_030729385.1. Taxonomy (GTDB): domain Bacteria; phylum Verrucomicrobiota; class Verrucomicrobiia; order Opitutales; family Coraliomargaritaceae; genus JBPOFY01. The sequence goes on along the minus strand of JANQXM010000007.1, from coordinate 26,035 downwards.
GATGCCCTCGGTGAACTCGTGCACTAAGTCCATCGCGGTTGGCGCAGATTGCTTAGTCGCGGCTTGATTTTGACGTAGGCAGTAGTGAATTGCTCGGTATTTGCGGTTTATTTCTGCATTTCGGTGATATTAGGTTGATTCACAGGATTACGTTAGTTTGCTGTGGTTTTCCCGACCTTACATAGTGAAAATCCTTATACTAACCAGCTTATACCCCCCATTGGGGAGTAGTGGGCACCACGCTAGATGTCAGCAAGTTGTTGAAGCATTGTCGAAGCGAGGGCATCGCTTGCAGGTTTTAACTTCGAATCATCGGTTGCCCCCTATGGGCGTGGCGACGGATAAAGGGGTGTTTCGTGATTTAACGCTACGCGCAAATCATACTGATGCCGATTTGCGGGCTCTGACGTATCAGGAAGTGTTGACCTTGGATTTGGGTAATGCGGCGGTGGTCGATTATCGTGTCACACGTTTTAAACCTGACATCATTCTAGTTTGGGATGCTATGCACCTGTCTAATTCGGTATTCATGAGGCTGCAGAATAAGCGGGTACCTGTTGTCTATGATTTACACAATGAATGGTTGGCGTCGGAAAACTACGAACGAGACCCATGGTTTTGGTGGTGGCGAAAGCAGAAATCAATTTCGGTGGGATTTCGAAAATTGTGGATGACATGGGTCGGTGCCCGCCGTCGTATTTTACGTAAGCTGCCAGTGCACCTAGCTACGAATCTCGACTTGTCGCACGCATGGTGTGCGAGTGCCTGTTTAAGGGATAAGTTGGTTGCTGAAGGTCTCACATCCCTAACTGATCGACCAGTCATATATTCCGCATTGAACCCGGTGGATTTGATTCGAAAGGAGCATTATGCGAAAACGATGCGATTCATGTGGGCGGGTCGTCTATCAGAGACCAAAGCGCCTGATCTCGCTTTGGATGCGGTGGCATGCCTCGTCAAGAAAGGTGTGCCAGTCACATTGGATATTTATGGAATGGGTGAACCTCTGGAGCGAAAAACATTTCGTGAGAATATCGTGGCGATGGGGCTGAGCGATTCCGTGAAAATGGTTGGTATTCGACCAGGTCAACTGGCAGGGAAATATTTAAAATATGATGCATTGCTCTTTACTAGCCGTGCCAACGACCCGTTCCCAGTGACACCAGTTGAAGCCATGTGGTCTGGTTTGCCGTGCATCGTTTCCAATGATGGGGGTATTCGAGAAGTGGTCGCAGATGGTGAGACGGCGATTTTGTTTGAGTCTGGTAGCGTTGAGTCTCTAGTCGCTGCTATGGAGCGCTTTATTAGTTTTCCGGATGCGGGAGAGCGCCTTGCCAGGCAGTGCATTGAGGGATTGCAAGATCGCCATAGCATGGATACATATTTGGACGAAGTGGAAGCTATCATATCTTCCGCAGTGACTCCTAAGCCTTAATATTAACATTATGTCAGCATCTCCATCGATTCCTTCAGTGGTTTATGACTCTGAAACTCCGATCATGGATCGTGAGCAGATTGATATGCTGTTAATGGTTGAAGATGGCGAAGACTCTACCTCGTTGATTCGTGAGCTATTCGATTTATTTGAAGGAGAAAGCCGTGAAAAACTGCTAAGCTTAGATCGAGTCTGTGAAGCGAATGATCTGGCTGAATTGCGTCGGGTTGTCCACTTCGTCGCAGGCAGTGCGGGTAATTTAGGATTGGCTCGACTGAGTGCTTTTTATCGCGCGATCGAACGCAGTGTCGATACCGGAGCGCTGAATCAAATTGCAGACTGCGCCCCGCCGATACGCTCAGAGTTTGAAGCTGCGTGCGTCGCGTTTCAGGCTGAATTTGGAATTTAAGGGCAATTGTTTAGCGCTCTTAAAGGAGACCGAAAGGCTTTGTTACTACTTAGGATCGTCTTGTCCGTCGATCGCTTTGGCATATAACTGAAAAGCCGTCAGTTCCTCTCGTATAACTGGTAGTAGAAAGTAAACGCCAATTAGATTTGGGAAACACATTCCCAAGAGCATCCCGTCAGAGAAGTCTGTGACTGCTCCAAGTGATGCTGCTGCACCGATCACAATGCAGATGCAAAAAAGTATTTTATAGGAAAGGTCGGCAACCTTGCCGGCGCCGAAGAGGCTGTTCCACGCTTGCTGACCGTAATATGACCAAGACAGTAAGGTTGAGATAGCAAAGAGTGTGACTGCTACGAAGAGAACAAATGGAAACCATGAGATGACCGAAGCAAATGCTTGTGAAGTGACTTCAATGCCGTTGGCACTTGTGAGATCTGGACCGTATGTGCCGGTTAGGACGATCACCAAAGCTGTCAGCGAGCAGACGACGATCGTGTCAATGAACGGTTCCAATAATGCTACGATACCTTCACTAGCAGGTTTGCTCGTTTTTACTGCCGAGTGTGCGATCGGCGCGGATCCAATGCCTGCTTCGTTAGAGAAAGTTCCGCGTTGAATACCAACGAGCATGGCTCCGATCAAGCCGCCGACATAGGCGTCTGGTGTGAAGGCTTGTTCGATGATGAGTTTAATCGCGCCTGGGACTTCGGTTAGGTGCAAGCCAACGATCACAAGTGCGCCAAGGATGTATGTGAGACACATCAATGGCACTAAGCGTGAGGTGACATTTGCAATACGGCGGATCCCACCAATAATCACTACCGCGACAAGCACTGCGATAACCGCACCGAAAACCCAGCGGTAATTTGCTAGAATACTTTCGCTGCCTCCGCTAATCTCTACGAATTGCGAGCAGGCTTGATTGATTTGAAACATGTTACCGCCACCAAGCGAGGCTCCGACACAAAGTATGGCGAAGGTGATTCCGAGGAACTTACCTAACTTTGCCCAGCCACGTTCAGCCAAGCCCTTGGTCAAATACTTCATCGGACCGCCTTGAACCTTACCATTGGCATCAATATCGCGGTAGCGAACGCCGAGCGTGCATTCGGCAAATTTTGTAGTCATCCCCAGAAAGCCGATTACGATCATCCAAAATGCGGCACCAGGCCCGCCTTTTGAAATGGCGATCGCGACGCCTGCTATATTTCCCAGACCGACCGTGGCTGATAAGGCTGCGGTGAGGGCTTGGAAATGTGAGATTTCTCCTGGATCTGAAGGCGATGAGTATTTGCCACGAACGGTGCGGCAGGCTAATCCCAAGGCGCGCAGGTTAATGAACTTGAAGTGAAAGGTCAGGAAGATGCCTGTGCCTGCGAGCCAAATTAAAATGAATGGAATTGGTTGCCCCGCGATGGTGATCGGCGCGAAGAAAATGATTTTGAAAATGCGATCAGTCCAGGGTGCGACGGCCTCGTTGATGGTTGCATCCAAGCTCTTTTCCTGTGCCCAGGCACAACTTGCAGAGAAATGATAGAGGATTGCGGTAAATGTAGTGAGTAGAATGTTTTTGAATCGCATGGCTGGCTGGTAGTTCTGTCGAGAGAATGGAAACAGGGCGTTTTTCTGCAACGTAAATTCCCTACACTAAAAAAACCACGCTATCGGAGTGACTTTAGATCGTGCGCAGTTTTAGATCAGTGAGATGTCATTACTCGATCGATATGTTTTTAAGGAGTGGTTGGTGGGCTTTGCCCTCACGCTAGGGGTGATTGTGGGCATCCTGATCCTTCAAAATATGTATGATACCTTGCCGGACTTGCTGTCGCAAAAAGCCGGGTTCCAGAAGATTGTATTCTACTACGCGCTGGCGTTGCCGACTTATTTGCCCGCCATCTTGCCGATAGCGTTCCTAGTTTCGTTGCTTTTTTCCCTCGGTAGCCTGCATCGAAATAATGAGATCATCGCCATGCGGGCGACTGGCGCTAGCTTGTTTCGTATCAGCCGGTCACTCTGGGGTGCTGGGCTGTTCTTGTCTGCTTTGTTGTTTTATCTGACTGCTTCGGTTGTGCCAAAGGCGGTAGAGCAGTCGCGCACGTTTTTTGATAACTTGGAATTTGCTGCGGCTGAAAGTCAGAAAGATAGTAAGGATGTCGGGCTGATTTATAATTTGGGCTTTGATAACCGTAAAGACGGGCGTCTTTGGTTCATGAATCGATTCAGCGAGCGCGCTTGGTTGGGACTCGGGGTGAATGTGCATACGCGCGATCAGGATGGCATGGAAACCAGTCGGATATCAGCGAAGGAAGCTTATTTTGACGATACGCTGGGGCATTGGGTCTTTTTAGATGGGCGTGAGTTGATGCTAGACTCCGAAACGGGCGATCCGCTACGCACCTTGCCTTTTAAGGAGAAGACATTTGAGGACTTTGGCGAGGATCCGAGTCTCATGCTAGCCTTGCACAAAAAGCCCAAAGAACTGTCTCTCTTTGAATTACGCCGAATCGTAGAAACGGTGCCGCCGAGCGAGAATCCGAAAGTGCATGCATACCTCGTTCGTTATCTTTCATTGCTCGCAGTGCCTTTTAGTTGCTTGGTCGTCGTCGGAATCGCAGTGCCATTTGCGGTCTCGGGAGTGCGCACTAATCCCATGATCGGAGTGTCCAAATGTATGGGCTTCTTCTTACTTTTTTATGTTTTGATTATCGTGACTACGATTATGGGAGAGCAGCGAATGGTGCCCGCACTACTGGCGGCGTGGTTGCCTAATATAATAATGCTCGGGTTGTCTGTGCAGCTCTTTCGCAAAGCTCGCTAGTCTATATTTATGGAGATGCTCACACCACAGGCGCTGCCTACTTTGCAATTAAATGAGAATGCTGCCCATGACGGGCATCCTTGGGTGCAGTCGAGCGCGTTCGTGGCAGATGCATCGGTGCCAGCGGGTAGTGCGGTGAATTTAGTGGATGCCGCTGGTCAGTCGCTGGGTAGTGGCATTTATGATCCGCGCGATCCAGTGGCGGCATGGCGGCGTTACAGTTTTGCTGAAGGCGTGGCCTTTGATCAGAGTTATCTCGTGACCGCGATTCACGAAGCGTTGTCCCGCCGAGGCGAGGAGGGTAGCCAACGCTTGATTCATTCTGATGCGGATTACTTACCTGGGCTGATCGTCGAGCAGTATGAGGATGTGCTCACAATTATAGCCAAAAATGCGGCCGTGGATACACATGTGCCGTTGATCGCTGAAATACTTAAAGAATCCTGCCACGCGCAGGAAATCGTTTTCTTAAACCATGTACCGGAGCGCGAAGCGTTTGGCTTGGAGCGAGTGATTCAAACATTGAGCGGTAATAATTTGAAGGCCCGCTGGGTGACGATCGATGAGGTCGCTTACCGTTTGGATTGGATGCACCCTGAAAAGCCGAGTGTTTTCCTAGATCAACGAGAGCAACATCTGTTGGTGGGTAGCTTGTGCGAAGGACGTTGTGTGCTGGATGCGTATTCGCATTCCGGAGGTTTTGCGCTGCATGCGCTGCAAGCTGGAGCCGAGCATGTGGTCGCGGTGGATGAATCTGAAGTTTGTGTGAAAGCGATCGGAGCGAACGCTCAGAAGAACGAATGCTTCGTCGAAGCCATTGCCTGCGATGCGGGTGCTTTTTTGGCAGAACGCACGGCAGGAGATTTTGACTGTATCGTGCTCGATCCGCCGTCGGTGACGGAAGCGGATTTCGATCAATTACGCAAAATACATGTCGATGCGTTTCGCTGTTTGCCCAGTGGTGGCGTGCTGGCGACGTATGCACGTTCGCCTTCGATTACTCTAGATCAATTCGAGCGCTTTGTTGCATCGGCTGCGGCAATCGCTGGTCGAGAAGGGCGTATTTTTGCCCGCACTGGTCAGCCTTTTGATTACCCGACACTGTTGAATTTGCCGGAAAGCAATACTCTCAAAGGTTTAATCCTTCAGGTGGAGTGAAGCGCCGACCTTTTCGAGGTCTGCACCACTGGGAGCTTGGAAAACGCTGAGGCCGAACTCAGGAAGGATGGAAAATAGGTGGTCGAAGATGTCCCCTTGAATGTCCTCGTAGTTCACCCAAGCGGTGTCGTTGGTGAAACAATAGATTTCGATTGGCAGGCCTTTCTCACTCGCTGAGAGCTGGCGCACGAGCAGCGTCATCCCTTTTTGGTGGATCTTTGGATGGTTGCGCAGGTAGGCCACGCAATAGGCGCGAAAGGTGCCGACATTGGTTAGGCGGCGTCCGTTGATCAGCTCGTTGAGGTCTTCGCCTACGTCGGCGTTGTATTTTTGAATATCATCGAGCTTACGTTCTAAGTAGGGGCGTAAGATGCGGATGCGCTTGAAGCGTTCGAGTAGTGTTTCGTCGGCAAACTTCATCGTTCGCATGTCGAGGAAGATCGAACGTTTGATCCGGCGACCGCCTGATTCGCTCATACCGCGCCAGTTCTTAAAGGAATCTGAGATCAGTGCGTAGGTCGGTATGGTGGTGACCGTTTTATCCCAGTTTTGCACTTTTACCGTGGTGAGGGATACGTCGATGACATCGCCATCGGCGCCACGAGCTGGCATTTCGATCCAGTCGCCGACCATGACCATATTGTTGACGGAAAGCTGGAATCCGGCAACGAGCCCGAGAATGGCGTCCTTAAAGATCAACAATAAGATGGCGGTGATGGCACCGAGACCGGAAAAGAAGACGAGGGGTGATTTGCCGAGGACCGCCGAAAGGATGAAGATGATGCCGATCATATTGATGACCAGTTTCGCGGCTTGGGTGAAACTCTTGGCTGGGTAGCTTTTGCCTACTGGGCCAGATTCCCATACCGCGCGCAGAAAGTTGAGCACACCGTCGATGATAAAGAGCACGATGACGACGAGGTAGGTATTAACGATAACTCCGAAATTCGCGACGATCTCTGGGTAGTTGGCAAAGATCGTGCCCGCGTAGATATGGATGATCACTGCGGGTACGATATGGGAGAACCGGACAATGACGCGCTTCTCAATGAGTAGGTCGTCCCATTCGATCGCGGTCTTATGGATCAAGGGATGAATGACACGCGCGATGAATGCTTTCGCCAGATAGTTCGCGAACAGGGCCAAAAAGATTAGAACGATGAAAGCGCTGAGGATGCCAATCATCTCAGCAATTTCGGGATTCAGACCACGGTTCATAAACCATTGCGTAAGGGTGTCGGTTGTCATGTTGTCAGTGATGAGGGTAGTTGCGGGATTTTTCAATAGCTGGTTTTTAGTTAGAAAAGGTAGACAGTTCGGTTCGCAATGGCTCATAGTATCCGAGTTCAGATCGCTTAATCTATGCCAAAGAAAAAATCCAAGCCAGCCGCCGAGGACGAAGGTCCTAAAGTGAAGAAGCTTTATACCATCAAACTCGACGATGAGCAGATGGATAAGCTCGCCGACCTATTGGAAGAAAGCACTTCGGGTGCTTGGATTCCTTATGATGTGGCTTATACCCTTTTTGCATTTAAGGGAGAGGGCGTGAATGTGGTGGGTTACCAGAGCGGCAAGTTGGTCGTGCAGGGGAAGAAAACGGAAGACTTTGTCCGCGATGTAGTCGAAGCACAGATCACCGGCGACGCGCGACTGGGCTACGACGAGGTGCACCATTCCGAATGGTATGAGTTGCATGCTGGTTGCGATGAAAGTGGCAAGGGGGACCTATTCGGACCATTAGTAACGGCGTGTGTCGTGGCTGACGGTGATATGGTGCGTGCTTGGATCGAGGCGGGTGTTTGCGATAGTAAGAAGATCACCGATAACACGATTTTGAAATTGGATAAGGTGATTCGTCAGACCAAGGGCGTGGTGATCGCCACCGCCTTTGCGCGGATGCCGAAATACAACGAGCTTTATAAGAAGTTCGGCAATAATTTGAATAAGCTGCTGGCTTGGTATCATGGTCGCTCGCTGAACGAAGCATTGGATAAGCGTGCCGCACCGTGGGGGATACTTGATCAGTTTACCAAACAGAAGCTGGTCGATGCATACGTGAAGGAGCGCAAAGATTTCAACTTAATTAGTCGCACCAAAGCGGAAGAAGATCCGGTGGTGGCGGCGGCCTCGATTGTGGCGCGTGCGATTTATGTGCGCGAGATGAAGCGGCTCTCCGATGAGCTCGGTGAAGAACTAGTCAAAGGTGCCAGTGGGAAAGTGTTGGAGCAGGCGAAAAAGATCGTCGACGAGAAAGGTGTGGATGCCTTGTCGGGTTTTGCCAAAATGCACTTTAAGACCGCCTACGAGGCGCAAGGCCTGGAGCCACCCGCGAAGCCTAGTTGGTATAAATATTAACGCTTTCGAAGCATATGTTGCGCGATTGTAACGGGGTTGAAACATGACTGTAGCTGGCAGCGTGTATTTTAGGCGCCGTGAGAATTGCCTTAGTTACTGAAACTTATCCTCCTGAGATAAATGGTGTGGCGATGACGCTGTCTCGTTTAGTCGCGGGTCTGTTACGTTTGGGGCATCACGTGCAACTGGTTCGACCAAAGCAGAGTGCGGATACTGCGCATGCAGAGTCGGCCACGCATGAAGAGTTGGTTCTGGTGAGTGGTGCGGCATTGCCGGGCTATGATGGTTTGCGTTTTGGCTTTCCGTCGTATCGACGACTGCGCCGTTTATGGACTCAGTGTGCGCCGGATTTTGTGCACATCGCCACGGAGGGACCTTTGGGCTGGAGTGCTTTGTTTGCTGCGCGTGCATTGGGGATTCCCGTATTGTCGAGCTATCACACAAATTTCAATTCGTATGCGCAGCACTATGGCTTCGGATTGTTGGAGGCCTGCACCACGACTTATTTGAAAGCCTTTCACAATTACACTTTGGCGACTTTTGTGCCGACCACAGTAATCCGAGAGCAACTGACGGAGCAAGGGATGAAGAGGGTTCGCGTGATGAGTCGTGGTGTGGACACCGATTTGTTTGATCCCGGCAAACGTAGCGATGCCTTACGGCAGGAATGGGGCGCCGGGACAGCTGCACCTGTGGCGCTCTATGTGGGGCGTATCGCTGCCGAGAAGAATTTAGATCTGGCGATTCGTGGGTTTTACCAGATTAAAGCCGAGTGCCCTAATGCTCGCTTCGTTCTAGTGGGAGATGGCCCCTTGCGTGAGAAATTGTCGAAGCAATATCCGGATTTTATTTTCACTGGTTTCAAGATAGGGGCAGCCCTAGCGAAGTGCTATGCCACCGCAGATATTTTTCTGTTTCCTAGTATGACAGAAACCTTTGGCAATGTTTTGACTGAAGCGATGGCTAGTGGGCTGGCTTGTGTCGCATACGACTACGCGGCGGCTAAGGAATATGCCACAGGTGGTGTGGATGCATTGTTAGCCCCGTTGGGCGATGAAGCTACCTTCCTTCAGGCGGCACGCGAGGTCGTGGTGAATGTTGGTTTACGTGAGAGACTGCGCTCGAATGCGACTCAGTTGGCATGCTCGCTCAACTGGTCGAGTGTGGTGAATGCCTACTTGGAGGATGCAGATCTGCTGCTTCGAGATGCCCTGTTACTCTCTAAATAATCGATATCTATTTAAACTAAGAAGTTATGAAAAAGATAAAATATAGGACAATTATTCTGTCTGATGTTCACTTGGGGACGCCTCACTGTAAAGTAGATGAGGTTAACGAGTTCCTGAAATATACGCACTGTGACCGCTTGATCTTGAATGGTGATATTATTGATGCGTGGCAGTTGCGCCGTTCCGGAAAGTGGGAGACGAGTCATACCCGATTCGTGCGTCTTATTTTGAAGAAGATGGAGAAGCAGGGCACGGAGGTGATCTACCTTCGAGGGAATCACGATGATGTGCTACGCCGCTTTATGCCGTTGGATTTTATGAATATTCAAATCCGTGAAGACTACATACATAGGACCTTGAATGGGGAGAAGTATTTGGTGCTGCATGGTGATGTTTTTGACTTAGTGACTACACATTTGAAGATACTTTCTCATGTCGGCGATTTTGGTTACCAATGGCTACTGAGGTTTAACCGTTTGTATAGCCGCTGGTGGCGTTGGCAGGGAAAGGGGAACTTCTCCTTGAGTAAGTATATCAAAGGGCGTGTGAAATCTGCGGTCAGCTTTATCTCAAATTATGAGGAGCAGATCGTAAAGCTAGCTCGGGCGAAGAATTGCGATGGAGTTATGTGTGGGCACATCCATACACCTGATGACAAGGTGATCGATGGAGTGCATTATCTGAACTCCGGCGATTGGGTGGAATCGATGACATCAATTGTGGAGCATCAGGATGGATCGCTGGAAGTGCTGTCGCATGAGGATTTTCAAGCACGCTTAGCGAACCATGTGATTCAAGAGGCAAGTCGGTCTCCTGAGGATGAACGCGAGTTCGTTGCAGAGGCGGTGTAGGATCCTAGCATCTAAAGGTTGAAGTGTAAGCGCGCGCTTGGGTTAATTTGCGAGTTATTTGCAAGCTTGCGCTATGATGTGCCTTTCTCGCATTGTTGGGGCTTGTGCAGGTGTATTTTAAATAGACCTGTGTTCCTACCTCTCTCTATTTATTTCTATGCCACAAATTGATCTTTATTTTGAAACGATGCTGGAACACAAAGCATCTGACTTACACCTTTCGACGGGAAATCCGCCGATTATTCGTATTAATGGAGAATTAGAGCGTTTGGATGCGCCGAACTTAGTTAGCGATGAGCTCAAAGTGATGCTCATGGAGATTTGCCCCGAAGATAAAGCAAAGCAATTTCTAGAAACCGGTGATGTTGATTTCGGCTATGAGTTGCCAGGCAAGGCACGCTTTAGAGCTAATTTCTTTCTTCAGAAAGAGGGGGTGGCTGCTGTTTTCAGAACGATTCCTTCTCAGGTGCTTACAGCGGAGCAATTAGGTCTACCAGAGATCTGTATGAAGTTTGCAAAGCTCAAGAAGGGACTTGTTCTAGTCACTGGACCAACAGGATCAGGTAAATCTACCACGCTGGCGGCGATTATTGATTACGCAAATAAGGTCCGTTCAGAGCATATTTTGACCGTGGAAGACCCGATTGAATTTGTGCATAAAAGCCATAAAGCGCTTATCAATCACCGAGAAGTTGGCCTACATACAAAATCTTTTGCCAGCGCACTGCGTGGAGCATTACGCGAAGATCCAGATATAATTTTGGTCGGGGAAATGCGCGACCTCGAAACGATCACCTTGGCGATTGAGGCTGCGGCCACAGGACACTTGGTGTTTGGCACGCTGCACACGCCGAGCGCTTCCAAAACGATTGACCGTATTATCGATGTTTTTCCAGCCGGGCAGCAAAATCAAATTCGGACTACGCTATCGGAAGCGGTGAAGGGCGTGATCGCACAGAATTTATTCAAACGCGTGGACAAGCCCGGGCGTGTCGCTGCGTTGGAAATTTTGGTGGTCGATACCCCCATTGCTAATCTCATCCGCGAAGGTAAAACTCACCAAATTCCAGGTATGCTTGAGGTCGGTAAGAAGAAGGGCAATGTGCCTTTGGATGATGCGATTATGGCGCACCTAAAAGAGGGGCGTATTGATCCTGAAGAGGCCTTTGATAAGTCGATCGATAAGAAGAAGTTTTTGCCCTTCCTCACGCGCGAGCCAGAGCCTTGGGAATTGTAGCCGATAGTTGTGGCGTCAGAATTTGAGTCGCTCGCGATGCCTAGCTGGGATCAATCTTAACCGTTAATCGCTGTCGATGGATTCAACGCTCTCGTTGGTGTTTTCGATCCAGCCGCTCAAACTGTTACTAAACCAGTTTGCATAGTCCAACTTCATCCCGGGCACAGTCTTGCGGCGTGGGTAAGTGATTTGTAGCCGGGAGTTGTTACCTTCATTGCTCAGCTCGATTAATTTTGCTTTCCGCCCCTGGGTGAAAGTTGAAGATTATTGGGACTTATTTTTCCACCTACAGGAACGTATTAAGATACGTTTTGATGAAGAGGGCGTGACTATCCCATTCTCACAGCGCTATGTGCATCTATTTAAAGCGGAGTAAATGAGCTCTGTTTAGCGAAAGGCGCAGTCAATTCGACTGCGCCTTTTTGTTTTATTGGATATTCATGCTTGAATGCGAGGGCTTGAATAACGAGATTAGAACTTAATCTGAATCTGGCTGTCCTAGTCAGTGATCACATTAATATCCCCATATCATTCCACCTGATAGCATTATGTCGCGAATATTGCCCCTTATCCTAGGATTAGTCCTCTTTGTAAACGCGCTCCCTGCGGAGACTGTAGCCGGTATCGACCTGACGACGCTGAAGCGTCCAGAGGGGTTGGCTTTGAATGCTGAGGAGGTTACTGTTGAGCGTCGAGAGCAGGGGCGTATACGCGAAGGTCTCAAGCTGATTGAATCCGGAGAGTACGATGCGAAGCGTAAGGATGGTTATTCAAAGCTTAGGGATGAGACCATTGATAACAGTCACGTGCGTGAGGCTGGTGAGCAGAAGATCGCTAAAGGCGAGGACATGTTGAAGCTCGCAGAAGAAAATCTGGGATTGCTTTACGAAGAAGCAGAGAAGCGCCGCGGAACAATGTCGGAAGCTGCGGATACCGGTCTCCTGCGTGAGTGGACGAATCTCGATGGTCGAAGCCTAACAGCACTTTTTATTGCTCTGGATGGAGATAAGTTGACGCTTCAAGCAGAGACAGGGCAAGAGTATGTCGTTCCACTAAGTATGCTGGTGGAAGGTGATCACGCTGCCGCCAAATTAATGGATGACGGCAAGACACTGACTAATGAAGATTTCTTGGAGACCATTGAGCTCGGCGGTGTTTCAGAAATGGAAAGATTTTATGAAGCGGGTTATGTCCCAGATGGTAAGACACAGGGCGATGCACTCACATTGGCGGTTAAGCGTAGTCGAGTGTTGACTCCAATGTTGCAGAAATTGATCGAGAAGGGAATCGATCCGAATCAAACAAACAGTGAGGGGCTCACTGCGCTTTCTGTTGCAGCTGCAGAGGGTGCGCAGGAGAGTGCAAAATTTCTATTAGAATCCGGAGCCTCTTCGACGATGGGTGATGCCACAGGCGAAGAGCTAACACCTCTGCTTTGGGCGATACACAAGGGTGATGCAGCGATGACGACTTTGTTAGCGAGTCGTAGTGAAGGACTCAGTGAGAATGTTCTAAGTCTTGTTCAACTGGCCGAGGCGGAACAGCTTAAGCCTATCGAACTTGATATGCTTCAACAACTGCGTGCCATCGATAATGGAACTGGTATCAGTTTACAGGATGAGCTGGCATTCAGATTGAAGCTTTTCGGTCTGGAGCCAACAATGGCGGGTTTGGAAAAGTGTGTGATTACACGTAGCTTCCGCCCATATGTGGTGAACTATCACGGTTATGATTTCTATAAGTATACTTTGGATCGTAATGAAGAGTTCATGGATGAGAACATTAAGGTCTGGAAGGCTCTCCGTGATAAATCAGTTGGTGCGACTTATTCGTTAGCGCTTGCGCAGTTGTATGGTTGGATCGGCTATAAGGATACCGAAATGGCGATCGAGAACCTACAACAAGGTGCTAAGAAAGATCACCCACCTTCAATGGTGCTACTGGGTGAGCTTTACGAAGAGGGGATTTATATCGAAAAGAACCCATACGAGGCGTTTAATAACTATCGTAAAGCAGCTGAAATTGGAGATCCCATCGGCATGGCGAAGCTTGGGCACTGCTACGAGATTGGTCTGCACGTGGACAAGGATGTAGACAAAGCGTTCAATTGGTATGAGCGCGCGACTGATACCGGATCTACTGAAGGTATGGCTCAGATGGGTCGTTGTTACATGGAAGGTATTAGCGTGAAGGCGAATCTGAAAACTGGTCTTGATTGGTATACCAAAGCTGCGGAAGCCAATAATTTGTCTGCAATGAATTTCTTGGGTGAGGCTATGTTACAGGGTCGAGGTCAGCGCAGTAGCAATACTTCTGCGGGTGTCTCTTGGTTGCAACGTGCCGCTGAGTTTGGTGACCGCTCGGCGTTGTTGAAGCTAGGTTTTGTATACAGCGATGGCACACTTCGTGAAGACCAGTCCTTGGCTTCAAAATACTTCTTGGAAGCTGCTGAGCGTGACGAGACCGAAGCGATGTATCAAATCGCTAGACGTTTAGCTACAGGCAATGGAGTGCAAAAAGATCCGAATGCAGCATTTAAATGGTATGAAACTGCTGCCGCTCGCGGACATCTCGATGCTGAAAACCAAGTTGCTGTTGCTTATAGCAGTGGTGTGGGCGTCGCTCAAGATGAGAAGAAGGCCTTCAGTATCTTTAAGAAAGTGGCTGCGCAAGGACACATGGAAGCCAATGCCAACTTGGCGGTTTGCTATGCTAGAGGCTTGGGCACGACTATCGACGAGCAAGAGTCGTCTCGTTTATACTTGGAAGTCGTTAATTCCAGTAACGCGACCGCAAAAGCTATTGTCAAAGTATTGACCCAAGAGCAGGATTAATCGCCATTTTCTGAGTGCTCATCGCTTTGCTTGATGCGCTTTGTGAATGAATGACTTGCAGCTACATGATCGGTCGCGATTAAAGGCTTCGCTATACTTATTAGGTGTCGATGAGGCGGGGCGTGGTTGTTTAGCTGGACCAGTCGTGGCTGGTGCGTGTGTTTTAAAAGAAGATTTCTTTGTGGATCGCACCGCGGTCGAGCGCAGTGCTTTGATTAATGACTCGAAGCAATTGAGTGCGGAGGCGCGTGAGGCTCAGTTCAGTTTATTAGAGGAGCTGAAGTCTGAAGGTCTCTTAGACTTCGCGGTGGCTTCCGGTTCTGTTGAGGAGATTGCTGCGCTGAACATTCTCGGGGCGACACGATTAGCGATGCAACGTGCGATGGAAGCGTTGGCTGGGCGTGCTACTGGTTGGAAGCTGTCGACGCAGTATGATGAGGATCCATTGTTTTCTTCGGGCGGCGGTAGTTCGGTGGAGGTGATTGTCGATGGTAGACCATTGAAACCGTTTCCGTATTTGCATGAAGGCATCGTCAAAGGTGATGGCAAATCGCTCTCCATTGCGATGGCGAGTATCGCTGCGAAGGTCACGCGTGATCGATTGATGAAGGCGCTTGCCGTAATGCATCCAGGTTACGGTTTTGAGACGCATAAGGGGTATGGCACCGCTCAACACCGTGCGGCTTTACTATCGTTGGGACCATGTGTGGAGCATAGAGAGTTGTTTTTAAGAAAGATTTTGATGTTGTGAGTTGAGCATTCGCGGTTGTGAGTGGAGTTTATCGTTTTTATGTGCCGACTATTCACAGCTTTTATCTTCATGCTCTCCTTGCAGGCTTCATCGCTGCAGGCAGTGGAGGTATGGGTGACGATTGCGCCGCAAAAGTTTTTTGTGGAAAAAATAGGCGGCGACTTGGTTTCGGTGACTGTTTTAGTGAAGTCTGGGCAGAGCCCGGAGTTGTATGCGCCCAGTGCAGCACAGTTGGCTCAGTTGGCTCGTGCCGATGCATATATCGGTATTGGCATGCCGGTTGAGCATAAAGTGATTCCCAGAATTGAGGCTTCGATGTCATCGGTTCGGGTTTTGCAAACCGGAGAGCTCAATGATGCGCACCATCATGAGCATCACGAAGGTTGTGTGCATGGAGATCAGGACCCGCATATCTGGATGGATCCGATAGCGATGCAATCTAAGGTGGATCAAATCTGTGAACTGTTGTCGGCATTGTTGCCCGATGCCGCCGAAGTCCTTGAAGCAAATGCGGTCTCATTGAAAGCAGAGTTAGCTGCTTTAGATCGTGATTTGGCAGAGCGTTTTACGTCTCATGAAGGGCGCGCATTTTATATCAATCATCCATCGCTTGGGTATTTTGCAGAGCGCTATGGCTTGTTGCAGCATTCTTTAGAGCAGGCGGGCACAGCGCCTTCGGCCCGTCGTATTGCCGAGGTGATAAAAGCCGCGCGTGCGGATCGTGTGGGTGCAGTCTTTACCCAGCCTGAATTTGGTAAGTCGAGTGCCTCTGTGGTGGCACGGGCACTAGAAGTCGATGTCGTGGAAGTGAATCCGCTAGCAGAGGACTATATTGGTAACCTGAAGTGGATTGCTCAAGTTATTGAGGAGAGTTTTCGTAATGACTGAGGTGGCGCATAAAAACTGTGGCTGTAAGAGTCATTCGGGCGAACCGGTGATTTGTTTTGAGGGGGTGTCGTTCCGATATGGTCACTCTTTGATTATCGAAGATGCCGATTTTGATATATACAAAGGAGAGTCGGTTTGCGTGGTTGGACCGAATGGTGGCGGCAAATCGACTTTGCTCAAACTGATGCTCGGGCTTTTGGAACCAGAGAAGGGCTCGGTTCGGCTACTCGGTGGTTCGGCCCGAAAGGCTCGTGCGCAGGTGGGATATGTGCCCCAGCATATTAATTTTGATCCATTGTTTCCCGTCTCGGCACTCGATGTCGTTCTGATGGGCTGTTTAGGGCGGGGCAGTTTTGGTTTTCGTAGTCGGGCAGATCTGACTCGGGCGATGGATGCGTTGGATAAGATGGGCTTGGTCGCTAAAGCGAAAGAGCCATTTGCCAGCCTTTCGGGTGGCCAGCGACAGGCGGTCCTGATCGCACGGGCGCTGGCAGGAGAGGCGGAGGTGCTCCTTTTGGACGAGCCGACGGCTCATGTCGATGTGGCGGCTGAAGAGCGCCTGATGAAGAGCCTGAAGGCTTTGGACGCGAATTTGACGCTGATCACGGTTTCCCACGACTTGGCCTTTGTGTCGCGCTCGGTGCCTAAAGTCGTTTGTGTGAATCGTTGTGTGCACGTGCATCCGACCGCAGAGCTCACGGATGCGCGCATTCGGCAGCTTTACGGGCATGATGTTCGCATGGTGCAGCATGATCACGAGCACCTAGATAGTCATGGAGGGCATCATCATGGCTGAGTTTCTACGTGCTCTATTGGATCCCGATATGGGATTTTTACGAAATGCGCTGTTTTTGGGGCTGATTGGCAGTATTCCACTTGGTGCGGTGGGGACTTTTGTCGTGGCGAGACGTGTGAGTTATCTTGCGGCGGCCATCGCTCACTCTGTGCTAGGTGGCATTGGAGCTTCTCTATATTGTAGAGAGGTGCTGGGTTGGGCGTGGTTACACCCCATGTTGGGGGCGCTGATGGCTGCAGTGCTGTCTGCCTGCCTGATTGGTTGGGTCTCATTGCACTCAAAGCAGCGTGAAGACGCGGTTATTGGAGCGATTTGGGTGACCGGTATGGCGATCGGCCTACTGTTTATTGCCCGCACGCCGGGCTATGTGGACGGAATGGCCTACTTATTTGGGGATATCTTGCTCGTTTCTAGCTTCGATTTATGGATTGCGGGTGGGGTAGGTGCCCTAATTTTGGCAATTTTATTGTGCTGGCATCGTCAGATTGTGGCGGTTTGCTTCGATGCCGAGTTTGCTTCGATCCGTGGTGTGCGGGCGGATTGGATCTATTTGCTGCTGCTGTTGCTGACGGCTCTGACCGTGGTGATATTGGTATCTTTGGTTGGCGTGGTGCTTGTGATTGCCCTGTTGACCTTGCCCCCAGCAATTGCGGCTTTAAGGGCGCGTAGCCTCGGAGGCATGCTCTTTGCGGCGATTTTGATGAACATTGCCTTTGTTTTTGTCGGTCTGGGGCTCAGTTTTTCGCTCGATTTACCTACTGGACCCTCGATCATTTTGCTCGCCGCGGCGGTATACTTGATCTCCAACGGGGCGAAATGCTTGTTTAGCCGCTAATTTAGGGCGATTCATACCTGAAAAATAAGCATAGATTTTTTTTAAATAAGTGTTGACTGCACTATACCCGCTCACCACTTTCCCCATCTTTCTTTTTTCAACCCTAAGCGTTGTTGAAGGTCGACACAATCAACTTTCCCAATGTGCCCTTGTAGCTCAGTGGTAGAGCGCATCCTTGGTAAGGATGAGGTCGGCGGTTCAATCCCGCTCGAGGGCTCCATTCTCTCATCTATAACAATCTCTCAACACTAAATAACAACAATCATGGCTAAGGAAACATTCGAAAGAACAAAACCACACGTCAACGTCGGCACAATCGGACACATTGACCACGGTAAGACAACTACAACTACTGCGATCCTTAAGGTTCAAGCAGACAAGGGCCTTGCTAAATTCAAGTCCTACGCTGATATTGCTAAGGGTGGCACTGTTCGTGACGCAACAAAGACAGTTACTATTGCAGTAGCTCACGTTGAATACGAAACAGAGACTCGTCACTACGCACACGTTGACTGCCCAGGGCACGCTGACTTCGTTAAGAACATGATCACTGGTGCCGCTCAAATGGACGGCGCGATCCTTGTTGTTTCCGCTGCTGACGGCCCTATGCCTCAGACTCGTGAGCACATCCTTTTGGCTCGTCAAATTGGTGTTCCTGCTATCGTTGTTTGGCTCAACAAGGTTGACCTTCTCGACGACGAAGAGCTTCTTGAGCTTGTTGAAATGGAAGTTCGTGACCTCCTTTCCAAGTATGAGTATCCTGGTGATGACATCACTATCGTTCGTGGTTCTGCAACTGCAGCACTCGAAGATAAGCCAGGTGGCGCCGAAGCTATTACAGCTCTCATGGATGCGATCGACGCAGATATCCCTGAGCCTACTCGCGAAATCGACAAGCCTCTCCTCATGTCTGTTGAAGACGTTTTCTCCATCACAGGTCGTGGCACAGTAGCAACAGGTCGTATTGAGCGCGGTATTGTTAAGGTTGGTCAAGACATTGAAATCGTTGGTCTTGGTGACACAATGAAGACAACTGTTACTGGTGTTGAAATGTTCCGTAAGCAACTCGATCAAGGTATGGCCGGTGATAATGTCGGCATCCTTCTTCGTGGTATTGATAAGGAAGCGATCGAGCGTGGTCACGTGATTGCACAACCGGGCAGCATCACTCCTCACACTATTGGTAAAGCTGAACTCTACGTCCTTTCTAAGGATGAAGGTGGTCGCCACACTCCTTTCTTCGATGGCTACCGTCCACAGTTCTTCTTCGGAACAGCTGACGTTACAGGTATCATCAAGTGCCCAGAGGGTGTTGAGATGGTCATGCCAGGCGATAACATCACGGTTACTGTTGAGCTTG
Organism: Opitutales bacterium; assembly: GCA_030729385.1. Taxonomy (GTDB): domain Bacteria; phylum Verrucomicrobiota; class Verrucomicrobiia; order Opitutales; family Coraliomargaritaceae; genus JBPOFY01. The sequence goes on along the minus strand of JANQXM010000007.1, from coordinate 7,079 downwards.
GTAAGAAGATCGCTATGGAAGCTGGTCAACGTTTCGCGATCCGCGAAGGTGGCCGCACCATTGGTGCCGGACGTATCATCGAGGTTATCAAGTAACCTTTAGGTATCTCTTTTCAGTTTTTGCCGAGGGCTCTCAATAGGGCCCTCGGCTTCACTGTTTAAATCGAATTTAACGCAATTTTTTCTCACAGGAGAGTAGTTCAATTGGTAGAGCAACGGTCTCCAAAACCGTAAGTTGTGGGTTCAAGTCCCTCCTCTCCTGCCATTTTATTTATAAATGAAAAATCCATTCACAAGTATTCGTCTTTTTTATAAGGAGACGATGGCCGAGCTCAAGAAAGCCTCTTGGCCGACTAAAACCGAACTCCGCGACTCGACGATCGTTGTCCTTCTCGCGACGGCAATTCTCGGTTCCTTTATCGCGCTTACTGACTTTTCGCTCATGAATGGTGTCGAGCTTCTCACCACTTGGGTGCGTGGCTAGGCTAGGGAGTCACCCTTACGAAACGTTACCGTATCTCGGTATCACTTAAATTTATATTACCACAGACGTTACAATGTCGAATTCCTCCTCAGTTTCAGGCCCGCGCTGGTATGCCGTTCAAACTCTCTCCAATCAAGAGGGTAAGGCGAAGAAATATCTCGATAAGTTCATCGCTATCGAGGAGATGGACGACTATGTCTTCGACGTGCTCATGCCCACCGAAACGGTGACCGAAGTTAAAAGCGGCAAAAAGAGCACCAAAACGCGCAAATTCTACCCCGGCTACATTTTCGTCAACATGCGTCTTTACGATGATGACGGAAAGCTACTGCAAAAGCCTTGGTATTTCGTCCGTGAAGGTCACGGCGTTATTAATTTTGTTGGAGGCGACCGCCCGACACCGTTGAAGAAGAGCGAAATTGAACGCATTCTCAACCAAGTCGAGGAAGCCGAAGGTAAAGAAAAGCCAAAGATCGAATACGATCTCGGCGAAATGGTAAAGGTCAACGATGGTCCATTCATGAATCTCGTTGGCAAAATCGAGGAAATCGACCCCGACAAGGGCAAACTCAAGGTTTCCGTGTCTATTTTCGGGCGTTATACGCCTGTTGAACTTGAATACTGGCAAGTCCAGAGAACAGAAGAAAGCTAATCAGCCATGTCTAAGAAAATCACAGGACAAATTCGTTTACAACTGCCCGCAGGCGCCGCAAATCCAGCCCCTCCGGTTGGACCAGCATTGGGTGCACAGGGTGTTAATATCATGGGCTTCTGTAAGGAGTTCAATGCCAAGACAAAAGATCAGGCAGGCATGATCCTTCCGGTGGTTATCACCGTTTATGCTGACCGTTCTTTCAGCTTCATCTTGAAGTCACCGCCAGCTGCGATTCTTTTGAAGAAGGCTGCTGGTATCGCTAAGGGATCTGGTGTGCCAAACCGCGACAAAGTTGGCAAGGTCACTCGCAAGCAAGTGCTTGAGATCTGCGAGATCAAAAAGAATGACTTGAATGCCACTACTCCAGAGGCAGCTTTCAATATCATCGCCGGCACAGCCCGTTCGATGGGCCTCGAAGTCGAGGGCTAAATTTCACGAAGCCAATACGGCTTCTTAACCTAAAGAGATATACAAAACATGGCCACCCAGCAAATTAAGGGAAGCAAGCGCTATCGTTCAGCAGTCGAAATGACTGACTTGACGAAGACCTATTCGGTCGCAGAAGCGTCTGCGTTATTAAACAACCTACCTAAGGCGAAGTTCGACGAAACCGTTGAACTCTACGCTCACCTCACGGTGGATCCTCGCAAGAGCGATCAGATGGTTCGCGGCACACTACAGCTTCCTAATGGTAGCGGTAAAACAGTGCGCGTCATCGTATTCACCGAAAATCCAGCCGAAGCTCTTGAAGCAGGCGCGGATGAAGCCGGTCTCGACGATTTGATCGAGAAAGTCACAGGCGGATGGGTCGACTTCGATGTCGCGATCTCCACAACCAGTGCTATGAAGAGCGTCCGTAAGGTAGCTCGTGTGCTTGGTCCCCGTGGCCTCATGCCTAATCCGAAGTCAGGTACTGTTACCGACGACATCGCTGAAGGTATCAAGCTTGTGAAAGCTGGCCGAGTTGAGTTCAAAATGGACAAGACTGCCAACGTTGCCGTTGTTATCGGCAAGCGTTCTTTCACACCTGAGCAAGTTGCGGAAAACGCGGAAGCTGCTATCAAGGCACTCGTTGACGCACGTCCTGACAGCCACAAGGGTAGATACATCAAGAGCATCACCATGAGTGCGACGATGAGCCCGGGCATTCCTGTCGAAGCCACATCCTACAACAAATAACCAGGAGACTTACACGACATGAGACCAGAAAAACAATATCTCGTTGAAGAGTTAAACTCTCACCTCGACAAGTCCGACTACGTATATCTTACGAATTACGAGCGTATCACAGTGGAAGAAATCGCGGAACTTCGTGCTCAACTTTCTGAGCACGATGCAGAGTTCCACGTTGTGAAGAACAGCATCTTCGGCGTCGCTGCCGCTTCTAAGGATCTCCCAGATATGGGTGAGCACTTGACTGGCCAAACAGCGATCATCGTTGGTGGTAACAACCCATCCGGAGTTGCTAAGGTTATCGGCGAATTCTTCAAGAAGAAGGATAAGGTCGAAATGAAGGCAGGTATCGTCAATGAGCGTGCCCTCACAAAAGAAGAAATCGAAGCCCTCGCAAAACTGCCAGGTCTCGAAGTGCTTCGTGCACAACTTCTCAGCCTTCTCACACAGCCAGCTACCGGATTCGTCCGCGTTATCAACGCTGTTCCACAAGGCCTCGTCAATGTCTTGCAGGCGAAAGTCCGCAAAGAGAACGGCGAGTAATCGAAATCAACATAACTTTTCGTCGTCCGCTCTTAGGAGCGGCGGCTTAAAACAAACAATAACCATAAATATAAGGTTAGGGGGAATTCACCCCTTAAATATCCCGATTCCCGGGGTGCTAACCATTGAAAGGTAAAACATCATGGCAGATATCACAAAAGAACAAGTCGTCGAATGGCTCTCCGCACAAACAGTGCTCGAAGTAGCTGGTCTCGTTAAAGAACTCGAAGAGAAGTGGGGCGTAAGCGCTGCTGCTCCTGTAGCTGTTGCTGCTGCTGGCCCTGTCGCAGCTGCTGAAGTTGCAGAAGAAAAAGACGAGTTTGACGTTATCCTTAAGGCTGCTGGCGCAAACAAGATCGCCTCCATTAAGGAAGTCCGCGCTATCACAGGTCTTGGCCTGAAGGAAGCTAAGGACCTCGTCGAAGGTGCACCTAAGCCTGTTAAGGAAGGTTGCTCTAAGGACGAAGCTGAAGAGATCAAGAAGAAGCTCGAAGCTGCCGGCGCTGAAGTCGAATTGAAGTAATCACGGGACCTCCGAATTATATTCAATAGTCACAATATTTCACAGTTAGGTGAGCTCATCCAAATCGGGTGAGCCTCGCCTAGCTGTTTTTGTCTTTCCGCCGATCTCGCATCGGCAAACACTAGTTCACTAATCGTTTAACACCGTCATCCCAGACATCCATTATGTCAAAGCGCACTAATTTCGGTCAACTCAAGGAAGTTATCCAGCCACCCAACCTGATTGAAAATCAGGTCGATTCCTATAAGGAATTTCTCCAAATGGAGACGCCTCCAAGCCAACGCGATACCGTCGGTCTTGAAGCAGTATTTTCGGAAGTCTTCCCGATCGAAAGCTATGACAGCCGCTGCCATCTCGAGTACGTCAGCTACAACGTCACGCCGCCACGCGAAACCGAGATCGAAGCGATCCGCGAAGGTGTCACGTATTCTGTCTCACTTTATGTGAAGCTTCGCCTACGCGAGGAAGACCATATCAAGGATGAAGAGATCTACATGGGCGAGCTCCCAATGATCTCTGAGCGTGGTTCTTTCATCATCAATGGTGCTGAGCGTGTCATCGTCAGCCAATTGCACCGTTCACCTGGTATCGCTTTCGAAGAGAGCGTTCACACCAGCGGTAAAGTGCTTCACGCATTCCGCATCATTCCTGACCGCGGCACATGGCTCGAAGTTCAGTTCGACCAAAATGACCTTCTTTACGTATACCTCGACCGTCGTCGTCGCCGTCGTAAGTTCCTCCTCACTACGCTTCTGCGTGCGATGGGGTATAGCTCCGACGCGGAAATCCTTAACCTCTTCTACGAGCTTGATGAGATCACCGTTGCAGAAGCGCTCAAGCGTGACTCGGTATCCAACCTTGTTCTGACTGAAGATATCGTCGATGCCGACAAGGGTGTCGTTCTTGCACGTGCTTTCGAGCCACTCACCAAGACAATCGTTCGTTCGTTCCAAAAAGCCGGTCTCAAGAAGGTGGTTGCCATCGACACGACCGTTGATGATGGCGCGATCATTCGCTGCTTGAAGAAGGACCCGACTCAAAACGAAGAGGAAGCCCTTAAAGATATTTACAAGCGTCTCCGCCCAGGCGAGCCGCCCACAACTGCAAACGCTAAGGCACTCCTCAAGCGTCTCTTCCAAGATCCACGCCGTTACGACCTCGGTCGCGTCGGTCGTTACAAGCTCAATCAGAAGCTGAAGATGAATACCGATCTTGAGTTCCGCGTAGTCGGTGCTGAAGACGTTGTGGAAGCCACTAAATACCTCACACGCCTCAAGCGTGGTGATGGCACACTCGACGACATCGACCACTTGGGTAGCCGTCGTGTGCGCACCGTAGGTGAGTTGCTCGCTAACCAATGCCGTGTCGGTCTTGCCCGCACAGAACGTTTGGTTAAAGAGCGTATGACTCTCTACGATCAAAGCGTTGATTCGATCTCTCCTCAGAAGTTGATCAACCCGAAGGCACTTTCCACTGTGATCCGCGATTTCTTCGCTCGCAGTCAGCTGTCTCAGTTCATGGACCAAATTAATCCTTTGGCCGAACTGACACACAAACGTCGTCTCTCCGCTCTCGGACCCGGTGGTCTGAATCGTGAGCGTGCCGGCTTCGAAGTGCGTGACGTTCACCCGTCTCACTACGGTCGTATCTGCCCGATTGAAACACCCGAAGGTCCAAACATCGGTCTGATCAATTCGCTTTCGCTTTACTCGCGCATTAACGAGTTCGGCTTCATTGAAACACCTTATCGTAAGGTTGTGGATGGTAAGGTCCTTGACGACGTTGAATACCTCAACGCCGACCAAGAAGAGCCTTACATGATCGCACAGGCAAATTCTGAAATCGACAAAAAAAGCATGCTCGTCGGTCGCGTTACTTGCCGTAACCAAGACGAAGTGCTCGAGCTCGATCCGAAGGATGTTCACTACATGGATGTTTCTCCGAAGCAGCTCATCTCTGTTGCCGCTGGCCTCATCCCGTTCCTCGAGCACGATGATGCTAATCGCGCGCTCATGGGATCGAATATGCAACGTCAAGGTGTGCCACTTCTTCAATCCGATGCACCATTCGTGGGCACAGGTATTGAAGAGCGCGTCGCGATCGACTCCAAGACTGTTGAAGTTGCGGACATCGATGGTATCATTGCTTCCGTAGATGCGAATCGTATCGTTCTGACTGTAGACGGCGAGATTCCTAAAACGAAGGAACTCAAGACCGATGCCAAGAAGGGCGTTCACGTTTACGAGCTTCGTAAGTTCATGCGTTCCAATGCGGGCACATGCTTCAACCAAAAGCCAATCGTCGCGAAGGGTCAACCGATCAAGAAGGGCGATATCATTGCCGACGGCGCTTCCACCGACCAAGGTGAATTGGCGATCGGTCGTAACATCCTCGTGGCCTTCATGCCGTGGAATGGTTACAACTTCGAGGATGCGATCCTCATCTCTGAAAAGATTGTGAAGGAAGATATCTTCACATCGATTCACGTTGACGAATTTGAAGTCACTGCACGTGACACCAAGCTCGGACCCGAAGAAATCACTCGCGATATCCCGAACGTCGGTGAAGAGGCCCTCAAGGACCTCAACCACGACGGTGTCATTCGTGTCGGTGCTGAAGTCAAGCCAGGCGATATTCTCGTCGGTAAGATCACTCCGAAGTCCGAAACTGAACTCGCTCCGGAAGAAAAACTTCTCCGTGCGATTTTCGGTGAAAAGGCTGCTGATGTTAAGGACACCTCCTTGGTCGTCCCATCGGGTGTTCGCGGTATCATCATGGACGTAAAGATTTCGGCCCGCGTTGATGGCGAGCCTGAGCAAATGTCCGCTTCCGACCGTCGTCGTCAGATCAAGAAGATCAACGAAGAATATCGCTCGCAGAGTGATAAGCTTCGTGAAGACTTGACTGAAGCTTTGTCCAACATCCTCCTCGGTGAAAAGATCCCTCTTGATGTCAAGAACGGTGACACTGACGAGATCATCATCCCTGCGAACCGTAAGATCACTAAGACATTACTTCGTCGTTTGGCTGCCGTTTCCAAGCACATCGAGATCGACCCTTCACCGGTGAAGATCAAGATCATGGAAATCGTCAGCAACTACCAAGGTAAGTTCGACGAGCTTGATTTCGATCGTGAGCGGAAAGTTGAGAGCATTGAGTCTGGCGAAGATGCGGATCAAGGTGTTGTCAAGAGCGTGAAGGTTTACATCGCCAAGAAGCGTAAGATGCAGGTCGGTGATAAGATGGCCGGTCGTCACGGTAATAAGGGTGTGGTCGCGAAGATCGTTCCTGAAGAAGACATGCCGCACCTTCCGGACGGCACACCTGTCGAGATTTGTTTGAATCCGCTCGGTGTTCCATCTCGTATGAACGTAGGACAGGTTTTGGAAACGCACCTCGGTTGGGCTTGTAAGAAGCTCGGTATCAAGGTGGCGACTCCGGTGTTCGACGGTATCTCCGAAGCGAAGGTTCGTGAATATCTTATAGAAGCAGGCCTACCATCCACTGGTAAGAGCATTCTTTATGATGGTCAGACCGGCGAAGCACTCCACCAGGAGGTCGTGGTCGGCTACATGTATATGTTGAAGCTGAATCACTTGGTTGCATCCAAAATTCACGCTCGTGCCGTTGGTCCATACTCGCTCATCACCCAGCAGCCGCTCGGCGGTAAGGCCCAATTTGGTGGCCAGCGCTTTGGTGAGA
>JANQXM010000006.1:4834-118006 GCA_030729385.1 Opitutales bacterium | reverse complement strand
CTTTGGATCCAATCCAACGTGCACCATCGGCCTCAGCTTCTCAATGGTTTGACGATAAGAAAGCGCCTCCTCTTCCTGAGCGCATAGCACTGAACAGAATGCGGTCAGCGCAAAAAGGATGCTAAAAATTAAGCCTGCAAGAACTGGCAAGCGAAGGGGTTGATTGATGTTTAGATTTTTGGACATAGGGCGAATAACGTCGATAACTGGCAAACCAGCCTGTGAGTTCTGATTTAGTGATGATTGTCAAATGCTGGACGACGCAAATGGGGTTGACCAGCTCCGTCTGAATGCGGACTCCAGAGTGCCCCCGGGGTCCGAATCAGGCAAGTGCCATCTCTTCCTTTAATTTCGTGTTCTTTTTTCACAACCGCTGCGCTAGAGAGCCCGATGGGCGAGGATTGGGGAGGTGATTCTTACTAAGGCATGCTTCCTCTCTCAACGCTCCACCCTCTAGCGAAGCGGTTGTGAAAATAGCATTTTTCTTTCCCATATCAGCAACAAAGAGATACCGACAGAGCCGATTGTCAATCCTGCGACCGCGAGTCCCGCGGAGACCAAAAACCTAAAATCGAAGCTCCAATACCATTTTTAACATTGTTTGATCTGGTAGCGCGCGTGCGTCTCGAATGGCACTAGCTAAAGAGTCAATGGGCCCAGGAGCAGGAATACTTAGAGTTTCAGATCATGCTTCTTTGCGGATTTCGAGCGCATCGCAATTGACGCGTCCAAGTGCTCATGCTCTGCATTTCCAGCATAGCTGGGTCTGTGTCTGTTCTATTTCCGGAATCGGGCTAGAGTCGAGCACTCCTCTGAATTGGAGAAGAGCACTCAAAATGCCTTTAATTGATCTAGCGTAAACTAGAGGAGACAAAGATGTGTATAAGGATATGCTTAACCAAGGAGGAGAGCTTGAGGGTTCTATGTCAGTGCCCCCGTAGATTATCAGTGTAAATCCAATCGACGTTTAAGGTAGTGCGATTCGACAAGCTCATGGCAGAAGAGACGGTGCTGCGCTACCATTCAATTCAGTAGATCAAATATTTTCAGAAATGGTATTATATTAGCCGCGGCCGATGCCGGAGGCTTCGAAGCCGATCTTACGCAGCGCGTCGAGATCGAGAATATTACGCCCATCAAACAGGAAAGCAGGCAACTGCATACTGTCGTGAATCTTCTTAAAATCGAGGGTCTTAAACTCGTCCCATTCGGTCAGGATCAACACAGCATGGGCATCTTTTGTCGCTTCGTAAGCATCGCCGCAAAGCGTGACATTCGGATGGTCGGCGTCGATCTCGAGGTCTTTGTATATTTGCGCGGCAGAAACCTTAGGGTCGTATATCGCGATATTGGCCTGCTCTTCGAGCAGATCGCGGCAGACATAAATAGCCGCCGACTCGCGTGTATCATTCGTGTCTTTCTTAAAGGCAAATCCGAGAACGGCGATTTTCTTATCCGACACCGTATTGAACATACTGGAAAGGACGCGACGACCGAAACGATGCTTCTGATAATCGTTCATTTCAATCACGCCATACCAATAAGCCGCGACATCCGGCAGACCAAAGTGCTCACACAGATATACCAGATTGAGGATGTCCTTTTGGAAACAGGAGCCACCAAAACCGACGGACGATTTAAGGAACTTAGGGCCGATACGACTATCTGTGCCGATAGCATGCGCCACTTCGTCAACGTTCGCGCCAGTCGCTTCGCAGAGCGCGGAGATGGCGTTAATTGAAGAAATACGCTGCGCTAGGAAGGCGTTGGCAGTGAGTTTTGAGAGCTCAGAAGACCAGATATTTGTAGTCAGAATCTTTTCGCGAGGCACCCATTCCGCGTAAACATCGACTAGCTTTTGAATAGCCGCTAGGCCCTCAGGCGTCTGGTCGCCACCGATCAGGACACGGTCTGGGGCGGTGAGGTCTTCAATGGCGGTGCCTTCCGCAAGAAACTCGGGATTGGAGAGAATCTGAAAATGGCGCCCATTCGAGTTGGACTCAAGGATGCGCTTGACTGATTCGGCAGTGCGTACAGGGAGCGTGGACTTTTCCACAACGATCTTACCGTCTTCAGCAACCTCGGCGATTTTGCGGGCGCATTTCTCAACATAGCGAAGATCCGCAGCACGACCTGCACCCACCCCGTAGGTTTTGGTGGGCGTGTTGACGCTCAGGAAAATCATCTCCGCCTCACGAATCGCAGTATCGACATCGGTCGAGAAGAACAGGTTCTTCCCTCGGCTGGCTTGCACGATCTCATCGAGTCCCGGCTCAAAGATCGGCAATTCCGCCGAATTCCATGCATCGATCCGCGCCTGATTGATATCCACGACGGTGACGGTGTGACCTGCGCACTTATGTGCAATCATGGCCATAGTCGGCCCTCCAACGTATCCAGCTCCAATGCAACAAATCTTCATAGTGCTTTGGTAGGTATAGAATGGAGTATGACTGACAAGGGTATTTTACCTAAGATGGAATGAGCTACCGCATATACCAGCACCTATTTCGCCGACAAGCAGGCACTAGTATCCGCCCCAATTATCTTAAAGAAAAACACATTCCCGATTGCACTTAGCTTCTATATCTGGACGATCTGACTGTTGAAACAACCGATCGATTCAGCCAAAGACGTCGCCAATGCTGCCGGTGACGCAATCTCTAAAACTGCTAGTTTTTTCACTTCCACGATTATAGGAATCGGGAAAAGCGTGTTTCACCCGATCAGCACAGCAGGGAACTCACACAGAAAACCCGCGCCTGGCACAGCTCCTGGCATCGAACACTACCTAGAAAAAGAAGGCGCGGAAACACCCGTGCGCATCACAGTAGTCGACTACGGCGCGGATTTCTACGATACGAACGAATACTCGGATATCGGCGAAGCGCTCAACTTGCCGCGCAAAGAAGCGCAAAAAGTTCGCTGGATCAACGTGGACGGCTTGAATCCGAAAATAGTAGATCGCGTCTGTAAGCACTTCGGTGTACACACCCTCTCCGCAGAGGACGTGCTCAATACCTACCAACGCCCGAAACTCGAAGCCTTTAGCGACCACATCCAGATCATCGTTCGCCAAATCCAAGTGTTGGATAGGAAACTGAAGAACGAGCAAGTCGCCTTCTTTCTTTTTAAAGACACGCTCATTTCTTTCCAAGAGGAAGTCGGCGATGTCTTTGATCCCGTGCGCAAGCGATTGACCAATCCAAAAGGCCGTTTTCGCAACCAACAGGCAGACTACCTTTTCTACACTTTAATTGACTGTATAGTGGACCATCTTTTTCCGCTCCTTGAAGGTTACGGTGCCGCGCTCGAAGATCTAGAGGAAGAGATATCGCAGCACCCAAGCCCAGCATGCCAGCAAAAGCTGTTCTCCATGAAGCGCGACCTCTCTCTACAACGCCGCACACTATGGCCGCTACGCGAACTCATTGATGGGCTCTACCGTGACGAGTCTGGGCTGATCGATGAATCGCTCAAAACCTTTTACCGTGACGTGCAGGACCACACCATGCAGGTGATCGACTTGATCGAAACCTATCGAGAAACCGCGTCTGGGCTGAACGATCTTTATCAATCTTCCGTCGGCAATAAGATGAACGAAATCATGAAAGTGCTGACGATCATGGCCAGTTTCTTCATCCCAATTACCTTCGTCGCGGGCGTCTATGGGATGAACTTCGAATACATCCCCGAACTTCAGTGGAAATATGCTTACTTCGTCTTCTGGGCCATCTGCTTGAGCATGACAGCCGGCCTCGCCTTCTACTTCTGGCGTAAAGGATGGATTGGCGGAGGTAGGTAGTCACTCTTAATCCTAATCTTAATCCTCCCGCCCACATCGCTTCTAGCAAAGAGATCAGGATTACGATTAGGATTAAGAGGTGAATCTGCGATTCATACATTTTTCACCTTCCCCTTTTTTTGCAAGTCGGCTTAATAAACTGAGCCATGTCCGACTACAAAACGATTCAAGAACTCAAGCAAATCGATGCGGCGCTCGCAGCACCTTTTCGCGGCATCTATATTTTAAGACGTAAGACCGTGAAGACGGCTCGTAACGGCAACCCTTTCCTTAGTGTTGAGCTGGGAGACAGCAGTGGCAGCTTCACCGCCAACTGTTTCGACAACACGCCGCCATACAACGCACTGGTGGACGTAAACGAAGGCGCCATTGTCCGCATCGCGGGAAAGACGGAATACTATCAAGACCGCTTCTCTCCGAAGCTACAAGCTGGCGAGGAAATCGAAGCCAGTGAAGCCGACGAAGAGGGCGTGCTCAGCCAACTCGTGGAAGTGCCACCGGAATCCGAGGAAGAGCTCTGGGCCGACATTGTGGATGCCATCGCCGCCATCGAGCACCCGCAGCTTCGCGACACCGTGCAACGCGTGATGGATGAGTGGGGCGAGCAGTTCCGCACAAGCACTGCAGCCATCAGCATGCACCACGCCTATCGCCATGGCTTATTGGAGCACACAACTCACATGGTGCGGGCTTGCCGCGCCCTACTCCCACTTTACCCGCAAGTCGACGCCGACCTCGCTATCGCGGGAATTATACTCCACGACGTCGGTAAACTCGAAGAGTATGAAGGTGATTTTGCCTCCAAAGTGAGCCGCATCGGCACCCTGCAGGGGCACGTCGTGCTCGGGTTTCGCACAGCTCGCAAAGCCGCGATCCAATCCAAGCTCAATGCCGACCTAACCGAGCGCCTGGAGCACATCATTCTCAGCCATCAGGGCGAAAAAGAATGGGGCGCCGCCGCGATGGCCGCGACTCCTGAAGCGGTCTTCGTGTCAATGATCGACAACCTAGATGCCAAAATGGGCATGGTTCAACGTGTGTTGCGCAACACGCCCGAAGGCGAAGCATTCTCTGAATACTTGATGGGGCTACAAACACGCGTGCTCGTGACACCTCCAGACAAAAGCTGAGTTTTCCTGAACGCCTACTTTCAATGCCCCACCAGTTGGCGGTAGCGGCGCTTGTCCCGAAGCGCCATCTGGAACGGTCTAACTCTGACGTATGGCGCTTAGGGATAAGCGCCGCTACCTTTTTAGGTCATATTTCACTAGATCGTCTCGGGCATCTAACACCCAAGCGCCGTCTAACTGCACGTCCATCTCCCAGCGCACCAGACCGACTCCCGGCGACATGTAATAGCGTTCGCGTGCCGAGTTCTCGGGCATTTCTTTGTCGATAAAGTTCATTTGATAAACCACGCAGCTAAACTCTCCAGCCGCCACTTTCACTGCCGCCGCATCATCCGTAATTTCATACAGATCTCCATCAGAGTGATACGAGTGACCTTTCTTGACGGGATAAGGGATGGTGAGTTCAAACCCCTCAAGGCTAGCCAATTCATGACTATCGCCTACATCTAGAGTCAAATTGTAACTGCCCTTCTCATTGAAATACTCCCAATAATAACTGTAATCATCTTCAGTCAATTTAACACCAGACAAGCGCTCTAGAATCGAACGCCAATCCATTGTCAACTTGATTAAATAACAGGTCACGCCATCCACCTCGACGACCTTGATCACCTTCTCCCCACTCGTGCCGCCGGAGATCTTGCGCCCCTCTTCAAAATAAGCAGAGGTATATGACCAAATGGCAGCCGCATTTCTTGGTTGAATCGCTTTCGACAGATCAATAACGGCAGCTTTCGCTTCAGCGGCATCCACGACTTCTGGCTCTACTGGCTCCGGCTTAGGGAGCGCAACCTCGGCGCTTAAAGACACGGCAAGCAGTAAAGACATCGAGAAAATAGTGAGTCGCTTCATTTGGCCGATGCTGGACAAATCAAAGCGCTTCGCAACGGCAAAGACTTACCAATAACACGACCGAACAATTACGACTGAAGTAAGACCTGCGCACCCTCGATCCCGGACAGTGCCGCACCTTCTACTCGTGGCCCACCAAAAGCGTCTCCGATCAGCACCAACCTCAACGACTGGTTATGGTAATAGGCATATGGCAGTGGATTTACTGGCAGTGTAAAACCCCAACGATGACATTTATACTCAACTACATTGGCCTGAAGATATGGCTCTGCTGCTTTCAACATTAGCGCACCCCTCACCTCGTCGGACGAATCCCAATGCAATTCAGCAAATGCCGCGTCTGAATGTATGGTGATTGCCGGTAATTCTGGTGAGATCCCTTTCATTTGATTGTCAGCAATCCAAGTGACAATGCCCTCAGAAACCTTGAGAGCTCCTGGTTGCGGCAATCCACTCGGACCATCCAATACAGCCAGTGTCGCCAAGCCTTTATCGTAGCGAACCGCCCTCAATTCAGACAAATCAGCCCCAGCATAATTCACCCCAGCAGTATCCAATAAGCTAAGGGCCTGCGGTAATGGCGCCGACAAGACCAGATGCTCGGCGGTGTAAACCTGCCCAGTAGCCGTCTGAACTTGCCATTTATTAACATCTCGAGCCACGGAAACGACTTGTTGCGAACGGTGAACTTCGAGCCCCTCAGCTAAGTGTTTGGGCAAATCAGTGATTCCATTGATTCCGCAATACCGGGGATGCCCCGCTTCACTCGAATCATCAGGCGCGTGTCGAAACCATTCTTTGATGACGCCTGCATCGAGCCATTGGTCGACATACCGCTGCAACCGCGAATCGCGCACAGTAAAAAACTGCGCCCCATGGTCCAAGCGACCACCTGCCATACGACGAGTTGCCATACGACCGCCAAAGCCACGCCCCTTATCTAGCACGCAAACGGACTTGCCCGCTTTGCGTAGCTCGGTCGCACAGAGGAGACCGGAAATACCGGCTCCGATGATGATTACGCCTGTGGGTTTCATAGTTTTTTTGCGCTGGGACTAAGCCTTAGGTGATAGTTTCGTTTAGAGCGCCTTCAAGCTCGGGCTGTTGCCACTCGAAGCCGAGATCGCTTAGTGTTTGAGGAATGACGCCGAGATCGCTGAGGACGGTTTCTTTGCCCATTTCGCCGAAAAGCGCCTTAATGACGCCGGCGGGTAGAGGGAAGATCGTCGGGCGGCCTAAAACCTTACCGAGTGTTTTCGTAAAAACCTGATTCGTTACAGGCTTCGGCGCGACCGCGTTCACCGCACCGCGCACCGTTTCGTTTTCCACGGCGAAAACATAGGCAGCCACTAAATCGGGCAGACTGATCCAACTCATCTTCTGCTGACCGTCGCCGATACGACCGCCGACGCCCATCTTGAAAGGAGTCAGCATTTTAGCCAGCGCTCCACCCTTTGTGCTCAAGACAATCCCCGTGCGAAAAAAGGCCGTCCGCACCCCCGCATCGGTCAGCGGTTGGGCAGCGCCTTCCCACTGTCGAGTGACCTCGGCGAGAAAACCTTTACCTGTCGCGCTCGATTCATCGACTAGTCGCTCGCGGTCAATGCCGTAGAAGCTGATGCCGGATGCAGAAATGAAGGCAGGGCGTTCTTCTTGTTGAAGTATCGCCCCAACGAGAAGTTTGGTGCTCTCGACGCGACTACTCAGAATGCGCGCTTTAGCCTCGTCCGACCAACGCTGCGCAACGCTCTCGCCAGCGAGATGAATGACGACGTCGACGTCTTGCACGGCGGCAGGATCTAGCTGTCCAGCAGTCACATCCCACTGAAAGTCGCCTCGCTCGCTACGTGAGAGCCTGCGCACGGCATGTCCACGTGCCTTGAGCGCCTTACAGAGCGGCTGGCCGACTAGACCAGAGGCGCCGGTGATGAGGATGTTTTTAGGCGATATCATAGTTTTGATTGATAACAGGCTCCGGGGCTTTTGCGAATTTGATTCGCAGCTTTGGCGATAGCGCTGCGATCACCATTATTGAGGCGATCGAGGTTGCGAAGTTGTAGTCCCATCCGATTATTCGATTTAAGCGCGTCCTGATTTCGGATCAAATAGTCCCAGTAAAGCGTGGTGAAGGGGCAGGCATTCTCCCCCGTTTTCTCCTTCGGATTTTTCGGACAGCTCTTACAGTAGTTACTCATCTTATTGATGTAACTTCCAGTCGCAACGTAAGGCTTCGAGGCCATCAGACCGCCGTCGCCGTATTGCGACATGCCGAGCGTGTTAGGCAGCTCGACCCATTCGACGGCATCCACATAGACGGCAAGATACCATTCGTGAAGCTGCTTCGGATCAACTCCAAGTAGCAGCGCGTAGAGCCCAGTCACCATGAGCCGCTGAATATGATGCGCGTAGCCGTGCTCTAGCGTCTGCCCGATGGCTTGCTGCAGGCAGACGAGATCGGTCTCACCAGTCCAGTAGAACTCTGGCAAGGGTTCCTTCGCCCCCATCGCATTGCGCTCCAGATACTCAGGCATGTGCGCCCAGTAGATGCCGCGCACGTATTCGCGCCATCCGAGGATCTGACGGATGAAGCCCTCGACGGCGGCAAGCGGCGCGTCCCCATTTCGATAGGCTTCTTCTGCTGCGACCACTGCATCGCGCGGGTCGAGCAACTTTAGATTAAGTGAGGTGCTGATCAACGAGTGATACAGCCACGGTTCGCCGATCCACATGGCATCTTGATAGTCACCAAATTTCGGAAGTCGGTGCTGAATGAAATCTTGAAGCGCTTTCTGCGCATCCTTAGGCGACACAGCCCATGCAAAAGAGTCGAGTGAACCTGGATGATCGGGGAAGCGTTCTGCAACCAATTCGAGCACCTCGCGCGTGACCGCATCAGGCTTGAAGCCAGGGCCGTTGTTTAAATCCTCAGGGCCCGACTTGCCGAAATTTCCCCGATTTTCTTTATCGTAGTTCCAATCGCCTCCAGTCGGCTTGCCATCCTCCATCAAGACATCGAAACGCTTGCGCAGTTCGCGATAGAAAAACTCCATACGCAAGCCCTTGCGACCTTTGGCGTGTTCCGCAAAATCATCCGGTGTCGTGAAGAAGTGCCTATCTTCGCGCAGCTCCAGTGGAACCCCTTCCTCGCGACAAACTTTTTTAAGACCCTCCAATACACGCCACTCGCCGGGACGTGTCACGATGACCTTATCGGGGCGCAAGGCTCGTAGATCGATCCCGAGGCGCGTGGAGAACTTGTCCGTATCTTTCTGATCGTCGAGCTGTGCGTATTCCACTCGAATGCTTTCAGCACGCAGCGAATTTCGAAAATGCCGCATCGCTGCGAGAAAGAGCGCTATACGCTGCTTATGCGACCACACATGCTTTGACTCATAATCGACCTCCGCCATCCAAACAGCATCTTGCTCGGGATCGAAGCCATCGAAGGCCGAAGCGTCGCGGTTCAGTTGATCCCCGAAGACAAGGATGAGGTGACGTGGAGATTTCATGTCAAGTAGGACTCTGGAGCTTAACCATTGAAGCCCCTAGGATTTAAATTGCGCCAAAGCAGCGAGTGCGCGATCGCGCCCTTTCTTATGATCGATAATCGGCCTAGGGTAGTCGTGCCCCAATTCAATGCCTGCGTATTGAAGGATCCCCTCGGGTGCTTCCCATGGGGTGTGAATGAACGTGCTCGGCAGCTTCCGGATCTCTGGCACCCAACGTCGGACGTAGTCCCCCTCCGGATCAAACTTCTGCCCTTGGATAATCGGGTTAAAAACACGGAAATACGGTGCCGCATCGGCCCCGCAACCACCGCTCCACTGCCAGCCTAGTGTGTTACTCGCAAGGTCGGCATCGACCAGTGTGTCCCAGAACCACTTTGCGCCTTCCTGCCAATTATGCAGGAGATGCTTCACCAAAAGCGAAGAGACGATCATGCGCACTCGGTTGTGCATCCACCCAGTCGCCCAAAGTTGTCGCATGCCCGCATCGACAATCGGATACCCCGTATGCCCTGTTTGCCAGGCCTTCAATGTAGAGGCATCGTGCTCCCAAGGGAAATCGGCATACTCTGGCCGCAGCGGTTGATCAGGAGTCTGCGGAAAATGATAGAGCACATTGTAAGCAAACTCGCGCCAATAGACTTCTTTCAAGTAAGTCAGCGGACCTTTCTGCGTAAGGTCACATTTTGCTTTGAGCTGATGCACAATCTGGCGCGGACCTATTTGCCCCCATTGCAAATAGGGCGAAAGCGACGAGGTGCCCTCGTAGTCCGGTCGATCTCGATCCGTGGCATATTGATCGACCGGTCCGGCGAGAAAATCGCTTAAGCGCTTCATCGCGCCCGCTTCAGAAACATCCCATCGATCATAGAACCCAGAATCCCATGCGATCTCCGGCAATAATTTCAAAGCCTGCAAGGACACTGAACTCGGAAATTGATCAGGAAACAGATACGTTCGTGGAGCCGACTCAGCCAAGGGCTCAATCTCGCGATCCTTCACCTTGTTCCAATAAGGCGTGTAGACTTTATAAGGCTGCCCACTGCCCGTGCTCGCCGTGTGGGGTTCATTCAGCAGTGAGCTATTAAAGCTTTCGACCTCGACCCCGTCTTCTCGCAAAGCGCGCTTAATACCGATGTCTAACTCACGCAGCGGCGGCTCGTAGCGCCGATTCCATAACACACGAATCGCCCCCGTCTCTCGAATGAGCGCGCGTAGCACTTCGATCGAGTCACCCTCACGCAGAATCAACTGCCCGCCCTTCACATTCCACTGTTCACTCAGGCTCTTGAGAGCCTGATGCAGCCACCACCGCGAAGCCGCCCCTGGGGACCAGTCTCCATACTCTTTCTCCGACCAAACGAAAATAGGTATGATCGGACCACCCACCTCAACCGCCGCCGCTAAAGCAACATTGTCGGCGAGACGCAGATCTTTTCGAAACCATACAAGTGTGGGCTTTTTCTCAGGCATATTACCCTTACATAACAGCGTAGCGTCAAAAAGCTTACAAGCATCCTGCGGAAAACACCTCATTACTTGATTCTTCGGAAAATAGCGGCAAGCTTCGCGCATGGACACAACTACAGCTATACACCAACGCCGCTCTGTTAAACATTACGACCCGAACCATGAAATGTCGGAAGTCGAAATCCAAGAGCTTCTCGAGCTCGCGCTGCTCTCGCCGACCTCTTTTAATATGCAAAACTGGCGATTTGTTGTTGTCACTGACCCAGCCGAGAAAGAAGCCCTCCGCGAGGCATCGTGGAACCAGGCACAAGTGAGCGAAGCTTCGATCACCATCCTACTCTGCGCCGACCTCAATGCCCACATCGGCGGCGAACGCTACTGGGTGCACGCCCCGCAACCGGTGAAGGACATGCTTGTGCCAATGATCGCCCCTTTCTATGAGAACAACCCGCAACTACAGCGCGACGAAGCCATGCGCTCGGTCGGTATTGCAGCACAAACACTCATGCTCTCGGCTAAATCGATGGGCTATGATTCCTGCCCGATGATCGGTTTCGATCCAGTCAAAGTCGGCGAGATCATCGGTCTGCCTGACAACCATCTCATCGGCATGATGCTCACCGTGGGCAAAGCGCTGAAAGACGCCAACGTCCGCGGCGGCCAACTGGAATATGACGAAGTCGTTTTCCGCAATAAGTTCCCGAAGTAGCGTTTAAATACAAGTTAGTGCCTCTGAAAATATTATGAACGCGATGGTGTAGCAGCAGTCTATATAGGCGATGCAGAAGCACTCAAAATCATCGTCCAAATATGAAAAACTACGCAAGCCGCTCTCACGCGTGCTTGCGATAATTTTCATCCTGTTTGCCTTTTTAACCGCACCAAAGGGCAATGGGAATCAATTCCATGAGATATTGGAGTTCACCGGCTACTCGCTACTGATCTTGGCTGCACTTGGCAGAATCTGGTGCCTCATATACATTTCCGGCCGTAAAGACCGCGAACTGTGCACAGAGGGCCCCTACTCCTTATGTCGCAACCCACTCTATCTATTTTCCTTTATTGGCGTGATCGGGTTTTTCGCCGCACTTCAAAGTATCTCGCTCTGCTTGATCGCCTCCTCCCTTTACCTCGTCTATTACAGAGGCGTCATCAAAAGCGAAGAAATCAGACTGAAGCAATTATTCGGAGCTTCATGCCTCACTTACTTTCAGTCAACTCCTCGCTTTTTCCCGAAATGGCAACGCCCCAGCACGCTGCAGTCGCTGATCGTTGCGCCTAGGATTATTGAGCGTGGTATGCGAGAAGTGGTGTGGTTCCTCCTCGCCATTATATTGATCGATGGCGTCGAATTCATGCATGAGGGTGGTCACATGATTCTAATGACGCTGCCCTTTTAGCAGGCAGAAACTCACTTTTTATTAAAAAACCCCAAGAACAAGGTCTTCACTCGAAAAAAGTTTTGCTTCTCGAACGGCCGACCACTTAGCTCGCTCACATGTTTGAAATATCCGGAACAGTAAAAGAAATCTTTGAAGAACAGACCTTCGCCAGCGGCTTTAACAAGCGCGAGTTCGTGGTCACTTCTACCGCAGACAAATTCCCCCAGGACCTCAAATTCGAGTGCCTGAAGGATAAAGTCGAGCTGGTGAACAAGCTCAGCAAGGGCGACCAAGTGAAAGTCACCTTCGACATCAATGGTCGCGAGTGGCAGGGCAAATACTTCGTCAACCTCGCCGCATGGAAAGTTGAAAGCGCTGGAGCCAGCAGTAGCAACGACGACGAGCCTCCCCCATTCGATCCGGGCGATGAAGTGCTCGACGAAGAGCCACCATTCTAAGCTGTAAGCACGATTGCATTTTACCAACTAAGGCGCATGTTTCTATTTATGAACATGCGCCTTTTGCATCTCTCCTTCGCCGTAGCCGCCTTAATAATCCTCTCTGGTTGCGTCTCTCCGACCACGGTCGACTATGATCGCTCCGCAGTCACAGCGCTTCGCAGCTACAAATGCTTCGCTATCGATTCGCGAGATACGCGCAGCCATTATCAAGACGTTGTGCTGAGCCCGATCGTGGATCGCCGTATCGAATCGGCGATCACTCGTGAGCTCACAGCGAAAGGCTTCACGCAAGATTGCGCGACGCCCGATTTCAGAGTGACTTTCAACACAGTGACAAAAACCAAAACGGAAGTGAACGACCTCGGTGTCGGCGCGACTCCGTTTCGCCGCTACCCCTACATGGGCTATAGCGGCTACTCTCACGTGGACATCGACCAATACGAACAAGGCACCTTTATCGTCGATATCATCGACAACAGCTCGAAAGAACTCGTCTGGCGCGGCGCATACACCAAGCGCCTCGGTTGGAGCGCACCGACTGACTCGGAGGTGCAAATCATCGTCAGCGAAATACTGACAGCTTTCCCGCCAGAGTAGCCTTCAGCGGAATTGAGATTGACTCAGCGCCCGATTCTCGCGGTCTAGGAGGCATGAATATCGTTTGTCTCGACCTTGAAGGGGTATTGATCCCTGAAATCTGGATTGCTTTTGCCGAAAAAACCGGCATCGAAGCGCTCAAGCGCACCACTCGCGAGGAGCCCTGCTATGATACGCTCATGCGTTACCGCTTGGACATCCTAGATCGCGAAGGCTTCAAGCTAGCCGACATTGAAGAAGTGATCGGCACGCTCGACCCGCTGCCCGGCGCAGAGGAGTTCGTGGCATGGGTGAAGTCTCAGACTCGCCTCGTCATCCTTTCCGACACCTTCAGCCAATTTGCAGGACCACTGATGGCAAAGCTCGATCACCCTACACTGTTTTGCCACGATCTCGTGATCGACGAAACTGGGCGCATCGCGGACTACAAACTCCGCCTCCCCGACCACAAGCGCAAGGCAGTTGAGGCCTTCAAGGCACTCAACTTTGACACTTTCGCGGCCGGCGATTCCTACAACGATCTCAGCATGATCGACTGCGCCGACAACAAGTCACTCTTTTGCCCACCCGAGCGTTTGATCAAAGAACGTCCCGATCTATCTGTCGCGACCAATCACGACGAACTACGAGCGATCATCACAGGCATTCTTTAACCCCAACGAATATCCCTATGTTAGTTCACACTGTATTATTTTGGTTACGCAAAGATCTCGATGGCGATCAAATCACCGATTTTCGCATCTCGCTTGAAACCATGAAAGGCATTCAGCACGCGGAGGCCATTTATATCGGCTCCCCAGCAGAGACTGCGGAACGCCCAGTGATCGACACCAGCTATGACTTTTGCCTAACCGTTGTCCTAAAAGACGTCGCACAGCATGATGCCTATCAGGCGGACCCGATTCATACAGAGTTTTTGAAAAACAAAGATCTCTGGAAAAAGGTAAAAATCTACGACGCAGTCTAGGCTGATTTCCTCGCAAGAGAACGCCTCCAGCAAATAGATGCTCGATACATTCCTAGAACAGCTTGCTCTAACGACTTGGGTGGAATGGCTGGGCATGGTGACTGGCATCGTAGGCGTCTGGCTCAGCATCAAGGAGAAGCTGGCAGCCTGGCCCCTGTTCATTGTTTGCTACGCTAGTTACGTCTACATCAGCTATCAATTTGGGCTAAAGGCCTTCATGGGGATGAATATCATCTTCATCGGCATCTCGATTTATGGCTGGACCAAATGGTCGCAGACACCGGCCGAGGGCACCCCCGAACTTCCAGTCTCAAAGACTCAAAGCAAGCACTGGGCGATCGTTACCGGATTTATTTGCGCCGGCACATTGGGCATTGGCTGGTTACTGCAATCGACCGGCGAAGCCAACCTCCCCTACCTCGATGCCTTTGCCACATGCTGCGGATTCGTTGCGCAATGGATGCTCAGCCGCAAACACCTTGAGACTTGGCTATTCTGGATCATGACCGACATGATCTATGTCAGTCTGTTCGCTATCGGCGCGTCTTGGCCCAGCGTGATACTCTTTACCACTTTCATTGCGCTTGCGATCAAAGGTTACATCGACTGGCGCAGGCAACTCGCCTCGTCGCCTGCAGCCTCATAAAAAATGAAGCGCATCGTTTTAACTGGCGCAGAGTCCACCGGTAAAAGCACGCTCGCTGCAGCGCTCTCCGGCTACTATGGCGAACCGTGGACGACTGAGTTCGTTCGGCAATATGTGGACGGCATCGAGCATGCACTTTCTGTCGAAGATTTGGTCCCAATCGCGAAAGGGCAGCTTACCCAAGAAGATCACGCCACCGCAGAAGCAAATCGTTTAATTATACACGACACGAACATCCTCTCTTCCATCATCTACGCGAATTACTATTTCGAGACAGTGATTGACTGGGTCAATGAGACGTTCCTCGCGAGAGACTACAATCTCTATTTGCTCTGCATGCCTGACATCCCATGGGTGCCCGACGAAGGACAACGTGAAGGTCCCGAAGTCCGCGACACACTGCACCGACTGTTCAAAGAAACGCTGGACAAGCTAAAGCTACCTTATGTTGAAATCAGCGGTAACGAAGCCGAACGTTTCGGCACCGCGATCCGAGCCATCGACGCGACGCTGTAGCCCGCATCTATAGCCTACGGCGATTCAGCAGAACCAGGCTCACCGCGAAAGCCCCCACCAGAAAAGCGGCCTGGCTCGGCTCCGGAACAACCGTCCAAGTGCCCAATAATTCAGCACCGTCGACGTCAGCAAGACTGCCTGCTACAAAATATATGCCACCACTTTCGGGACCTAACAATGCGAGTGCATACATCGCACTATTCACGTTCCAAGTCGCGCTCCCTGAAAATGCCTGCACGCCGTCAGTAAACTGACTCGCGGCATCATTCGTGTAAGACCACACATTCAAACCGGGATCGCCCGTGCCCACAAAAATTTGCGGTGTCCCATCAGAGGAATTCAAAAAGCTCGTTAGATTTCCCCCAGACAGCGCCGTTTCAAATAGTGCAGTGGTTGTATTTACACCAAAAAGATTCTCCAAATAAAACCCATTACCGTCCGGACCACTTGCTGTCACTGCTGAAGCTTCTGAGGTCGCTGTAATCGTGATTTGATTCACCACACTGAGATCCACTTCCAGAAGAGCGGCATGGCATAGGCATGCAGCTATAAAAAAGCGATCAGAACGAACGAAAATTGGAGCTGGGGTAGTTTCATATTTGCTTTTACTACACTGGAGCCGCCCATAACGCCAGATATAGAAACCAGAAAATGAGACGTTACAAAAAAAAGTCCGGTCCCGCTTACACGGTGACCGGACTTTGAAAAATTCGTAACAGTTCGTTTACTCGAAATTGTATGCGCCGAGCTGACGATCAATCTTCTCCATTTTGAGCTTCACGAGTGCCGGCACGCCGTTCTCGTAAGGCACTTGCACTTCACCTTGGATAAGGGGCAATGCATACTTGTAGAAGTTGTAGTTCATGCTGACACCGTCTTCGTTGATCCAGCTCTCAGGGAGCTTCTTCACACCGTTGGCGATTTCAGAAAGCGATGTAAGACCAGTCTCGCAAGTGTAGGTATCACCTTCACCGCGAACCAGTGTGACCATCTTATCAGTCTCACCAGAAACCGCTGCGCGAACCGCTGCTTGACCAGCTAAATAAGCTTCGTCGTTGTCCGTTTGCGAAGAGCAATGAACGGCTGCGCGTTGCGACATACCGAGCTTGACCGAGCGTGCTTTCACTTGAAGGGATTCTTCAGCAAGGCTGCGAAGATACTCACCAGCACCACCGAGTTGCGTGTGTCCGAAAGCATCTGCACTAGCACTGTCAGTTGAAATGTAGTTACCATCGGCATCAACAAGACCTTCACCAACGACGACAACGCAGTATTTTTCCTTCTGCAAAACACTCTGCACATCGGAAATGAACTTCTCAGGAGAGAATGCCACTTCAGGGAGATAGATAAGGTGTGGCGCTGCGCTTGGCTCGTCGCGGCGTTTCGCAAGCGAGGCACCAGCAGCAATCCAACCAGCGCTACGGCCCATGACTTCGATGATTTGAACAAGGTCATGCTGACCCATGCCAGCGTTGTCTGCTGCGATTTCCTTAACTGTGGTCGCGATGTATTTAATCACAGAGCCATAACCAGGAGTGTGGTCAGTAGTGACGAGATCATTATCGATCGTCTTTGGAATGCCGATCACACGGAGTGCATAACCACGCTCTTGAGCGAGCTTGGAGATTTTATCTGCAGTGTCTTGAGAATCGTTACCGCCAGCATAGAAGAAATAACGGATATTATGCGCTTCAAAGACTTCAAGGACGCGGTCGAAATCGGACTGCTTCTTGAGCTTATAACGGCAAGTGCCAAGGGCAGCGCCAGGTGTGAAGCGCAAACCACGGATGTTTTGTTGAGATTCAGCGGCGAGATCGACCAACTGCTCGTTCAGAATACCAAGCACGCCATTGAGGCCGCCGTAAATCTCTTCGATGCACTCATGGTTGAGCGCTTCAGCAACGACGCCGGAGAGGCTTGCATTGATAACCGATGTGGGGCCGCCGGACTGGGCGACTAGACAATTTCCTTCGAGTTCTTCGGGCATAGTATATATTTAGTTAAATTTGTATAAAGGATGTGCTGTTTGTGTAAATTGGCCTTAGTTGAAAGCAATACTTAAAGAATCGCACCGGGCTTATAATCGGAAGCACCAGGGAAATTTTGAGCATCTTCGCGAACCGCAGCACAAAAATTATTTACCTGTGTGGCTGCTAGACCGGTCATCGCTTGAGCGCGAGACATCATTTCGGTGAGCTGCTCCAATGATAAGCCGAGGCGGGCATCGCCAGCCAAGCGGGCGACCAAGTCATTACTACTGATCAAGCCGGAGCGTAGATCGCGCACGGTTTGGACCGCGTGCTCTTTGATCGCCTCGTGGGCCTCTTCGCGACCGGCACCTGCTTTGACCGCTTCCATGAGCACCGTTGTGGTCGCAAGGAAAGGACCGTAACGCTGGTTTTCTTGATCAATAACAGCAGGATAGACTTCCATTTGATTGAGAATCGTGAGGAAGGTGTCGATCAGGCCATCGATGGCATAAAAGCTATCAGGCAGGAAGACGCGACGAACAACCGAACAAGAAACATCGCCCTCGTTCCATTGATCACCACTGAGTTCAGCTGCCATGGTTAGGTAGCCCTTCAAGATAACCGCAAACCCGTTCAAGCGCTCGCAGCTGCGGCTATTCATCTTGTGCGGCATAGCCGACGAACCAACTTGCCCCTTAGAGAAACCTTCACTGGCCAACTCGTGACCTGCCATGATGCGTAAGGTTTTGGCAAAACTGGAGGGGCCTGAGGCGAGACGGACAAAGACCGAGACGACTTCGAAATCGAGACCACGCGGATAGACCTGCCCGACTGTATCAAGGGCAGCACCAACACCGAGGTGATCGAGAATGCGCTCTTCAAGGGCAGCTACTTTTTCCTGATCGCCACCAAACAGAGTCAACAAATCCATTTGAGTGCCGACGGGACCCTTCAACCCACGGACAGGATAGTTATCAATAATACGATCGAGCTCGCGTACTGCGATGAGCAGGTCCTCGCCAAACATCGCAAGACGTTTGCCAAATGTAGTCGGTTGAGCAGGCACATTGTGTGTGCGAGCGGTGATGACTAAGTCTTTCCATTGCTCAGCACGTTCAGCCACTGCAAGTAATGCAGCCACCGCCTTAGTGCGAACCAGCTCCATCGCTTGAATGATCTGCAGCTGCTCAACGTTCTCCGTTAAGTCGCGGCTAGTCAGCCCCTTGTGGATGTGCTCATGTCCTGCCAAATCGCAGAACTCCTCGATACGGGCTTTCACATCGTGGCGGGTGACAGCCTCGCGCTCGTTGATCGAATCTAGGTTGATTTGCCCTTTGACGCGCTCATAGGCGTCGATCGCTTCTTGAGGGACGTCGAGTCCGAGATCTTTTTGAGCCCGTAATACGGCGATCCAATAATCACGCTCTAAAGCGATACGGCCTTCTGCGCTCCATACTGCACGCATCTGTTTCGATGCGTAACGAGCGGCTAATACATTTGGTGTGCTTTCCATAATATCTGTAAACTGGGAAAACGATGCAAAATACAGCTATCGGCAACCCGCGCCATAAAAAAACAGGAAAAATGCACCTCTATGTGCAAATAGTCGGCAAATGGCGACCAAACGCACGAGATCTGAGCGCCTAACTCAGGTCCCCCAGCAAGCAGGGGCACTATTTTGCGGGAGCGAGGACCACGCGAAAACCAATCGCGTTGCTCTGCGTGTCGGGTCGCACCTCAGCGCGGGAAGCACTCCGCACAAGGGGCGCAAAATTTTCCCAACTGCCACCACGAACCGCGATACGTTGACCTTCTGTTCTGGGCGCAGGATCGACTAGGCGACCTCCAGGCAGGCGCCCATTATAGATATCTAGTGTCCACTCTTGTGCATTTCCATGCACATCATAGATCCCCCAAGGATTAGCCGAATAAGAACCCACGTTTACCGTGCCATAATGCGCAGTCGCGCGGACTCCTTTTTCGTTACTGGCGGGATACACTCCGCGAAAATTACCCCTTGTAGCATCGGCTGTATCACCAAAAGAAAATGGCGACTGCGTGCCTGCACGAGCCAAGCACTCCCACTCCGCTTCGGTTGGCAGGCGATATACATACCCCTCGGGTAGGTGATCCGCTACCTTTTCGAAGTGTGTCAACAATTCGCAAAACTGCTTCGCCTCTTTCCATGTCACGTTGACCACCGGTTTCTTCAACCCGAGAAACTCGGACGGATTCCGGTCCATGATTTCAATAAACTGCGCCTGCGTGACCTCATAAATCGCTGCCCAGAATCCTTCAGTAAACTGGATTTGCGTTTCGGGTCCTTCATTCGGCAAACGAGCAGGTTCCGTTGGCGGACTTCCCATACTAAACTGACCAGAACCCACCCACGCGAATTCATGCCCGAGATATGGCATCGTCCAACTTTGCCCCACCGTGGGTCCCGGAATCGCCACCGGTTCGACCTCCCAGACAAAACGTTCGTTGGGTGCCAGTTCGACTTTTCGCGACATCGTTAAATGGTTTTGAATACGAAGTTCGAGTTCGACCGTCTCACCTGCGGGCACTTCTACCACGCCATCGGTCAATGTCACCTCTTCGTGATTCACTAGAACCTCTGGCTTGAACGCTTTCGGCAAAACTAGTTCGACCACTCCGGGACGAGGAAATAACTGAACATCAATTTTAGCGACTTCCCTATCAACGATCGTCACCTCTTGAGCCTCCGAGCGATACTGCGGATGTAATAGCTGAATATTATGCGGACCCTCTTTCAGCGCCGACAACTGATGGGATCCGTAAGGAAACACGTCCCCATCCACTTCGACACTTAGCTCACCCATCATAGGCAGGGCTTCTGCGACAGAGATACCCTCAAAAGTCACATCAAACGTGAGCTCACCGGAACGAGAAAATAAAGCACCGAAATCGACGACCTTCGCTTCGCCCGCCTCGATCTCAATACGACGACCGACAGAACGGTATCCATCATAGTGCGCGATGACCAAGTAGTGCTCTGCGGGCTCCACATCATCTACCGTGACTGGCGACACTCCAACCAACACATCGTTGATCAAGATGCGAGCGCCTGTCGGCTCTGTCCGTATCGTGACACTCGAAGGCAGCGGCACCAGATCAACCTGCACTTCATTTGCGGTATCAAATTCAATTTCGTGATTATCGAGTGTTCGCGAAGTATAGCCCTCCTTCTTCACTACGATTTGGTAAGTGCGGGCAAAGATCCCCTTCTCGATTGAGAAATTCCCTTCCCCATCGACGACACCTAAATCTATCTCAATACCGCGATCATCAATTACAGAAATCGCCGCCCCAGGCTCGGAAGTGATCTTAAAGTCAGTCCAAGAAGGCTTTAGAGCAACCTCCAGATCGATCGTATCTCCAGACCCCTCAACTGGAACATGCAGCGCAACTTCTTGCTCAACATGGTGAGGGGCTGTTATCAGTAGTTTATAATCTCCAGGCTGAACCAAGAGCCCGATCGCCCCCTCGATAGCGATAAACTTATTACTGTAACCAACGAATTGTAGCTTGGAAAAAGGTGGCGACAATTTCACTCGGACCGTCGGCGCTTCTCCCACTCCTACTTCTTGAGCGACCTCTCGAACATACTCTTCGGTCTCAGTGAATGCTACCCCGAGAAAGGAAGCTGCCAATGCGGTCAGGGTTAAGCCAACCACCCCGATAAGACTCAGCCGATAAACGCGAGCAACCAATTCACCACGCTCCACGATCCCCTTCAGCACAGGGATGCGGTCTATTTGCCGTTGCACAAATCCCGCCCGATCGGGATCGGCTTCGACATCAGCATCCTTCAACCCGATTAAGGCGATCTTACATGATTGAAAGCGAATCTCATTATCCCTTTCTAACGATTTTTCAAAGAAATCGTCCCACTTCGATGACAATCCCTCAACCAATGCCGACGGAGCCACCCACTTAGAAAGCTGAAATTTCTGACCTGTTAATAACCAGTAGCCGAGCACCCCGACGCCATAAACATCCACTCGTGAATCTTCGGTTTTCCCACCCTTATACTCAGGGCTCATTATATCGAAGGAATTGATTCTCCCGACGGTCTTATTCGAAACCAATGGAGACACCGAAGCCGAAACGATGGACTCAAATAACTCCACTCCAAGCGCTGCCTTAATGCCTAAGCCTAGAACTTGCAACGATCCGTCCTCCTTAACGAAAATCATGTCCGAGTCCAAATCCCGATGATCGACTCCTTGAGAATGCGCGTAGCCCACTGCACCCAACAACTGCGCCACTAGACGCGTCACCGCATCTGAATCTATTCCCGTATTACCGGGCGAACCATGCGCCGAAAAATATTGGCTGAGCGACTGCCCCTTCACCGTTTCAAGGAAAATACAAGTGCGCTCATTCACCACTGCGCAATCCACGATCTTGGGAATCGCCTCGTGTTGAAAACCCTCCGAGTTCTTTTGTAGGGCTTGCAGACGCTTCAGGAATTTATCATCCGCTTCAACGCGGTGATGAAAAATACCCACCGTCACATCATGCAAATCACGCACATGCTGCATGTGGTAATAATTAGCGATCAAGCCTGCGGCTTGGCATTTGACCACACGAAAGTTGCCGAAGCTCTCGCCTGGCTTCAAAACGCGGTTTTTCAAGCGCTCGCCCGTTGATTCGGGGCTTATTGATTCTTCTGACTGCGATTCCTCGTAGTCCATTCAATTATGACGACTGGTTCTGGAAAAATCCTATAACTGTTTCCACGATACGCTCTACCGAAGCCAATTTACCATCCCCCTCGTAGCCACATGCGAGCATACCGCTATCGGGTTCGATAAAATGATAACCTCGCTGCCTTAGAGTTTCAATATTCGCTTGGGTCGCCGCATGTGCCAGCATCTTCCCATTCATGGCAGGAGCAATCATCACTGGAGCTGGCGTGGCTAGATGAATGGAAGTCAGTAAATCCGGCGCGAGCCCATTTGCAAACTGAGCGATGCAATGCGCCGTCGCCGGAGCCACCAGCAGCAAATCGGCTTGGTCTGCTAATTCAATGTGTCCGGGCTGCCAGCCCTCGCCTTCGCCCCACAAATCCGAGCTCACTGGTTGCCGCGAAAGTGTTTGCAAAGTCAATGGCTGGATAAAGCGACATGCTCCATCCGTCATGACTGGATACACCTTCGCCCCCGCCTCCGTCAGACGACTTATAATATCGGCGGCTTTGAACGCTGCGATGGAACCCGTAACGCCCAATATAATGGTGCGCCCCGCTAAATCTGTATGAACATCTGACACGCCACAGAAAATGTAATGATTTTACACGACAAACAAGACTCAAGTCAGGCTTCCTTGCCAACCACCAAACCCGCTGCGAGCGAAGCAGACGCTTGACAGTCGAGAGAGTCGATGAATGCTCAGAGCCGATGCAATTTATGAACGGCCAACAGCACATCCTACTAGGATCGCTCAGCAAGCTTCTCCCCTAGGGGGATTTGAAGCAAACCGTCTGCGGGCAAAAAGCCCGCGCCATGCCAGAGAGCTATTGCTCCAGCAACCGAAGCGTCACATGAATTCACGCTTTCGTTTTTAGGTATAATCCGCATACACTTCCGAACCGATTGACTCCCGATGACCATGCAAACAGGTAACATCACTAAATACACTCCTTTCAAACAGATCCCCTTAACTGACCGCACTTGGCCGGATCAGGTGCTTGAGCGTGCCCCCATTTGGGCCAGCGTTGACTTGCGCGACGGCAATCAGGCCCTCGCCACGCCCATGAATGTGGACGAGAAGCTTGAGATGTTTCAACTCCTCGTCGAGATTGGCTTCAAGGAAATTGAAGTCGGCTTCCCTTCGGCAAGCGACACCGAGTTTAACTTTATCCGCCGCTTGGTGGACGAAAAGCGCATCCCAGACGACGTCACCTTGCAAGTATTGGTCCAAGCGCGTGAGCACTTGATCCGGCGCACTTTCGAGAGCTTGGAAGGCGTCTCCAAAGCGATCGTGCACTTGTATAATTCCACCTCTCCGCTGCAGCGACGTGTCACTTTCAATAAAACGAAAGATGAGATTAAGCAAATCGCAGTGGAAGGCACACGCTTGGTCAAAAGCCTCGTCTCCACCATTCCCGACACTCAGGTCCGCCTAGAGTATTCGCCCGAAAGCTTTTCAGATACGGAAGTCGAATATGCACTTGAGGTCTGCGAAGCGGTCATGGCCGAATGGCAACCGACCGAAGATGCGAAGATCATCCTCAACTTACCGGCGACAGTAGAGGTGGCTACGCCAAACGTGCATGCAGACCAGATCGAATGGTTCTGCCGTCACTTGAAGGAACGCAATAAGGCGATCATCAGTTTGCACACACACAACGACCGTGGCACTGGCATCGCAGCGACCGAGCTCGGCTTGATGGCTGGCGCAGATCGCGTGGAGGGCACCCTCTTTGGCAATGGCGAACGCACAGGCAACCTCGACATCGTCACCGTGGCCTTGAATTTATACACTCAGGGCGTCGACCCCTTGCTCGACTTCAGCAACTTGGAACACGTTCGCACTGTCTACGAGCGTGTCACACGCATGACTGTGCACGACCGTCACCCGTATGCAGGCGACCTCGTTTTTACCGCCTTTTCGGGATCGCACCAAGACGCGATCAAGAAAGGTATGGATTTGCGCACGAAAGACAGCACCGATACCACACGCTGGGAAGTCCCCTATTTGTTAATCGACCCTGAGGACCTCGGTCGCGACTACGAAGCCATCATCCGCATCAACAGTCAGAGCGGCAAAGGCGGCGTGGCCTACATACTCGACCGCGACTACGGCCTCGACTTGCCTAAAGCCATGCACCCTGAAGTCGGGACCGTCGTGAATAACGCAGCCGACGCAGGCAGTCGTGAACTCAGCCCAGTCGAAGTGCATGAAGTTTTCCAACGTGAATACGTCAACCTTCGCACACCATTGGAAATCGTTTCCATCGACCGAGAAGACTTTTCCAAATCAGGGGAAGTTCGAGTCGAAGCAGAGATCCGCTACGAAGGTAAGGACGCCGTCGTGGCAGGCACCGGCAATGGTCCGATCAGTGCATTTGTCGATGCACTACAACAGCAAGGGCACAAGGACTTCCACTTGATCGACTATCGCCAACACTCTATCGGCGGTGGCTCCAAGACCAAGGCCGCGGCTTACATTCAAATAAAACGCGAAGACGGTCTAAACTTCTATGGTTGCGGTATCGACAGCAATATCGAGTTGGCAGGTCTCCGCGCACTCGTCAGCGCGATCAACCGTGCACACCAAGCGTAGTTAAAATAACTTCCGACAATTCGGCGGGGCCTATCGGCGCATCCACGACTGCTTGCATACCAGACAAGTTACATCGCTTGTCTGAAACCCTGCGCCCTGCTGGTGCGCAACCAATTATCGAAGCGGTTTTTTTGATGCCAGCATTGTTGCAGATCTGTCGTGTTAACTCAAGAGCACGGTCCTCGTCATCCATCCATATAAATATCAGATTATAATGGCGGCGGATAAATGCGCCCGAACTTAAATCATACTCCAAACTATGGTGTGGGGCATACCCAAGTTGACGAAAAGCCTTCAGCAGCACAGTCGTGTCCGAATGATCGCCAACAACTAGGATATCACATGGATGTTGCTCCGATATTCGCTTCACTGGTTGCTCCAACGCGTGACCGTCTGAGCTGACCGGACTCTCTGCATCTTCATCTGCCACCAAATAGGTGCGCACCACAAATCCAAAGGTCGCCCCCTCTCCATCGTTGCTTTCTAGCCAGATTTTGCCACCCATCCCATCGACCAAGCGCTTGCTGATGGCCAACCCAAGACCCGTGCCTCCGTATTTACGAGTGGTCGAGGCATCCACCTGACTAAAGGCTTTAAACAATATATGTTGGCGCTCCTCAGGGATACCGATGCCGCTATCTTTGACCAACACTTCCAAATAACCGTGATCAGCCTGGTCCAAATAACCTATCGGCTCGAAAGGATCAGGTCGCCGATCTTCTGGCAAATCTGAAACCGCAACAGGTCGCACGCAAATCTCGACTTCACCGGAATCGGTAAACTTCAAAGCATTGGCCAACAGGTTCTGCACAATCTGCCGCAACCGTTCCATATCACCGATAGCATATTCAGTTAACGAATCGGCTAGGTTTAAACTCAGTGTTACATCCTTTTCATTGGCGCGGACCTTAAATAATTTCACGCACTCTTCAAAGCATAGACGCAAAGGATACTCTTGCATTTCCAAATCCAACCGACCCGACTCAATTTTTGAAAAATCGAGAATATCGTTCACCAACATCAGCAAGCTCTTACCACTACTGTAAATCGTTTGCGCCAAATCCAGTTGATCCTCCGGCATCTCGGACTCAGCAAGAAAACTGGATAGCCCGATGATCGCATTCAATGGCGTGCGAATTTCATGCGAGATGGTGGCGATAAATTGTCCTTTTGCCTCACTTGCGGCTTCGGCTCGCTCTTTGGCGTGCTTCAAATCGAGTTCAAACTGTTTGCGCTCGGTGATGTCCTGCATCGTGCCCATGATCCGCTTAATGGAACCGTCTGCGGCACGTTCGACCACCCCCACGTAGTCCTGCACCCAGATATACTTTTGTTGCCCTTTACGTATACGATAAGTAACACACACGGAATGCCCACCTGACTCGAAATAACGCTTATAAACTTCGGTCACTCGGGCAGAATCATCTGGATGAATGCGTGTTTTCCACGTCTCTAGCAAATCCAGACCAGGTTCGTCATCCAAACCCAAAATTTTCAACCAATTTAAATCACAAGTAATCTCACGCGTCTCAAGATTCTGATCCCAAAAACCCATCTCCGCATTATCCAATGCGAAGCGAAGGCTATCCTCACTCGTCCGCACCTTGTCTTCATAGATTCGCAAGGCTGTCTCATCGACTAACAATGACAGGGTTCCATAGTCTTCGAGCTGATCAATGTAGATGTGGAGCGTCAGCAAAGTCATACTCAACTCGCGGCCACTCCGATCAGTCAGCTCAACGGTTTGATAGCGTATCGCACCGTCCTCGGCATCTAAAACCTCACAGACAGATCGCTCCCACAGGGTGCCCAAACGAACCGGTGCTACAGTAAAGTCCTCGCGCATCCAATACTCTTTATCTTTCGAAGAAAAGCTAGCCCAACGGTCATTCAAAAATACTGTCTCACCATTTCGCGTCCGCACCCAAATACCAATCGGCAATGCATCAAAAACCTTGTGCAACATATTCTCACGACGAGCAGAAAGCGAAACCGTCTGCATATGGTAACCCGTCACCACTGCAACAATACAACTCGCGATCAGAAACAATGTGATCAGGCCTAAACTAAAGAGCGCCGGATACGTTAACTCTGGGGTGCCAAAAGCGCCCAAATCCAAAAAATAAAACACTCCCACAACCACCACTGTAATCGCAGTGATGACAATCACCGCGGTCATTCGAAAACGTAATGCCGCGATCATCGCGAAGGAAAGCGCCAAAGGCAGAGATAAAGGTTCTGCCCAATGCAACGTGCCAATCAAGCTAAGTGCCAAAGATAAAGAAGTGAAGAATAGCAAATAGATCGCTACATTTTCAAAGCGTTGATAGAGGCCATAAAATCCAGCCTCTGTATTACGTTCGCGCTCACTAAAAATATTCATGACTCAGCCGAGCAACTCAACCCTGTTGCCAGATTATCACTACCTACAATACCGTTACTCTCGCAAGACAATAGCTACATAGTCGATAGATCCCGAAAACAACATGCTCGACCCGTTCTGACCGCGTAATACTTACGGCCGAAGCAATATTTTGCCCAATCTCGGCTGCTTATCATGCGCCAATGCGGCTTGGAAATTCTGAAAAGCATACGTCTCCTCAATCGGGAGCTTTAAGTCGCCACTCAGCATCATCGCATAGACCGCATTCATCACTTCGCGCACACACTCAACACCATGACGACGTGACCATTGATCCCACCAAAAGCCAACCATTCGAACATCATTAAAAATAAGAAAACGTGTCGGGAAGCGGACCAAATCACCGACCATACCACCAAACGTCACTTGCGTGCCGGAGTCACCCAAGACCTTAATTTGGTCGGTCGCACTCGCACCTCCGATCGAGTTAAGCGCCAAGCGTATCGGCTCGCCGCCCGTCAATTCATTGGCAGTTTTCGCCCAGTCACTGCCTTCCAACACAACATGATCGGCCCCCATCGCTTTAAGTGGTTCGATCAATGCCTCGCGGCGCACTTGGCTGATGGTCTTCAAACCCATTGCACGCGCCATCTGGATAACAGACAAACCCACCGCCGAGTTGCCCGCATTTTGCACCACCCAACTTCCGGGAGCCAAATCAACCACTTCCCGCAATAAGCAATAAGCTGTCGGCGGATTGATAAAAGAAACCGCAGCTTGCTCGACTGGGACATCGCTAGGGACTGCAAGGAGATCGCCCACAGGTGCACAAGCATACTCGCACCACGCACCTGCCTCACCCGGGAAGCGCACAAAATCGCCAACTGCGAGACCACTCACACCTTCACCGAGCACATCCACGACACCGACACCCTCGCGACCTGCTATCGCTGGCAACTCACGTAGCCGCCCATAGCTCCCGCCGACCATACCATAATCCGACGGATTGATCGTGGCAGCCAACAAACGCACTCGCACCTCACCAGCTTGCGGTTCCGGCACTGAAATTTCTTCCAACTTCAATACCTCTTCAGGCTTGCCAAATGAGTGATGACGAATCGCTTTTTGTGAACACATAAGAAACATTAAAGCAAAATTCAGCCGCGCTCGGCAAAGATATTTCACATCTTATGCGTTTTCATTAGTCAGCATCCAACAAACTATCAGATTAAGCACTGACAGACCTCATTCCAAAACTACAGTCACCCACTATATGAATCCTTTTCTACAAAACGACTTCCACATTCGCTGGTCCACGCTCACTCCAGAGCACATTGAGACCGACATCTCAAAGGCACTCGCAGACGCCCAAGCCGCGGTCGATGCCGTCGCTGCGCTAGCAAGCACTGACACCACACTCACTTATGAAAACACCATTGTCGCCCTGGATGATGGACTGGAAACACTCAACCGTGCCTGGGGCCTCGTCTCACATTTAGATTCAGTCGCCAATAGCCCGGAGCTACGCGGAGCGCATAATGCCATGCTGCCCAAGGTCTCTGAGTTCTTTTCAAGCATCCCACTAAATGAAGCCCTTTGGAACACTCTGAAAGCATTCGGAGAAAGCCCCGCCGCCCAAGCGCTCTCCCCCACCAAAAAACGCTACGTCCACGAAACACTCGCAGACTTCCGAGAACAAGGTGCCGACCTTCCCAAAGAGCAAAAGAAGCGCGCGGGCGACATTCAAAGCCGTCTCGCTGAAATCACTCAAAAATACTCGGAAAATTGCCTCGATGCCACCAATGGCTGGGAGAAAATCATCACCGATGAATCACTCCTCGCCGGACTCCCCCAATCTGCGATCGACGCCGCAAAACAAAATGCGCTTCAAAAAGACCATGCCGACGCGTGGCGCTTCACGCTCCAAGCGCCCTCACTCATTCCCGTGCTAACTTACGCTGATAGCGATGCACTGCGAAAGGAAGTCTGGCAGGCCTACGCAGCTACCGGTCGCAATGAGCCCCACGACAATCGCGACTTAGTCCGCGAGATCCTCGACCTGCGCCATGAATTTGCCCAACTCGTGGGCCAAGCCAATTTTGCAGACCATGTCACCGAGCGTCGCATGGCGGCCTCCGGTCAAGCAGCTCTCAAATTCGGCGAAACCATCTTCGAAAAAGTCAAAGAGCAATTCAACGACGAGGTGCTTACCCTTCGCGAGTTTAAAGCCAAGGTCACTAACACATCGACCGAATTACTCGAACCATGGGAGAGCAGTTACTGGGCAGAAAAGCAACGTAAGGCCAATTACGACTTCGATGAAGAAGTGCTGCGTCCTTACTTCCCAATCAATCGCGTGATAAGTGGCATGTTCGAAATCGCCCAACAAATCTTCGGTCTTAGAATCGAAGAACAGGACACGAATCTCGAGTCCTCCGCGGAAGTTTGGCACCCCGAAGTGAAGTTTTACGATCTTTTCGACATCAACAGCAATGAACACCTTGGCTCCTTCTACGCAGATTGGCACCCACGTGAATCAAAACGTGGCGGGGCGTGGATGAATTACTTTATCACCGGTCAGCGCGACACCACTGCCGGCGAGCGCAGCCCACACCTCGGGCTCATCTGCGGCAATTTAACACCCTCTGTCGGCGACCAAGCCGCGCTGCTCAACCACCGTGAGGTCGAGACGATTTTCCATGAGTTCGGGCACCTCCTCCACCACCTCTGTGGCGAGGTCGAAGTCAAATCTCTCAATGGTGTCAATGTGCCATGGGACTTTGTCGAGCTGCCTTCTCAAATCATGGAGAACTGGTGCTGGGAACGCGAAAGCCTAGATCTCTTCGCGCGGCATCACGAAACCGGCGAACCCATTCCGGAAGCGCTCTTCGAAAAAATGTTGGCTGCCCGCAACTACATGAAAGCCAGCGCAAACGCCCGCCAACTCTCAATGGGTAAAATGGATCTAGAACTGCACATCAATTGGCCCAACTCCGACAAAGCCGATCTGGACGCCTTCATCAAAGAAAGCCTCGCAGGCTATAGCGCTGAATATAAAACCGAGCCCAAATCAAATGTGTTCAACTTCGGGCACCTATTCAGTAGCGCCACGGGCTACGCCGCAGGTTACTACTCCTATAAATGGGCAGAAGTGCTGGATGCAGACGCCTTTACGCGCTTCCAAAAAGAAGGCATCCTTTGCCCAGAAACAGGTCGCGACTTCCGCGAGAAGATCCTAGCAAAAGGTAACTCGGAAGACCCCGCAAAATTATTCAAGGACTTCATGCACCGCGCACCAGACCCGGATGCGCTCCTGCGACGCGATGGCTTGATCGCCTAAAAGTAAACCACCAAGGCATTGCGCCACTGAGTGTCGTCCTTAGAAGTCCCGCTACCGATATCGTTATCGAAATCTTTATTATAGGAGAACTCGAAGCCGATTAAATCAGTCAGTCGATAACGAATCGCAGCAGACAACATATAGTTATATTGCTCAGAGTCCTCAGGATTCCAGTAATAGTTAAACTTCTGCACAAAAGAGGTCCTTGCGAAAGGCTTCCAGTTAGCTTCTTGAAAAACATTCATCAATGAATGCCAACCCTCACGTGTATCATTAAATTCGGTCTCGAATTCCTCGATACCGCCACCTCCGCCGACTAATATCTCGATAGTGCTATTCGGCTCAAACTTGTAGCCGACGCCAATCGCTTCCTGTATTTCGCGGTCGATCCCTTTGATTTGATCAACACGTCCGCCAATAGAATTTTGCACAAACCAATTATCGTAGAACGTGC
This sequence comes from Opitutales bacterium, assembly GCA_030729385.1. Classification (GTDB taxonomy): domain Bacteria; phylum Verrucomicrobiota; class Verrucomicrobiia; order Opitutales; family Coraliomargaritaceae; genus JBPOFY01. The sequence goes on along the minus strand of JANQXM010000006.1, from coordinate 87,234 downwards.
CGCGATAGATAAAAGTAGTGTCATACTTATCGGTAGACTTGAATGAACTGCCATTGCTGCGCTCGGACTCTCGATAAGTATACGAGCCATTAAAACGATAAAAGTGAGGGCTCTGATGCGGTTTAATCTCTAAATTACCCCGCGCATAGGTTTCCGTCCATTTACGATCGCCCTGACTGAGATTCATACCCAAACGTAAATTACCATTCCAAGAATCCGGGGCTTTAAACTCTTTCAAAGTATCGATGACCCGACGCTCTTCGATGTGCTCGATCTCTTCAGTGGTGAGGGCAATTTGCTTCTTGGGGGCAACCACAGCCACTGGCGCCTTTTTAACATTCGCTGCTTTTACCTGTGGCTCCATCTTGACCACTCGCTCACGTGCGACCGACATCTCGCCGAGTAGGCTAGACTGGATATAAAGCACTTTATCCGTTGAATGCGCCAACACATCTCCGACCACTCGCTCACCAGTATCCAGAGAAATCACTTGCGGCGCAGCAGACAGCGCTAGGTTGCATCCTGCGAAAAGGACAACAAAGAGGGGGGGTAATAGACGTTGGATCATACGGCAGTTTCGCTAAATCGTTGTTCTCGGATGACAGTTATTTCAATCGACCCGGGATAGTTTAATTCTTCTTCAATTCTAGAACGTATTTTACGGGCAATCTGTCGCGCTTCCTCATCACCGACCGACTCAGGTTCTACAATAACACGCACCTCGCGACCCGCCTGAATTGCATATGCATCGATCACACCGGCTTCCGCCTGCGCAATCTCTTCGATACTTCTTACGCGGGAAATGAAGCCATCGATCGATGATGCGCGCGCGCCAGGTCGAACCGCAGACAATGCATCTGCCACCATGACCAGCCCGGCATAAACACTTTCAGCCGGCACTTCCTTGTGGTGCGCTGCCGCAGCATTGACCACTCGAGGATCCTCACCGTGTTGCTTGATAATGTCGGCCCCGACCATTGCATGGCTCCCAGCATACTCCTCGTCCACCGCTTTTCCAATATCGTGAAACAGACCCGCGCGTTTCGCGAGGACAGGATCCAAGCCAATTTCAGAGGCAATCAATGCACATAAGTTGGCAACTTCGACTGAGTGGGCCAGCGTGTTTTGATTATTTGAAAGTCGGTAGTGCAACTTGCCCAACAAAGCGACTACCTCCGGATGAACAGAACTTAAGCGAAGCTTACGCAAGGCTCCTTCCCCTAGGTCAATCACATTCGCATGCATTTCATCTTCAGCCTTGAGCACTTCTTCCTCGATGCTTGACGGGTGGATGCGCCCATCGCGCAACAGTGCTTCGAGTGCAATCCGTGCAATCTCACGACGCACAGGATCGAAACAAGAAATCAAAACGGAGTCCGGAGTCTCATCGATCATCAACGTCGTGCCCGTCGCATGCTCAAAAGTTCGGATATTGCGCCCTTCACGACCGATGATACGGCCTTTCATTTCTTCACTCGGCAAATTCACCACCGTCGCCGTGGCGTCGTTCATGGGCTGACTCGTGATGCGTTGCATCGCAGCCAAAAGGATGCGCTTGGCTTCATCCGAAACTTCCGACTCAGATCGACCAAGCACGGTGCGACGCAGATCGCGGATCTCTTGCTCGCACTCCTTCTCCGTATTCCGAAGCAACAATTGGCGCGCCTCGCCTTGATCCATTTGAGTGATCTGGTGGAGCTTTAAGCGATACAACCGGCGTATCTTCTCAGCTTCATGCTCGGCATCCTCGAGGAGCCTTTGCTCTCGGGATAGCTCTTTGGATTTTTCCTCAATGGCAGCTTCTTGTTTACCTAAAAGTTCCTCACGCCGGGTGTTTTCCTTCGTCGCCAGATCCAGCTCAGCTGACCTCTGTTTGAACTTTAATTCCTGCTCAGACTGCTCTTCGCGAATAGCCAAACGTGCCTCGCGAACCTCAACATCCAATTTCTGCCCCAAGACATCTTCCTTACGTGCAAAACGACGCTTAAAGAAAAACAGCACAGCAAAAATGCCAATTACAGCACCTGCAGCAAACCCCACTATCTGATCAAAATTCATAGATATATCTAATTAGAACAAAGATCACAATCGGGGTTTAATTGTGAAACAACAGGCTTCTACGACCTGAATCCGCGGGGTTTACGGATATATAACTGATTTGTAGATAACCACCTACAGGCTAAATTCAAGGTAAAGTTCACTATTCATACTGCCCGAAAATGATATAACGCCCTCTTTACAGACCCATCGCACTGCTGTGAAACGCATCCGCGCCGTCTACGAGAAACACCACTTCAGCTCTGGGCAAAAGAAATAAGGTGCTTACTCTCTTACGACTCTGAAGGGTTCAGTGGCTTCAAACTCGGGAACAAGATCGTGTCGCGAATGCTTTCGGCACCAGTGAGTAAAATGATGAGGCGATCAATGCCTAGACCCATGCCGCCTGCGGGAGGCATACCGTGCTCGAGGGCATTGAGGAAATCGGTGTCCATATCTTGCTGCTCTTCGCCGACTTGATCTGCAAACATCTTACGCTGGATGATCGGGTCGTTTTGCTCCGAGTATGCGGGGGCGATTTCCTGACCATTGATGCAAAGCTCAAACACATCGATGGTGGTTTCGTCGTCCTGTGTGATCTTAGCCAGCGGGCACAGTTCGCGTGGAATGTGCGTGACGAATGTCGGCTGAATCAGTGTCGGCTCGATGATTTTTTCGAAAACGTTGTTGGTGATCTCGTAATCTTCGAGCTCACCGTTGACCTCGATATTGAGGGCGCGCGCCTTTTCGAGCTTAGTGCCGCGGTCATGGGTAAACCATTCCGCATCGCCAGTGGCTTCGATGATTAAATCCTTATACTTCGCTTCGCGCCATTCGCCATCGAGGTTGATCACCACTCCGTCTGGACGGGCGATTTCGAGCGATCCGATCACAGTCTTGGCCACGTGCTGGATGAGACCCTGCGTGAGCTCCATCATGCCACGGAAATCCGTATAGGCTTGATAGAGTTCGAGCATAGTAAACTCGGGGTTGTGGCGGCGAGAAAGTCCTTCGTTACGGAAGACGCGACCAATTTCGAAAACGCGATCCTCGCCTGCAACGAGCATGCGCTTTAGATACAGTTCCAATGCGATACGCATGTAGAACTGGCAGTCGAGTGCATTGGAATGCGTGATGAACGGGCGAGCTGCCGCACCGCCAGCGACGGATTGCAACATAGGTGTTTCGACTTCAGTGAAATCACGCTCCCAAAGATACTTACGCATCTCTTTGATGATCTGCGAACGTTGACGAAAACGCTGACGCGACTCGGCATTGACGATCAAATCAAGGTAACGCTGGCGATAGATTTTGTCGTCGTCGGTCAAACCTGCCCACTTTTCGGGAAGTGGACGAAGGGCCTTGGAAACAAGTGTGTAGCACTCGGCGCGAACTGTGATTTCGCCGGTCTTTGTTTTAAAGAGGCGGCCCTCGACGCCGATAATATCGCCGAGATCGAGCTTTTTGAAATAGGTATTGTATTCGCCTTCGGGTAATTCGTCGCGGGTGACGTAGCACTGAATCGGGCCGTCACGGTCTTGAATTTTGATAAAGCTGGCTTTGCCCATGACACGGAAAACCGTGATGCGCCCGGCAATGGCAACTCGCGGTTGGTCCTCATCGGCCGAGCCTTCTTGATACAATTTAATGGCTTCAGCAGAGGTATGCGTCTGTGCGCAATTTGCTAAGAAAGGGTTACGGTCTTCCTTGCAAAGGTTCTCTAGCTTCTGGAGGCGGACGGCATAAAGGTCATGCGAGTTGTCCTGATTGGCTGTTGTATCTGTCATAAGCGAAGCGGCGAAAATGCGCCAGCAGTCGCAAATGGCAAATGCAAATTGACCTCGAAAGCGGAAGACGTAGTTGTTCAAAGCAGATGACATGGATCGAATACACCGCACTGGGCGTGACCACGCTGATTTTCATGCTCGGACTGGCTGGCTCGCTATTGCCAGTTGTGCCGGGCAGTTTGATCGTCTGGTTGGGGGTATTGACCCATCGGCTTTGGATGGGCGCGGATGCTTCGGTAACCTGGAAAATCGTCATCCTCACCGGCATCATCACATGCGTTGGTCTGTTGGCTGATTTCGTGATGGGAGTCTGGGGAGCACGACGTTTTGGTGCCTCATGGAAAGGGGCGGCAGGTGCATTCATCGGTGCATTTGTTGGGTTTTTCATTCCCCCACCGCTCTTTTGGTTGATCGTTGGACCCGTGATCGGGGCGATTATCGGAGAAATGGTCGCGGGACGCAGCTTCAGAGATGGAGGTAAAGCTGGCATCGGCACCGTGGTCGGGGGCATCCTAGCTTTTGCGCTCAAATTTGGCTTAAGTGTCTGCGTGATCGCCTTGTTTATTCTGGATTTTCTATTCTAGACCAAAGCGGTAAAATAAAGCATTCTAATAATATGTCGATCGAGCCCAACCTAATACGATACGTATTTGATTTCGAGGAAGAACCCATCGAGTTCCTAATCGATACCGGTTTCGATACAACAGAGGAACCATCTCCCGTCGAGCGCGTCGAAGCATATCCGGACTGGATTCGCTTAGAAAAAGATCAATGCGCGTGTTGCCCGCTAAAAAAGGAAGACTCGCCCTATTGCCCCGCTGCCATGCGAATGCATTCGGTGCTAGAGACCTTTAAGGGCCATACCTCGATTGAAAACATTAATCTCACGGTAGAAACCGCCCGCCGGACCTACAAACAGAACTGCGATTTACAAAGCGGTCTCAACTCCATGCTCGGTCTACAAATGGCTACGAGCGGATGTCCTGTGGTGGGGCAACTTCGTGCGATGGCCACATTCCACGTGCCTTTTTCCTCTTTTGGCGAAACGCTCTTTCGAACTGTCAGCGCTCACCTCACTAAACAATATTTCATCCACAAGGAAGGCGGTCAACCGGACTGGGACCTAGTCGAGTTGAAGGCTTTCTACGAAACACTTGAAGGACTCAACGAAGCATTCTCTCGGCGCGTCAAAGGCATCGGGCAAAGTGATGCAATCGCGAACGCCATCGTCATGTTTTTCGCTTCATCCATTGTCGTGGCGTCTGCAATTGAAGAAAGCCTTGAAGAGTATAAAGACTACTTCACCGGCGAATGCATGGAACCACCCATGGGCGGCTGATCGCGAAACTATCGCGCAAACGGCGGCGTTTTCGGCCCGTCATAACCATCTTGCTGCGCTTCAACCACGACGTTTGAGCGGATACCTCCGCGCCCACGCCAAATCGTTTCAAGTCGCGCCCAACGAGGCTTGGTCACCTCATACAGATCTTCAAAGATCTTATTTGTAGCAGCCTCGAAGAAGATCCCTTTGTTGCGAAAACTGTGCAAGTAGAGCTTCATCGCTTTGAGCTCGATGCAAATTTCGTCAGGCACGTAACTGAAAACGACCGTGGCATAATCTGGATGCCCTGTCATCGGGCAGGTTGAAGTAAACTCCTCCTGAATATGCTGGATGGTGTAGTTGCGCTCTTGGTTTGGGTTTGGGAAAGTCTCGATATCCATAGTCAGTAATACAGATTAAAACACAGGGCTAGACAAGATCGAAGCGCTCGATGCCTTTTCGCACATCGGAAAGGAACGCTGCGGCACCCACGCCATTGATCCAGCGATGGTCAAATGTCAGCACTAAGGAAGCGACTTCCATTGTGCCTCCGTTTTTGGACTTCGGATCGGGCAACAAATACGGTGCACCGATAAACAGCGTGGCAATCGATGGTGGCACCACGATTGGAATCGCCGAGCGCACATTATACGCGCCCATGCTGGAAATTGAAAGCGACACTCGGTTCTTCGACTCTATTTCACCATGTCGAGTGCGCTTCAAAGATTCATTAAAAGCGGGCTGGAAGGCCTCCCAGTCCAAGGCATTGACCTGTTTCACAACCGCAGTTTCGAGGGCATCGCCTTGCAGTGCCACCGCGACACCGAGATCGATACGATCAGGGTCATAGACCAGATCGTTGCCGCGCACAACAGATGCGAAACGATCATGTTTCTTCATCGCTTGCGCCACCGCCCATGCCGTCATGGTCGCGGTAGACAGTGTGCCGCCCGGTGTCTTCTTGCTTCGCAAACGCGCGTCGCGCACTGCTTCCCAGCGGCAAGTGACATCAATCGTCGCAGGGACAATCCCCTGCAATTGCTTGACCGCTTCAGAGGATAATCCTCCCGTGCGCTTCATCGTATCGTAAGCGACGGGTTCTGTAGATGCGACTGCAGCTTTAGCCGCAGCTTTGCCCGTAAGTTTCAATACGACTAGATCTTGGCCGACACTGACTTCGTCGTCCTCTGAGATTTTCCATTCTTCTAAAATACCATCCTCATCGCACTCGATCGGGAACACTGCTTTATCCGTTTCGACTTCGCAAAGCGGATCATCCGCCTTAACGACATCTCCCTTCGATTTGAGAATCGAAACGACGCGCGCTACTCGAATCCCCTCACCAAGAATCGGCACAGTGATGGTCTTAGTGGCAGAACCAACGGTCGTATCTGGAGTATTCATATCTTCTTCAGTCGGTGTGATTGTTTGTGCCGCGCCGGGACAGTCAGGGGCGGCATCCAGCTTCAATGAAGCTTCAAGTGTATTGGAAAGGAGATAATCGAGTGCCGCAATAATCCGCGCACTATCGGGCAAAGCCGCATATTCATAGATGGGATTAAAGCCAACATGCACGTCGCCCTTGGAAACAATGATCGGCGGCGCCTTCAATGATTGCAGCACCTCTCGCTGACTGCACATTTCAGCAACAATCATCTGACCGACACTGGCTGAAATGTTGTCCTCTTGGACAATCATTAAACGCCCTGTTTTCTGGATTGAGTCAGCAATGGTCTGACGATCCCAAGGAGCCACCGAACGCAAGTCGATCAATTCAATGTCCAACGAAGTGTCCATCCCTTCGAGCGTCTCTTCAACGAGCTCAACGCAATTACCCCAAGTTACGAGGGTCAACAACTGCCCTTCTCGAACCATGCGCGCCTTACCAAGCGGCACAGCCTCAACAGTCTCAGGCACTGGCAACTCCGCCCACATCAAATGCTTGGGCAATAAAATAATCGTGGGGTCTTCACCATGAAGCGCCGTCCAAAAAAGTCCTGCCGCATCATTTGGAGTCGAGGGAACCACCACCCGAATGCCGGGGACACGAGCAAAGGAAGCTTCTCCCGCTTGACTGTGCCAAAGGGCTCCGCCCGGTAGATAACCACCACAGGGCGCATAGATGACCAACGGACACTTCCAATGACCAAAACTACGCCAACGCAAAGTCGCCATATTGGAAACCAACTGGTTCCACCCAGGATAGATGAAATCGACAAACTGTATTTCAAAGCAAGGTCGCTTCCCGTAGGAAGCCAAGCCGACAGAAACCCCCATAATCGTGGACTCCGCCAATGGTGAATTCACCGCACGGCGCGGATCTTTCTTCGAAAGTCCTTTGGTCAGATTAAACACCCCACCCTTTGGATCCGCGATGTCTTCGCCAAAAAAGACGACGTCATCCATCGTATCCAAGGCGGCATGAAAAGTCTTATTCACCGCATCTAAAATGCGGCAAGAATCACCCAGTTCGAGAGCTGGCAACGCCGATGGCTTCGCTGGTGCTCCGGTCAAATGCAGCTCACACTCATTCGCCCGCGGATCCTCTGTTTCGCTCGCTTGACGATAGGCTTCGCGCACCTTCTCGCGCACTGCCTCCTCCAAAGCGCTGGCACTTTCCTCTGTCAATATACCATCAGCAATCAGTTGACGTTGATACACCGCAATCGGATCACGCTCATGCATCGCTTCTAGCTCGTCGGCGGCGCGATACATACGCTGATCATCTGCACTGGAGTGATTCGAGAAGCGCTCTACATCGCACCAAATAAAAGCAGGACCCTGCCCCGACCGTGCGCGCTCCACCGCTTCGCGACCTGCTGCCGCGACGGCTTCCACTTCACTTCCATCCACTCGTATCCACTCGCTTTTATCAAGCACACCGAGTGCGATCGGGTTGGTTTCAATTGTCGAAGTGCTGATCGCAATGCGGTTATCTTCGACCACAAAAACCATCGGCAGCTTGCGCTCTTTCGCGAAACAAACCGCCTCGAAGAAATCACCTTGTCGAGCCGAAGCCTCACCTAAAGAGGCGTAAACAACCGAATCTTTACCATCCAGTTGCATACCCCAAGCCGCACCACACGCGGGCAACAAGTGCACACCCACTGGCGACGGATGACTCCAGATGTTCAATGCCCTATCACTGAAGTGCCCCGTCAATTGACGACCGCCACTCGAAGAATCACGCTTAGCATAGAATGCCATGGCTAAATCGTAATCACTAATCCCGCGCTGCACGCAAAAAGCACGATCACGATAATAAGGAAACGCATAATCGTCCGACCTCATCTCCAACGCGATCGCAGCAAGCGCTTCATGTCCCATGCCCGAGATGTGAAACCAACCCTTGCCTTGGCGAATTAGACTCTGCTCTCGCAAGTCGCCTAGTCGGCTGCGCCAGAGACTGCGCAACAAAGACAGTCGCTTTTCTGTATCGAGCGTGGAGGGGAGATTAATCTCTTTTTTCGACATGTTTTTTGGCTCTCTTGCGTCACGTTGACGGCAAAAATATCTAGCAGTATGAATCCACTAAATGAGAGCGACTTAACGCAAGCAAGGCTGAATGGCGCTCTATAAAAAGTAAGAGGCTCGAACGCCTACCAAACGTTCGAGCCTAACTACTACCCTCTATACTAACCAAAGTTTTATTAGAACCTACCGGATTAGCATATCTGATCAAGAGATTAATTAAGTTAAGTTTACCTAATAGGCAAACTTATAAGTGCCTTTAGCTTCTCTATTTTAGCAGAGGTCTTCAAACGGCATCCACAAACAAAGCCAAACTAGCTGCGTAACCGTGCAGCATTGTGCGACCATCGATCGTCGCAAACTCTCCATTGCAGAAGACGCCCCCTACACTGACACCTGGCACGATGTCTTGAATCACATTTACATCATGATCCGGCACACCGAAGAGCGACAACCCACGACCGATGCAATCACACAGGCATGCACCGTGCACCGAGCGACTACCCAGCTGTTGAATACGGGCCTTTAGCATTTCTTCGAAATCAATCGAGGCAGTATGCCCATCGCGGATCTGGAACTGTAGATTTTGCCCGATACGTAACGGGGTCGCAATCGCAACTGAGCCAGTCTTCGGATCAATGGCAGCCAAATTGCGAACGAGGAAATCTCCCATTCCAAAATGTTGCTTATACTCATCCAAAACCAAACCGATAAAAATATTACCGCGAGCCATCTTCTGCTCTTGTCGCGACATCCCCTCTAGCGTGTCGCGCAACACTTCCAGAATTGGACGATTCCCAATTTGATGGATAACATTGTCGTGGGCCCGAGTCACGGTCCACGGCGAGCCAACTGGGCGGCATCCTTGAGAAACCACCGACTCAATCGTCACCGCACCTTCGAGAGACAACGCGACTGCTCCATCGCTATATACTTTGCCGTTTATATACAAAGCGACTTCATCCGCGTGTGATTCACCGCAGGCAAAACCACCAATCGTAATACGTCCACCTGTCGCTCGATCCCAATCTGCCAGCCAAGATTCGCTACCAATACTTTGAGATGATGCAAAAAGCATCCAAGCATTTGCAGCGTGCTTGAATGGATCAATCTCCGCAGTGATGGCCGCAGACACATCGCTCGCCTCAAAAACAGATGCCGGCAAGTGAACCGCATGCGCGCTCGTATCAGGCAAATAGTGAAGAGAGATACTAAACCCTCCCTCATTCTCAAATTCATGCGCATTTGCAATCACGCCATGCCCCGAGCACCCTATAATCACTGGAGCATGTGCATATATTCTAAGGATCTCCAGTATCTCCTCTGCATATGGCAACGCGTCTGCAGCGCAGAAAACCAATGCAAATGTGGGGGCGCCAGGTAAAGACGCTCTTTGTTGCTTCGACCAACTTTCGACCTCACCCTCGACAAAAGGTAGGTTGAAATGCTGAACAACACTGTGTTTAATAGCGACGGGCATGAATCAATGCGACCGGATAAGAAGTTGTCACAAGAGATAGGGACATTCACGATGAAAGGCGAATAGTTTTTTTATTCATATGGAAATACACCCTAATATGCCTTCCACCACGCCTGAAAAAAGCGAGTTGCTTTGCATTAAGTCCGCGCTCGATGCCGCAAAAATGGGACATTGGACTTGGTCGCAAAAAGGCGATATGAAATGGGATACGCGAATGTGCCATCTGTTCGACGCCACTCCCACCGAAGCCCCATACTCGGTCGAAGACTTTTTGCTTAAGATTGAACGCATCAATCAGGAAGCGGTCCGCCTGACAGGCGTCAGCCAACAAGAGGCTATCGGGCAAGTTCTTGGCGAGGTGCTCAAGTTACAGCACCCAAAAACTGGAAAAATCATTAAAGACCCTTCCGAAGTGATGCTCTCTAGCGAACGCGCAGAGATCACCCCCGAACTGGGAATCCCCCTGATCAGAAAAGATGGCGACCCTCTCCTCGTCACCGCCGAGATGCGTTGTATCCTAGATGATGACCAAGCCCACTACGGTTGTGTCATCGTGCTTCGCGATATCACCAATCAAAAACTCGCCGAAGATGAGCTCTTTAAATCAGAAAAGCTCCACTCGATCAGCCTACTCGCAGGCGGCATTGCTCATGACTTCAACAACATACTGACCGCGATACTCGGCAATATCTCGATCGTTCGTATGGGCATGGACGAAGGTGATAAGTCGTCCGCTAAGTTGATCGCCGCAGAAAAAGCCACGTTACAAGCAAAGTCGCTAACACAACAGCTACTCACTTTCTCAAAAGGCGGCACACCCGTGCTTGAAACGACCACGATCAGCCAACTCGTCAAGGACTGCACTCAGTTCATTCTACGAGGATCCAATGTAAAATGCATGATCGATGCCAGCGAAGAGTGTTGGTCTGTCGATGCCGACAAGGGACAAATCGCCCAAGTCGTGAACAATTTAATCATCAATGCGGACCAAGCTATGCCCAATGGTGGCGTCATTAAAGTAAGCTTAGCCAATTGCTCAGTTCGTAAAAGTGAGATACCCACACTGGACTCCGGCGACTACATTAGCATAGCGATTGCCGACGAAGGAACTGGCATCACACCCGAAAATCTAAAGCGTATCTTTGACCCCTACTTCACAACCAAGAAAGACGGCAACGGCCTCGGGCTCGCCTCTTCTTATTCCATCATCAAGAGCCATAACGGCATTCTGACAGTAGACTCCGCCATCGATAAAGGTTCCACTTTCACGATCTACCTTCCTAAGAGCCAAAAAGTCGTCAAGAAGGTGGTCGAAGAAGCAGATAAAACGACCGAGAGCAGCAACACGATTCATCGCGGGAATGCCCGTATACTCGTCATGGATGATATGGAAGCCATGATGATGGTCGCCGGTGAAATACTCACGATGCTCGGCTACGAAGTGGAATTTTCAACCAACGGCGAAGAGGCGATTCAAGTTTACAAAGACGCGAAAGATGCGGGCAAGCCTTTCGACGCGGTTGTCTTCGACCTCACCGTCCCGGGCGGTATGGGTGGCGAAGAAGCCGCAGGCATTTTGATTGAATACGACCCAAGTCTCATCGCCATCGCCTCCAGTGGTTACACAACTTCGAACGTGATGTCCGATTATGAGAACTCCCCATTTGCGGCCGTCGTGCCGAAGCCTTATCGGATCAAGGAAATGAGCGACACACTCCACCGAGTGCTACAGAAATAAATTCCAGCTACCACACACCATGCCCCGCGACTATATACTTGCCTTGGATCAGGGCACGACAAGTTCACGGGCAATATTATTCAATCACTCTGGAGAGTTGGTTGCAGTGGCTCAGCAGGAATTCCAGCAACATTTCCCTCGTGATGGATGGGTCGAGCACGACGCCACAGAGATTTGGAACAGCCAACGATCTGTTGCACTAGAAGTGCTGCAATCTCATGGCATTACCGCTGCCGATATCGCAGCGATCGGGATAACTAATCAACGGGAAACCACCGTGCTCTGGGACCGCCAAACCGGCGCCCCTTTACATCCGGCCATCGTCTGGCAAGATCGCCGCACTGCAAAGTTCTGCCATGAGTTAAAAGAAGCGGGACACGCGCCAGAGATTCAAGAGAAGACCGGACTACGCATCGACCCCTATTTCTCCGGCACGAAACTTAATTGGCTACTCGATAACGTGCCTGACGCACGGACCCGCGCTGAACGCGGCGAGCTCGCCTTCGGCACTATCGACAGCTGGATACTCTGGAACCTAAGTGGTGGAAAAGCCCACGCAACCGACGTCACCAACGCCAGCCGCACATTACTCTTCAATATCCAGGAAGGCTGCTGGGACGAGGACATCCTCCGCCTGCTAAATATCCCCGAATCACTGCTCCCCACTGCGCAACCCTCCAGCAGCCTCTTCGGCGAATGCGAAATAGAGGGGCTACGAGGGCTACCCATTGCAGGCATGGCGGGAGACCAACAAGCCGCGCTATTCGGACAAAACTGTATCGATGCCAGCAAAGCCAAAAACACCTACGGCACTGGCTGCTTTCTATTACGTCCTACTGAAAATGGCATTGTGCACTCTCAGCACAATTTGCTCACCACACTCACTTGTAACACCGACAATACATTGGGTTACGCAATTGAAGGCAGTGTCTTCACCGGCGGAGCTGTCATTCAGTGGCTACGAGATGGGCTGGGCATTATTAAGCGCTCATCAGACAGCGAAGCACTCGCAACTTCAGTCAAAGACAACGGTGGCGTTTACCTCGTGCCTGCTTTCACGGGACTTGGCGCCCCACACTGGGACCCACATGCGCGCGGCACACTCTGCGGCATCACCCGCGGCACCTCAGCAGCCCACATCACTCGTGCCGCGCTGGAATCGATCGCCTTCCAATCCGCCGACCTCCTACACGCAATCAACGAAGACTACATTAGTAGCATCGATGAACTACGAGTGGATGGCGGTGCCGCTAACAACAACTTCCTTATGCAGTTCCAAGCCGATCTCATGCAGGTGCCAGTGGTCCGGCCTCAAGTCACTGAGACCACCGCGCTTGGTGCGGCCTATCTCGCAGGTTTAAGCACAGGCTTTTGGAAAGACGTCACTGAGATGGCTTCACATTGGAAAACCGACCGCATCTTCGAGCCTAAGATCTCAGTCGATGCGGCGGCAGCTCAGCAAAGCCGATGGAAAAAGGCCTTAGAGCGTTCCAAAGATTGGGCAACTAACTAGATCTTACCGACGATCTCTTTGATGTGCTCGACATATGCTTCAGCACCACCGCGCTGATAGCCGGTCTTTTCAACCAACTTACCGTCAGGCGAAAGAATCAAAATCGTGGGATAGCCGCGAATGCCATACTTCTTAGCCAAGGCCTGATTCTGCTTCACGAGCTCTTCAGACTGCTCTATTTTTTTACTCGGAAAGTCGAGCTCCACCAACACGAGTGAGGCGTCGGCATACTCTTTAAACGCAGCTTGGCTGAAGACTTCTCTATCCAGCTTGATGCACCAACCACACCAGTCAGAACCGGTAAAATCGAGAAGCATCGGCTTGTTTTCAGCCGCAGCTTTTGCTTTAGCCGCTTCAAAATCGGTCATCCATGCATCACCGCCCGCGAAGGCCGACGCAACGAATGCAATCGAAAGAATAGAAAAGAGAGTGAGCGCTTTGAATGTTTTCATAATTATAGTAGGTGGATTGATGTGTCGTTACAGGGTATAGGAAACATAGAATAGGAATTTATTCCACTAAACCATGGTATTTTTAGTATGCCAATAAATCACTTCGTTCCATCAGAAATCTCGTTCCTTCGTATCCACGATTAGAGTGACTGGACCATCGTTAGCCGCATCGATCTGCATATCCTCACCAAATCGACCAGTTGCCACAGGCTTACCCAGCGACCGAGACAGCTCTTCCACAAACTTTTCGTAAAGTGGGACCGCCTGTTCTGGCAGGGCTGCACGATTAAACGACGGTCGGTTCCCCTTCTTGAGATTACCAAATAAAGTGAACTGGCTGATCACCATCGCCGCACCATCGACATCCAACAGCGAGCGATTCATACGACACTCAGTATCCTCAAAGATACGCAGTTTCACAATTCGGCTCACCAGCCATGCAACATCCTCAACGCAATCCGATTGCCCCACGCCGAGAAAAACCAGCACACCACCGGCGGGACAATCCATCGTCCCCACCACTTCATCACCGACCGATACGGACGCGCGACACACTCTCTGAATAACAGCTCGCATACTATAATCCAGTGGACGATATGTCAGAAAAAAAGCCAGACGTTTTTATGCTGAAAAGGTCGCTTGTGATATTGCCTAAGTCCAAATCCCTCTTCTCAATATTTATAAGATGAGTAAGCCCACAGATAAAGAGGATGACGATAGCAGTCTCCTAATTAAGGCCTCCGCCAAGCGTCTATTCGAGTCGCTAATGGAACAAACCGCTGACCGCATCTACATCAAAGACCGCAAAAGCCGTTTCGTGGCAGCCAGCCAGACACTAGCCGAACTTCACGGTTTAAAAAATCGCCACGACCTAGAAGGAATGAGCGACTTTGATCTTTTTTCGATCGAGCACGCCCAACAAGCCTTCGATGACGAACAGGAAATCCTCCGCACGGGAGAGCCCCTCATCAACATCATCGAGAAAGAAACCTGGGAGGACGGTTCCGTCACTTGGGTGTCTTCATCAAAAGCACCACTTTATTTACAATCCGGCAAGCTGGTCGGCATCATGGGTATTTCCCGCGATGTGACTGCCGAAAAACTGGCTCAAGAGAAACTTGCAGAGAGTGAGCAACGCCTTCGCGAGCAAAACCAAATCATGCGCTCCGACTACGAGAGTGCGAAAAAGGTGCAAAGCGTGATGATTCCCGGCCGCGTGCCCCACATCAAACACATCGAGATCGCATATCTATGGAAGCCGATGACTTCAGTCGGAGGCGACATGATCAGCTTCCCTCGCAACCCAAGTAATTGCCTCCTCTTTTTTATGGGCGACGTCTGCGGACATGGTGTCACCGCAGCATTTTATACGGTCCTACTTAAATACCTGACCGCACATCAAGCCGAAGTTTATAACGACAACCCACAAGCATTTCTGAACACGGTGAATGAGGAAGTCACTGGTCGTATCAACAAAGGATTCATCACAGGGCTAGCTGGGCATTTTGGCGCTCGTCAGCACGATGGCAGTCGCAAATTAATTCTCTCCCACGCCGGTCATCGTCAGGTGCTCATTTACCGTAAGGCAACCAAGCAAATTGAGCTCGTGGAACTCCCCGACGGCACCGTCATGGGCTTCCCTGGCACCGGAGCATCCAACTCAAAAGCCATCGACTTACACTTAGGTGATCGTTTTTACGCATTTACCGACGGCATCGTTGAAGCCTCAGATCCAGCTGAAGAGGAATTTGGCATGAAGCGCCTGATTGATTGCTTCACCGAACACTCAAACCTTCCCACCCAAGAAACGCTGGAAAAAATATACCAAATTGTCGGCGAATATACGCAATCTCCCGACCAACAGGATGACATTACGATCGCAGGCTTTGAAGTCAGCTAAGAGGGGAAATCAACAAGGATTCCTAGCTATGAGTCATCTTAATTGATCGACCACACTGAGGATATATGCCGCAGCCGTTTCAGATCGAAGCACATTTGCACCGAGGCGAACTGGTTGAAAGCCACAGGTTCGTAAACGGCTATACTCCTCTGCGGTGAAATCGCCTTCAGGTCCGACTGCAACGACTACAGACTCTATGTCCGTCGCCTGATTCAGGACGTCCGCCAGCGGACGACTCCCCTCCTCTAAGCTAGCGACAATTCTCAGCGAATGCTCTGCCGAAGGATTCTGCTCCAACCACACCGATAAGTGTTCGGGCATCTCCAAACGTGGTAAATGACTCAGCCCACATTGCTTGCAGGCCTCAATCATCGTTACGCGCCATTTTTCCACTTTCGAAAGTAGCCGCTCACCCTTAATCTGCACATCGCCTTGGTCCGTAAAAACCGGCTGAATCACAGATGCGCCGATCTCAGTCGCCATCCGTAAGACTAAATCCATCGTTTTACCTTTAGGCATCGATTGCAGCAAAGTCACTTCTGCGCCCCGACGAGGTGATTCCTGCACCAACTCCACAGCTATTCGAGCAGCTTTGGCATCTGCCACGTCAATACGCCCAATATAGCGCTTCCCCGCACCATCCAACACCTCAATGGTCTCGCCCACACGTGCCCGGAAAACACGCACCAGGTGATGGCTCTCCCGAGGATCCAGCACGACAAAACCTTCGCCCAAAGTGGACTCTGGAAACAAAAATGAGCGGTAGCGCGGCATATAAGAGCAAAAATGCGG
Organism: Opitutales bacterium; assembly: GCA_030729385.1. Taxonomy (GTDB): domain Bacteria; phylum Verrucomicrobiota; class Verrucomicrobiia; order Opitutales; family Coraliomargaritaceae; genus JBPOFY01. The sequence continues at coordinate 70,743 of JANQXM010000006.1, read as the reverse complement.
ATGTGCCGACGACGAGACAAGCCAAAGCTCACTCAGGATATAGCGCTCAACGCCTATAAAATCCACAGCAGAGCCCTTTTTTAGAATTATTCTAATTATTGCTTGATAAACCTCCAATTCGGACTTTATTGCTACTCAGTCTCATTATTAATGATACTTGGAATTATTCTAAATACTACAACGACTACCAATCACCTATGAATCTCGCACCTGAATATAAAGCCCGCCTCGATGAAGCCCTCGAGCACAGCGGCCAGCGCTCGACCAAGCAGCGCGAACATATCTTCTCTGTTCTGTTAGAGAAGCGCGATCACCCGACCGCCGACGAAGTCTATGCCCGCGCCCGCGAAGGCATGCCATCCATCTCATTGGCAACGGTTTACAACTGCCTGGAAACGCTCATTGAAACCAGCCTCATCCGCCAAGTCAATTTCGAGCGCGAACCGACCCGCTACTGCCCCAATCTAACGAACCACGCTCACTTCTATTGCCGCGAAAGCGGTGAAATCGTCGATATCGAACTGCCCGATGAGCTCATCGGCCAGTTAATGGCAGTCCTCCCCGAAGGTTTCTCCGCCAGCCACATCGACATCGCTTACGATGGCAAATGCAACTGCTGCCACGACTGACTTAAACGCTGAAAAGCTGAAAGCTAAAATTAAACTCTCCATTTAAACCTAAACTCGAAACTTAAACTTAAAACCGGACCACGAATCCAAGATCTCGTATCCAGCAACGTATCATGAACAACACGCTCGAAATCAAAAATCTCAATGTCTCCATCGATGGCCAAGCCATCCTTAAAGACTTCAACCTGACCATTCCAAAGGGCGAAGTGCATGCACTGATGGGCCCGAATGGCACCGGTAAGAGCACACTGGCTAAGGTCATCGCCGGTCACGAAGACTACACAATCGAAAGCGGTGAAGTCCTACTCGACGGTGTCAACATCCTCGGTGAAGAACCCGATACGATCGCCAAGGCAGGCCTCTTCCTCGCCTTCCAATATCCTTTGGAAATCCCCGGCGTCTCGATCGCCAATTTCATCCGCGCCGCTCGCCAAGCACGTCTCCCTGAAGGTGAAGACGTCAACGCCGTCGAATACTACAAAGAGCTCTACGCCAAAATGGACGCGCTCAAGATGGACCGCAAGTTCACCGCCCGTTCTCTCAACGAAGGCTTCTCAGGCGGAGAGAAAAAGCGCTGCGAAATCCTCCAGATGTCTATGCTCAATCCAATGTATTGCATCATGGATGAAACTGACTCCGGCCTCGATATCGATGCACTTCGCATCGTTTCCGAAGGCGTGAATCTCATGCGTTCCGAAGAACGTGGTTTCCTCGTGATCACTCACTACCAGCGCTTGCTCGATTACATCGTGCCCGACGTTGTGCACGTCATGTTCGACGGTCGTATCGTCCACAGTGGCGACGCCGAGCTCGCCAAGGAACTCGAAACCAAAGGCTATGACTGGGTCAAAGAAGAATTCACCAGCGCAACTGCGTAACCGACTCAGCCGATAGCCCTCATCCACTAGCCATTTAAAATTATGTCAGATACAGACATCCAAGACAAAGCAATCAACGTCGATACCGAGAAAGGGAACTTCAAATATCCCGAAAACTACGAGTTCGACGCTGGCGTCGGTCTCACCGAAGAGACCGTTAAATACATCTCCAAGGTAAAAGACGAAGATCCATGGATCCTCGACTTCCGCCTCAAGGCACTCGAAATTTTCAAGAAGAAACCCATGCCGACCAATTGGGCCGACAAGGATCTGGAGAATATCCACTTCGACGAAATTCGCTACTACCTCTCCAAGGGACAGCAGCCTGCGCGCACATGGGACGAAGTGCCCGACGACGTGAAGGAAACCTTCGAGCGCCTCGGCATCCCCGAGCAAGAGCGTAAGTTCCTCGCAGGCGTGGAAGCACAATTCGACTCCGAGGCCTCCTACTCTCGCATGAAGGAAGACCTAGAGAAAGAAGGCGTGATCTTCGTTGGTTCGACTGAAGGCCTCATGAAATATCCGGAAATCTTCCGTCCCTATTTCGGCAAAGTCATTCCAACTTCGGACAACAAATTCTCCGCACTCAATAGTGCCACATTCTCCGGCGGTAGTTTCATCTACGTGCCAAAGGGTGTGAAACTCAAGCAACCACTCCAAGCCTACTTCCGTATCAACGCGGAGAACTTCGGTCAGTTTGAGCGCACGCTCATCATCGCCGACGAAGGCGCTGAGATCACTTACATGGAAGGCTGCACCGCGCCGAAGTTTGAAACGACTACGCTACACAGCGCCGTGGTTGAGCTTGTCGCCCTCAAGGGAGCCAAGATTCAATACATCACCGTGCAAAACTGGTCTTCCAATGTCTTCAACCTCGTCACCAAGCGCGGCATGGCCGACGAAGGTGCCGAAGTGAAATGGATCGATTGCAACATCGGTTCACGCCTCACCATGAAGTATCCGGGCGTTGTCCTTAAGGGCAAAGGCGCACGCGGCGAAGTGCTCTCTATCGCACTCGCCAACGACGGCCAGCACCAAGACACCGGCGCGAAAATGATCCACCTCGCGGACAACACCACGAGTAACATTATCTCCAAGTCGATCTCCATCGGCAAAGGACGCTCCACTTATCGTGGCCAGGTCCACATGCCGAAGCACCTCAAAAATTGTAAGAACAACACCGAGTGCGATGCTCTGTTGATCAACACCAACAGCCGGACCGACACCTATCCCGCGATCACTACACGCGGCGAAAACAACACCGTGCAACACGAAGCCAGTGTTTCCAAAGTCAGCGCCGAGCAGATCTTCTACATGATGCAACGCGGCCTCTCCGAGGGTGAAGCAATGAGCCTCGCGGTGAACGGCTTCGTTAACGAGCTGATGAAAGCTTTCCCGATGGAATACTCCGTCGAGCTCAAGCGCCTCATCGACATGGAAATGGAAGGCAGCGTCGGGTAAGCCCGAACTCCTAACTTCTATCTCCTGACTTCTAACTCCTTTAGAAATGACAACAACTTTAGAACAACCCATGCCCACAAGCATAACTAACGAACCTACATGGCTAGCCGAACGTCGCGCAGCTGGCATCGAGCAATTTAATGCGCTCGCCATGCCCACCGCCCGCGACGAAATGTGGCGCTTTGCCTCAGTCGGACGCCTCAGCATCGAAGGCTTCAACCCGGTCGAAGCACCTTCAGCTGATAAGCTCGCAGAACTCGTCGAACGCTCTGGCCTCGTTTCCGAACGCGCTGGTCGTAGCGTCTACGTCGACGACGCACAAGCCAGCTTCGAAGGCATCAGTGCAGAACTCGCCGCAAAAGGTGTGATTTATCTGCCAATCAACGAAGCAGTTGCTCAGCACCCGGAACTCATGGAGAAATATTTCCTCCAAGAGTCCACCGAACTCGGCTCCGAGAAATTCTTCGGGTTACACGCATCCATCGTTTGCGCCGGCTCCGTCCTCTTCGTCCCGAAAGGTGTCGAAGTCGAGCAACCGTTTGTAAACTATTACTGGACGAGTGGCGAACGCGCAGCGGTCTTCCCGCACACGCTAGTGATTGCAGAAGACAATGCCAAAGCATCCGTGGTCGACATCTTCTTCTCAGACACTGAAGACAACGAAGCACTCAATGTATCCGTCTCCAACATACACGCTGGTGCTGGTGCCAATGTCTTCCGCAAGATCGTGCAGGACTGGAATGAGAAAACCGTTTCCTTCCAGCTCGACACCACCGTAGCCGACCGCGATGCGCAGGTTAAAAACGTCGCCGTCAACATCGGTGCCCAACGTGCCCGCTTCGAAAACCAAACACGTATCGAAGGTCCCGGAGCTGACGTAAAAATGTATTCGCTCACCGTTGCCGAGGATACACAGGAGTTTGACCAACGCACCTTCCAGACGCACAACGCTGGCAACGCCGTTTCCGACCTGCTCTATAAGAACGCATTGCTCGACAACAGTCGCACCATCTTCTCCGGCTTGATCCGAGTCGCCGAAGGCGCACAGCAAACTGACGCCTTCCAAACCAATCGCAACCTGTTGCTCGATCCCACCGCCGAAGCCAACGCACTGCCCGGTCTAGAGATCCTCGCCAACGATGTGAAATGCTCGCACGGTGCGACTACAGGTAACGTCGACGAAGACGAACTCTTCTACATGATGAGCCGCGGGATCGCCAAACGCGACGCCATGAAACTCATGGTCTTCGGATTCTTCGAAGAAGTCATCGAAAAGGTCGAAAGCGACGAACTCGCCGAAAATCTTCGCGAACTCATCCGCAACAAATTCGAATCAAAGATCAAATAATTAGTGGAGGGCAACGCTCCGTCGTTGCCGCCAACTTTCACTCTCACATTCACTTTCACTCCATACAATGGACGATTTACGCACACTCACTCGCGAAGTTGAAGTCACACTCATCCCTCAAGGCACGCCGATGAGCTTGCCCGAAGGCGAGACCGTGACCATCACGCACCGCCTCGGCGGCAACTTCACCGTCATGACGCACAACGGCATGTTCCGCATCAGCGGGAAGAATGCCGACGCCCTCGGCGAGGAAATCACCCAAGCCGCCAAAGATGCCGAGGCTATCTCCAGCGAACCCGTTGAAACGGATGCGCTTTGGGAGGCACTAAAAACCGTCTTCGACCCCGAGATTCCGGTCAACATCGTCGATCTGGGTCTCGTTTACTCCTTGGAGTGCGCCGAACGCCCCGAAGGTGGACACAAGGTAAGCATGGATATGACGCTGACTGCACCCGGTTGCGGTATGGGTCCGGTCATCGCCGAAGACGCCCAAATGCGTCTCGAAAGCGTGCCCGGCGTCGCCGAAGCCGCAGTCGAGATTGTCTGGGATCCACCCTGGAACCAAGACATGATCACCGAAGAGGGTAAAATGGTGCTAGGTTTGATCTAAAATTCTTTTTTTGCCCAAAGAGGCGGCCAAGTTCACCGATGCATAACTAGTTGACAGTCAAATAGAGAATTTTGGACCATATTATTCAGATATGGCTATATGGCATCAAATCTGCATGTTCATAAGCCGTTATTAACCTGTCTCTACCATGAAAATCTCACAAATACTCGCCTACACTGAAGCGATTACCTCTTTTGCAACTATAGCACATGCTCAAGCAATTAGTTTTAATTTCGACGACAACACAGTGGTAGGCGGAACATTGGTTCTACTAGAAAGTGGAACAGGTCCCACAAACGACTTTGGCGGTGATCGTTTCGACGAACAAACCAGTGCAGGTTTTCAGATTCAAGGCATAACCGGAATCGGCACTCTTGGGGTAACGGCTACCGCGCTGGTCGACGACCTCAATGTCCTTTCAACTGGTCTCGCCGACGGCAGCTCAGGCTATGGTGCAGCAGGTGAAGGAACCAGTTTTATATTTGATAAGGATGTAGTCATCACTGCGATGGACTGGGCTTCTTTTAGTGCTACCGCATCCTCAGATGTCGTAGAGCTCTTGAATAATAATGTCAGCTTAGGCAACTACGCCGCCGACACTGTCACTGGTAGCACCGACTTCACGAGCACCAACCCTGCAACTATGAATATTGCTGTCACAGCTGGTAATGCTTTCACACTTCGATGGGTTGCTGGCGACTTTGAACTACAAGGTATAGGACTCACCGTTGTCCCCGAGCCCGGCACTTACGCCCTACTCGCGGGCATTTCAGTGCTTGGATTTGTCATGTTACGCCGCCGCAGTGTTAAATAATTGAGCGTCTAAGCTTTCCCTTAAAGCCGCCTTTCGAGGCGGCTTTTTTGTGCCCTCAGCTCAGGCAACGGACTGCCAGTTCGCGGCAGACTTCTTCTTGCTCGTTGGGGCGCTTGATGATCGCTTCAAAAGCCTCGGTGAAGGCGATTTGGAAATCGACCAACTTCTTGAGCGGCACTTTCGAAGCGGTTTCCGCTAATCGACCAAGATACCATGGGTTCTGTGTAAAGACGTTGAGATTACTTTTCTCTGCGCCTTCACCGAAGTGATGCCCATAGGTCTGTGCGGCGGCTTCGAGGTCGGACTTTGAAATGCCGCGTCCACCGAGGCGAATGGCTCCTGCATCCAATAAAACCCGGAGCTGTATCAACAGGCGATTCCGCGACTGCAAGCTGCCGAGCAATGGACGCGACTCACTATTGGTAAAGAAGTGGCGACGCAACGCTTCGAGCGTCCAATCCAACTTGAGCGAGTAAAAGGCATCTGCCGCCTCAAAGAAATCGGCATCGCCAAAGTTCGGCACGAGGTCAGTGACCAATCGATCCGTGATTTGACCGCCCTCAGAGCCAATAAAGGTGACCAACTTACGCGTCTCTTCGACAATCAGCCGAGTGTTGCCGTTGACTTTACCGATCAAGAGCTGGACCGCATCTCGTGTAATCGCGACTCCGGCTGTTTCGCATTCTTGCTGAATGATATTTGCTAAGCCTGCTGCGGAATCTTTGCCACCATCGATGAGGGTAAAGTCGGCATTCTTCTGCACCCACTTGTAGAAGCTACGCACTTTGTAAATCGGATGCGCGGTGATCAAAACACCGACTTGAGCAGGGTCTAAACCTGCGAGCATCTCTTTCAAGTTTTCCACCAGATCGAGCGTGCCTTGAGCATTGCCGGTCTGACTATTGGCCATGAAATTCACATCTTTCAGCCAAACCACCTTGCGCTCGCCAAAGAGTGAGAGTGTCTGCACCGCGCTTGTGAAGCGATTAATCGCCTCTTCCACTTCAGCGATATTTCCGGACCGACCATCGACCACCTCTTTCGAGAGATCATCCATCAAGTCCTTAGTCTGCTCGGCAAACCACACTTTTCCTTTCTCAGAAACGAGATAGTCGTCTTCGCCGCAGATGAATGTGAAAGGTTTGTCAGCCATAGGAACCTCGAGTTTCGGAGCCTCCCCGAGTCAGCGCAAGACGGAAGCGCGAAGAATACAATTAACGAAGCAATGCGGCAGACACCTTAGTCACTCCCGCCACAGCAGAGCATTTCTTCCATCTTATACTTCTTCAGCTTACGTCGCATCCAATCGAGCGCGGCATGCACCGCGCGTGCTTTCACATCTAAGCGTCCGCCGGTATAGCGAACCGTCTTACACCAGACGCCCACCGGGGAATGATAACCGAGGTGAATTGTGCCGACAGGATTCGTCTCGTCGCCACCGCCTGGTCCGGCAAAGCCAGTGACACTTAAGCCGTAATCTGCAGAAAGTTTTTCAGCCACGCCTGAAGCCATTGCCACAGCACACTCGGCACTGACTGCGCCGTGCTGATCCAACAGGCATTCTGGCACGCCGAGAATGTCCATTTTCACTTCATTGGTATAGCAAACGACTCCGCCCTGAAAAACCTTGGATGCTCCAGGCAAATTAGTAAACTCATTCGCAACAGAGCCACCCGTGCAAGACTCCGCCACGGCAAGCGTGCGATCGAGTGCACGCAACTCATGGAAAATCACCTTCGCCAAGGAGCAGTGCCCGAAACAAACAAAATCATCGCCCAATATCTCGCGAGCTTCTTGACCGATCGCCTTCAAGCAATTCATCGAGAGTGCTCCTTCACGACCACTCAAGCGCACATCAACGATTCCGTAATGCACACAATATGCCACCGAAAGCGCGGGATGCTTCGCGATCAAGGGCTGCATCATTTCCTCAATGGTCGACTCGCCTGTGCCGCAGGTGCGAATTTGCAAATACGCCTCTTCAGTCGAGAGCAAGCCAGCCTCCTGCAGCAGTGGCAGCGCTTGCTTCTTAAACATCGGGTTCATCTCATGCGTCGGTCCCGGCAGCATGATCAACAATTTGCCGTCTGCGCGATAGGCAAGGCCCGGCGCAGTGCCACGCTCATTGTGTAGCACATGGCCCTCTTTAAATCGATAACACTGCTTTAAATGATGCGCCGCCATTGACCGCCCCAAAACCTTGAAGCGCGACTTGATCGCATCCTCGATTTCAGCGTCAAACTCCAGCTCTGCCCCCAGCGCTTCAGCGATGGACTCGCGTGTCATGTCGTCCGCAGTCGGTCCCAGACCGCCGGTAGTGATCACCACGTCGGAGTGTGCCCAAGCGTCCGCAAATGCTTTTTTGATTTCGCTGACATTATCAGTGATGATACGCGCACGATGAATCGGCAGACCGAAACGAGCCAATTGTTCGCCCAAATAGGTGAGGTGTGCGTTTTCACGGATACCGACAAGGAGTTCGTCTCCAAAATTAATGACTTCGACTAAAGCTGGTTGAGGCATAGGTTACTGGAAATGAGTGTTAAATAGCTTAAAGTGCAAACATGAACATCGATTGCTCTTTTGCCATCAACCATCAACCATTAGCGATCAACCATTAGCTATTCAGAACATGCCAGACCCCGACAAAATAAACCTCAAAGAAAAGGTGCGCCGACTGACGCACCAGCCTGGGGTGTATATGATGAAAGATCGCCTCGGGCAGACGATCTACGTCGGCAAGGCGAAAGACCTGAAGAAACGCGTCTCCACCTACTTTCAAGCCTCGCGTAAGCTCATGGTCGCCCAGCCTAAAGTGCGCGCCATGATCGATCTGATTCGGGATTTCGACATCATCATTGTTAAGTCCGAGGCCGAAGCGCTCCTCCTTGAAGGGCAGCTGATCAAGAAATACAAGCCGCGCTACAATACGGACTTCACAGATGATAAACGCTTTCTGCTCGTTCGAGTGGATCCACGCGAAAGCCTACCCCGGTTCCGGCTCACGCGCAATCGAACCGATAGCAACTCTCGCTACTACGGTCCCTTTGCCCACTCCAACCACTTGCGCAAGACACTGGCTGAGCTACGTCGTAAATTCGGCATTTTACTCAGCGATGCCAAACCGCTCGATCTGGGTGATGGTCGCTGGCGACTCTACGACGACGCCCGTGCGGAAATCTACGAACATGAAAACGAGATTACAGAGGCAGACTATCAAGCCCGACTTGAAGCAGCCTGCGACTTTCTCGACGGCAAAGCCAAAGAATGGCTCGCCGAGCTAAAAGAGCAAATGACCGCCGCTGCAAAAGCCCAAGCTTATGAGAAAGCTGCCACCCTGCGCGACATGATCACTGCGCTTGAAGCCACCACTCATCGCACGCGTAAGTTCGAGCGCAACCTATTGGGCACTCACAATCACGGGCAAGTCGTCAAGCGACTCAAAGAGAAACTCGACCTACCCACCGCACCCAAGCAAATGGAGTGTTTCGACATCTCACACATTTCTGGCAGCTTTTGCGTGGCTTCCATGGTCGCCTTTAAAGACGGCAAGCCAGACCGTAAAAACTATCGCCGCTTTAAAATAAAATCCTTCGTAGGTAACGACGACTTTCGCGCAATGGAAGAAGTCGTCGGCCGCCGCTATCGCCGACTACACGACGAAGAAAAAGCCTTCCCCGACTTGATCGTGATCGACGGCGGTGCAGGCCAAGTCACTGCCGCACTGAAAGCATTCCTAGGTCAAGGCTTGGAACCGCCCGCCTTGATCGGGCTAGCAAAGCGTAATGAAACCGTGATCTTCAGCGATGGTCGCGAACCTCTCAACCTCCCGCATCACGATCCTGCGTTGCGCCTGCTCCAACACATCCGCGACGAAGCACACAACTTTGCCAATAGTTTCAATGCCGAGCTACGCAGCAAACGACTACGCGAATCCATTCTCGATGACTTCTCTGGACTCGGACCGAAACGAAAGCAGCAACTGCTCCATCACTTCGGATCAATCGAAAAGCTACGTGCCGCTAAACTCAATGAGCTCATAGCACTTGAAGGCATTGGGAAAGTGACAGCCGAGCGATTAGTCGCCTTCCTAAACACTGAGGTTTAACGAAAGAGTCCGTATTTCATAATCGCGTAAATCGCGCGGACGCCATCTTTCCAGCCGATCTTCTTACCCTCATCGTAGGTGCGACCATAGTAAGAAATCCCGACTTCGTAAATACGCACATTCAATTTGGACACCTTCGCAGTCAACTCCGGCTCTACTCCAAAACGATCTTCTTCGATTGTGATCTGATCCATCACCTCACGACGAAACAACTTATAGCAGCACTCCATATCGGTAAGGTTCAGGTTGGTCATCATGTTGCTCAACAAGGTCAAAAACTTGTTGCCCAACATGTGCCAGAAGAAGACGACTCGATGCGCCCCACCGCCGACGAAACGTGAACCAAAGACCACGTCCGCCTGATCATTAATGATCGGACGAATCAGCCCCGGAAGCTCGGCCGGATCATATTCCAGGTCCGCATCTTGCACCGCAACAATATCACCAGTTGCCGCAGCAAAACCCGTGCGCAGCGCAGCGCCTTTGCCTTGGTTTACCTCATGGTATAACTTCTTAAAAATAGGCTCGTTGAATTCCGATTCCAGAAGAGCGCGCGTGCCGTCAGTCGAACAATCATCGACCAAAATAATTTCCTTCACATCCATCGCCTCAACCGCGCGCACGCGACCGACGATCTCGTGCAATGTTTCCTTTTCATTAAAGATGGGGATGACGATTGATATATTCATAAGTCTCATATGAGAAAGCCCTCACAGGTCGATAAAATCAATGTTAATTCCCCGCACGAGACCAACCACTCATAAAGTCTTCTTGCCGATACCCAACGTAAGATCCTTAGTATAGGGATGATTTCCGAGACTCGGAGAAAATAAACGTATGCACGCCGAGAACCAAGCACCCCCAACCGTTCACACCCGCACCATTACGTGGATCGTGCTACTGACGCTGGTGCAAGCATTTGTCTGGTTCATGCACTATGGGCAAACTCCGCTGGGCGAATCACCCGCGCTGGACAATCAACAGACACTTTTGCTGGCTCAACAAATGGCGGACGGGCAGCTGCCAATAGAACCCTTTCACCGCGCACCTCTTTATCCCTATCTCCTGTCTCTCTTTCTCTCCGTTGGACTCCCTGCCGACGCGCTCCCGTTAATCGCTCGTTTACTGAATGCCATTGCCTTGGCACTCATCGCAGGCGCCAGCGCACGCACCGCTTCGCGTATCTGGAAAACACCCTCAGCGCCATGGATCGCTGGTCTACTCATCGGTCTCAATCCCGTCCTTCTATTTTTCTCTGGAGACGCCTTCGACATACTCCTTGCGATCGCTGCATTTGCACTAGCGCTTGATCAATTCATCGCTTGGCTTCCACGACCTACCTGGCAACGCAGCCTTGCTATCGGACTCATACTGGCACTGGGAGCCGCCTTGCGCTCGCACCTGCTGCCACTCGCGTTGCTTTGGCCCATCGCCGCGTGTATACTCACGCCTCGTTTTCGCCTCCAACATCTCGCAATCGCATTTATTGGCCCTGTCCTTGGCTTCGTGCTACTCGGGATCGCGAATCAGCGCGTTGCGGGCGAGTTCCGGATGCTGCCTTGGCAAGGTGCCTACAATTTGTGGGCTGGGAACAAGCCGGATGCAAATGGTCGCATCTACGCACAAGCAATACGCGTGGAGTTTACTGATCAATACGACAACCCAGCCAAACTAGAATCGCTCGCGCTCTACGCTACACAAACCGGTGAAGTGCCCCCGCACGACATCTCTACGATGAACCGGCACTGGAAGGACAAAACGTTTAGCTACATCCAAGAAAACCGGGGGCAATGGATCGGCCTCATGTTTCGCAAAGCCTACTATTTCCTCAACAGCTACGAACAATACGACAACAAGACCTACGGCTTCCACAAACCACAACACCTACAACTCAAGATCAACCCCATCCATTGGGGCGCGCTCCTTATTCTAGCCGTCGCAGGCACGCTTATCGGCTTACGCCAACCAGAGCATCGCAAGTGCTTGATCGCTTTGATTATCATTTTTGCCGCCTACGCTGCCGGAACCATACTGTTCTATACCTCCAATCGTTTTCGATTACCGATGCTACCAGTCCTCGCGATATTGAGCACAGGTATCACGCTGCTTCCTTCGACTTGGCGAAGCGCCACTAAGCGATGGAAGTATAGTTTCGCCCTCTGCTTGATCGCCACTCTTACGATTGCTTATTCCAACTTCTTCGATGCACGCAACACCAACACTTGGGAAGAAGATTTCGCCCTTTTGGCAAATGCTTCTATCCGCACAGGTCGGGATACTGACGCGATTCATTGGGCGCAAAAAGCACTGGAGATGAATCCCCAACGTAACGACATGCAAAGCACCATCGTGCAGGCGGAATTCAATACCTGGGCACTCTCCCCAGAGTCCAGCCAACCCTCGAGGGAGGAAATTCGTTAACTACTCGAAGCTGCCATCCAGCACAATGAGGATGACTCGAACCTTTCAGCTATCGCCGGCATTTATCATTGGAAGCTGGGCGAGCAGGATGCTGCCCTTCAGCTTTGGAAATCAAATAGCGCCGAAAGTCCGTTCGCACGGCTTTGCCTCTTCTGGACAGGCGCCATGCCAGCACCGACACAGGCAGAAATGAACCTTTACGAGAGCCAAAAAGACACCAACCTATTATTAGCAGCTATACAGGCAAAGAACGCGAACGATAACGACCCGATCAAGCAGACCTTCAATCACATGTTTCTCAAGGCCAGCAAGTAAACCAATACATGGTCCTTCAAACCAAACATAAGATATTTCTCGCGTCTCTCGCCTTTCGAGTCGTTCGACTGGCACGCAAAATCGTTGGCAAGGACGTCCACGGTCAATTCCAACGTAGCTCCTTCACCTGGGAGCTCGATTTAAGAGAAGTCGTCGACTTTATGATTTATTTGTCCGGCGGCTTTGAAAGCTACCTCAGCCAATTTATTCGACAAAACGTCAAGGACGGCGACGTGGTGATGGATATCGGTGCCAACATCGGCGCACACACTTTAACGATGGGGCAAAGCGTCAGCCCTAGCGGTAAAGCATACGCCATCGAAGCAACGGAATATGCATTCAATAAGTTGCAACGGAACATTGAGCTCAATCCAACGATCGCCGATCAGATCCACCCCTTCCATTGCGTCTTACGCGCACCTGAAGGCGAAGAAGGTTCCAGCATTGCCGGCAGCATTCATTCCAGTTGGCCGTTTGACTCGACCGACGAACGCCACCCCTCTCACCAAGGTGTTCTCAAAACACTTGGCAATGCCCAACACTCGACTCTAGACGCGCTAGTCGAAGCCAACAAAATCGATCGCCTTGATTTAGTTAAGATCGATGTCGATGGCCATGAGTGGGACGTTCTTTCGGGCGGACGTAATACTTTCTCTACATTGCGCCCCACTATACTCATGGAGCTGGCTCCCGACTACAATGAGACCGAGCACGCCAGAGCCTTCGAGAACATACACCAATTGCTCATCGATATCGGCTATACCTTTTACGACTTCAAGGGACAGCAACTACCAATCGAAGCAGCCAAGCTCGCGGCCACTATTCCAGCAGGTGCCAGCCGCAATGTAGTTGTCGTGCCAGACACCACTCGAAAGATCGCATATCTGTAACCCGATGCCGGAGAAATCACAGACATTTTTAAAAATCGGTATCGCTGCCATCGCCGCGATTCTGGCACTGCTGATTCCTCTAAAAATCATCAGCACCGAAACGGCTGTCCATGCAGTCAAGTATTACAGCTATTGGATGCTCGGCGGCACGTGCGTGCTTTTCCTTTTTTATCTAAGACAGCCATTCAAGTCCACAAACCTGGCGACTATTACAGCGGCACTCAAAAAGCACTGGCCCGCGCTCATCATTATACTCGCAGCGACATGCTATCTACACACCCACGTGGACCGTGGTTTTAAGATATTGTTTGATGAGCACGTCTTGAGCTCTACCGCAATGAGCATGCACCATGAGCAAGAGGCGTTCGTCCAGACGGCTTCGCATAACATCGGTGACGACGTCATAACCAAAATAGGCTTTGTCGACAAACGCCCGGGACTGTTCCCCTTTGTCACCTCCTTAGTGCATAACCTGACTGGGTATCGCCTTGAAAATGTATTTTGGTTGAACTCGGCACTCACGCTTTTTTTGCTCGGTTTAATCTACACCGTTGTTGAAAAGACGACGAGTCGTAGCCATGGCATACTGGCCTTACTCCTCGTTACAGGATTACCGCTCTTTGCACAAAACACCAACGGTGGCGGTTATGAACTACTCAACCTGTGCCTAATTTGCGGTCTCATTTTATCCGGACTGCATTACATGAAAAGCGAAGGCAGCGAGGGCTTAAACCTCATGCTCATGGTGTCGATTTTGTTGGCCAACAATCGCTACGAATCAGTCCTTTACGTGCTCGTGCCTGCAACTTTGTTTTTATTAAAAAGCTATCGCAGCAAAACGCTCATGCTGACTTGGTTTGCAGCGCTCAGCCCACTGCTACTGATTGTCCCGCTGCTTTCATACAAAATCTTTCAGAGCTACCCGAATTTCATCCAGACCACAGGCGACAACTTTTTCAGTCTCGAGCATCTGCCCAACAACCTCGCACATGCCGCCACTTATCTTTTTGAGCTCACTGGCGACTACTCCAACTCTGTCTTACTCAGCGCAGCGGGAATCATCTCGATGCTGTTCCTGTCCATCCAATGCATTCGCAGAGCGCCTTTCTTCATCAAGTCAGACAATGAACTCACCGTCCCATTCGTCGTCTTTCTGGTCGTCGCAGGCAACACCTTCCTCGCTTTGATTTGCTATTGGGGCGCATGGACAGATCCCGCGACGTCGCGCTTCTCATTCCCTTTACAGCTCTTCTTCGTATTCAGCGTTCCGATGGCGCTACTGTATGATTTTAAGCTACAGAAACCGGGCAAATGGATGTATGCATTGGCAGCACTCTACATCATCGGCTTAAGCGGTTCACATACGACTCGGCTCAACGATGAACCTCGGATGAGCGTTTCTTCCGGCTATGATTGGGCACTACATTGGGCACAGGCAGAAATACCTCAAGGTAACCATCTCATCCTCGCAGAGTCAGCCATTGGTTTTGGCTTATTAAGACAAGCCACCATTCCTTTTGTCGTCGCAAATCAAATACCAGAGCGCATACTCAAAACACAAGAATGGGGGCTCTATAACGACATCTATGCTTTCACAGTTTATTACCTAAACGGACGGGGCGAGAAGATCACCCCTCGCCGCTATCGGTCGCTCAACACACGCTTCGAACTGGAGACAGTGGCAGTCCAACCCATCAAAGAAAATCTCTACTATAGCATCGAACGCATCGTCGGTCTCGAAGCTTCAACGCCACAAAACGCAACCGTCCCAGCAAATCTACCACCTGAGGTGGATCCCGCGGGAAATCTCACTGATTATCTAACCTCGATTTTAAACCTAGTTCCCGCTACCCTACCCACAGCGAACTAGCAAACTGACCTCTCTATTCTTTACTGATATCCCATGTCGAACATCACGAATCAAAAAGCACCACCCTCCATCAGTTTCGTCATTCCGGTTTACAATGAGGAGGAGACTGTCGCCGAACTCTATAAGCGCATCGCTGAAGTGATGGAGAAAAGCGGCAACGCACAATTCAAAGTTTACTACATCGACGATGGTAGCACCGACGGTTCTTGGAGTGCGATCGAAGCATTGTGTGAGAGCGAACCCGAGCACTGCACAGGACTACGCTTTCGTCGAAATTTCGGAAAGGCTGAGGCTTTGCAAGTTGGATTTTCCAAAGCCACTGGAGACATTATATTTACACTCGATGCCGACCTACAAGATGACCCGAATGAAATACCCGCATTCTTAAACAAACTAGACGAAGGCTACGATCTGGTATCTGGCTGGAAAAAGGTGCGCCACGACCCACTCAACAAAACCCTCCCATCGAAAGTATTCAACGGTCTCGCTCGCGCAGCCAGCGGCGTGCAACTCCATGACTTCAACTGTGGCTTCAAAGCCTATCGTCGCGAAGTCACGCAAGACATTAAACTCTTTGGCGAACTCCATCGCTTCGTGCCCATTCTCGCACACGCAGAAGGCTACTCGGTTGGCGAAATCGCCGTGCAGCACCACCCTCGAGAACACGGCGTTTCAAAATACGGCAGCAAGCGATTCCTTAAAGGTCTCCTCGACCTGATCACGGTGGTCGTCACAAGTCGCTACCTTCGCAGACCCGCTCACCTATTCGGGGGCACAGGATTCTTGGCGGGCTTTATCGGATTTGTCACACTCGCTTGGCTTTCATTCAGCAAAATGTTTTTCGGCACAGAAATCGGCGGACGACCACTATTCTTCCTCGGCATACTACTGCTACTACTCGGGGCGCAATTGGTCTCACTTGGACTGATTGCCGAAATGATTACACGCCAAGATAAAAGCGACACCGACAAACATGTCGCGCAGACACTCAATCTCTAGCGGAAGACATAGCGCTCATAGATCAAAGATTTGAGCGCGAAAGAAAGGCACAGAACTCCCACCAATGTGACGACGTAGTGGAAGTGCCATAGGTCGAGCAAAAGATAAAAAGCGAACCATTCCAAAACACGAAAGCTCGCCGAGACAGCTAGGCACTTTACGAATTGCGCCCATGCATTCGAGCCTTCCACTCGGTCACTGAACACCCAACGTCGCGTGACCCAGAAGTTCACACTGAAGATACATACCAGCACGATCGCAAAAGCAGTTTGCGGGGGCAACGAGAACCCTTCGGTTAAAACTACAGTCAGCAGCACATTTGCAAGGAAACTACAGATAGCCACCACGCCAAGCCGTCCAAAGCGGGTGACCAAAGCTTTTAGTTCCAGTGCCATGATTAATAAACCTACGGTGCTTTCGAAACAATGACTTCAGCAATAATCCACGGGAAAGACGTGTCGACAGTCACCTGATCAAACTCCTGCTCAAGGAATGCCTTAAAGGTAGCAGGCGACCAATGGTTAACGTGCTCAGGATGGTTGCCACAGGTCTTCAGGTATTTACCACGACAAAGGCTACCCAATCGAAACCAAGGTTCATGCGGGACTGACAAAATGATACGTCCCGCAGCAACTTGCTTCAGACCCCTCAAGGCCTCCAGCGGATCAGGCAAGTGCTCCATCACCTCCATGCATAGCACAAGGTCGAACGACTTTTCCTCGTAGGGTAGTTCGTAAATATTTTGCACCGTAATCGCAGCTTCAGGGAAAAGTGCTTTAGTGTATTCCACACAAGTCGGGTTAAGGTCGAATGCAGTGACCGACTCTGGCAACAAGTCGTTTAATTGATAGAGCGTCATTCCCTCGCCACAACCCGCATCCAGCATATTGGAAATGGGACGCAAAGAAACGTAGTGGCGAATCTTGGAAAAGAAGCGCCCGATGAGTCGACGGACAACTACATTGCCGGTTTGAAATTTTTCGAAATTAGTCGTCTGAGGTTTCATAATTTATTTAAGACGAAATTGCTTACAATCAGCATAGAAATCGGCTGCTAGCGATCGCAGGTTAGGACGTAGTAAAGTAGCGGCAATCACTGTGCTACCAAATAGAAAGATCCAGAGCATGGCACTCTTTAAGTAAACCGCAAAGCGAACAAGCTCGATGGTCCAACTCCCCTGAATGAGGAAATAGTGCATGCCCACAATTTCTGCCCAAAAAGCAGGGATCAACAAGAGCACCATGATACGCACCAAAGACACAGAGCCTTTGCAAAACACTGGCATTCGACCAAGCTGAAAAAGGAGCGGCAGCATTAGCAACAGATAGGTAAGCCTGTAATCAAAATTACTATTGAAAAAGAAACAGAAAGCAAAGACCGCATATCCCAGCAGATACCAGCGCTGCAAACTAATCTCCAAATTCAAGGTCAACCAGCGGGGAATCACCACAATCACCACACCAACAATGGCGCATAGCAACGACAACAATGCGCCCCAGTATGCTTGAACATTAATCGCCTCAAATGTGAGCGACGCGCCATGGACTAAGAAAAAGTTTGGTTTGGGAACTGCCTCTTTCAAGTAAAGCACCTCATCCATGCGCGAGCAAAAGTATGCCGTAACAAATAAAACACCTGCGCCAAAAAGCAGCCCAAGCTGTCGCCAATTTTTAACTTCTAAAAAGAAAATACCAAATACCGCACCGGGATAATACTTTGCTGGGGCGAGCATGAAAATCACAAGCCACGCCAACCAGAAACGCACAGATAGTTTTAACTTCAATATCAGCGGCACCAGCGCCAACAAAATCAGATACACAATATCATCATTCCCCCGCTCAATACCTAGAAGAATCGGAGGTGAAAAACAAATTGGCAACAAGACCAACATTTCCAACCAGCGCTTTGGTTTCAGGATCGAAAAAACAATCGCACCAAGACCGGCGGCTGCAGCAGTCCCGGCGGCGATCAAATGTTGTGGCCCGAGACCCAGAAAGGTGAGTGCCAATGGCCAGGTGGGCTTCACGCTCACGCGCTGAAACGGATCAAATGGATTCGGATTATATAAGATATCGATCCCCGCCCGATGCCCCTCAAATGCCGCCAACCTTCCATGCATATCAAGGAACGGATAATAGGCACTATCCGTAAAGTGCATGCCTCCGATCAGATAGAGCCACAAGTCAGGATACAGGAATAAGTAGCACACCCCTACAATCACGCTCGTGATCAGCGCAATGCGCGGGAGCTGACTCTCCTTCAGTTTTCCGTTTTCTCCACTCATGTCCTTATTCGATATTCGTTTATAGCAGCAATGCCACTCAAATTAACCCATGCGAATCGAGGTCGACCTTCAAATAAAAACCGCTAAAGCTATTCACGGATGACAAATGCACCCATATGGTTCGGCCTAACCAGCGGCATACTTCTTGTAACCATTTACCTTGGTGCAGTTACCGGCATATATAGCTATCTACGGAAGCTTCGATGGCCGATTGCCCCTGCCATCGCTACGGCCGTGCCGCTAACGCAGGCAGCCTTTTCGCTGATCTTTCAAATACGTTTCCTATCCGGCAGCTCTATCGCGGGCATCGTCTTATCACTTTGCATCCTTATTTTTTGCGGTCGAATGATCGCTATGCATCAAGCGGCGCTACGAGAAGACCTCGTTCGCATTTACCAATTCGCGAAAACATATGCTTGGGTCGCGACTCCCATCGTGATTTGCCTGCTTTATACGCTCCTACAAGTCCTATTCTTGCCGATCAAGAACCACGACGCGCTCACCTACCACCTGCCTCGCGTCTTTCTTTTCATCCAAGAGAACAGCTTTTTCATTGATGCCTTCAATCGCTACCACGAAGTCATTTTTCCCGTGGGTGCTGATATTTTATTCTACCCATTCGTCGCACTGGGCACTAACCACGGCCTCGCGATATTTAGTCTGAGCAGCTATATCGCGATCGGTGCGGCAGCCTATGCCATCAGTCGGCAATTTGCCTCCGTCAAAAATGCGCTCACCGCAGCTGTCATATTGACGAGTCTGACTGCACTGGTTCTTCAAGCAGTCACCGTCAAAAACGACATCTTAATGGTCGCAACTGCTGCCGCTGCTCTATTGCTGGTCATACGATCTCCCAGGGAGTCATCGCATCGGACGCTATTGCTGCTCCTAGGCCTATGCCTGTTCGGCATCTCGATCAAAACCACATTCATGGCATTCATGCCGGGTCTAGGGCTACTGGCGATTCTCCACTTCAAACTCTACCAACCTAGCGAATGCATCCGAATTCTCACGGGCTTAGGGAAAGACTACAAACTCTGCTTAGTCTGCGCCATCCCCTTCCTCATAGCTTCGCAAATTTGGTTGTTTATTTGGAATGCGAACCAATATGAAACGTGGTCAGGTCCCAATGAATTTACCGAGCGACACACACAGCATGATGGTCTGCTCGGCACACTCGCCAACGGCACCCGATATGCCCTGCAAATCATACAAGTCGGCACGATTGCTGACTACATAGCCCCGCAGGTGCTGGGGCAGTCGAGATACTCCGAAACGCTCAATCACTTTTACCAGCAACGCCTCGAACCCGTCTTCGAAGATGCCGGCGCTTCTAGAGAGTCTTTCTCCATCTCTTGGGTGACACATGAAGATTGGGCATGGTTTGGTCCCTTCGGCGCCTTCATTCTATTCCTCTGCATTCCTTACGCCATCTATCGGCGCCCTAAAACCTGCTTACTATTGCTACCCGCGATCGGATTTTACCTGATCGTCTCCGCTAAGGTTTCATGGATGCCATGGAACGGGCGCTTTTTCTCGACCTTCTTTATCGCGACAACACCCGCGCTCGCCATCACCTTGGAGTCGTGGAACAACCGCTATGTTCGCCGTGTATTTTGTGCCCTCTCGATTATCTTTTTGGTCACAGTTAAATGCATCGATTTCTCACGACCATTGATTCCGATCGGTCGAGAACTTTATAAAAGCGAAAACCGCACACCGATCGAGAGCCTTAAAAACGCGCTGACAACCGAGCAAAACGCGTGGTCAAAAGCAATGGATCGACCAGAGCTTCACAAAGGTGAGCCCTCTAAGCTCTTAGCCGATCTTCCGGAAGGCAGTGAGGTGGCGATCTTCTTACATGGGCATGACCAGCACTACGGATTTTTCAAAGCGCGCCCAGATGTTACGTGGTATCCACTGAATCACATAAGAGGTGTCGAAACCCTAGATATCCAAAAAGCCGTCGACACATTTATACGCAGTGAAATCGACTACCTTTTACTGATCGGCATCTATGCTGAATCATTGGATCCCCTCCTCGTTGCGAAAAGCGAGGACGCAACTGCCCATCTGATTACGAAACCTCGATTACGCGCGACTACTTCAGCAACTGTTCAGCCGCAGACCGATCAATCCCAGTAACTCGATAAATGGAGGTCTGCTTGTATGGCTCGAAGCTTCTTTGAGCGAGCAACTCGACAGCAAACACCCCGACAGGATAGAGCGAGTCATGCCGTTGCACTTTGTTTTCAACAATCGAATACTCGTTTCGCTCGATTAAATAGATCGAGGTATATTTACCGGACGCAAAATCATCATACAATCGAACCGCATTCGAAAACGCTTGGAGCGGTGAAAGCGAAGCCGTCTGCCGTAGTGTCCACGGAATGGTATACGTATCAACTACCAGACTCCTCTCTTCGAATTGCTCATCCGCGACCGATTGCATCCATTCGATCTCATTCGCGACATAGTTCCTTTGGGTAAAGACCCCCTTGGCATTCATGGGCAAAGTATAGCCCACGATAAAAACAAGTGTGCAGGCTGCAAAACCGCCCCAGACTTTCTGACTTCTAGTAAATGCTCCCAGCACAATGACAATCGCTGAGGTCAAAAGCAGGTAAGAAGGCAGTGCAAAACGGGAAGCAAACAAGCGGTTCAATTGCCCATCGTGGTAACACAGAATCACCAATATGTGGGCAAATAGGAAAAGCGAAAACAGTCCAAAAATACTCTGTGCTGGTTTCTCGGTATAAATCGCACGCCAACCACGCACAAAATACAACACCAAGAAGACCACTGCTGGAAAACCCAACAAAGCGATCCACAGTGAATTCGCATAAGCATCGCTGGTGTTAAAATAGAACGACAGTGCTCTGGAAAAATTATCCGCGAGATTCTCAAAAGCGAATGGCGTCTGCGCGCCTGAATGTAATTCCCATAAGGCCTCCGACTGAGAAAAGAATTTATTCTGTAGCGCCAATCCAAACAACAAAGGAGCCGCGCAAATAGTGCCTGCGGATAAGATCACTGCTCCCTTTCGAATCCATCCGAAAACAATGATTCCGGCAATCGGTAGCAAAAATAGCGGTGATTCGTAGCGCCCCTGCGCTAGCAACACACCCGCCAACGCCAGCGCCGATTCACTCACTGCATCCAAACGCTTCCAATAGAGAATCGATAACAGAATCACCCCCACGAGGAAAAGTAGGTTAATCAAATCCATTCCCGAACCGGATGCGTTTTGCGACAGGAGCGGCAGACTCACCCAGAGCAACAACATCAAGTAGGCACCCTTCCGCCCATTTAAGAAATAGCCCAAGAGCGACAGCGCAAAGAGCAGGCAGACACCGCTGATGACATTGACGATATACGGATTCGAACTCCGGTAACCGGAGAGATCATGCAACAAGGACACAGCAAACGGATACAACAGCGGGCGCTTATCTACATAACCATCAAAGATGGTGAAATCGTTTGCTACCCAGCGACCAAAGGTCGACGTATAAACCTCTCGACTCTGGTGAAGACTTTTCGCGGTCGATTCCAAGATCGCATCGTCCATCAGAATCTTGGGACCTAACTCAACATGAACAAAGCTGAGACCCACACAGAGCAAAAAGCAAATCGCGAAACCAAGCCCTAGCTTGCTGGCAAGCTTCGACAACCGCACCTGTTCCGAACGAATCAAACAACATGCGCAGGCGAAAAATCCAATGAAAGCCAATAGGATCGGCCAATAAGCCCCAAACCGAACCGCCCTTTCTGCGAGATCGGAGGGAACGAATAGATATCCCGCAATCACCACGAAGACACCGAGACATGCTAGCAAGACACGACCTACCGGCAGTGCCTTCAATGCGGATACATACTTTGATTGGCTCATGGAAGTGTTTGGGCGTAGGACTGCAGTTTCGCTTCAGCGTCTATAATTCCTTCCGTATCGGGAATGCTTAAACCGCGCGCATCACCCTCTAGCCATTTCACAGACCTCAGGCGACTCATGCACATATACAGATTACGCCCAATTTTTTCGACACGCAAAGGCTCTAAGTCGAAATCAGCCTCAAGACTGGTCTGCCGCATCTCAGCACTCATCTCATCCGGGTGCACTGACATAGGATATACAAATAAAATCTCGCCATAGGACCCCATTTGCAAATGCATATCCAACTGCTGTTTGCGGGTCTTGGCATGCAGCGCTGCGATCGCAGGCGTTCTTTCGATCAGCGCGACTAAGTGCTTATTCGTCACCCATAACACGGATTGATCTTTACGTTCAACCACTTGCTTTTGCAACCAAAGCACCTGATGTTGATCTGGAACCCAACGTAAGAAATCGCTGCGTGCGCAAAGCGGGATCGTGAAAGCCATCACGTAAATCGATACAACGAGCAAACTAGCTGATGCGAAACGATCAGATCGGACCAACCGCCCCATCACATAGACAACAGTTAGCACTTGGAGCAGAATGAACGGCAGGACGATTCGAGTCGCGATGATGTCATCCACTTGCCCCCAATGATATGCCATCAACAATAGAAAATTGGCAGATACAATCACGATGAATGGGGTCGCTACCATTGTGCTTACAGATGCCTTTTTAATTGAGCGTAGACCTTTTACAAACAACGGCAGAGCAATCCCGAGGGACACAACGAAAAGCGCCGACAGCAACAAGCTGTTCGGCTGCTGGTCATCGCCTATATTGAAAAAGTAATTAAAGGCATGCCCCAGATTCGCAGGAATCAGACCAAGCATGAAGGGCTGCTCTGCACCATCTTTCAGCTGCCAGAGTCCTTGATAGTCGCTGAAAATGATTTGCTGCAGCGGAAAAGGAATGAGCAACAACGGGGCGAGCACCGCCACTGGCGATAGGATGATTTGCCGAGCGCGCCACCACCCGATCGCGACGACTACACCTACAGCGACGACATATAGCACAGACTCGTAGCGGGTTTGAGCGAGCAACAAGCCCAATAGAATGAAAGCATTCAAAGTGCCCGTAGAGGTGCGCTCCAGATAGATTTTTCCAGCCAGCGCGGTAGCTAGGAGCATGACCAAATTCAACAGTTCAAACCCGCCCCCGTTCACATTCATCGCGAGCAAGGGAACAGTCATGAACAATAACACCGATGCATATCCGCCGAAGCGTGGCCAAGCCATGCGACCAACCACAAAAAGTAATCCCAAGAACACAGGGGTCAGCAATGCATTCAACAGAAAGGTGTTGGAGCTGCGGTAACCCGTAAAATCATGTATCAAGCTAAGCAGGAAAGGGTGAAAATAAGGGCGCTTATCGACGTAGCCATCGAGTTGAGTGAAAACTCCCTGGATGTCGTGCGCCCGAATGGTTGTCATAACCTCCTTATATTCATGCATCCGCAGTGCCGTCGCGGAGAGCACCGGCTCATCCATAGTGATTTTATAGCCTGTGGGCTGCATCACATAGAGTAAGACCGAGGCAAGGCCCACAAAAGCGAACGGCAGCCAATTTTCGTGGATTCGTCGACCACAGCCTATCCAACACTTACTTTGATAGAGGCGTATGCCCAAGTTAAGCACCAACAGCCCCCATGTCAGCAGCATCACCCAATAGCCGCCATACTTGATAATCTGCACCGCATCAGCACTACCATACGCAAAAAAGCCCAAGTATAGGGCTAACAGCACTGAAACGATCAGCGCGATGGGTAAATAAATTTTGCGAGTAGACATAAAAAAGCCGCCTACATAAATAGGCGGCTTGAAATGATAAAACAAACTCAGAGTTTAACTTTAGAAGTTAAATGAAATAGTCACGTTACCACCAGTTGTCAAAGCAGACAAAGCTGTGGTAATAGTTGTTGGGTATGTTTCACCGGCAACATCATTGAACTCTTTGACGTAGCTAGCAGAACCAACAAGGATCGCAGATGTAACTGTAGTCTTACCTTCTTCGAGGAAGTACTGCTCAGCACCAGAAGCGAGTTGACGTAAGTTATTACGGATAGTCTTCTCTTGTGATGTTGTGCGAACCTTTTGGAAGGCTGGAACCGCCATAGCGGCGAGAAGGCCGATGATAACGACCACGATCATGATTTCGACGAGGGTGAAACCCTTTTTGCTTTTATTTTGCATGATGATATTCCTTTTTTTGTATTATTTATGATATGTAAATAACCGGAGAGATTCCCCCGATTACACCCATAGATGTAAGGTTATTGCCCTAAAAGCCAAGCTTATTCCCAGCATTCAAATTGTTTAACAAGCTTATTACAATTCCCCAACTCACTCGGAAACATTATCTTGCGGGAAATATGTAGCAAAGACCATCTTACCGCCAGACGATGGCACAACAGAGTCCACCTCAACGCGTACTTCCTTACCGATATGATCCCGGCCTTTGTTGACAACCAACATCGAACCATCCGATAAATAGCCAATTGCTTGATCAGCATCCTTCCCTGCACGCACCAGCTCGACGCAAACGCGTGTGCCGACCGAGACTTCTTGGTTCAATGCTTTAATTAGCGAAGTAATGTTCAACCATTGCACTCCATGGAACTCGGCTAATTTCGCTAAGTTGTAATCTGTCGTCAACAGCTTGGCTTTCATCGAATCGCACAGGTAAATCAACTTAGAATCCACCGCGTTGCGGTCCGGGACATCACTCTCATGTATCCGAAGATCCACATGCTTCATTTTGCGCAAACGATTGAGCACATCCAACCCCTTGCGCCCTTTTTCTTTGCGTGTGAGGTCAGATGAATCTGCTATCGCCTGTAACTCATCTAAGACGAAGCGAGGAATGAGAAGCGTAAACCCAAACCATCGGCTGTCGCAAATCGCGGCAATTCGCCCGTCAATCAAGGCACTCGTGTCAACAACCGCCAAAGCGGTCTCTACATTATGCGGATTGAATCGCACGTAGGGTATGACGACGTTAAACTCATCCTTACCCCGGAGAGCCACGACCGTCGCCAAATACATCGAAACAATATAAAGTACTAAACGCGCCAAAAAGAGGGTCTCCGCCAAAGTAGGATCATCTTCCAATGGCTCGAAGAGTGGCGAACTGGAAATCAGATATGCAACGAGACCACCGACCGCGAGGCCGAAGGTGATCGCCGAAAGTCCACGCAGTGAAAAGCCCTCCAATAGCACGTCGGTTAGGATAACTAGTGCCGCGAGACTCATACCCACAAACAAGACTGGCATGAGCGACCATTCGCTAATCACATGGCTCAGGAGCACACAGCCGAGCAGGCTGAAAACAAGAAAGAAAATCCGGATGGTGAAAATCGTTTTATTCATAACCTACCTTAAAATTGTAATGCTCCAGTCATCCAAACAACCACGATAGGCACAATCATCAAAACACCCATTACTATATAGATGATAAATTGTGTACGACTGGCACGCTTTAAAAGCTCCGAGTCCGACGTCTTCACAGTCTGCTGCATAGCGATTAACACTACCGACCCATTTGTTACAAGCAATGCGAACTTAACTATTATCCGTCAATAATTCGTCAATTAGCACTCACCACGAAGCGAAACCCCGTCATACGGTTACGCTCACCTCTGGGTGCTTCGCGCACAGGCACCGTAAAAATGGCTTCCAGACGATCCTGAGCATGTCCACCGATATGGCGCGCATCCTCATCCTCATAGCGATCCATCGACTCTAACCATTCACTCACATTGCCGAGCAAATCAAAATAACCACTCGCCAAAGCCTGCTTTTTCGACACTGGCTGCGAAATCCCACCTGAAGCAGAAACACTCCAGAAGTGATCTTCCAAAACCACATATTTCAAGCGACCCAATGCTTGGCGAAATTCATTTTCAGTAGGCAGGCGAACCGGCTTTCCAAGGATCCATGAAAGGCGTTCACAAAATGTCTTTGCATCAGTCCAACTTACAGAATCCACCGGATTTAGGCCTCCTTCATTACGGCTAGGATTTGTGCCCATAATCAAAGAATACAATGCTTGAGGCACTTCGGTGCGTAACATTTTCCACTCCTCCTCCTCTGGGATTGGAAGTAATGCATCATAAACACGGTCTTGAATAAACCCGAGGTCATTTTGGACGAGGTTAAGGTAACGCACCTTCACTTGAAGCTCTTCGTCGTTCAACGAGCTGCGCGGATATGCCTCTTCCATTTGCTTAATCGAACGACGCAGCGCAGCAATCACCTCAGCCGCTTCATAGGTGCGTCGGGCTGCCAACAGCTCTTTCAAATGATTATGGTTCCGCTCAATCTCCAAACCGAGCTCAAAGCTCTCTGAAGTTTGAGCTTTGCGTTGAAATTCAGCCACACGTTCCGAAGATGCGTAAAGGGTGTCCGTATATTCTTCATTCAATAGTCGCTGTAAGCGCGATGCCTCCAAATATAAACTCGCCGCCTCCAAGTTTTCACCCGCCGCACGGCTCGCATCCGCAAGGTCAGCGACACGCTCAACCTCCAAATAGGTCTGTCCTGAACGAATACCAACCAACTTGCCCCGTAATTGCTCTAAGCGCGACATACTGGCTTGATTCGTCCCGCGGTATTCACGATTGAGGTCGTCCTGGATCGCAATCGCTACCTGTAGACGTTCTTCGGCCTTCGTCCAATCATGCTTCTCAATAAACGCATCTGCCTCCACTTCTGCTTCTTGACTACGCTCAAAGAGCGGCTGCGCGGTCAAATAGCGGGCTTGTCGCTGTAGCCGAGTCGCACGTCCAATATTGTATGCGCGACTAAGTGGAAAATCTTCATTAATCTTTTTTTGCTGCTCATAAGCTTCGCCATATTTCGTGCGGGCTAATTCATAATTCTCGACCTTAGCTAGTTCTTGAGCTTCCTGCTCCAATTGATGACTGCTCTCAAGCAAACTACTTGCCGCAAGGTCTTGGTAACGCTTGCGCAAATTTATCCGCCGCTTAACAGCGTCAGAATCGACGCCAGGGTACTTGTCCAGATACTCCACCTGAAGATCCAATGCCTCTTTCAGCAGTTTAATATCTGCCAGGTTCGCATCTCGGATCGCCAGCACTTCCTCAAACTGGGCTTCGAGCTCTAAGCTGCGGGCCTTCAAAGCAAGCACCTCTTCAGGCACTTCGATATTTTGGTTAATCGTCCGGTAATCCACGGACTGAGGACCCAGTTTTGTTAGAAACCAAACTCCAGCAAGCACGCCGACGCATAGGATCACGATGAGTAAAACAATAATAACGCGTTTTACGGCACCTGTGCTTCGATTGGGGAGGAAAAATGAGGACTGCTTAAATATAGCCATAGAATAATTCGGGCTGGCACTAAAAATACGGTCTGCCTAAATGAGCCCCTATTATCCTAGTCGCAAGGCAAAAGGCAGAACTCCTTTTTATCACTCGACTTCAAATCAGAAAGAAAGTTTCAACTACACCATCATGTTTGAGCAGATTACCATACTTGGGCCAGGCCTCCTCGGGGCGTCTTTGGCGATGGCCGTTAAAGAAAAAGGTCTAGCCAAATCAGTGCACGCATGGTCGCGCCGAGCGGAAACACGAGCCAAATGCATTCAAGCGGATTGGTGCGATGCCGTTTTTGAAACGCCCGCCGAAGCGGTTGCGGGCAGCGACTTTGTCGTCCTCTGCACGCCTGTCGAAACGATTGTCCCGATTATCGAACAAATCAGTGCCACATTGAAACCCGGAGCACTCATCACCGACGTTGGCAGCACTAAGAGCCTAATCTGCCGCCATGCCTCGGCCGCACTCTCCGGCGCTTCCGTATTTATTGGCTCACACCCGATGGCGGGCTCTGAAAACAGCGGTATGGAGCACGCACGTGTCGATCTCTTCCAAGATGCCGCCTGTCTAATCACACCATTGCCCGACGCTCCGGACACAGAAATCGCGCGCCTCATGAACTTCTGGGAAGCCCTCGGCATGCGTTTAGCAACGGTCTCTCCTGAAGAACACGACGAAATCGTCGCGCATATCAGCCATCTCCCACACCTCCTGGCCTCAACTCTCTGCAGCCTCCTTGCGAAGAAAGAGCCTAATTGGCGCCATTTTTCAGGTGGCGGCCTACGGGACAGCACACGTGTCGCGGCAGGCGACCCCCAACTCTGGAAGCAAATCTTAGAGCAAAACCGCGAAGAAGTCCTGCGCTCCATAGACGCCTTCGAAAATGAGCTACAACAACTCAAAGCCGCTCTGCTCAACAACGAATCACACGCGCTAACAGCAATCCTAGAGCAGGGCAAAAAATACCGCGACCAACTTTCCTAAGCTCTCACAACCCCGATCTCGCAACTCGACAATGACCGACCCACTACCCATCCAGCCTTTTACCAAGCAGCTCAACTCCAGCGTCAAATTACCTGGCTCAAAAAGCATTACAAACCGAGCACTCATTCTTGCAGCACTCGCAGAAGGAGAAACCTGCCTCGAAGGTGCACTCTTCAGTCGCGACACTCGAATCATGCTCACCGCACTCGAAGCACTTGGTTTTAAGTGCTCGGCTGATGAAGCTGCTGAAACAATCACCGTTCAAGGTGAAGGCGGATCCATTCCATCCAAAAACGCTGAGCTCCAGGTTGGCAACGCTGGAACTGCAGCCCGCTTTCTCACAGCCTTTCTCGCGCTCTCAGAAGGCGGCACCTACAAATTGGACGGCGATCCAGCCATGCGCGAGCGACCAATGTCTGGGCTACTCGATGCACTCGTTGAACTAGATGCAGCCGAATTTGAATTCCACGAAGAAGCTGGGCACTTCCCATTCACCTTGAAAGCCAAAGGCTACAAGGGCGGCTCGGCTCACGTCGACGCCAGCAGCAGTAGCCAAATACTGTCAGCCTTGCTACTCGCCGCCCCAGCAGGCTCTGAAGAGCTAACCTTGACCTGCGACAACGTGCGACCGTCCTACGTCGCGATCACCTTGAAAATGCGCGAAGCCTTCGGTGCCGCCCCGCTCGAACCGACCGAAGACGGACAATACACCCTCGCTGCAGCCAAATACAAAAGCCCCGGCCATTACGACATTGAACCCGACCTTTCAGCAGCCAGCTACTTCCTCGCGTTAACAATGATTCAAGGCGGCACGCTGAAAATACCAAAGGTCAGCGCCGACCCTTTACAGGGCGATGCCCACTTCGTCGACGTCCTTTCCCACCATGGTCTACGCGTCGACGCTGAAAACAACGAATGGACCGTCGCTTGCGCCGACCCACTAGACATCCAGCGAGGTCACCGTGAAATCGACTTCAATACGATTTCAGACACCTTTCTCACCTACGCCGCCAGCTCGCCCTTATTAGGTGGCTCCGTCCGCATCTGCGGCATCGGTCACACCCGCCACCAAGAAACAGACCGCATCGCCGGCATGGCTGCGGAACTCTCCAAACTTGGGCAACTCGTCAAAGAAGAGGAGGACGCCCTGACCATCGCAATCAAGCCAAACGAGCTACGTGCCCGCGCACTCAAAGCACGTAACAGCGGCCAACTACTCACTATCGACACCTACGAAGACCACCGCTTCGCGATGAGCTTTGCCATCCTCGGCAGTTACGACCTACTCGACGACGGGCAACCTTGGTTAGCCATCAACGATCCGGCCTGTTGTGGAAAAACCTTCCCACATTTCTTTGAAGTTCTCGACACATTGCGCGGAGCTTAGTTCGATCAAACAACATGCCCGCACCTTCAGACTTTAAAATCATCGCCATCGACGGCGGCGCAGCCACAGGGAAGTCCTCCACTTCCAGAGGACTCGCCGATAAACTCGATTTAATGCACGTCGATACCGGCGCACATTATCGCACGCTCACCTATGCCATGCTCAAGGTCGGAGCCTCCCCTGAAAGTGACAACATCTCGGAGCTACTAGGGGCACTTTCGCTCGACACCACCCTCGAAGGTCGCAGCGCCAGACTCAGCATCAACAACGAAGTGCCCGCCGACAGCGCGATTCGCTCCCCCGAGGTCAACGCAAACGTCTCCAAGTTTGCCGCCATCGAAACCGTCCGTCAGAAGCTGTTCAACTACCAGCGTTCCCTTGCAGAAGTCGCGCAGAGCGCGAACTACACCGGCTTAGTCATGGAAGGCCGCGACATCGGATCGATCATTTTTCCCGATGCCGACCATCGCTTTTTCCTACATGCCGACGAAGCCACACGAGCCGCTCGACGCGCCAACGAAGGCCAAACCGACTCGATTGCCGCCCGCGATCAAATGGATAAAACTCGAAAAACCGCCCCACTCGTCTGCCCCGAAGGAGCGACTCAAGTCGACACCGCCCCCTTCACCCTTGAAGAGGTGATCGAAAAAATCGCCAAGCTGATACTTAATCCCTAATTTCAATTGATGGCTCCCGAGATTCCAGAATTTTACAACTACACCCGCATCACCTCGGACTGGTTCTTCAATACATTTTACGACTTCAGCACCTCTGGCATATCCAACGTGCCCATGTCAGGGAGTGTCATCTTCGCGGCCAATCATATCAGTTTTTACGATCCACCCGCCATCGGCTGCCAGGTCAAACGGCACATTAACTACTTTGCCCGCGACACACTATTCACAGGCCTGCTCGGTAAAGCGCTCCATAAACTCGAAGCCATCCCCGTGGCACGCGAAAATGCCGATATCGCCTCACTCAAAGCCATCTTTCGCGCCTTAAAAAACAAAGGCGCCATCGCGATCTACCCCGAAGGCACCCGCTCACCCACCGGGCAACTCATGGAGCCCAAGGCCGGAGCCGGCATGATCGCCTGTAAATCAAAAGCCACCGTCATCCCGACACGCCTCTTTGGCACCTACGAAGTCTTTGGCCGTCACGACAAAAAACCAAGGATCGGTGGCCCCATACACATCGCCTACGGTCGCCCCATGACCACAGACGAAATCGATCCCGGCAAAGCCCATCCCGAGCGCTACCTAGAAGCCTCCCGCCGCATCATGGCGCGCATCACGGAGCTTCAAGCTCCGCGATACGAAATAATCTAATAGCTAAGCGCTAATGGAGAAATTAAAAGACTTCGTCGAAATGAAGGTCTGGCAAGACGCCCAGAATCTAGCAGCTAAAGTCTATACCGACTTTGAGCACACTCAGGATTTCTCATTTACCAATCAGATCAAACGAGCAGCCATATCCAACAATATCGCAGAAGGCTCTGAAAGAAGCACCTCCACCGCATTTTCCAGATTTCTGGATATTGCCAAAGGCTCGACAGGTGAAGTGAGAAGCATGTATCTACTTGCTGTCCGCCTGAAACACATTTCTGAAGACATTGCCCAACAAAGAACCGAAGACTGCGTAGAGATCTCAAAACAACTAGCAGGATTCGCGAAATATCTTCGCAACAAATAATCACTTTCAAACAAACCATTTAGCCATTATTCATTAGCTATGAGCCATTCTACCGACAGGTATGCCCAACGCGGCGTCTCCTCCTCCAAATCCGAAGTCCACGCCGTCGTGGACAACCTCGACCGCGGTGTATTCCCCGGCGCTTTCTGCAAAATCGGTGCTGACATCCTGACGGGCAACCCAGACAAGTGTAACATCATCCACTCCGATGGTTCTGGCACGAAGAGCACCCTCGCCTACCTCCACTACCGGGAAACAGGCGACCCCACAGGTTTCCGCAAAACCGCCCAAGACAGCCTAGTCATGAACATCGACGACTTGCTCTGCGTCGGCGCAGTAGACGGCATCCTCATCTCCAGCACAGTCAACCGTAACGCCCGCGCCATCCCCGGCGAAGCACTCGGGCAACTCATTTCCGGCACCGAAGATTTCCTCGGCACACTCCGCGAATACGGAGTCGGCGTCCACTCCGGTGGCGGCGAAACTGCTGATGTGGGCGACCTCACCGGCACAGTCACGGTCGACTCCTGCGCCGTCGTTGTCATGGATCGCGCCGATGTCGTCGATAACGCCAACATCAAACCTGGACTCGCCATCGTCGGACTCGCCTCCTCCGGTCAAGCCACTTACGAAACCTTTGAAAACTCTGGCATCGGCAGCAACGGACTCACCAGTGCGCGTCACGACCTACTCTCATCATACTACCTCGAGAAGTATCCCGAGACCGTCGATCTCACCACCGACAAGCAGTATCTTTACTGCGGACCTTACATGATGAGTGATCCACTCCCCGACTCCAATATGACAGTCGGCGATGCGATCATGAGCCCCACCCGCACCTACGCGCCCATCATCAAGCAACTACTCGCCGAAGATCGCGAAGTGATCCACGGCATGGTCCACTGCTCCGGCGGCGGCCAAACCAAATGCATCCGCTTTGGCACCAAGGTCCATCATATCAAGGACAACTTTTTACCGATTCCACCGATCTTCAAGGCCATCCAAAAAGCCAGCGGCACGACCGACGAAGAAATGTTCCGTGTCTATAACATGGGCCACCGGATGGAGATCTACTGCGATCCCGAAGCCGCCGCAGGCATCATCGCCAAAAGCGAAGCCTTCGGCATTCCCGCACAAATCATCGGTCGCACCGAAACCAGCGAACGCGAAGATGGCGCCAATCACGTCACCATCCAACACGATGGAAAGACCCTGACTTATCAGCTGGAGCACTAAAGCCCCTGCGTCTTTAGGTCTTCCAGACGATCGGCTTCGGTCGACCAGTCTTGTGGCAACTGCAGAATTACGCTGCGGTCATAGCCCGCGACCTCTAGCTTTTGCAGCATCGCCTCATAGTCAGCATCGCTGATTTCAGGTTCACGTTGCATGATCCAAGCATACTTTCGATTTGGATGGGCAATGATCGTGCGCGTATACTCCGCATCCACATACAGGATAATGTAGTCAGACCGAAACGGCCAAATAAACTGCATACGCCACTCAGCATTATTCGCTTCGTCATGCACCCAGCCAACAGGGGTATGGGTCTTCAACTCGCCATCAAAACCGCCATCTCGAAATTGATACGTGGTTTGTATCTTTTTCGATTCGTCCAGCCCATAGTGCTCGATCGCATTGTGCGCAGCTTTATCCACCAAAATCGGTGTATAACCCACCACATACCAACGACCCATAAAGCGATCGATGTCGACATTTTCAGCCATGGGCAACGGCGCCTTACTGGAAGCGCATCCATTGAGCAAACTCATACACGCCACGATAGCGAAGATACCTAAAATTTTGAAGGTTAATTTTTTCATAGTTATTTTTATTCCGTAGGATTAGGCACTTCGGCCCGATAAATGAAATAGCCAGCCAAGACAAAACAGAGCCCGACCAAGATGCCAAAAAGTAGAATGATGCCCCACTGCATTGCGCCGGAGATTACATCTAGTGAAAGATCGAGCCCCATCCATTCCAGCCCGACGCCTATAGCCACAAATGCTAATGCACGTGCCACTTTGAGCCCGCTCTTCCAGACCGCAAAATAAAGTGATTCTTTACGCTTCCCCGTCGACAACTCGTCCGCGTCGATCAAGTCAGTAATCATTGAGTCGACCAGAAAGACCGCACCGCAAAGCACCCCGCCAATCGCTGAAACAATCAAGGCGGGCCAGACCAATCCCGTTGGCAGAATCGGATATGCAATGATGCCCATCACGCCCAAACCAACGATTGAGATATACGCTGGCACCCTTTTACCAAACCGCTTGGACAGTTTAATCCAGAGCGGAATCGAGAGCACGATGCTGAGTGTAAATACCGGAAAAATCGCCTGCGTCACTTGCGCCTCGGAAAGCTCCAAAACAAAACGATAATACATCAAAGCAAGCGCGGCGTTCACCGTCCTCCCAATCGCAGCAATCACGCCAGCGATCAGTATCTGCACGAACGCTCGGTCCGCAAACAGCGCTTTCACATCTGCCAATGACGGCACTGAGTGAACCACTCCATGCTCCGCCAAGCGCTCGCGCTTTTTCAGCCCAAACGCGGTCATCATACCAGTTACTAAAACCAAAGCGCCCAAGTAGTAAGCACTCACCCTACGCGAATCAGACAACTCAACCATAGATGGTTCGCCCTCAATACCTGCCAAATAGATACCTGGAAGCGCACTCCCAATCGCAAGCCCCAGAATGCCGAACCCCATGCGCGCGGCTAGAAGCTTGTTTCGCTCAGTCGCTTTCCGGCTGAGCTCGGCACTTAGACTGCTTTGCGGCAAGTCCAGTAAGGTCATTCCCGTATTCACCAAAACATAGGCGACCAGTAGGTGTAGAAACAAAGTAAAGGATGAGCCTGCCGAAAAAGGTGAAAACAAAAGCACTGTCGTAGCTGCGAGTAAAACAACGCTCACTCCCAGCACAGTGGTGTAAGCCACACCTCGCCGCCGCGCAGAAAAGAGACCCGCCGCCACAATGACATCACTCAAAGCGTCCCATAAGATCGCGACCGCAAAGGCTGCCCCAGCGAGAATCGGACTGAGCCCAAGTATCCGCGTGTAGAAATCAAACAGATATAGCTGTAGTGTGACTTCGACAGCCACTTTACCCAAGCTGGCAACGCCATAGGTCGGGTAAAGCATAGTTTTAATCGGAGGCAAGTTCACGAGAACACAACGTAAGCAGGAGCTCACACTTACAAAAACGACCGCAATGATCTGTTGAATCTGTGCTCGCCATCGGTCTCTAAACACATTCGCTCCTCACAGTGCTTCGACGATTTTGGCAAATTTCACTGCTCTTGTTCGCGACCTGGCTGATGGCTGGGCCGCTAGCTTTGCTGCAGTTGGGTGCCTGGTCTTGGATGCTAGTCAGTTACTCGCAGGACAGTTCACTCAAGCAAGCGATCAAAGAGACTTTTGGTGACGAAAGTCCCTGTGATGTTTGCCGTGTGATTGATTCCGCCGAAGAAAGCCAGCAGTCCACACCAAGCGAAGCACCCAATACCAAGCTCAAAGAAGTCAAACTCATGTTGGGCTTGGGGCGACCCATGACGATCGCCCATACGAGCGTAACGCCGCTCATTTATGACGAGCAAACAAACAGGCTACTCAGTGTAAGTCAGCTTGTGCCCACGCCCCCTCCGCGTGCTTAAGTAAATTTCAGATTTACAAACAAAAGCCCCGAGTCCCGTCGATTCGGAACGAAGTATCCTTTCTACCAAGGATTACAAAATGCGGGGGCACTATGCCTTCGCGCAACTTAAGCACAACTATGCACACATTTATAAAATCACTCGTCTCCCTCTCTCTCACACTAACTGCTGCTTCCGCGCAACCCGCATTCAGTTGCTGCGCAACGGATGAAGCCCATCAACCTCGCCCTGACGAGCACGCCCCCATCTCCGTGATGGGCGACCACACCCATGCGAAAGACGGCTGGATGCTCTCCTATCGCTACATGAACATGCAAATGGACGGCATGCGTTCCGGAACTGACCGGATCAGCTCCAGCGATGTCTTTGCCAGTGGCTATACTGTAGCACCCGAAAGCATGACGATGGACATGCACATGCTCGGTGTAATGTATGCGCCCACCGACAAGCTCACGCTCGCATTGATGGCAAACTACATCGATATCGAAATGGACCACCGTATCGTCTCACAGATGGCGGCCAACATGATCAACCGCGGCGACACAACATTCACCACCCAATCCAGCGGACTCGGTGATTTGAAGTTAAACGCCCTCTATCGCTTCTATCTGGAAGACAACCGAAAGGCTCACTTCGGCCTCGGTCTCAGCCTCCCAACAGGCTCAATCGACGCAAAAGACACACTCCCTGCGATGAATGGCGCAAGGAATCAGCAAATGCCTGCCCCGATGCAACTCGGCTCCGGCACCTTCGATCTCTTACCCTCGCTCACATTCGTGCAGCAGTTTGATACTTGGTCCTACGGCGCTCAAGCTCGTGGCGTGCTTCGCCTCGAAGATGAAAACGCCAACGACTATCGCCTCGGACACGAATTCGAACTCGTCAGCTGGGCAGGCTACAACCTGACCGATTGGCTCGGCATCAACTCTGGTCTGAGCTACACCCACAAAGGTCAGCTCAAAGGTCAGCAAAAAGACGTCGGCACCATGGGGCCAAACGGCAGATCAGTAACCACCGCCTTCAATGAGAACTACGGCGGCGAGCGCCTCGACGCCATCTTCGGCCTCAACCTTTACCTGCCCAAAGGCATGCTAAAAGGGCACCGTATCGCCGCCGATGTGCGCCTCCCGCTTTGGCAAGATCTCAACGGGCTGCAGCTAGAAACCGACCTCGTCGTCACCATCGGCTGGCAAAAAGCGTTCTAGGGCAACGCATCGATATTAGATCTTCCGCTGGAGGGACGAGTTCCCGCTCGTCCGCATCTGGTTAGTCCCTGCCATACAATACGAATGGCGGACGTGTAAAACACGTCCCTCCAGCGCGACTACATCTATTCTTGAGTCAACCTTGTCGCAAATGCTGTAAATACAACTCAGCACAAGCGCGTGCATCCGAAAGCGCATCATGATGGTTGAGCGAAATACCACGCTCTTCACAAAGCACATTCAGCTTCTTCTTATAAATCTTATAGGTGCATTGCGGCACATAGCTCGGCTCGGCCATGCCGTAAAAGTCCAGCGTCTTGCGCAGGCAGGAGAAATCAAATGCCCCATTGTGCGCGACCAGCGTGCGCCCTTCAATGAAACCACGAATCTGCGGCCAAACCGCATCAAAGAATGGCGCATGCCTAGTATCCGCCTCGGTCAAACCATGCACATTCGTATTCCAATAGCTGTAGGTATTGTCCGGCGGTTGCACCAATAGGCACACCTGCTCCACGACTTCACCGCACTCCACCTGAACCAGACCCACCTGGCAAATACTGCAGCGTGCCGGCTGTGCCGTTTCAAAATCAATCGCGGTAAAAGAGTGCATAATAAAACCTAAAATACCACGTAACCCTGCACCAACTTCACCGCGAAAACGCCCAGATTACTGGCCGCGTGCGCAAGCATGCAGGGAAAAAGCGAAGCATTGCGATTCCAAGGACCAAAGCGACAAGCGTAAAACCACAGTGAATTCGCAAAGAGTATACCCGTGCTGAAAAAGCCCTTGGCAGTGAGGGTCAGCTCGAAGCCTTCTTCAGTGCTCCATAGCTGCGGGTGAATGAGTGCAAACAAGAGCGAAAAGCCCACACAACTCGCTATCAGCGCAGCACGCCCTTTGCTCTCGACCACTAAGAACCCACGAAAAATCACCTCTTCCACGATTCCCGCCGCGATAATCGCAAAAACGAAATACCAAACCATTTCGCTTTGCTCATCAGCCACACCAAGCGCGATCTCGCCCCCGACCTCCGCGCCAAGGATCAATAACGAACCAATCGCCGCGATCACGAAGGCCACGAGACTGGCCGACTTCGCACCAGGCATCGCGGATCCTTTCGGCTCTCCCGACTTATCCGCCTGATAATCGCCCCAATACATGTGGCCCACATAGGCAGCAATGCCCACGTAAAGCAGTATCATGATGGGCGATTCGTTCATTTAGAAGGAGGTAGAAGTCAGTAGTAAGAAGTTAGGAGATAGGATGCAGAGTATTCCAGAAAGTAAACTCTCCTAACTTCTACATTCTAGCTCCTAGCTTCTGCGGCGAAGCCGCACTAAATGTGACGCGAATCGTCTTCGTCTTTCTTCACGTAGCCACTGTCCTGGCGATCGTGGTTCACCTTGTTCTTCTTCAGATAGGCCTCGTAAACATCGTCCGGCGTCATGCCCAGCACCTGTGCCAGCGATATAAGGAAGTGAAACAGGTCGATCACCTCAACTTTAGCATTCTGCTCGTCAAACTCTTGATACTTCGCCCACCACTTCCAAGGCACGGAATCGATCAGCTCGGACATTTCCTGCTGCATCGCACGCGTATAGTTCAGCACCCACTTGGTCTTATCTTCCTCTGACATACCGTCAGTATTCACACCAATGCGCTTATTTAGCGCGTCCTGCATATCAAAAATTTCTTGAAGTTTATCCATACAGAAATGGGTAGGTGCAACTCCCCGCACAAGCAAGCGGATTCCTCGCTACAAACAACTTTCAACCAACAACAAGCAACATATACAACTTAACTCTTGCGGCAGAAAATTTACTCCATTAGCGATACACCCCTCGACGCGCGAATTGACTCTTGAGCAATATGCCCGGTTACGGAAGTCGGCTGGATTTTTCATCAGCCTTCCACTGCTCTCCTTTCCCGCGTCAACTAAACCGTCCACCCCGCTATGACTGCTCTAGCGGAGGACCCATACTACCATAAACACACATATCCGATGCCAGAATTCGAAGAAACCAATCCAACCAACAATCAAGCGCAAAGCTACACACCTAGCACAGACGCCTCGCCAAAACCTCGCACACGCCGCCGTAGCGGTGGCTTCAAAACAGAAGTCGCCTCCGCCAGCACAGGTAAAATGGGCCCCGTCGATCCAACAGAAGCACTTAAAGAAGAAAAATTAAGCGGCAGCGGCAAGCCTGCCGAAACATTGCCTCCTCAGGAACGTGCCTCACGTGAACCGCGTGCACCTCGCCCTGAAAGAGCACCTCGGGCGCCTCGCGAAGATCGCGAACCTCGCGCCGACAAACCAGAACGCAGTGCACCACGCAAAGAACGGGCGCCCCGCGAAAATCGCCCTGTAGGCAACCCACAGCCGAGCCCAGAAACACTCGCAGCCATTGCAACAGTCGAAGCCCGACTTACTGAGCGTCGCGCTGAACGCGATGTCCGCCGTGCCGAACGCGACAAAAACCGCCCAGCCAAAGCAGAGCGCAAGCCCAACACACCTCGTAACAATGCTAAGAAAGCCCCCGCTAAGAAAAGCAAGGGCGGTCTATTCGCCGCGATTGGTGCGTTCTTCGGTAAACTTTTCGGCAAAACTCCTGAGCAGCCAAAGAAAACAGGCGGCAATCGCAACAA
The DNA here is from genome assembly GCA_030729385.1 of Opitutales bacterium. Lineage (GTDB taxonomy): Bacteria > Verrucomicrobiota > Verrucomicrobiia > Opitutales > Coraliomargaritaceae > JBPOFY01. The sequence goes on along the minus strand of JANQXM010000006.1, from coordinate 31,281 downwards.
CAACAGCCGTGGCGGTCAAAACCGTCGTGGTGGTCAAAACCGTGGCGGCCAAGGTCGTCGCCCAGGCGGCAATCGCGGCGGCAAAGGTCGCGGCCAAGGTGGCGAGAAGCGCCACACTGCCACATCGCTCAGCAACGAATCTTAATCACCTGCCCCGCACTCAGTAATGGATGTTTTTAAAGTTAGCGGCAACGGCCCACTCAATGGAGAGATCGCGGTCGGCGGTGCTAAAAATGCCGCCCTCCCGATTCTAGCCGCCACCCTGCTAACCGAAGAAACGGTTGTTCTCAAGAATGTGCCCGACCTGAGCGATATGCGCTTCATGGTCGAAATCCTTCGCCATGTCGGCGCCGAAGCCGTCCAGCCCACGCCCGGCACATGGGAGATCACTGCTAAAAAGCTCACACATATTGCGCCCTACGAACTGGTGCGCAAGATGCGTGCCTCCGTCTGTTTGCTCGGGCCGCTAGTCGCCCGCATGCGCAAGGCCGAGGTCTCCATCCCCGGCGGTTGCGTAATCGGTCCACGCCCGATCGATCTCCACATCAAAGGGCTCAAGAAGCTCAACTGCGAAGTCGAGATCTCCAACGGCTACATCCACGTCGATGCCTCCAACATCAAAGGCGGTCCGATCTTTCTCGGCGGTCGTAGTGGCAGCACCGTCACCGGCACCGCCAATATCGTCATGGCCGCCGTGCTCGCGCCAGGTATCACTCGCTTAGAGTGTGCCGCCTGCGAACCCGAAGTCGTCGACCTCTGCAACCTACTCGTCAAGATGGGCGCTCAGATCGAAGGTATCGGCAGCCCCGAGCTCACCATCACTGGCGTCGAAAAACTCCACGGCTGTGAGCACACCGTCATCGCTGACCGCATTGAAGCCGGCACCTTTGTCATCGCCGCCGCCATCACACGTGGCGACGTCACCGTAAAAGGCATCGCCCCAAAACTGCTCGGCGCCTTCCTCGACAAACTCGAAGAAGCGGGCCTCCCCATGGAGTTCACCGAAGACAGTATCCGCGTGTTGCCCTACGAAGGCTCACTTAAACCTGTCGATGTCATCACCCTGCCGCACCCCGGCTATCCAACTGATTTGCAAGCCCAGCTCTGCGCCCTCATGACGCAAACCGAGGGTCTCTCAATCATCACCGAGCGCATTTACCCGAATCGCTTCATGCACGTGCCCGAGCTACAACGCATGGGGGCAGACATCGCCATCGAAGGTCCCAGTGCCATCGTCAAAGGCGCTACCAAACTTTCCGGCGCACCCGTGATGGCGTCCGACCTACGCGCATCGGCTGCTTTGATTCTCGCAGCCTTCGCCGCCACAGGTGACACCTGGATCCAACGCATCTACCACCTCGACCGAGGCTACGAACGTTTCGAGCAGAAGCTCGCCGCCATCGGTGCCAAGATCGAGCGCCTTAGCGACAAGGATATGCCGAAAGAGTTGCTGGAGGAATAAGCCCTACTAGCTAGACAACCAACTGCCGGCGCAGATCGAGGGTGTGCCTATATTCGGGCGCAAGCTTCGGCTTTATAGCGGCAGGTTTGCTTCCAATCAAATCATCAGCTGATTGGCTGCGCTCTTCACGGCGGTGCTGTGCTTCTTCGATGGTTTGCGGGCGACCTTCGTAGATCGTGGCGTTTGGGTTCCAATAAAAGTATCGCCCAGCATGCGTGGTCTTGCCGCTTTCAGCATCAACCCACTCAAACCAGAGTGGTGATTGAATCGGCACATGTGGATGCAGCGCTGGATACGCGCTCGCGCTCTTATACCGAAGACCGCAAATCATAAACCCATCGACTTCTTCGAAAGGCACCTCCACCCCGTTCGCGAGCAGCTTGCCCTTCTTCAACAAGCTGGAATCCGAAAGTGTGAGCTGCAACCGGTCACTGGAATTATCCACCACGCGCACGGTCGCTGCGCCTTGGCTTTCTTCTGCCATCAATGGCCACGACTCGAAGGCCTGCCGAATATCAACACTGCCCCCAGCCACTTCCAAAGTGCCCACAGTCGGACAACGGAAATCCAGAACGGGGCGCAACCACTCGGGGTCGAAATCAAAACCATGCTCTTTTAAGTCCGCGCAAATCGTCTGCACATCTTCCCATAGGAAAGCGGGCAGAAAGTAGCGGTCATGTAAATCCGGGCCGAAGCGCTTCAGTTCTTCCTTGAAGGGTGCTTTAAACAAGCGTGCCAATATGGTGCGCACAAAGAGTGCGATGGCCGACATCGTCTTCGGGTCGGGAAAGGTTTCGAACGCGCGAAATTCAACAATACCTAAGCAACCATTTGGCGCCGAAAGGTTGTGGAATTTATCAAAGCACAATTCAGCTCTATGTGTATTCCCCGAAGAGTCTGTCAGTAGATTTTTAAAGAATTGGTCGATCAATGGACCATCCACGAGGTCCTTCATATTCTCTAGGCCTTCACACGCGACTTCCAACTCGTAGAGTCCATGGCGCGGACCTTCATCCACACGCGGTGCCTGACTGCCAGGTCCGACATGTTGCCCGGTAAACAAATACGAAAGCGCAGGGTGATGCTGCCAATAGCGCAACAAAGACGCGATGCGCTTGGGCTCCAACATGAATGGATTGCTTTCTTTGGATCGCCCACCAAAGGCAAGGTGCGAGCCGCCACCGGTTCCATAAATGACACCATTGAGCTGAAACTTGGTTAACTGTAAGCCGACCTTCGCCGCGGCAGAAGCACATTGTTCGAGAATACGATCGTAGCCCTCCCAAGTATCTGAGGGTGGCACGTTGACTTCTAGAACACCCGGGTCTGCAGCCAGACCGAGCGTGATCAAATCATCGTCCGTCTTAGTCGGCGCGTAGCCGCAAAATAGTATGTCTTTGATGTCCAACTCGACAACGATGCCGCGTAGAAAATCGATCAAAGCTCGAAAGCCAATCCAATCAAGCGGCGGAATGAAAATCTCAATCGCGCCTTGGCGCACTTCGATAGTGAGTGCCTTCCGGCAACAATCCTCCGGCAAATCATTTAATGGCAAACGCAAGCCTACCGGGCTATCACCATCAAAAAGTTTGATCGGTTGTTTCTTCGAAAACGGCCACGAAGCGCAGACCCATTCGCCGTCTTCATAATCCAGTGGCAGCACCCATCCAGCGACTTGCTTTGATTTTCCTTCGCCTTCATAGGCCGCCAAAATAGAGGCGCTCACTTTCAGCTTTTTCGCGACGGCCTTCATCACCACTTCCGCAGTCTTCTCGGTGTTAGAGCCAACGACATCGTCAAACAGCAAACGTTCTGTCTCTGGCCAGATCGGTGTCTGCGTATGATGCAGCGTCATGAAATTCCAGCGCGGTAATGGCTCGCCAGGATACCACTTACCAAAGACCTGCATGGCGAGTGCTTGCGGATACACCTCTTGAATCAGCTCTGCAGTCATTCGACGGGCGTAGCCCAGTTTCTCTGGACCCATTGCGGCAGTGTTCCACTCGGGCGTTTCCGGGTTCGGCACGATAAAGGTCGGCTCGCCGCCCATCGTCAGACCGATGCCTTCCGATTCTAAATATGCTTCAACGCTTTGTGCGCACTTGAAAATTTCTTCTCGATTATGGGGCATCCTTAATTTCCTCAATGATTAGATCAACCGCCATGGTCGAGCTAGTGGGTTTATTTGAAAAATACTTTCCTTGAATCGGATCCACACTACTCGGATCGTGTGAGACCGCAGAAGGAATAAAATAACTATTGGCCAAGATACCATTGGTCGAGTCAAAGCCCTTCCACCCAGCTCCAGGTAGATATACCTCTGCCCAGGCATGCATGGATCCCACCGCTCGATTAAAAGCGTGCTCACCCTCGCCGACCGGCGGGTCGAATAAATAACCACTTGCAAAGCGAGCCGCAAACCCGAGTTTACGCACAGCAGATATAAAGAGCACTGCCATATCGCGACAGGAGCCGGTTTTTAATTCCAAAGTTGTATCCGGAGTTTGAATACCTTCTTCATCGCGCCGCACGTATGCAATCTCGCGATGCACCGCGCTATTGAGGTCGGCGAGAAACTGCACCACATCAGAATGCTGCTTTGGTGCGCCCGCAGACCCATGGACCCATTCCATCACCCGCAGAGCACCAGGCGTGCGCCCACTGCTACCGAGAAAAGGCAGCAAAGCTTTGGCCTCCGGCTCTTGATAAGTAAAAGGGAAACCAGTCGCATAGGACTCTAGGATGAAATCAAAGGGATTGTCGTCGGTGATCGTAACCTGCATGCGCGTGACAAACTCCAGCACGGTCGATTCGTTTAAACCGAAGTTACAAGCGAGCACGATGTTACCATATGCATCACGCACCCAACGCTGAGTGGATGCTGGAACCGTCTCAACTGCGAACTGCTCGACATGCCGAAGATGGCTGTCGAGTGGCCGCAAATACAAAGCATGTTCGCTAAAGTTAACTGGACCATCGTATTGATGGCGCGTGGTGTGTTTGACTGAAACTCTCATATGGCTGCGGGCTCTTTTTTGCGTTCCAGTGACACCATAACATTTAGTTTCTGGTCGTTTGCACCTTTGAATGTGCCGCGCATCGGCGCGACATCGTTGTAATCTCTCCCCACGGCAACAACGACATGTCGTTCACCTGCAGTTTGATTGTTTGTCGGATCTAAGCCCCACCACATACCACCGGGAAGATACACTTCGACCCAGGCATGGCTCGCGGCTGCACCGATCATTTCGGGATCTACGAGATCCGGATCATAGGCTTCGATGTAACCACTCACGTAGCGGGACGGGATGCCGTTACTACGAAGAATCGCGAGCATAAGGTGCGCGAAATCCTGACAGACTCCACGCCGCTCGGCAACGATCTGAGAGATCGGCGTCGTAATATTTGTGACACCGGACTGGTATTCGAAGCTTTTATAAATCCAAGTATTCAGCGCCAGCAATGCGCTGCCGATCTCTTCGGCTTGTCGAAAGAAACGCTTACGAATACGCTTATGCTGATCTAGGGGGACCAGGCTACTGGGCTGTAAAAATTCAAAATGCTGATAACGCGCGCTGTTAAAAATCTGCCGCGCCTCGCCCACCGAAGTGGTTAAAACGGATTCGCTGGGCGAGATCTTCGTCGTCTCGACTTCCGCGACTGAGGTGACCGTCAGCGAATTATGGCGATACGGAACGGAAAAGAATTCCACGTTGTTGCCATAATAATCCACGTAGTGATCCACCACGACTTCGGGCTTCAAAATCAAGCGACGCTCAAGCACTTGCTGCGAGCTATTCGACTGCGGCCACACGCGCAACTCGGCAAAGGACTCAGATGCCGGCTGACTGTATTTATATTGGGTAGTATGGGAAACGCGAAAGCGCATATCGGGTGAGCTTATACAAAGAACGCAGCCAAATCAATGGGCGTCGTATATAGTTTAGACTTATTAGCAGAGCAGCAACTATAAGACCAAGGTAAGAGATTTTTCATAATTTCACAAAGAACCCAATGTTCACAACTCAACCCAGCTCGAAGAGCGTTGGCTCTCGGGCAAACATGTTTTGGTGATTAAAAAAGACATCGTCGATTTGCTTGTGCAGCAGCCCTAGCTCTTCAGTCATGGTGGTTAGCTCGCGGGCTATCTGCTTTGGCGCGATACTCAGCGAATAGCCGGGGCTGGAGATTTCATCCATCGAACCTTCACTCTTGGTAATCGAAAAGTCGTCCAAGCAATCCAACAACGTTGTTATCGAACTTTGAATTTCTTTACCCTGCGAACCCTCCCCATGCATCGACAAAGTGCCGATGACGTAGTGCAGATTCCGCAGGCAGAAAGAAACCGAACTGGGATGGCTTTTTCCAAGGATTATCAAGCGCGCCACGCGATCTACATAGGCGCGAGAGCGAAACTCACGACGATACGCATCAAGCGACCCGAGCAAACGTAAGAGCGCGGTTAGGTCGGCACTCTCTTCGTCTTTCGCTTGATAAGTCTGAACGATTCGCGGCAAGGCCACTTCCAGCAGTGAAAGCACGCCCAAGGCGCGCTCAAAGAAAACACCCGCACGGTAAAACTGCCAACTATCGTCATGCGACAAGGTGCGCTCGGCGGTGCCATTGAAACGGGCAACTTCGCTGACGACCTTCTCGCTGAGCGAACGAAGTCGACCACGTGTCACGCGGAGCTTCGATTCTTGACGCAAATCGAGCACCATTTCCTCCAGCACTTCCCAGCATTCTGGGCTGATGACTTCGCGGACGTGCTCGAGTCCGTTACGCGCAGAACGGATACAGGCAAACACCGAGGCCCCTTCATTAATATCCAGCAGTAAGCTATGCGATAACTTGAGCGTATCGCGCGGTGGCGTTTTGAGTTTCACTACAGCCGTCTGACCAGTTGCAGCGGCTACTGACTGTAAGAGCGGCCAGTATGTTTGTTGCTCCGCATGGCCCATTTGGTCCCAGCGCAATTTCTCAAGCGTGTTAAATTGGCGTGCGGTATTCTCAGCCCGTTCGAGATAGCGCCCCGCCCAATAGAGCGACTCTGCCACACGACTACCGATCGAAAAGCGAGATCCCGTCGCGGCTGGTCGTCGTTTGGGTTCTGAATCCTCGACCAGGTCGTCCGCCACCCAAACATCTTTCAGACCATTTGTGGAAATCGTCAGGCGACGCGTCCGATGCGTTGCTGTGGTCAACCTAGCCATACCGCCAGGCAAAACAATCGGCTCCGCACCGAGAATATAATACGCGCGTAGTTGGACTGCTTGCGGCGAAAAGGAGCCGTCTTTAAAATGCGGCATCTGTGTCGGGTTCAATGAAGGCTGTGCGACAAAATAATTCGGGAAACGCTTAGCCAACCGCTCCATCTCAATCGCTGAACCATTGGGCCGTTTACCACCGCACTTTTGCCAGAGCGCATCATGATCCTGCACTGGCTTAATGACCATATCATCAAGGTAATCGCCGACATGCGCTCGCTGATCTTGGTCACTTAACAAAAAGGTTTCTACGGATTTCAATATCGGCGCCTGCCGCAAGTAATACTTAATGATCTGGTCCGAATATCGCAGCAAAGCCCGATTATCTGTCACGCCTGCGCCGGGTGCATTCACAATAGCGACGTTACCTTTACGCACCACGTTAATGAGCCCAGGCACCCCATTTGCCCAACGATTCGGCACTGCGATCGGATCCAAGCCTGAACTCTCCACACGGCGATAAATCACATCGACACGCTCCAATCCGCGAATGGTTTTTAAAAAGACTCGGCTCTCTCGCACCAGCAAATCACCTGGCTGCGCTATCGAGATACCCATGTGGCGCGCGATAAATGCTTCTTCGAAATAGGCCTGCCCCGTTTGCCCGCTCGTCAACAGCAGAACATGCGGATTCGATTGGTTCGACTGCGCGCGTAACATCTCCAGCAGATACGTGCTGAAGCCAGCGACCGGGGCGACTTCGACTTTCTGATACAATTCCGGAAATGCCTCTGATAGCGCTCGACGGTTTTGCAGGACATGAGATATCCCAAATGGCGTGCCCATGTGGTGCTCAACAATCTTCCAATTACCGCCACCCGTATCGACTAGATCAAACGCACCAAATTGCGAATACTCTCCATGCGGCACTTCGATACCACTGAGCTGGCGCAGCAAGGCGGGATCGCTCAACGCAACCTCATGGGGCACGATACGCTCACGCAAAATTTTCTGTGGCCCATATAGATCGGTTGCATAGGCGTTAAACGCTAGCGCGCGCTGCACCACGCCCGCTGAAATACGCTTCCACTGATCGGCTGGCAGAACCAGCGGAAAGAAATCCAAGCGCCAAGGATTTGAATGGGTCGCCTTTTCGCCCATATCCGAAAATTGCAAGCCCAGCTCATCTACCGCACGGTCCAAGCGCTTTTGGCGGAGGTTAAGATTGCTGCGCGAGCAGCCCTGCAACACATCCACGATCGGCGCATAATCCGGGCTAGGCACAGTCTGGTCGTCAAACACAGCATCCTGTGCGCCTCCGCGATAATCACGGAAATGTTCAACTGGTATATCACTGGCGTGTGTCGACATGAGTAGTGCTCAATGTGCATCGAAGTGAGGCAATCAAAGCAATTCTTTAATACCTGAAAACCAGTCGCCGTAAGCATAAGCATTAGCTCAATTACACGAAACCAAATCGCAATCGACATATAATTTGGCATTATACTGGCTAATTCAAAAAAACTCGTCAGCACAGAACCCGACTCGCACACAAACAACTGTTCAGCATCCATGTGGTTACACGCCAATTGTTCTCTCGAATTTAATATTCCGGAGGAAACTTCTTTCATACTCATGCTCCGGCCGCGCAGCGGCTCGCAGCAATGGGTCGGGCGTGAACAGTATGTGCTGTCTCCTAGCGTCCCAGCCACCGAGTTTACCGACCCATACGGCAATCTCTGCCAACGTCTCATCGCGCCACCAGGTCCTTTTTTGATACGCACTGCCGTCGATGTCGAGGTAGCAGAAGGCTGCGACACCGCACCCGGAGCCCCTTTCACGGAAGTGCAACACCTGCCGGACAGCACCATTCCGTTTCTGCTCCCGAGTCGATATTGCGAATCTGACCGCTTCACCGATCTCGCAGCACAAATCACCGCCGATGCCGAACCGGGCTACGATCAATGCGTCGCTATCGTCGACTACATCAGAGATACCACCGTCTACGCGCCAGGCCTCGGCAACGACATCATTAGCGCCTGCGAAGCCAACCAACGCTCACACGCGGTTTGCCGTGACATGGCGCACATCGGCATCGCCTGCTGCCGCGCACTCTCCATCCCTGCCCGCATGATCGTGGGCTATTTGGAGACGCTCGACCCGATGGACCTACACGCCTGGTTTGAAGCTTATATCGATGGGCGATGGTATACATTTGACCCCACTCAAGACAATGCCGATGGCGGTCGTATCGCGATTGCTTATGGTCGTGACGCCGCAGACGTCGCCATCTATACTCAATTCGGTATACCCGTAGAACTACAGTCGATGGAAATCAACATCACTCGTATAGATGGACCACCAGTATACACATAATCAAGTCCTCGCCTAAACCAAAGCAAACCGCCCCAACCGATCGACGCACGACAGCCGTTTTCCCTTAAAGAGAGCCGCGCAGTTGGCATAAGGATTGCTCAAATTCATTCGTATGTTCCAAAATTACCAAAAAGAAGCGTTTTTCGACGAAATGTTCGGAAACGACTCGAACACTTCTCTACCCCATTACCAACTACTCGAAAATCGTTTTACGCGCCTTCAACAGAAAGAGTTGATTGAGAAGCAGCGCCTGGTGAACCACGGGTTCCTAGAGCAAGGCATTACCTTCACCGTTTATGGCGACGACAAGGGCACCGAGCGGATCTTCCCTTTCGACCTCATTCCTCGGATCATCCCGAACGATGAATGGCAAACTGTCGAACAGGGTCTCACTCAACGTATCATCGCGCTTAATCTCTTTCTCAACGACATCTATCACGATGCCAAAATTATCAAAGACGGCATCATACCAGAGTCCGTCGTCAAGGAAGCTGCACACTACCGCCCCGAAATGTGTGGTGTCGACGTGCCGAAAGACATCTATCTCCAAATCTGCGGAACCGATCTGATTCGCGACGACAAAGGTAAGTATCTCGTCCTCGAAGATAACGGTCGCTGCCCTTCAGGCGTTTCCTACCTATTGGAAAACCGCGAGGCGATGAAGCGCGCATTTCCTCAACTCTATCGTGAATGCGGCGTGCGCCCGGTAGACAACTACCCGGAACTTCTACTCAAGACGATGCAGCACCTCTCCCCGCGTGCGGGTCAAACTCCGGTTTGCGCGCTGCTGACTCCAGGCGTCTACAACAGCGCTTACTTCGAACATACTTTCCTCGCTCGTAAGATGGGGATCGAGATCGTCGAAGGTCGTGACTTGATCGTCCTCAATGGTTACGTGTTCATGCGCACGACTCACGGACTCGTGCAAGTCGATGTAATTTACCGCCGACTCGATGACGATTTTCTCGATCCACGTGTCTTCCGCAAAGACTCCATGCTCGGCGTGCCAGGCTTGATGGAAGCTTACCTTTGCGGCAATGTCGCTCTCGCCAATGCCGTCGGCACAGGTGTTGCTGACGACAAGGTGACCTACGCCTACGTCGACGACATGATCAGATACTACCTCGATCAAGAGCCGATCCTCGAAAGTGTGCCGACCTATCTCGCATGGCGCGATGAAGACCGTAAATACATCCTCGATAACTTGGAGAGTCTCGTAGTCAAAGCAGCCAACGAATCTGGCGGCTACGGGATGCTAATGGGACCAAGCTCGACAGCTGCACAACGCGCTGAGTTTGCCACGAAGATTAAAGAAAACCCGCGCAACTATATCGCCCAACCAGTGGTCTCACTTTCCCGCCACCCGACGATCTGCAAGGACAATGCCATCGAAGGCAGACACATCGACCTACGCCCATTCATTCTCTATGGCGACAAAATCGAAATCATACCCGGCGGCCTGACACGCGTCGCACTCAATAAGGGCTCCCTCATTGTCAACTCCTCCCAAGGCGGCGGCAGTAAAGACACATGGGTGCTCTATAAATAATACTCCTATAAGTTATACAGTTATGCTTTCACGCGTTGCCAACAGTCTCTACTGGCTCAGCCGTTACCTCGAACGGGCCGAAAATCTAACACGTCTTGTCGCCGTCAATCGTTACGCCGATCTCGACAGCATCGAGAGTCCCAGCAGCAGCAATGATACGCTCTGGCACCCACTGCTTTACGCGACCGCCGCGCAAGAGAACTACGACAAGGCCAAAGAAGCCGCTGGCAAAGACATTGATGTAAACTGGTTTATCACCTTCTCGATATCCGACGGCGACTCGATCCGTTCCTGCATCGCGCAAGCGCGCGAAAATGCACGTATGGTCCGTGACCAAATCTCCGAAGAGATCTGGCTGGAACTTAATAGCTTCCATCTCTTCATGCAGTCACAGGAAGCTGAAGCACTCTGGAAAGATCGACCCGAGGATTTCTACCGCAGAACAATCAAAGCCTGCATGCTCTTTTCGGGTCTGATCAACGCTACAATTTTACACGACGAAGGCTGGCACTTCATCGAAGCAGGTCGCTTCCTAGAACGTGCCGACAAGACCACTCGCGTGCTCGACATGCTCGCTTTCGAGTCCGATCCAGATCGCGGCAAGCTCGCGTCTGCACTCCGCTCATGCTCCGCCTTCTCTGCCTTTCGCGCTGAGAGCCGCGGTGAAGTCACACTAGAAAACGTCGTGGACTTCCTGCTTTTCTCTCCGTCATTCCCCCGCTCGGTTCGCTTCTGTTTACGTCAAATCGACAAACAACTGCACTCGATCTCCGGCACATCCGACGGCAGCTTTTCCAACGAGGCGGAACGCCTCGCTGGTAGCACGCTCGCACAGCTCAATTTCTCGAACATCCAAAGCGTGCAAAGTATCGGCTATCACGACTACTTCGACGAACTCCAACAGCAGTTCAATAAGATCGGCCGTCAGATTTTTGAGACCTACATTTTGCTACCACAAGAGATCAACAGCCTGCCTCAATACGACCGCACGCAGTGGCAATGGCAGCAACAACAGCAACAGTAAACGATCTTGAGCAATAGGCGACGATCGAGCTGCCCGCAATCACACCCAGTAAAAATTCATGCCGAGTAACTCAGTTTCTAAAAACTGCCCTCTCGGATTAGTTGACTAGCGTGGATCTGTTGATGTGCTAGGTGCACACATAGACACCTCGTATCATGCCTTTTACTCCAGAAGATCCGCCTACCGGCACCGAATTCATCGAGCAAACCCTCGCCAATCCGATTAGTTCGGAAGAATCTATGTTGCGCCCGCTGTCTTTCGACGACTTCGCAGGGCAGCCCAAGACCATCGAGCGCCTTAAAGTCATGGTCGGCGCCGCACGAGATCGCGGCGAACCACTTAACCATATCCTACTCAGCGGTCCTCCAGGACTAGGTAAGACCACCCTATCTCTGCTACTAGGACATGAGATGGGGCGCAAAGTCACCATCACTTCGGGTCCAGTAATCGATAAACCCGCCGACCTCGCCGGCTTACTCACCAATCTCAACGAAGGCGACATCCTCTTCATCGACGAGATCCACCGCATTCCAAAAACCGTCGAAGAATATCTCTACTCCGCGATGGAAGACTTCCGAATCGACATCATGATCGATCAAGGACCCAACGCCCGAAGCGTGCGCCTCAGCCTACCCCGCTTCACCCTGCTTGGGGCCACCACTCGGATGGGGCTGCTGACCGCGCCGCTTCGTAGCCGCTTCACGCTACAATCGCGTCTCAGTTATTACGACCACGCCACCTTGCAAGGCATTGTCGAACGCACGTGCGGACTGCTCGACGTGAAATTCGAGCCCGAAGGCGCCGCCGAAATCGCCCGCCGCGCCCGTGGCACACCACGCATCGCCAACAACCTGATCAATTTCTCCCGTGACTTCGCCCAGCAACGCGGCAACGGCGTCATCACTAAAGACATGGCCGCCGCTGCGCTTGAGCTCCTCGAAATCGACCAACGCGGTCTCGACGAAATGGACAAGCAAGTCATGCGTGTGATGGCTCAAAACTACAAAGGCGGTCCCGTCGGACTCGGCACCGTGGCCGTCGCCGTCGGCGAAGAAGCCCACACACTCGAAGAAGTCCACGAACCCTTCCTCATCCAAGAAGGCTACCTGCAGCGCACCGCACAAGGTCGCGTCCTCACTAATAAAGGCTGGCAAGTCATCGGCCTCGAGCCCACAAATAAAGACACACAGCCCGACCTCTTTTAGTTCCCACTCTCAATAACGCGCTGCTTTCAGCATTTCAGTTTTCACCTTACAACTTTTTAAAAAACCATGGGAAGAAATTCTATTCACAAAATCAAACGTCCACCTCGTCACTCGAAGGGCCCCACTATCGTCTACCTTGAAAATGAGGATGATCTCTTCGATCTCATCGAGCGCACTGAAAACCCACTACTCTTGATTCTCGAAGGCGTGCAGGACCCACATAATCTGGGCGCTTGCTTACGCTCTGCCTCTGGCGCCGGCGTCACTGCAGTACTGGCTCCGATTAAAGGTGCTGTCGGGATTACTCCGACCGTGCGGGATATCTCCTGCGGCGGGGCCGACGATGTGCCTTTTCTTAAAAGCAAAAATTTTAGTAATTTGATCCGTAAGCTCAAAGAAGCGGGCATTCAAATTGTAGGCACTTCCGATCGCGGCAATGATTCCCTCTACGATATCAATTTAACCGGTCCGACTGCTTTCGTCCTAGGCAGCGAAGGCTGGGGACTCCGAAAAGTGACCGGAGATCACTGTGATCATCTCGTCAGCCTACCAATGGCCGGCACAGTCGACTGCCTAAATGTATCCGTTTCTGCAGGCGTCTGCCTTTACGAGGCGGTGCGCCAACGTTTGTAACCCACGCCCGAAAACACTCGCTGTATGAAAAAAGTCTTTATTTCCGGTTGCTACGACATCCTCCACGGCGGGCACATCCAGTTCTTCAAAGAAGCGCGCGCGCTCGGCGACCACCTCACCGTCTGCTTTGCTTCGGACAAAGTTCTCTGGGAGCATAAAAAACGCCGCACCTCCATTCCGCAGGACCACAAGCTCGCACTGATGACCAGCTTGGACATCGTCGATCAAGTCGTGATTGGAGATTGCGAGGACCTCGGACTTGATTTCAAAGACCACTTTTTAAAGATCCGCCCCGATATACTAGCTGTCACAGAAGACGACCAATACGGTGCGGCTAAACGAGCGCTGTGCGCCGAAGTCGGCGCAGAATACGTCATTCTGCCGAAGACACCGCCACAGTTCACTCCTGTTTCCACCAGCTCGATCGTGCGCAATATCCGCACCCCAGCGTATGCGCCACTACGTGTCGATTTCGGCGGCGGCTGGCTCGATGTGCCACGCCTTGCTCGCGAAGGCACCTACATCGTCAACTGTGCGATCTCCCCGCTCGTCTCACTCACCGACTGGTGCTACGAACAAAAATCCGGTCTCGGCGGCAGCGGTGCATGGGCTTTGCTCAATGGTAACGACGGCGTCGAAAGCGAATTGAACCTCGGCGTCGGCTGGCAAGATCCCGCCATCATCCGAGAAACCGGACTCTGCGCATGGCGTAGCGGCCCAAAGCCCGTGCTCCATTTCAAGCGCAACGGCGATTTCCTACGTGGGCACATGGCACTGCACTACACTGATATTCCGCACGACACGCCTGCCAACGCAGACAACGATCGTGACTACGACCTAATTCAGAAAGCTGGCGAAACTGCCAAGGAAGGCGTCTTTCTCCGCGACTTAATAAAACTCGGCGAGGCCGTGCAACTCAGCTACGAAGCCCAACTTGGCGAAGGCATGCGCGAACTGCCCGACGCCAAAGGCTGCATCGGACGCAAATACCTCGGCGGCGGCTGGGGTGGCTATGCCCTCTATCTATTCGATTCGACCGAAGACCGCGACACCTTCGTCGCCTCAGCCAACTGCAATCGTCCGATTGAGCCTTACATCACCATCCGCTAGGCAGATTTTCCTTTACGATAGAGCCCATCGGCTCACTTTTATCGCACACTGCGTTAGCTGTTAGGCACTCACTCTGACTTCTAACTCCTGACTCCTCACTTCCAAAAAAATGAGCCTGATAGAAACCATCCGCACCAACACCGAGACCATCATCGGTGAAGCCGAACTCGAAGATCGCATGCACGGCAACCGCCCATTGCGCGTTAAACTAGGCGTCGATCCGACACGCCCCGATCTGACCTTCGGTCACTTGGTGGTGTTCAATAAACTACGCCAATTCCAAGACCTTGGGCACGAAGCTGTTCTAATCATCGGCGACTTCACCACCCTCATTGGCGACCCGTCCGGACGCTCCAGCACTCGACCGGTGCTCACAAAGGAAGAGATCTTTGGGAACGCAGAAACCTATCTCGAACAAGCCTTTAAGATCCTCGACGAAGAAAAGACCACAGTCGTTTATAACAGCTCTTGGTTCAACGACATGAGCTTTGAGGACTGCCTCAAACTCGCTCGCAAGATGACCGTGGCCCGTATGCTTGAGCGCGATGACTTCGCCAAGCGCTACGCAAGCAATGCACCGATCTCCATGATCGAATTCATGTATCCGCTTATCCAAGGTTACGACTCGCTCATCCTCAACGCTGACGTCGAAATCGGCGGCACCGACCAACTCTTCAATATGCTCGTCGGTCGCGCACTGCAAAAAGACGCCGGCAAGATGGAGCAAGCCGTGATCACCATGCCGCTACTTGTCGGTCTGGATGGCACTAAAAAAATGTCGAAGAGCGCCGACAACTACATCGCCTTCACCGATTCTCCGAAGGATATGTTTGGTAAAATCATGTCGATCAGCGACGACACGATGTGGACCTACTACCAACTCCTCCTCGAATTGAGCGACGAAAAGATCGAAAAGCTCAAAGCAGGTCACCCGATGGAGGCCAAGAAGCACCTCGCAAGCTCACTGGTTGGCCAATTCCATTCCATGCAAGCAGGCAAGCACGAGCTTGAGCAGTTCGAGCAGGTTTTCTCGAAGAATAAGCTGCCCGACGACATGCCCACTTTCACATGGAGCGATCTGCTCGGCGACGCAGCCAGCGCACCCCTCTTTGAAGTGATGGCACAATCCGACCTATTCGAAAGCAAGGGTGCCATCCGCCGCCTCGTGCAGCAAGGTGGAGTCAAGATGGACGGCGAAAAACAGACCGATCCAAACGTCGAAATCACACCGCCTGAAAGCGAAAGCATTTTCCAAGCAGGTAAGCGCATCTTCTTCAAAGTGGTCGCTTAGTCTGTAGTTTGCCTATTCTATGGTAATTATTTGACTTTCAATCGCTTTCATAGAAATACTCACCCTGCTCGCCCACTGGTGGGCACGCACATCTCAACCTCTCGCACAACGTGATCGGCTTTCTATCCAACGACATCGGCATCGACCTCGGCACAGCAAACACCCTCGTGTTCGCTAAAGAAAAGGGCATCGTCCTACGAGAGCCCAGCGTCGTCGCGATCTACACCTCGACCAAGAAGGTCTGCGCAGTTGGCTCCGAAGCGAAAAAGATGCTCGGACGCACCCCTGGAAACATCACCGCGATTCGCCCCATGAAGGACGGCGTCATCGCCGATTTTGAGATCACCGAAGCCATGCTCCGGTATTTCATCAACAAGGTGAATCGGAAGAAAACATTTGTAGCACCCCGTATCGTCGTGGCTGTCCCCTCGGGCATCACAGAAGTGGAACGCCGTGCTGTTAAAGACTCTGCCATCCGTGCCGGCGCACGCGATGTCGTGCTACTCGAAGAGCCCATGGCTGCCGCTATCGGCGTGGGTCTCCCCATCGACGAACCAGCCGCGAACATGATCGTCGATATCGGCGGTGGCACCACCGAAGTCGCGATCATCTCACTTGCTGGTGTCGTTTACACCAAGAGTATCCGCGTCGGCGGCGACGAAATCGATAGCGCCGTAGTCAACTACATGAAGCGCGCTTACAATTTGATGATCGGCGAGCGCACCGCAGAAGAAATTAAAATTCGTGTCGGATCCGCTTTCCCACTGGAAGAAGAAGTCTCCATGGAAGTGCGTGGCCGTGACTCTGTCGCCGGACTCCCGAAGACGATCACCATCACTTCGCAAGAAATCCGCGAAGCCCTTTCTGACACCATCGCTTCCATCGTCGAGCTTGTGCGTAATGCCCTCGAACGTTGCCCGCCGGAGCTTTCAGCTGATCTCGTTGACCGCGGATTTTTCCTCGCCGGCGGAGGTGCCTTGATTCGTGGTCTTGACCAAGCGTTGAGCGATGCCACTGGATTACCAGTAATCATTGCCGACGACCCACTCAGTGCGGTCGCAAATGGCACAGGTATGGTTTTGGATGAGTTGGCCTTTCTTTTGAAAGACCTCACAGGTAACCCTAAAAGCTAACCTAAACAGTGGCGCAACTACGCCTCGATAAGCTTAAACCGATAGTCGCCTTAGGCGTCTTTCTTATCGCTTGGTGGGTCGTGCCCACCTTTGTAAAATCCTTTCTCAAAGTAAGCTTTACGGAGTTTCAAGCCCCGGCGTGGATCGTCAGTTCATACCTCGACGACCTTGAAGGCTTCTGGGCAAGACGCAGCCATTCAAAAATCGAGCTCATCGAAGCCGGCCGCGAGCTCGCTCGCGAAAAAGCATACTACCAATACTACGCCCAGCGTAACGAATCACTCGAAGCCGAGGTCGAACGCCTCGAATCGATATTGAATCTGCCGAGCCGACGTGAATTCCGCTACGAAGTCGCCCGCGTCGTGCGCCGCGACCTGAGCGCATGGTGGCAACAAATCATTATCCGCAAAGGGAATGACTACAACATCCCCGAAGGTGCCGCCGTCATCTTTTCCGGTGGTGTGGTTGGTCGCGTTGTCGAAGTGAACGCATTCACCAGTTGCGTCGAGCTCGTCACCAGCCCGAACTTTCGCATGGCTGCGACGCTCGAAGGCGATGGTCGACCCGTCGTTTACCAAGGCATCCTACAAAGTGGCTTTGGCGACCCCGAAGGCACTGTTCGAGATGCACCTCAAGATCTCGTCGCCAACTCTCAAGCCCCACTCAAACTCGTCTCAACTCAACTCGGCGGCACCTTCCCTCCAGGCCTCATGCTCGGCACCGTCGCTTGGCTCGAACCCGGCAGCACAGGCATTTTTCAGGCGGGCACGGTCTTACTCGACGAGCGGTTACTTAGCCTCAATGAAGTCGCCGTTTTGATCCCGCTCAACCCGCTCGAATTCGATACCGATGCTCCTTGATCCACGCATTATTATTATGTTCGGCGCAAATGTGCTGCTCCTCTATTTGACGCTGTTGGTCAACTCCGCCCTCAGCAACTGGTTACTCTATCTAGTCCTACTTGGGCCCATGGTCGTGCTACCAGCCATCTTTCTGCGCCACAGATCCTATGTGCTTTGCACTTTACTCACAGGATTATGGGTCGACGCAGCCTTACCCACCTCATTCGGCCTGATAACCCTTGGTTTTCTCGCAGCTGGTGCATTCATTTTTCAAATACGTTTTCGCTTCCGTGCAGAGCACAACTACCACCCCATACTTTTGGCACATGCGTGTAATTTCTTCGCCATCGCATTAATCACTATCGCATCAGGCGTAGGAAATCTACTCGTATCTGCATTTTGGATACAAGTGATACTTACCTCACTCATTTCACACCTCACTCTTCTAGTTGTCGCGCCGTGGTTCTTCAACCTGCAGCGCACACTGTTCGAGTTATGCCATCTAGACACTGAACCGGAAGACTTTCCTATCTTATGAGCCAATTCGATGTGCATAAAGGGGATAACCCGCGCATCCTCTTCTTCCTATGGATTGTGCTAGTTGCCAGCGGCGTGCTGGTTGCCGGACTCGCATGGCGGCAGCTCATCGCCATGAACGAGTATAAAGAACTCGAAAAACGCCAAACCGAACGTCGCATACTCAAACCCGGCCCACGAGGAGACATTTACGACCGAAACGGTCGCCTACTTGTCGGCAATCGCCCCCACTACTCTGCAGTCGTTTACCTAGACGATCTTCGTAAAGAGTTTCGCAAAGAGTTCGTCGTCGTTCGCGACGCAGCCGATGCAACACTCGTTGAAGAATTTGAGCAGACCCCTCTCGAGCTTCGCCCTGACACCGTGCCCATCGCCAACCGTAGCGATTGCGCGTGGACGGCTCGCATGAACGTCATCCAACGCTACGTCGATCAGATCAATCAGATCACTGGACGAGATGATACGCTTTCGAGGAGCAAAGTCATTCGACACTTCAACGAACAACTACTCCTCCCCTTGCCCCTAGTTGAAGACCTTAGCCCCGACCAATACGCCCGCCTGATCGAGCAGTTGCACCCAAAGCACTCTCCGATACAAGTCCATACCGACACCGCGCGCTACTACCCTTACGGAGTGGCTGCCGCACACACACTCGGCTACGTGCAAAACGTCAACCCAGACCCCGAAGATATTCCAAGCGATGGCATCAAAACTTACACCTTCAAAACGAAGCGAGGAAAGACAGGACTTGAGCGTTCTTTCGACGATTTACTTTCAGGCACAACAGGCACCGAAATGTGGCGAGTCGATCCACTCGGCTTTCAAGATACACGCCTCGACATGGTACCGCCCAAACAAGGCGAAGACCTCATCGCCAGTATCGATATCGACCTTCAACTTGCCGCCGAAACCGCACTTGGCGACCGAACCGGCGCAGCCATTGCGCTCGACGTGCGCACCGGAGAAGTGCTCACCATTGTCAGCCACCCCAGCTACGATCTCAACGACCTTAGCCCATTCATCCCACGCACCACTTTTGATGAAATCAATGAACGCGGCGCATGGCTCAATCGCTCCCTTCAACTCTCCTACCCACCAGGTTCCACTTTTAAATTAATCACTTCCATCGCCGGACTGCGCGCGGGCACTTTCAACACTGAAACCAAGCATGATTGCCAAGGCGTCTATCGCCTCGGCAACCGTATCTTTCGTTGCCATGCGCGCTACGGCCACGGCGTCGTCGATCTCGCGGGCGCCATCGAAGGCAGTTGCAACGTCTTCTACTACACCGAGGGTCTGAAAATGGGTATCGACATACTGAGTGCCGAGGCGATCTGCTTTGGGCTCGATCAAAAAACCGGCATCGAAGTGCCCTATGAAACCAGCCGGCTAGTCGTGCCCAGCAAAGAGTGGAAACGCGAAAAAGTGGGGGCTGGCTGGGTGCCCGGCGACACTGCCAACACCGCCATTGGTCAAGGCTTCCTACTCGTCACACCGCTCCAGATGGCAACTGTCATCGCATCCATCGCGCGCGGCGAAACACGAACACAACCGACCCTTCGCGCACTGTCCCGTGAAGAGGGCATGCAGGTCAACCATGGCGGCGAGCCGATCGGACTCACTCAAAAACAATATCAAAAACTTTGGGAGGGCATGCAACGCGTCATCGGTCCCGACGGAACGGGTCGTCTCGTGCAAATCGACGGTCTCCCCATCGCCGGCAAAACAGGCACCGCCGACTTCCGCGCCCATGGTAAAGAAGTCAACCTAGCTTGGTTCGTCGGTTTTGCTCCAGCCGACAATCCACAAATCGCCGTCGCCGTCATGGTCGAAGGCACTAAAGCCAGCGACAGCTACCACGGCGGATCAACCGCAGGCCCCGTCGCCAAAGACATCTTCCTGAAGTTTATCGAAAAGTATCCTGAACGCGCAGGATTCCCGATCGCACAATAGTCACAGTTTTCGGATATCCGCGTAACCGCCACTTTGCAGATCAAGCAAACTTGGGAAGGCATCGATTAACTTCTTCGCGCAGACCTTACCGTCGGGCATTTGCTCCGTTCCCTTCGCTGCTTTCAAAATCTCCAGTGGCTCAAAACGGTCATCCGCGGGTAAATTCGTTAGGTAGTCTTGCATCGCGCTATCGATCAAGCCAGGTGCCAGCGACGTGAAATGTGTGTCCGGTCGCTCGCCTGCGTAAAGTTTGATCAACATATTCAACGCTGCTTTGGAAATGCTATAGCCATTCCATCCACGACTTCCCGACAAAGAAGCACCCGATGATATCGCCACCACTTGCTTCACCATGGAGACGCGCTCAAACAAGACATCCAGCATCCACTTATTTGACCAAACGTTGACCTCCATCGTCCCTCGCAGATCTTCCAGTGGCGCATCCTGCATGTCGCGAATCTGCCCGAGTTTGCCAGCATTCAAAATGACCAAATCAAATCGACTAACAGGAGCAATCCATTCCTTCAACGCAGATCCGCCGCCTGCGGCATTGCCCAAATCAATCGAAGCAAAGCGCATTCCTTTATCGACCAGACCTTGAGGCTTTCGTCGGCTGCATCCGTATACAGTCGCACCGCGCTCCAAAAAAACTTCTGCCAATCCGTGGCCAAGACCCGAACTGACACCTGTAATCAAAACCGTTTCAGCCATATTAAACTCAGCCCAACAACTCTGGAATAGTGAAAGAAAAAGTCGTGCCACGCCCGAGTGCCGACTCCCAAGTCAAATGCCCGCCATGACGCTGAATGAAATCTTCACAGAGTAACAAACCGAACCCCGATCCCGTCTCGCCAGAGGTGCCGGGCTTTTGCTTGCGCTTATCAATCTTCAGCAAAACATCCTGCACCTCAGCCGACATGCCGATACCTTTATCGCACACTTGGAATTCCCATAAGCCAGGTTGACGATAAATACGCACAGTTACGTCCGACTCGTGGTCAGAGAACTTAAGCGCATTCGTCAGCAAGTTTCTAAAAATAGCCTGCAGCATGTTCGAGTCGGCTCGGATCATGCCACTGTCATATGCCTCCAAGCGAATACGCTGCTTTTTTCGCATTGCGACCGATTGCAAACGCGCAATTTCCGTCTCCACCAATTCCACCACATCCATCGACTCCAATCGAAAGTTCAGCTCCTGCCCTGAGTTTCGAGTCCAAGTGACCAAATCTTTCAACAGATCATCTGCATCCAACGCCGCGCGACGAATCAACCCGCTCAGACGTTTCGCATCCTCCATGTCGCCCTGCTCTAAACGCTTATCCAACATATACACAATCGACACCACCCCGCCAATAGCTGAGCGCAAATCGTGCCCCACAACAGACAGCAGCTTATCCTTGGTATGATTCAGCGCCTGAAGACGAATTTCCTCATCGGTCGGACTGCCGTAGGCAAAGTCCTGATTCGGTTGATGCTCAAAATCACTGAGATTATCGGCACTAGGATCTTGAGGGTTATTAGAGCTCATAAGAAATAGGTCTGAGATTATACGGATAAATCCTTCCAAGTAAAGGCATGGCAAAGCGCCACCGCCGCCGCATCGGACTCGTCGAACCGCAGACCGAAATCAGTGCCGGTCAAGCCCTGCATCGTTTTCGCCACCTGCTCCTTGCTTGCACGCCCCGCCCCGACAACCGCTTGCTTCACCCGCAAGGGTGCATATTCAAAAACTGGCAATCCCCGCATCGCAGCCACCGCAATGGCTGCTCCCCGAGCCGCACCAAGAATCTGCGCGGTCTGATAGTTTTGCACGTAGATCGTCTCTTCAATCGCTACGTGCTTGATCTTATGTTTATCGATAAAGTCCTCCACCTGATTCCCAATCGCACCCAAACATTCGATCTGTGAAATCGCTGGCTTCAACTTCAAGGTGCATGTCTCAATCACGCGAATGTCCGAACTAGAACGATAGTCCAAAATCGCAAAACCACTTCCGCGCAGGCTCGGATCGATCCCCAGAACCACGCCCTGAAATGGCGTCGGTAATTTTGACGACACAGCCACGCCCTTCTTTGCTGAAGGACCGCCACGAGCCACATATTCTGCCCATAGTTTGCGTGAAGATTTTGCCATCGCTTATAAGTTAAAAAATAGAAGCCAGATGTCAGTGCTAAAGAACCAACTTCAGACCGCCAATAATGACGAAGAACCAGATCAAAAAATCGAACCACTTCTGATTGATATGCTTCACAATGAAAGGTGCCACCACCGCACCCAGAAGCGCATAGGGGATGAAACGTAAACTGAAAGTAATCGAGCCCGCATCGATAATACCCAGCTGCATCATGAACGGCACCTTAAACAAATTCACCAGAAAGAAGAACCAAGCCGCTGTGCCAATGTAAGCATACTTTGGCAAACCCGAGGCGATAAAATACAAAGCCGCCACCGGTCCGGCAGCATTGGCGACCATCGTGGCAAAACCACCGATGACTCCCGTCCCAATAATAAAAGCTGGATGATGCGGCAGGCTATCTTTCTCCGTTTCATTGCGTCGCTGCCAACGACGGAAAAAGTGCACCGCGCACATACTTAAAAGGATCGCGCCAATCACCACTTTCATCTGCGCATCATCCACTCGGCTAAAAACGACCCAACCCACAAGAATGCCAACCACCGTCCAAGGAGCTAGCTTAGCGATATAGGACCACATAGCATGTCGCCGATAAACAATCACCGCCACGATATCCGCTGAAATGAGAATCGGCAGCAACACCCCAACCGAAGCCTTCGCCGGCAATGCCAGTGCCAATAAAACCACAGTCAAATTACCCACACCTGGCAGTCCGCCCTTACCGAGCCCAACAAAGAGAGCGCCCAAAGCAACCATCACATACTGCCCAGTTTCTAATTCAAACATCAAACGCAGCCTTGCAGGCAACCATTAGATGCCAAGCAAGAAGGGATGAGAACGTCGAACTTCCAACGTTCAACTTCGAATTATGAACGACTCCGTAACGAAAGCTCTATTCAACATTGAGCGTTCGACGTTCTCCCCTCCCTAATCTCTACCCCTAACCCCTAACCTTTAACTTCAATCTTCACATTTCACACTTCACTCCTCACTCTTCACCCACATGCGTTGGAAATGTATCTGCGCCTACGACGGCACCGACTTCGACGGCTGGCAACGACAGCCTAATGGCGGCGCTGTGCAAAATCATATCGAAGCTGCACTCTCCGGAATCTTCGATCAGAAGATTCAAATCCATGGCAGCGGCCGCACCGATGCCGGTGTGCACGCCAGAGGGCAATGCTTTCATTTAGATGCCGACTGGAAGCATGAAAGCGACAAACTGATTCGCGCCCTACACGCCAACCTCGACAAAACGATCCAGATCAAATCGATCCGCAAAGTGAGCGACGACTTTCATGCCCGCTACTCAGTGACCGGCAAACGCTACATTTATCGTATCTATTTGGGTCGGGCCGACCCCATCGACAATCGCTACGTCTGGGACTGCCGCGACTTGCCAATCGATATCGAAGCGATGCAGAAAGCCGCCGAGCACATCATTGGCACACAAGACTACACCGCGCTCAGCGCAACCCACGGCAAAGACAACGATCCCAACCCAGTCAAAACCGTGCACCGACTCGCCATCAAACAACAGGGGAAACAAATTCGCATCGACACCGAAGGCACCGGTTTCCTTTACAAAATGGTGCGCACTTTCGCTGGCGCGCTTTACGCTGTCGGCCGCGGACGCCTCACCCCCGACGACATTCGCGAAATCATCGACAGCAAACAACGCACCCACCGCATCGTCACCGCCCCTGCCAAAGGCCTCTTTCTCGATAAGGTCTTTTATAAATAGTCAGGCTAATTCAATTCATTCCCGAAAACATGCTCCCGAAGCCACTACATACCATCGGTCGAGCCCTGGCAGATGTGTTTTTTGCCCGAGTTTGTGTGCATTGTAATGAGATGGTGGAAGATTCGCCCTACGATTTTCTCTGTCGTTCCTGCAGTCGGGATATTTTTATCTCCGCGCCGCCCGCTTGCTCCACCTGTGGTTATCCTTTCTTCGGAATGCTGGCGGGACCCAAGGTTTGCCCGCACTGCGCCGAGCTGGAACCGGTCTTTGACCAAGGCAAAACCCTCTTTTTAGCCAAGGGAGCGGCTCGCTCGATGATTCATGAGCTGAAATACCACAGCGGTTTCTACATCCTCAAAGATGCCGCCAAAATGGTCGCAGAAGCAACTTACTACCAACGCTATATCGATAATTCGATCTTCGTTCCCGTCCCCCTACATCCCGCTAAAGAGCGCGAGCGGGGCTACAACCAGAGCGAGAAAATCGCCAACATGCTGGCAGAGACGACTGATCACCGCTCAAAAGTCGAAAATCTCCTGATTCGGACAGAATACACCCAAACTCAGACCAAACTGAACCGCGAACAACGTCACCGAAATGTAAAAAATGCCTTTGCTTTGGCCCCCGATAAGGTTGTAATCCCTGATCAACAATACATCCTCGTCGATGACGTATTTACAACTGGAGCAACACTGAACGCCTGCGCTCAGGTTCTGCAAAACGCAGGAGCCACCCAGTTGAAAGTCGTCACCCTCGGGCATGGCTGAGCAATCTGACTATTCACTTTAATCCTAATTCTCATTATGGCACTTTTCGGAAAACCCCAATACTCAACCGTCACGGTTAAGAAAAAGGACATCCCCAAAGATCTTTGGACTAAATGCCCAAAGACCGGCGAGATCATCTACAACCGAGTGTTGAAGGAAAACCTGATGGTCGTCCCCAGCAGCGGCTACCACTTCCCACTCAAGGCGCGCGATCGTATCGCCTCGATGCTCGACGAAGGCTCTTTTGAAGAAATGGACATGGGGGTCAGCTCCCTCGACCCACTCGAGTTCAACGCCACCTCTTCATATCCTGAAAAGCTAAAACAAAATCAGGCGAAGACAAAGGAGACAGACACCGTCATTTCCGGCGTCGGCACAATGGGTGGCACACGCGTCAGCATCGCAGTGATGGACTTCCGTTTCATGGCAGCCAGCCTCGGTTCCGCAGCCGGCGAAAAGCTCACTCGCACGATCGAGCGCGGCACAGCAGAAAAGATTCCCGTCATCATCGTATCCGCCTCGGGTGGTGCACGTATGCAGGAAGGTATTCTCAGCCTCATGCAGCTCGCTAAAACCAGTGCTGCCCTCGCCCGCCTGAGCGAAGCAGGCATGCCTTATTTTTCGATCCTCACCAACCCAACCATGGCTGGCGTCATGGCGAGTTACGCATCGCTCGGCGATGTAATCATCGCAGAGCCCGAAGCTTTGATTGGTTTCGCAGGACCTCGCGTGATCAAGGAAACCACACAACAGGACCTCCCTGCTGGCTTCCAAACTTCCGAGTTCCTCCTCGACCGTGGTCTTATCGACTTGATCGTGCCACGCCTCGAAATGCGTGACCGCTTGATCAACCTGATTAAAGCGCTCTACCGTCCGCAAAAAGCCAAGGCTAGCTAGGCGCGAGGCGCTACGTTGAACATCGAACGTCCAACGCTGAACATCGAATAGTCCCAAAGCGGCCACGCCACTGTTTCATTCAAAATTGGACGTTGGACGTTCAACGTTCGATGTTCTCACCGCATCAAATGCCTAGCTACGAACAAACACGCGACTACCTCTACTCACTTAGAAACCAGGGGTCTAAATACGGCATCGACCGCATGCGTGTCTTTGTCGAAGCACTCGGACACCCTGAGCGAAAATTCCCGAGCATTCACGTCGCAGGCACCAACGGCAAAGGTTCTACCTGCGCGATGCTTGAAGCACTGTATCGTTCCAACGGATACAAAACCGGCTTTTTCAACTCGCCCCACCTCGTCCATCAAGGCGAACGTGTGCAGGTCAATCGGGAGATTCTCACCCACTCGGACATCTGCAGCTACACTGAGCAATTGCGCCCACATGCCGAAACACTCGGCAAAAACGACCCGGACGAACACCCTTCCTTCTTTGAGTTCATGGTGGCGATGGCCTTTCTTCGCTTCGCAGAACAGAAGGTCGACATCGCGCTACTCGAAACCGGACTCGGTGGACGACTCGA
>JANQXM010000006.1:0-4734 GCA_030729385.1 Opitutales bacterium | reverse complement strand
ACGCGCTACAACAGGTAGAATGGGCAGGTCGTTGGCAGCTTATTGAGCTAGCCGACCGCACGATCATCCTCGATGCCTCACATAATCCCGAGGGCGCTCAAATGCTGGACGAAAACTTAAGCAAGCTCATCAAGCGCACCGGCAGTAAACCCATCATCGTTGCCGGCACATTAGGCGAAGAACGTGGCCGCAGTTTGATGAACGCCGTCCACTCGCACGCTCGCGAACTCTATCTAGTGCAAGCCAATCAACCACGAGCAACGCCCACTCAGTTCCTGGAATCCTGCCTCCCTAAAGAGCGCAACTTTGCAGTCACCCATTCCACTCTCGAGAGCATCATACCTTCCCCGAAGAACTGCCAAATCGGACAACCAGGTGACACAATCGTCATCACCGGCTCACTCTATCTAATCGGCGAAGCCCTCGAACGCCTCAGTTCGGAATCCCCCGAAGAACTCGGCAACCTCCAAGACTTACTCTAATGCCCCATCGCTGAGTAAACCCAAGTGGAACATCTCAAAATCACCAAATAACTTATTCACCAAAAAGATGAAAACTCTCTCTTTCACCGTCACAATCGCAACTCTTCTTCTACTGGCTGGCTGCGCAACCAAACAAGTGAGTCATACTAACTCGCCAACAAAAGAGCTAGCGACGATCAAGATACAAAAACTAAATGAGCCGACACTAGAAAATTTCCTAAAACTTCAAGAGCAAATACTTCAAGGGAACATTCAAGCTGTCGACAATATCGCAGAACTGTCAGGTCTACTATATGCTGACATCGACTATAAAAAAGATGAAGAACGAGTTAGATCCAATCTAGATATAATGCGAGCAACCTTCACGCCGATCGGAATACAGGCAGGGTCGGGTAATGCCTTTGCATATGATGCACTTTATACGCCTTGGAAATTCCAAAACTGAAGGGGGCTGCTACTTATGCAATAGGCGATGCTGCAGCTACAGGGCACCAACCCGCCCAAGACTTATTACTCAACTATCAGGATCATAATTTACTCCTATCATCCACCGTTGGATCGATGAGAAAACTTGGCGTGCATATGAAACCTGAAACTGTAGATTTCCTGATTAAGGTAAATAAAGAGCGCAAGGGGTTAAGTCATATGTCAGCTGTAGCATTAAAAGAAGCTGCAATCGCAGGAAATAAAAGGGCTGAGCTAGGCTTAAAAGAGCTCTCTGAAACAGGTGAAAAATACTCATCCAAATACTACGACGAACTATTGAGTGAACAAGTCAGTGGTAATCAG
This sequence comes from Opitutales bacterium, assembly GCA_030729385.1. Classification (GTDB taxonomy): domain Bacteria; phylum Verrucomicrobiota; class Verrucomicrobiia; order Opitutales; family Coraliomargaritaceae; genus JBPOFY01. The sequence continues at coordinate 3,463 of JANQXM010000006.1, read as the reverse complement.
TAGATTTTGCTGCACCCATCGATATCGCACCTCCACGTCACGTGAGAGAAGGATGGAATTGTTAAACGGCAGAGCACGCAACCAAGCTACTCCTTGAAATAGACCTCTAACCTTCCGAAGAATTTCAACGGATCTGCTAAATCTTCGAAACCGAATTTTATATCCAGTTGTTGAGTTTCCGCATCTACATTTAAAATCTCAACCGAAGAACTCATCAAACCATCGGTCAGTTCAATGCGCTCCCAAATTTCCAAATCTGAAGAATAGTAAAAAGTTTGAACGGTATCGTTGACGGAATCCGCCCTTCTCACGAATCGGAAAACAACGTCATCAGTTGGATGATCGAGCACTACTTCGGGAAGAATGGCCAGATCTCTTACCGTCGGGTCACCGATAAGAACGTATTCCATGAGATTGGAGATCCCGTCACCATCAAAATCCTCGTCCCAATTCGTCTTTAAAGCTCCTGGACTAGTCGTCCCAGCAAAGCCATCAAACCACAGATTGTAGGCATCTCGAACTGTATAAGATGCGTTAAGACTCGCGACTTCAGAACTACTCAAAGCACGTGCGTAGATTCTCACTTCATCGATTGCGCCAGAGTAGCCACCACCACCATCTACATCGTTGCCTAACACGACATCCTCGATCTCGCCGATTTCTGTTGTTTTGCCCATTACGGAGTGCCAAAGCGACCCATTGAGATAAATGGCCATCTCCCCAGTATTCGTATTCTTTGTGAAAATCCAGTGATTCCAACTGCCTTCGTATTCAGACGGAATCGTGTCTTTCCTTACGCGATCATACCCGCCGGCATTTCCTCCATCCCAAATGACTTCTTCGGTGCTCCAAGGCAGATGGATATTGAGCATTCGAATGTCAGAACTGTCTCTCGCATTAAAAATCGTATCTGCAACTGGCTGCGAGGGATCTCCATTCACCCACATGGAAATCGTAATTTCATTGGTTTCACTCACCTCAGAAAAAGCCCCTGCGGGAAGAATCAAACCTGCTTGGCTCCCATCAAATTCCATCGCGCCACCATATGCGCCAGCTACCCAAGCTCCGGTCGCTCTCGTAGCTGGATAAAGACCTGAGACACTATCTGCGACAACTGTCCCCTGCCCTTCATCAAACTTCCACTCTGCGATTAACCGGTCCGGAACATCAATCACTTGAAGCTCCACACGGCGGCTTCCGGAATGGGTGTTCACATCAGTCGCTTCTAAAAGAAATTCGTATGAGCTTGCAGGCGCTTCAGTTGGAACCCCGCTTAGTATCCAATCTCCTGCTTGATCTGGATCTTCAGCAATCGTGAGCCAAGTAGGCACCTTGGAAAAGAATCCGTCTTGAATGGCTGATATACTCGCGATTTCATCTCCTTCAGGGTCCCAGAAATCGACGCCTTCCACTAGAACGTGATAGTAGGGCTGACCGACAAGAGCATCGGGAAGGTCGGTGTATTTACGCGCCCAACCAGGACTATCCGGGAATGCATTCACCGCCAAATATGCATCGGCAGTGGCAATTAGCACCTGCGCCCAATCTCTTAGAGGTGGACCTGTCCTCGGGATAGAACCTTCCCAAGTCATGTGTCCACCTGCTTGGATGGCTTCGAGATTCCACTGATTAAAGTCATCTTGCGACCAGGCAGAGGGCGTGCTGAAACGCCAGGATGCTGGACCCAGTTTTGAGTGGTAATTCCCCACGACCAAATCATCCCAATCCCATGCACCGCCTGCCTTAACATAGCCGTTGGTGTCCGTCATCCTTGTGACATGTCGATAATTACTCGCAAAAACAGTTTCATTGCGGATCGGATTTACTGCCAAGGAAGCATGATCATCATTACCGTTATGCGCGTGCCCGAAGGTAAAGTCTTCAAAGCGCGTCGAGCGGGCATATGGGAACTCATCATCCACACCGAAGAAGTCATTATCCAGACGCCCATTATTAAATGCCACCGGACAATCAGGATTCCCCGCCCATACGGCATTGGCAAATGCTTGGTAGAGACGTTGCTCTTCAAGGACTCCGCTTTCATCATTGTCGCCATTTGCAACCATGTGTTTTGCAGAGTCAAAAGTCCATGAAGTCGCGTATTTGCCATACCTCAGCGCGTAATCCTTTAGAACGAACTCTGCATAACAGAACACATATTTACGGTTGGGGTATTGTGCAGAGGCATCTTCATACTGCTGAGTCACACTATTCCAAATCCCAGTATGGTAGGGTTGACTGGCAATAAATGCCTGAACCTCGGGGTTTGTATCACAATAGTCGAACCAACGCTCCGCGAAGGGCTGATAGTCTTCTGTATTATCTCCTGTGAAATTATCGGAGTTTGAATAGAACTTTGCGCCTAATTGAATATTCCTGATTCCACTGATCCCATCAAGGAAGCGGTCGCTGTCCGGCTCGTCATCATTAAAGTCACCCCAGGTTTCCGGCACGGGAGAAACGATGACACTCCCACCTACACTTGAAAGCCCTGCCGCAATCATTTCTAACAACCGATGAGGTGCGTTATGTTCTGCAGAGACAACCGACCCTTCATTCAGTCTAGCTAAGGTGGACTTTACGGTCTTCATGTTCTGGAGGAAGTCCACATCTCCTTGCCCGCAATTCCAGCTCCCCCGTATGCCAGCAGCCCGCTCTCCTTGCGCATAGCCTTTCTCTAAGGTGATGGATTGGATCGATTTCCCCGCATTGTCACCCTGACCGTAAACGACGATATGGTAATTCTTGGTCAGGTCAAAGTCGACTGGTAGCGCGCCGGAGGCCTCATATTCTCCGTTGATGCGGTAGCACCAATAGCCCGCATAACTGATCTCAATCGTCACCTTCGTAGATTCTCCTGCCACAAACTGCTGGCGACTACCTGAGGTATCCAGAGTGACGACCGACGAACCATTTGAGAAATTAAGACCGCGAAAAGCAGCGCCGCCTTGAGTGGTGAGATTTGCGCCTACACTGTAAACGCTTGGCTCTGCCTGAAAGGGGTTGAATCCAGTGTAATTCGCTAAGTCAGTATCTGAGCTAACCAAGCCAAACGAAAGGTTGTGCGAACCGTCGGAGCCAATGGAGTCAGTTTCATAATCCACATGAAGCCTAAATCCAGTATCGGATTGAAAGCTATTGGCGGAATACATGATCGCCCTTTGCTCAGGCGCCGCGCCACTGTTGTGGTAGAGTGCTTCGCCATTATCACTCCAGTTCGCAGCAGAAGAACTTACACTGACAAGACCGCCACCTTTGATTACATTAACCCCTAAGCCGTCGCCATCAAAACCTTCATGGTAAAGAAACTCTGGGTAGGGGTCTAGTGGATCTGCTTGCGCAGATAGCACGAAGAAAGCACTAAAAGCGGACAGCAGAAAAAGGGCAATGGGCGGGGTCTCCATCGCAGAGTTGTTAAGTTAATACGATACAATACAAAAGGAAATAATAGCAAGCTGAGGGC
>JANQXM010000005.1:91313-120859 GCA_030729385.1 Opitutales bacterium | reverse complement strand
AATGGCTGCTCGGGCTGGGATCGAACCAGCGACCAAGTGATTAACAGTCACCTGCTCTACCGCTGAGCTACCGAGCAATAAATTGTTCCCCTTGCCCTTTCGGTCAGTTGGGAAGCGCGTATAAAGTTAATCTCAGCGGGGCTTGTCAATAGTTTGTCTTAAAAAAATTAAAGCTCTGCCAATGTCGCCTTTAGCCATTGGGCTGCTTTGGCTCGGTGACTGAGTTGTGCTTTCACTGAATCACCTAGCTGACCAAAGGTTTGATTGTGCCCTACGGGGATGAAAATAGGGTCGTAACCGAAGCCGCTGTCGCCCTTAGAGCGCTTGGCAATAGTCCCTTCGCAGCTGCCATCGTAGTGCGATATCAGCCCAAATTCATCGATCACACAAAGCACACAGCGAAAGCGAGCGGTCCGCTGTTCTTGAGGCACGTCACGGAGCGCCTCTAGCAGTTTTACGACATTCGCCTGATCGGTAGCATCTGCACCGGCATAACGGGCAGAATAGACCCCGGGCGCACCATCCAGAGCGTCGACTTCGAGCCCTGAGTCGTCGGCCATGACCCAAGCCCCTTCTGGCGCGATCGCGCGAAGGGCTTCTGCCTTGATCTGTGCATTGGCGACAAAGCTATCACCGTTCTCATCGACCTCTGGCATGCCGCCGCAAATTTTAGCGGAACAGACCTCAAAATTGATTCCCGAAAGGAGTTGCTCGAACTCTTCGACTTTGTGGGCGTTGCCCGTAGCGATAATTAACTTATAATCTGACATAGTCGTTTATCCTAGATTGAGGAGTTAGAAGTAAGAAGCTAGAAGTTAGTTTTTTATCAGTGACTTGCGTGGCATAGCGGAAGAGATCGCCTAATAGCCATTCTCGATTCTATCGTAAACAACTGATCATCTGAGACTAACTCCTGACTTCTACCTACTAACTGCTCTTTTAAAGTTTAAAGGTGTCCGCGAGTAAGGGAGTCTTCTCCCAAAATAGCTCGTTGCACACCGGATAGTTTGATCGCCTCACTCATCGAATTGGTATGACGTGCGCTACCGATCCCCACAGCAGCGCAATCGCTCATAAATTTAGGCGCTTGATACAAGTAAAGGTAATCCACTTTTCGTTTTTCAAGCAATGCAGTGGCGAGTCTTGGACCCGTTTCAATATATAAACCGATAATGCCCTCCCCCGCACAACGCTCGCGAAAGACTTGCCAATCCAAATGCCCATCTTCTCCAATGGGCAATTCCCAGATGCAAATACCATGGTCGATCAGCTTTTGCTTCAACATCTGGCAGGCCGTGGCGGCACAGAGCACCACCGTCTGCGCTTTAAATTCGTCGGTGTATAACCTCGGCAATGTTTTTCCTCCTGCGATCCGGAGGTAACGATCAAAGACAAATCGACGTGGGCACCAGACTTCCTCTCCGATGCGACTGGTGAGATTGGGATCATCGCAAAGCACCGTATCGGCTCCCACCGCGATGGCCGGAAAATAGCGCCGCCAGCGCATCGAGTCCTCACGCGCAAGGTCGCTGGTCACCCATTGAGAATGCCCGGATGCTGCAGAAAATTTCCCATCGAGTGTGACCGCCATCTTCGCGGCGACAAATGGACTGCCCTTCACTATCCAATGATTAAATATCAAATTCAAGTCGACGCATTCTCCCGCTAAGACACCATCAAGCACCTCGATGCCAGCAGCGCGCAATACCTCGATGCCCTTCCCTGCATGTGCAGGATTCGGATCAATCGCACCAATCACTACGCGGCGTATGCCCGACTTAATAATCGCATCAGTGCAGGCACCGGTGCGCCCACAAGTGCTACAAGGTTCAAGCGTCACATAGATCGTCGACTCTACTTTCGGTTTGCGTGCTAGTGCGCGCAAGGCTTCCACTTCGGCGTGCGCTTCTCCCGCTTGGCTGTGCCAACCCTCGGCGACGATTTCGCCGTCTTCAACTATCACAGCACCGACCATCGGATTAGGATGCGTCTGCCCCCAAGCGCGTCGCGCCAAATCCAAGGCACGACTCATATAGATTTTATCCGACTGGGAAACGTCACTCATCCACGCACAAAAGGGTTACTCGCTTTTTCTTGAATCACACTCGTTGTCGGACCATGCCCAGGATAAATCGTAGTTTCATCCGGCAAGGTATAGACTTGTGTTTGAATCGATTTCTTCAGCACTTCGAAATCACCACCGGGCAAATCGTAACGCCCAACGCTTCCGGCAAAAATCACATCGCCGACGATAGCCGCTTTTTCGGATTCCAAATACACCAGCACATTACCTGGGCAATGCCCTGGCACGTGACGTATCTCCATCGTCGTGCCGAGCAGTTCTAATTGGTCACCAGCCTTCACCCAATGCGTGATCGACACGGGCAACATTTCTAAACCTGGCATTGCATAACTCGCCATCAAAGCTGGCGCTTCAAACATACGTGTATCGTCCGCATGCCCATAAGTCGGAATACCCGCAGAGACAAATTTATGACCATCTAAAATATGGTCCCAATGCCCATGCGTAAGAATCAAAGCAACAATCGTGCAGCCATGTTTCTCGGCGACCTGCTGTGCCCATGCGTAAGCCTCTTCGGGCGCATCGATGATCACACACTCTTTGCGCGTGGGTTCAATGAGTGCGATGGCATTGGTGCCGATCGGCGGAAGTTCTTGTGACTCAATAATCATTCCCGATTAGAATGCAGTGCTACGCAGGACTTTCAATGCACAACTACAAGGTTTGCGAAGTCATTAGATTGCCTCTCTCGCAGTATCACACGCCCCCCTCCTAGAAGCCGCAATCAGCTCGCAAAAAATCGTCACATTGGCATTGTCCCCACAGGGATTGAAGCTAGTGTGTAACATCCATGTTTCCCCTCGATAACCATTCGAACCGACAACGGCCCTCCTTTTTGAAAGCATCTGGCCAGCTACTGATCTGTGCCTGCCTACTCATTTCGCATCACGTTCAAGCTGATGTAAATGACCCTTTACTTGAAACGACCCCCTTCGTCACAGAGGGCTATATTCAACTCGAAGCGGGGCAACCCGAGATCGCGCTCGAAAGCTTCAGCAAGGCACTCGAAAGCAATGCGACCGATCTCTCGGCATTGTTGGGCAGGGCAATGATCTACGCGGAACAGCAAAAACACGACCAAGCCTTTACTTCCTACGACCTCATTATTCAAAACTACCCTCGTCACATGCATGCATGGAATGGTCGTGGTCTTGCCGCATTCAACTTGGAAGATTTCGACGAAGCGCTTAACTCTTTTCAGCACGCCACTGCCGACAAACCGGTAAACGGGTTCTACTACGAAACACTTGCCTGGACCCGCATGTGCCGAGGTGAATTCACCGAAGCAGCCGCGTCGGCCAAAACCGCATCACTTATGTATGATCGCGTAGGCGAGACCTCGATCTATCCCTTGCTAATCGCATATTTCGCATACCTTGAAACTGACGACCTTGTTTCCGCTGAGCGCACGCTGAACTACGCCACCAAGAACCGTAATATCAATCAGTGGCCCAGTCCGGTCATCGACTACCTAAGCGGCAAGATCAGCGCAGACGGATTAATCAGTTACGTCATGGATACCGCCCAAGAAACTGAAGCGCAGACTTACATTGGCTTAAAATTGCGTCACGATAACCAGCCCGAGCAGGCAGAAAAACACTTAAACTGGGTCAGCCAGAACGGCGACCCACGCGTTTTTGAGTATACCTTGGCGCGTGCCTTTAAAATGCGTAACAGCGTGGCGGTGCTCGACTCTAAGTCAGTCCTCTAAGCTAGACGCACAACTACCATGAACGATTGGTGTCGTCATTTCGTCGGACTAGGGTGTCGCCGATTTCTTGCCACGCTCAAGCTCAACACCATCGACTGGCAGAAAGCTCAGTAAACAAATGAGTGCGGCATTCCCGAAAAACATCGAAACTTTCAGCGACGGTGAATCCTTCATCATTCGGCGCAAGTGGTTCACCAATGCCGCTTTCTTCTATCTATTTTTTTCCATATTGTGGAATGGATTTATGGTCGTGTGGATGGGACTCGCAATCCGTGATGGCGTATGGCTCATGGCAGCCTTCGGCTCGCTTCACGCTGGTGTCGGACTTTACCTGATTTATTTCACCACGGCGAAATTCCTCAACGTTACAGATATCACAATTACGCCAGAACAGCTGACTACCCAACACACCCCACTCCCATGGATAGGGCTCAAAGAAATCCCCATTCATCGCATTACCCGCCTCTATACCAAAGAACACGTCCAATCAGGCGAAGACGGCGACACCATTACATACCGCGTCATGCTATTAGCCGACGGAAAGAAAGAGCATAAACTCATCACTGGTCTAGAGGAACACGCCCAAGCGAAATTCATAAAAACGGCTATTTGCGGCATTCTCGGACTGGAAGAAGTCGACCTCGCAGACATAATTGAAAATCCAAGATCTTACTGATAGCGCCTTGCCTCTGCGCAGATTCGTCGATTGGCTCCGAAAATGAAACTCGAACAAGGACAAGTCTGGAAAACCTCACCCGCCGTTCACGGCCATGGTGATCAAAGCCTCTTTCTGCGCATCGTGCAGCTCGAACGCCTAGCTGTCGAATACAAGGAAATGGCCAACTTGCTCTCAAAGGACGGCAAACATAAGACCGCGACCAAAAAGGAGTTTTGCCGCTTAATTAAGGGTGCCACACTCTCAGATTATAAATAAGGTTTTGGCTTTACCACGAAGGTCACGAAGACACGAAGCCCTTCATACGTGAAACCAATTCACCTCCGCGTCTCTGTGTCATTCGTGTGAGATTCACCGTCATCGTCGCTCACTGTCCACGTGCCGAACGAGTGAGTGCGAGCACCTAAACACAACTACTTCTTCATACTAGCAGTATATAAGCGATGGTCTGTCCCTTCGCTCTCACGTGCGTATGCATCAAAACAGCTCAATTCTGAACTGGTCCAGATTTGATCGATTCTTAGCAACGGCACATCAACAAGAATAGTGTTGCACCAACCTCTTCCGCCCGAGCTAAAGCTATCCACCATTCCCTCCCTCATATAGGAAAACACTTTGTCACGTTGAGGCACATTGAAATCCCCGCCCACTATGCAGGCAACGTCCTGAGGTAACAGGTTCACAATCTCAGTAATCTGCTCAATCTGACGCTTCCTCATGAAGGTCTGTGACTGCCAACAATCTAAACGATACAGGTCAACTCTAGGATTACTCGTCAATAAGCGCAACGACACGATAATATATCGTTTGGTGTCAATGATTGCATCTCCAGCAATATAGATACGTTCGTTCTTCAGACCGGAAATCTCCCCTCGAACTATAATACTGGTATCGAAGCCATAAAGATAAGCATAGCCCTCTTTTTCATTGATCAAACCTTCGATGAATTCTCGGCTTGGGCTTTCCTGAACTAGAATCACATCGGGCTCTTCTGCAAATGCATCCAACAATGCCTTATTGGAGCCCGAACAATTTATAGTAGAAATCCGCAAATCATCTTCAACGACCTCAACCGGGCGCAAGGACCGTAGCATAGACTGCCATTCTTCAACTTGGAAAAGACCGAAGAGCACCCAACCAACTGTAGCGAAAATAAACACCTTCTGTTTTTTCGCAGGAAGCGCAAACAACCAGAACGTCAGCCAAATCCAAGAAGGGAAGACTGTCAGCGCAGTCGCCCAGTTCGGGCGGTTCCAAAAAATGAAAAACATCAATACGCTCATAAATAGCGACACGTATGCTAATCCTTTTTTCATATATAATACTTAACGACTTAATAGAATCGTCTACATCTAAGATTATCTCACTAAAAGACATTAAGTCACGGAGATAAGTATCCAAGAACTAAGCTCCGCGTCTCAGTGCCTCTGTGCGAGATTCTCCCCCTTGGTCACTCCGTGCCTTCGTATGCACTCAAGTGACTGAAAGAAACGAGTGGTCAACGCACCGCAAAAAGCGCTAATAAACACAGAAACCAAGGTGCCCCGATCATTAGATAGGGGTTTTCTGTATTATTCAGTAAGTTCCCAACGGTTCAGACGATATTACTTGTGAAATCAAAGCGGAGCTAGCTCCTGCTTCAGATCACTCACAACACTCTCTATTTTAAATGAATCTAGCCATCCAATTAGCCGAACGACGTCTCCTGAGCGATCAACTGATCCGCAAAGGCATGCGCAAACTGCTTGCTGAACGACTCGAACAAATCAAAGCCACGCCTAGATCGTCGCAAGATTGGGTGGATTCGCTGCAAGCCCGCGCAGTGGCAGAAGATACCGACGCGGCAAATGAGCAACACTACGAAATTCCGGCTAACTACTTTCGCGATGTCCTCGGTCCTCATTTAAAATACAGCTCGGGCTATTGGTCCGATGGCTGCACCACGCTCGAAGAATCCGAGGCAGCCATGCTGCAACTCAGTTGTGAACGAGCCGAACTAGCCAACGGGCAACAAATCCTCGAACTCGGCTGCGGTTGGGGATCTCTGAGTCTCTGGATGGCTGCCAACTACCCCGAAAGCCAGATCACTTCCGTCAGCAATTCTAATTCACAACGCGAGTTCATCATGGCACAAGCCAAAGAGCGCGGACTGCAGAATCTCAATGTCATTACCTGCGACATTAACAAATTCACACCCGATCAAACATTCGACCGCCTCGTCAGCGTTGAAATGTTTGAGCACGTGCGTAACCATCGACAGCTATTCCATCGAATCAATCAATGGCTCAACCCTGGTGCAAAGCTCTTCATCCATGTCTTCGCCCACCAAACACAAAGCTATCTCTTCGACGAGAAAAGCGCGAAAGACTGGATGTCCAAATACTTTTTTACCGGCGGCATCATGCCTGCAGTCGACCTACTGCCCACGGCCGCGGACTGTTTCACTGAAGAACAACGCTGGCAGGTCAATGGGCAGCATTACAGTCAAACACTCGAAGCATGGCTCGACCAACAAGACGCCCGTGAGCCAGAGGTTCTCGCCACCTTTAAACAATGTTACGGGGCAGATGCCAAACGCTGGCTCCAGCGTTGGCGTATGTTTTACATGGCCTGCTCCGAGCTCTTTGCATACAATGGCGGCAACGAATGGCTCGTCATGCACTACCGCTTTTCCAAACCAAATTGATCCATGACTACCGATACCCCAAAACAACGCATCGCCGTCGTTGGTTGTGGCGTCGCCGGTCTGACTGCAGCTTGGCTTCTACAACGTAAACACGAAGTTCATCTCTTCGAGAAGAACGACTACGCCGGCGGCCATACGCGCACCCTAAAAGTGCCTGATGGTCCCGATGCAGGCACACCGGTCGATACGGGGTTCATCGTCATGAATCATCGCAACTACCCGAACTTCACCGAAGTGCTCCGCCAACTCGATGTCAGCCTCGAAGATAGTTCGATGACATTTAGCTTCTACGACAATGCCAACGATTATGGCTATTCCGGCAACTCCGCTGGCAGTCTCTTCCCCTCGTTCAGTTATTATTTTAAACCCAAACACCTCGCCTTCGTTCGTGATCTTTGGCGCTTCGCCAAGATCGGCTATCGCGACCTCAACTCCGGCTACCTCGAAGGCAAAAACCTCGGCGACTACTGTGACGCACGTGGCTTTGGACCAGCCTTCCTTAACAACTATCTCTATCCTATGGGTGCCGCCATCTGGTCCTCTCCCATCGAAGAGATGCGTGCCTTCCCTGCGCAGCCCTACCTCCATTTCCTTGAGAACCACGGCTTATTGCGCCTCACGAATCGCCCGCAATGGCGTGTCGTGAAAGGTGGCTCCCGCACCTATGTGCGTGCGATGCTGAAGACCTTTGAAAACGCGCCAGAACTCAACGCCGCACCAGAGAGAATCGAACGTCACGAAAACGGCGTCACCCTGCACATGCCAGACGGGCGTACGCTAGAGTTTGATCAAGTCGTGATTGGCGCACATGCTGACGAAGCACTGAAACTCCTCGCAGACCCGAGCGAGGACGAAACGCGCAACCTAGGACCATGGCGCTATCAACCCAATACCGTCATACTCCACACCGACCGCAAACAACTGCCGCCAAACTCGAAACTATGGGCCTCTTGGAATTTCGTTCGCGAACAAGGGCATACCGAAAATCGACCTGTCGCAGTCAGCTATTACATGAACCGGTTGCAGAATCTCACCACCGAAGCCGATTATATCGTCACTCTAAATCCATCGCAACCCATCGATCAAGAGCATCAGATCAATTCCACCACTTTGATGCATCCACTCTACTCACAAGCCAGCATGGACAGTCAACCTCGCCTCAAAGCTATGAACGGAGCGCGTAACACATGGTTCTGCGGCAGTTACTTTGGCTATGGCTTCCACGAAGACGCCGTCCGCTCCGCCGTCGAAGTCGCCAAAGGCTTCGACATTTCACTATGATCATATCATTTAGAAGGTAGCGCAGCCGCGTCCCGCGGCGCATCACGTTCTGTATCCGAACTTTCAACATACCTGCGGTGCGAGACGCACTCGCGCTACCTGCACAGAACAATAAATCTATAATACAGTAACATACATCCCGCAATCGCGTCTCCTGCATCATGCCACATCTCTCCCACATCTACCGAGGAAAAGTCGTCCACGAACGACTGGGACCTACTGGGCATGCCTTCAGCTATCCGGCCACTTTCTTCGGCTTTGATCTAAGGGAAATCGATTCACTTTCTGAGCAAGCCACCCTCTTTGGACACAACCAGACGCGACCGCTCACAATCCGAGACAAAGACTACCTTCGCGGTAAAGACACGCCGATCATTGAGCAACTCGATGAACTCCTATCGGCTGAAGCCGAAAATGAGCACACTATCCTCATCAGCTCACCCCGCTACTTCGGCTACGCCTTCAACCCCGTCAACTTCCACCTCAGAATGTCCGGCGCTGAACTCGTCGCAGTCGTGGCTGAGGTCAATAACACCTTCGGCGATCGTCACGTCTATCCGCTCACTCAATTAGAAAACCAAGGTAAACATACATGGACAGCGAATTGCCCCAAAGATTTCCACGTCTCGCCGTTCAACGACATGAGCGGGGAATACCAATTCACCTTTCGAATCGAAAAAGCCGAAATATTTCTCGGCGTCGATCTCTACCGTGAAGGTAACTGCGTATTAAAAACATGGATACAGGGCGAAGCACGCCCCATCACAAACGCTGCTATCTGGAGATACGCACTGCTCAAGCCATTCGACACCGCCCTCAACAGCATGCCCCGTATTCTTTGGCAAGCGGCACAGCTCTACTACAAAAAGAAGCTAGCGATCTATACGCGCACTAACCCGAGTTCAGCACAGACCCTGATAAACAGCGATCATCGTGAAGCAACACGGGCAATCATCTGATTGAGGATATCTATAGGTAGCGCAGGCGTGTCCCCACGCCGCACCGATCCTACAAAAAAGGACAACAAACACCAAGGCAAATTGCCTCCTTTAAGACTTCTCCAACACCACGTGTTTGACATCGATTAAATCGGTATCGAAACCGGCCTCGCAGTAGCTTAGGTAGTAGTTCCACTTCCGACGAAAAGCTTCATCGAAGCCGAGAGAATCGATGGTTTCACTCTTCGCGTTAAAAGCCTTCGCCCAGCGCCGCAGGGTTTCTGCATAGTCTCGACCAAAGGCCTCCATGCGCTCGACTTGCATTTCACCAGTTTCAAAAACCAATTCACGGATAGCGGCGGGCGATGGCAAATGCCCACCTGGGAAAATGTGCTTTTGGATCCAATCACAGCTCCGACAGTATTGTTCGTAGCGATCATCGGAAATCGTGATTGATTGTATCACTGCCTTAGCTCCAGGTTTCAAGGAGTCACGAATCGTTTTGAAATAACTAGGAAGGTATTCCTTGCCGACCGCTTCGATCATCTCGCAGGAAAGCACCGCATCAAATTGTCCGCTCAAAGCACGGTAGTCTTGAATACAGATTTCGATTTGATCATCCATGCCCACCCCAACGAAGCGCTCCTGCGCATAAGCAAACTGCTCGTCAGAGAGTGTAATCGTTTTGACTAGGCAACCGCGCTCAGCTGCCCGCAGAGCGAGTGCCCCCCACCCCGAACCAATTTCTAAAATATGATCGCCCGCTTTCACGCCAGCTAGGTCGAGCATCCGGTCGATCTTATTCAATTGCGCTTGTTCGAGCGTTTCTCCGACACCATTGAAACATGCACTTGAATACGTCATGGTGGGGTCGAGAAAAGAGGCATAAAAATCATTACTCAAATCGTAATGCGCCTGTATATTCTCGCGGCTTTTCTTCAAGGTATTACGCCGTGCCAAGTGGTAAAAGCGATTAAGCTGACTTGCCACGATGGAAAAGCCCTTTCGTAAATGTCCGACATTTTGCTGATTCCGTGCGAGTAACTTCAATAAGCCACTCAAATCAGATGTCGTCCACAGACCATCAACATAGGTCTCACCAAAACCGACACTTCCGCCAGAGAGCACACGGCGAAAGAATTCCGGACGCAAAATCTGCAACGTCAACAACGGCAAGCTATGATCACCCACTACGACCGTCGCCCCACTGGGAAACTCAATCCGCAAGCTACCGGAGTGTATGCCACTCAACATGCGAGCGAACACACGCTCCATAATTCGAAGGCGCGGCGTTTTTTGGTGAACTGTATTGTCTACGACTGTGGTTCGTGTGGTATCCATGGGAAGAAGGCACTCGTGGTTAGTTGATATTGACGATAGGCCTCACCACGACTCTTCAAGGAAGAGCGTTCAGCATGTGGGATGCCTGTTAGGAAACGTAAGAAGACATACATCGCGGCAGGTCCCAAAAGTGTGCCCCACCAACTATCGCTGCCCCACGCAAAGGCGACATAGGTCCACCAATGTAACCATTCAAAAAAGTAGTTCGGGTGGCGCGAGTAACGCCACAAGCCATGCTGGCATACTTTACCCTTATTCGATGCTTCCTTGCGAAAACTCGCTAATTGACGATCAGCCAGAGACTCCCCCGCCATAGCCACCAAAGCAATGGCGATGGCCAACCAATCGGTCCACATCCATGCCATATCGGCGGCATCGATCGCCACCGAAACAGGCCATAAAAACAGCGCAACAAAAACGACTTGAACAAAAAACAAACCTAGGAAATTACGCTTGGCATCCTTACCCCAGAATTCAGCAAGGCTGGCATAGCGAGGATCCTCCTGCCCCTTCAACACGCGATCGCTGAACAAATGATAACTCAGGCGCAAGGACCACAACAGTATCAATAAACAGACCGTATAGCCGAGCGGTGTGTTCACACCAGAATAGAACAAATAAGCCACAGCCCCCAGCCCTAGCCCAAAAGTCCAAAGCAAATCCACCACAGCCATCAGCTGCATCCGACAAGCCCACTGATAGGTCAACCATGCGAGGGCAAAGCCGACGACAAATAAACTGATCCAGAATAAAAACATTAGGCTGCGTCCTTCACCTCCACCGTGGCGGCCTCCTCGTAAATACTTTTCGGATACACCTTCAAGTCCCATACTAAGCCGAGCTTTTCCAAACCTTTAAGCATCCAATAACTCAAATCAAACTCCCACCAATACATGCCCTGCCGCGCGGATAGTGGCCAGCGATGATGATTGTTGTGCCAGCCCTCACCAAAAGTCAGTAGCGCCACCCAAAAGTTGTTGCGGCTCTCATCATCCGTATTGAAACGTTTGGTCCCCACAATGTGGGTCACTGAATTCACGCAAAATGTCACATGATAAACGAGGATCGTGCTTAGAAAGAAGCCCCACATCACCATCTGCATACCACTCGTGCCGAGACCTGGATAATATGCGTTCAATCCCGCACCGATCACATAGAGCACGCCAATTAAGGAAATCACGGGCAAGACATGGAAGCGATCCACGAAGCGGAGCTCGGGATATTTGCTCAGATCTTTGATCCGATCATGTTGAATTGAGCCATAAGCCCGGCAAAGCACCCAGCCGATGTGTGACCAGAACGCATCTTTAACCACAGGCGAATGGATATCTTCCGCTTTGTCGGAATACTGGTGGTGGTGCCGATGATTCGCAGCCCACCACATCGGACCAAGCTGCGCCGCGGAAGTGCCCACCCAAGCCATTACAAATTGAAATATTCGACCCGTCTTGAAAGCTCGATGGGAGAAATAGCGGTGAAAACCCGCCGTGAGGGCGAAGACCCGGACCACATAAGTCACTGCAAGCGCAATCACCGCCGCCCAACTGAACCCTGTAAAGAAGGCACCAAGCGCAAGTATGTGCATGAAAAAGATGGGCGAAGACGCCATCAACAGGCGATTATCTTCATCCTTTAGAGCGTGGGAGAGTATTTTACGTAAAGACATATATTAAACTATATTAGATATCGTGCTTCTGCCAGTGACCTTACAGGAAAGCTTTGGAAAATATACATCATTTCGCACTTAGCCACAGTGAGAATCTCCATGCGGCTCATTACTTTGCCCAGAACCGCTTCCAATAAGTAGAATCTTGTTCTTAAGCGTAAGTTAATCCATCTGTCGACGATCACTCCACATGCCTAAAATCCACCAACTGTATCGAGAGCAAATCATCCAAACGGACCTAGCGACTGCTTGGGACTTTATCAGCTCGCCCAAGAACCTAGACGCAATCACGCCCGACGACATGTCCTTTCAGATCGTCTCTGAGGTTCCGGAGAAAATGACCAATGGTCTGCTCATCGAATACAAAGTCGGCATCCCCTTTCTCGGCCAACAAACATGGCTGAGTGAACTTAAGCACATCCGCGAGCAGCACTCCTTCGTCGATGAGCAACGTATCGGTCCCTACAAGGTCTGGTATCACTACCACGAAATCACCGAAGTCCCAGAAGGCATCCGCTTCATCGACCGTGTGAGCTACGTCATGCCCTTCGGTCCCTGCGGCGCCATCGCCCACGCACTCTACGTCAAGAAACAGCTCAAATACATTTTCGATCACCGCGAAAAAGTCACTCCCGAGATCTTCGCCGCAATGAAGAAATGAACGATCACGAAGCTTATCATAAGCGACCAGACCTTAGTTTCTCTGTGCGAGATACACCGTCATCGTAGCTCAGTGCCTCAATGCGCTCCATGCGCTCCATGCGCTACGTGATAAAAATCATTTCCCTTAGTTTTATCGACAGTATCCCCGTAAAAGTTCATTTTTTGAAATTCAATTTTTCACACTGAACCCAACACCTACATGTCTTCGCTCAACCGCTATCTCGACGCCGCTATCCTCAAACCTGAGTTCACACAGGATGAAACAATCGATGCGATTAAAGAATGCCTCGCGTTGAATACATTCAGCGTCTGCGTGCGTCCTTGCGACATTGCCCTAGCTCAATCGCTCTGCAAAGGCACCGAGACAGCGGTCTGTGTGGTGCTAGGCTTTCCGCATGGCGTCCAACTCCCCGAGTCAAAAGCCGATGAAGCTGCACGCTACATCGCGATGGGTGTCGATGAAATTGATATGGTAACCAACTACGGGCTCATCAAATCCGGCGAATGGGAACGCGTTAAGGCGGACATCGCAGGCGTTGCCAAACAAACCAAAACAGCTGGCATTGTGATGAAAGTCATTTTTGAAACGGCTCACCTCGACGCAGAAGCCATCGCCAAGACCGTTGAAATTTGCATCGAAGCTGGTGCGGACTTCGTAAAGACATCCACTGGATTCAACGGTGACGGCGCAAAGGTCGAAGACGTGCAAGTCATGCTCGATACCGCCGCTGGTCGCATCAAAGTCAAACCATCCGGAGGCATTCGCGACGCTGCTGGCGCACAGCACTTCGTCGACATGGGAGCCCACCGCCTCGGTGTCGGCTGGAACTCCTGCGCAGCCATTTGCTCTGGCGATGGCGCCGCATCCGGCAGCGGTTATTAGTCAAACAAACTAGCGGCTAGGACCTTTAGGCGGACCAGTGGGGGCTTCGGTCTCCGTAATGAAGCCGTCGCCATTGCTATCAAATTCAGAAAAGTGAGTCTTAGGCCCATCGAATTCAGATTTGGAAACCTTGCCATCGCCATTACGATCGAGGCGCTTGACGAAATTCGCCCCGGCAGATCCTACGCTCATTGGCGGACGCCCTGCTTCCATCGTCGGCGCTGGATCAGGCATTTGCTGTTGAGATGCGAGCTTTTGCTTTGGATTGCTATCCAACTTCGGGCCATCTGTCACGAGCACTGCTTCTCCTCCGCGAACGAGGCGCACCATATTATCAATTCGAATCGCATCACCCTGCGGTCCGCGCCCTTGTGGAAATTTGGATGCATCGCCGACTTTCGGATCGCTGCGCTGTGAACCTGCGCCGTGCACATCCAACCAAGCACCTTCTCCGGTGCGGCGGTCTTTCATGTAGCCGAGAGAACGGCCAAAAGCAAAATAGACAGCTTGCGCCCCATTGCGACTACTCGCGTGAGTGCTGCTGGTCCAGTAATGCCCATAGTCCTTCACGCCTTGCTCGTTGGTGATCGCAGTGGCCTCAAAGAGCGGATCAATCGCTGCTGAGTCAGTCGTATCCGGTGAGCGCGTGTAATCGATAATACTCTGCAGCTCTTTTGCATTGGGCAGCCTCCAGTCGCTGTGTCCGGCAAATTCCATACCTTCGGCATACGCTAAAGCCGCAGGCCAATCCATACCCTCACCGCTATCTGCCTGCATCCATGTCAATCCAGTGGCCGTGTCGGCAATCGTGCCGTCGCCATTATCTTTAAATGCATTCACGCCATAGTCTGGGTTACCGCGAACATAGAGCACAAAGAAGGTCTTCTCCCTGCCACGTGGATTCATTAAACCATACCCTTTAATACGACCATCGGCAAAGTTCACTCCGAAATCGGTCTTCGCGCCTTTCATCGTGGTGCTCACATACAGGTGCTAGTCGCGAATTGAGAATCAATGATGCGCTCCCCTTTACTTGTGTCTCCATACTCAAAATCAAAAACCGAGGCATCGATAAATGGCGTCAGCGAGTCAGTCCCACTGGCTTGCGGATCCGGATCGGTGCCATTCAACTGGATTAAAGAGTATAACTGCTTAATCGTCGGCAGACGCCAATCACTGTGACCACCCACGCGACAAGTTGCCGCATCGGTCACCGCCTCCTCGTAGGTTTTCTTCGCGCCGGGATCTTTCGTCCACATCAAACTAGTGACCTGATCGCTCACTGTGCCATCGCCGTTGTCAACATACGAGGTCGCATGACCCGCGTATTGCGCGTCTTGCCCGTAGTATTGCTTCCCTGTCAGATAAGCGATCGCCTTTTCAGTATCATAACATTGCACCTGCGCGGTATCAACGATCGGATAAGTCACTGCAGACGCCACACTGGCCAAGCCGAGCATCGAGGAGAGGGTTATGGAAATTTTCATAATGAACACAAAAGAAGGTTAAATGATATGTTATATGAATCTAATCGCCTGACTACTGATTATGTTGCACTGGCTGATCATACTTTCGCGGATAAAATGAAACAATTGTTTGATTTTTACGATGTTCAGGACATAGCTGATCAAGCGCAATTAAGACCACTGAAAAGAATCACTCCTATTGCACAAGCCCACATACTAGATACATCGGCACAAACATGTTTCCTAAAACCTATCATAGCCTGAACAAAGGTATGCGACCCTCGCTCCTATTGACCACCGCCATGCTGTTCATCAGTGGCTGTGTGAGCACACCTGAAAAGCAAGCTGCGCGCCTTGAAGAGGCAGTCTCGACACCCGAGACATACGCAAGTGACCACATGGAAGCCCCACAGTTGGTCGACTCACTTTTAGAACTTTTCCAAGACCCACAACTGGCGGAGCTCAGCCAGACGGCCCTTGCTAACAATCCCAACTTACTCGCCGTTTACGCACAGCTGGAAGAATCCAACTTCAACTTAAAGAAGGCTCAAGCAGGTCTCTTCCCTTCTCTTTCAGCCGACGGTTCTGCCGGTCGTTCCGGAGGTAACAGCAAAGCAACCACGACATCCTACTCCGCGGGCTTAGACGCACGCTGGGAAGTCGATGTCTGGGGAGGCATTCGTAACAGTGTTAAAGCTAGCAAAGCCAACAATGCGGCACTAACCGCTAACTATGAAGCGGCCCAGCAATCACTCGTCGCGCAGTCGATGCAAAGTTGGTTCAACCTGATCACCCAGGGCAAACTGCTCGATCTCGCAGAGCGCCGGCGTGACAGCTTAGCTGACACCGAACGACTGCTCACCCGGCAATACGAATCAGGCACGGCTACCCTAGCCGCGCTCGAACTAGCACGGACTGACGCAGCCAATGCGCGGGCTGACTATCAATCTGCAACTGAAGACCGCAATCAAGCCGCTCGCGCCCTGCAAACATTACTCGGGCAATATCCTGACGCCTCACTGATCGCCGCGCGCAGCTGGCCCGCACTTGAACGCACCGTGCCTACCGGCCTACCATCCGAGCTACTTCTCGTCCGTCCCGACATTGTTGCCGCCTACCAACAAATACTCGCCGCCGATGCACGTGTCAAAGTGGCCTACGCGGACTTGTTCCCCTCCTTCACCTTAACAGCCAGTGGAGGTCGTAGTTCCGACACACTCTCGAATCTCGGACGCAGCGGCTTTGACGTCTGGTCACTCGCGGGCCAAGTATCGGCTCCCCTACTCGACGGTGGTTTACGTCGAGCTGAATTAGGTGCTGCTGGCAAACGTGCGGAGCAAGCCTATCAAAGCTATCGATCCGTCGTGCTCAACGCATTTCGCGAAGTTGAAAATGCACTCAGCGCTGAGCGTTACTTACTCAACGAAGAGACCGCTCGCCTAGAAGCTTTGAAAGCCGCACGTCGTGCCGAGGCTAAGACCCTACGCGATTATGAATCAGGGCTGACTGATATTCTCACTCTACTTGAAGCGCAACGCCGTGTCTTTTCGACCGAAGAGCGCACCATCAACTTGCATGCTGCTCGCCTCACGAATCGAGTGAGCCTCGCGCTCGCCATAGGACGCGGCGTGTAGCCGACACTTCTACAAATTTCAAAACATTGATCTCATGACGAACTATCAACGCTTACTCAATCTGGCACTGCTGCCACTTATCGTTCTCATCGCATTCCTTGTGGTTAAGCACATGATCGCGAGCAAACCCGAACGAGTGGCCAAAACACCACCTGTAGTCATTCCCGGCGTAAGCATTATTGAATCAACCGCGCACAGTATCACGCCAAGCATCACCACATACGGCAACACTCGCAGTTACTATCAAGCTCAACTATCCGCTCAAGTATCCGGCGAAATCATTAACATCGCTCCTTCCTTCAATGCCGGACAAGTCGTTAAAAAGGGTGAGCGCTTACTGGAAATTGATCCTGCCGATTATCTCGCCGTAATCGCACAAAGAAAAGCCTCACTCGCCACCGCCGAACAAGCACTTGCTGAAGAAATGATTCGCTCCGAATTGGCAGCGAAAGATTGGACAGAATCGGGTCGAAAGCTGGAAGACGCCACCGAACTGACCTTGCGCAAACCACAGCTGGGTGCCGCAAAAGCAAATGTCGATTCAGCTCAGGCCAACTTAGATATAGCCAAGCTCGACCTCAGTCGCACAAACATTGTCGCACCATACGACGCCATCGTTCAAAGCCGCACTGCTAGCCCCGGAAACGTCGTCAACTCGGGGAGTCAGCTCGGCGTGCTAATAGCCAAAGAACGAGCTGAAGTTCGCCTACCGCTCACCCCTGATCAAGTGAAACGCATTGAACTGCCGCTCCGCAACCAAACCGAAAACAACAGCGAACTGATTGCGATCATCACCACGCCAAGCCAGCCAGACACGTCTTGGACAGCGACAATCACACGCACAGAGCCGAGCGTCGATACGCAGAATCAAGTCATCTATGTTATCGGTGAGATCGAAGCTCCTTTCGAGGATCCCAATGCCTTTCTGCCAATTGGTGCATTTGTAGATGCTAGGATCGAAGTCAGCACGATCGATGCTGTCCACCTGATCCCCAACACCGCGCTAATCGAAGACCATTTCGTCTGGATCGTGGATGAAGAAAACCTACTCAAGAAACAAGCCGTCACGCGCCAGCTAGCCGACGGTGATAACTTGATTGTGCAAATCGATTTACCACAGGAGAGCGTAGTCAAGATCGCTACCCGACCGCTGGCCTCTTTCCGCGAAAACCAAACCGTGAAACCAATCTCAGCGAATAAATAGCATGGATCCGATTAAAAAGCATCCTATCATTGCTTGGTTTTGCAGCAACTCCGTCGTCGCAAACATCCTACTGCTGATTATTCTAACATTGGGCGTTCATTCCGCGATTAACGTGCGCAAAGAAGCCTTCCCTTCCTTCGAAGCTGAAAGCGTGAGAATCAAAGTGCCCTTCCGTGGCGGCACACCCGAAGACGTAGAACGTGGCGTATCCATTAAAATCGAAGAAGCACTGCAGGGCATTGAAGGCATCGACCATATTTCCAGCACTTCCACAGAATCCAGTGCGTCAATCACTGTCGATGCTATCGAAGACTACCCAATCCAAAAGCTACTCGACGAGATAAAGATCCAAGTCGATGCCATCTCCAGTTTTCCCGAGGAAGCCGAGAAACCAGTGCTCTCTGAAAGAAAACGTAGTCACGACATTCTACGTGTGGACGTGCATGGCAATGTCTCCGAGGAATTACTCAAAGAAACAGCCCGCACCCTGCGCGATGATTTACTCAAGCTGGAAAGCATCACACTCGTCGAAACGACAGGAACACGTGATTATGAAATTTCAATCGAAGTATCCGAAACACAACTACGACTGTATAACTTAACATTCGATGAAGTCAGCGCTGCCATCTCCAGCAACTCGATCGACCTCTCAGCTGGTGTGGTGCGTAGTGATAGCGGCGACATCTCCGTGCGTTCCAAGTCACAAGCCTACGTTGCCGAAGACTTCGCAAAAATCCCCCTCCGCACTACCGCAGAGGGCACCCGTATATATCTCGGCGATGTTGCTGACATTCGCGACGGATTCGTCGATCAGAAAAAACTCAGTCGCTTTGATGGCGAGCCCACTGTCGCCATACAAGTTGTCTCCGAAGGTAGAGGCGACATCATCGTCATAGCTAAGGAAGCCGCCGAATTCGTTTCCAACTATGCAGAGACGCATGGACTACCCGCAGGCATTACTTTGACATCGTGGGACGATGGTTCAGAGCCCATCCGCTCACGCTTATCCCTACTCATCAGCAACGGTATATTTGGCTGCATACTAGTGCTCATCGTTCTCGCGCTTTTCCTCAACCTGCGCCTCGCCTTCTGGGTCGCACTAGGCATTCCCATCTCGATCGCAGGTGCCCTCGCCTGCTTTCCCATCGATTTCATCGACATCTCACTCAACCAGCTGACTGCTTTCGCGTTCATCATCGTATTAGGCATCATTGTCGATGACGCCATCGTGATCGGGGAATCGATCTACACAGAAAAAGAAGCCGAAGACGAACTGACTGAAAAACACAGGGATCTCCATTCGACCGTCAAAGGGGTTTCACGCGTCGTCACACCCGCGACCTTCGGTGTGCTTACGACCATTGCGGCTTTCTATCCATTGACTCAAGTCACTGGCAGAATGGGCAATGTCTTCGGGCAAATAGCGACTGCTGTGATCCTGTGCCTGATCTTCTCGCTGATTGAGTCGAAACTCATACTGCCCTCTCACCTCAATCATATTAAAGTCAACCAGCCTCCGAAAAATTTCATCTCGAAAAAATGGGCAAACTTTCAAGGTGGTATCGCACGCGGATTGAATCACTTCGTAACAAAGATCTACCAACCAGCGATACGTTTATTAATCCCCTACCGCTACATAACACTGGCAGCCTTTATAGCCGTGCTCCTCTTGGTCGGCGGTTTGATTCCATCAGGGAACTTACGCTTTGTCTTCTTCCCCACTATTTACCGTGACTCCATCTCGGCGAATCTTGAACTCGAACAAGGCCTACCTGTCGATTACTTACATGAGAACGCCGACCGCATCACCGCCGCACTACAAGAGGCGGTTCGAGAGCTAGAAGAAAAATCCGGCGACACCATCATTCGTCACATTTCAGTTTCCGCATCGTCAAATGTCAGCGCATCCATCGCAGCCGAACTCACGATGTCAGAAACTCGCAGCATTTCGACCGCAGACATCGTCAAGGCATGGCGTGCCAAAGTCCGCCCCATCGCCGGAGCCAAAGGCCTCACCTTCTCTGGGGCAGCAGGTCCGCGCGGTCAGGGGCTAAACATACAACTCGTCAGTGAGTCGCTTGAGGACCTCCATGTCGCCGCTGAAGCAATGAAGGAGAAGATTGCCACCTACGCTGGAGTTTTCGACATACAAGACACCTTCGATTCCGGCCGTCCAGAGATTCAAGTCTCCATCACGCCCGAAGGCGAAGCCGCTGGTTTCGACAAGCGCACCTTGGCCAACAATATCCGCAGTGCCTTCTTCGGTAAAGAGGCTCAGCGCATACAGCGTGGTCGAGACGAAGTTAAAGTCATGGTTCGTTATCCCTATGAAGACCGCACCGACCTGGAAACTTTTCGTAGCATGCGCATACGCGCCAACGACGGCACAGCCGTGCCACTCTCCATTGTAGCCGAAACGAAATATGGTGACTCGCTAGCATCGATCGAACGCTCCGACTTTAACCGTATTGTGACCGTCAAGGCAGAGATCGACAAAACCATCACCACTGGCGACGAGGTGTTGGCACTTCTAGCCGAGGAATACTTCCCCACCTTTTTAGCTGAACACCCGAATATCAGCATCAACCTTTTTGGTGAAGCCGAACAACGAGGGAAATCGATGTCCTCTTTAAAGTCAGGGTTCATGCTATCGATCATCCTTATTTATATATTAATCGCGGTCCCTTTAAAATCTTACATCAAGCCACTCTTCATTATGTCGGTTATACCATTCGGTATTATCGGAGCATTACTAGGGCACTACTTAATCGGGATATCTGTCAGCATTCTCTCCATCTTCGGCATCCTTGCGCTGAGTGGAATCGTAGTAAACGACTCACTCGTATTGGTCTATCGTATAGATGACTTAAAACGCGAAACCAAAGGTCTTTCCCACGCCGACATGATCGTGCGTGCAGGCGGCGAACGTTTCCGCGCGATCTTGCTGACAACACTCACCACTTTTGTCGGATTGATTCCCTTGCTAGCGGAAACGTCCGTGCAAGCTCAGTTCCTAAAGCCGATGGCTGTCTCCGTAGGATTTGGGGTGATGTTCGCGACGGGAATCACTTTGGTCCTACTGCCGATGATCTTGCTTATAGCAGAAGATTGCCGAATCGCCCTAAGTAATTCATGGGGAGCGTGGAAGAAGTTGTTACGGCTGTAGACGTAAGTCAGGCGATAGTTATTTGATAGGGACACCTACCTTAGGCACTAGCCTCGAAATGTGTGGCAGAAAAAAGGTAGCGGCGATGGTCCCCATCGCCAAATGTCTGATCAACTCATTCGTATCGAGAGCAAACGACAATGACCGGATTCGCCGCAATGGCGGTCGGGACGACCGCCTCTACCTTCTAAGACAACGCAAGGTAGCGCGGCCGCGTCTCGCGGCACAAGATGTCCTTCGAGAGGTTCCGCTAGCACGACGCGGCATGCGGCGCGAGACGCGCCTGCGCTACCACAGAATACAACCCAAAACCTAGTGCATTCTCAAAACAAACGCTCGATCGCTGGCACCATCAGGAAATACCAATGAAAGCACCACAGACCAATCATCGCTTTCAACCTCATAGTTGACCTGAGGCTTTGCTTCTACGGGGAATCTTACGCCGAGCTCAACGGCTGCTCCGTCGACAATTTCCATTAGCTCCCAACTCTTAGGATGTCCCAAACCTTTAACTATGAGGGTATCCATGCTGGAATGGCTGCTGACACGAATTGTCTGCTCGTTGGTATCCTTCGCTTGATAAGTCGCGGGGAATAAATGCGGCTTACCGTTAATTTCAAGCATTTGGTTTTCAGATTCGAACGCGGTCAATTCCCAGCTGTCAGGTGTTACTGCCAGACGCTTTTTCAAGACTTCATTCGAACCGTAATAATCCTCCTCAGTTAAAGGGAAAACATCAAGCTCCACCGTCCACTTAATAAAGTCACCTGCCTTAAAGGTAGTCACTCCATCAGGCAATACGAGTTCAGCGTTCAATCGCGACGCTGTTCGTCCGGCACGGACGTATGGTGTATTGTAAGTCTCACCATTAACCTGCGCTGTAAAGTGTCGCACGACGATGCCACGCACACCACGACCACGTGTCTTTGTGTCTGGCGTATTGGCAAACAAGCTCACCCATGGTTGCTCCCCGGATAGTGGTTGTGCAGATAAGACAATTCCTCGATTCGCAGCAGGTGGGGTTTGTTCGCCGAGCAATGTGTCGGCATTACCCCATGCAATCTTTTGCGACTCCATTTCATTGTAGTAATCGCTAGCCAGCTGAAAAAGTGCGAGGTCGCTCAGCTCCACATCATTCAAAAAATCCAACTTAGCAGTGAAATAGGAACGGTTGATCGAATCACTGCGCGGTAGATAGGTATCAATGCTCAAACGCATCTTCTCATCTGGTGAACGTTCAACGACATTAACATGCGAAAGATTTGGACCGATCCTTTCAAATTGACGCACAGTGCCAAGCCATGGGACATACTTACCGTCAGCATCGACCATACGAGCGATATCGCCACCACCGACATTTGTCGTCCAATCATAAGGCAAGCCAGTCTGACCAAGCACTTCAAATGGGCGAATATCCGTTATAAATGCACGACGCATCGAACGCCCTGGTTGTATGCAAACCGTCTCCCCCCAAGAACCGAGCGCCATCTGTGTCCAAAAACCATTGAAACCCCAACCGACTAACGACAATTGCGCAGCTGAAGACGCGGGCACTCCTTGCCAAAGCGCGTGCGCGACAATGTATTCGAAGTCTGCTTGACTCTTAGGGGCTAAGTTCAAACGCGCAGTGATATTAATCCAAGTGCCTTCGTAAGGATAAGGCTCATTGGGTAAGGAGTGCCAATTCTTACTATTCTGTATAGGCAAACCTGTTTGTCGCCCCGTCGCATCGAGTAGCATCGGCACATAGCCCGAAACAGGATGATAACTGTGAATGAAACGAAGACAAACATCGCGGGGCTCATCAGCAGTATTCTCCAGCACGAGGTCATAACTCGAGATCCGATCCAACAACTCTGAGTTAAACGCTGCACCTGACTTTGCCTTTGGCCAATTTTGCATTGGAATACGCACTTCCCATGCGCCAGTGACCTCTGAATACAGCACTTTTGGTTGTCCCAGAGTATAATCGTTATTGGTCTTAGCTGCAACTTTCACAGCATCCTGTGGCTCCAATTGGCGAACCACTCCACCATCAAATCCGATGCTCAATTGCACGCGCGTGGTTTCATTCGCATTCGCAGACTCCGAAAATCCGGCGGTGCCAGAACTCAATGCAATGGTAAGCTTTGTTAGCCCAGGTTGCTCAGGTGTAACGAACCACTCAAATAGGCATTTATCTCCCCATGCACGAATCTCCAACCATGTGTTCGCTTCGAGTTTTTCACCACTATCAGTAACTAAATCAAAATCATAAATCGCAATGTGCTGAAACCACGTGCCACTTTCCACGATATGTATCGGCGAGTAGCGAGGATTCTCATGTTCAGAAGGCAACTTAACTCGCTTTGCACGGTATATTTTATCACGCACTTCGACACGCATATCCAGCAAGCTCTGCGACCAGTTACTCATCACTTCCGAATAAGCTAAGGTTTCATTCACCGCATCCGACGTCGGTTGCAGAGTAAAACGATCCACCTTCATCTGAATCGGATCGAGCAGCATCCCCCACTGTTCGCTACGAAACGACAATACAGCTGCATCTTCTCTGTAACCTTTCAGATACTTATCGTAAGGCTGAAAGACCTGCAACTGTGGTGGACCTGCGATCCAAGAGAGATGAATTTGATCCGCCTCTGATGGCATGCTCCAGTGATCGCCCACCCTAGTCGATTCCGGCATTGCCGTGCATGCACTTGCGGTAATACCCACAAGTAATAGCACACATGTTAATGCACGTGACCGTATCTGAAAGGTTGAAAGAGATATGGCCATAGAAAACGGCGATTAAGAGACACTGACTAACTTGTTGTCCTCCAAAACCCAAGTTAGTTCCCGGTTCTGCTTCGCTTTTAAATCCAGTTGAATGATTTGCTTACACTTATTCGAAAGCTGTAAACCGATGGTCTGGTCCTTGTTTGAACGGAAAGTGGCTGTGACTTTGAACGGTTCCATTTGCCACTCAAAGCTGACCTTCACTCCAGCACGTGTGCGCATGTTCGTTACTTTGCCTGCAGGCATTTCTTTCGGCAAAGCGGGTAAGAGCTTGATTATACCTGGAGTGGACTGCACGAGCATTTCAAAGACTGCGGCAGTAAAGCCCATATTCGCGTCAATCTGGAATGGTGTCGAATGACCAAAGAACCAATCCACTGAGATACCAGATCCGCGGTAGTCGTTGTGATAGGTGAAAAAGTTTTTACCCACACAAGTCTGCATGATCGCTTCGAGACAGTGGTAAGCACTCTCACTATCGCCCATCCGCGCACGGATGTTTGCCATGTGTGCCAAAGACCACCCAGTCTGATCCTTCTGCCCTTTCGTCCCACGTAGATCGACTGCTTTTCGAAAGGCAGGATACAGATTAGGATGCGACTCCTCAGTCACTTCAAAACCGGGGAAGACAGGATAGATATGTGACAGATGGCGGTGCTCATAATTGTCGGAGAAACGATGATCCAACCACTCACGGATAGCTCCGTCTTCGTTCACCTCATACTCGGGCAAGGCATCTAACATACACTCCCATTGTTCATAGCTTTCACCATATAGATCAAACTGACGCGCGTGCTTCAACAGATTGGTTAATAGCTCGCGTGCAATCGCCACGTCCATCGTGGCATTCACGCACAGACGTGGAAACTTCGAAGTGGGTGATACAATTTCGCAGGCCTCTTTAGACCAGTTTTCAGGAGATGTTGACGGTGAAATCACGACCTTCCCCGCAGCATCGTAGATGAAGAAGTCTTCATAGAAGATCGCTATTTCCCGCATGAATGGGAGTAGACGATCCTGTAGGAATGCACTGTCACCCGTGAACAAATAGTAATCATAGAAAAGCTGACTCAACCAGCCGGCTCCAGAGATCCAGTTCACAATCCATGAGCCACCATGCACGGACAAGCCCGTTTGCGGTGACGTCAGTGCAGGAATGAAAATACCACGGCAACCATACAACTGACGCGCATTTTCACGATAATCTTCCATGTGCGACTCGTAGAAATTGAAGACGCCGAGCACTTCTTGATTCATACCCGCAGGCAATGCCTGCCAGTAGTTCATCAGCAAGTTCTCGTTGATCATGAAGAAACAATCCCAAGGCGGCGCATAATCACCATTCCAAATACCTTGTAAATTCGACGGCACTGAACTTTCGTCGGAACTATTGATCAACAAATAGCGCCCGTAGTCCGTCATCTTTTGCAACAACTCTACGGACATCGTGCCACCATAAGAATCGAGTAATAGCACTTCATTGGAAGTCGACGTCTCACGTGATCCAGCAAACTCAACATGGCATCCCTCAAAGAGCGGCTGTTGAATCGCTACGTGCTTCTCGCGAAGTGCTTCGTAGCTTTCCCCTAACTCCAATATTTCTTGTTTCAGTCGAAGGATCGCAGAATCGGTATTTTCATAGACAAACACTTTAGCAATCACCAGGAGACCTTCAGCGGCACTCACAACCAAGCCTGTTGCACTTTCGTTCAACTCGACCTGAGCGTTATCGCCAGTCGTAATCACACGTGCCACCACACCATATTCATCACTCGAATAATTCGGATCGGTATAAACGCCTT
Source organism: Opitutales bacterium (assembly GCA_030729385.1). Taxonomy (GTDB): domain Bacteria; phylum Verrucomicrobiota; class Verrucomicrobiia; order Opitutales; family Coraliomargaritaceae; genus JBPOFY01. Next base: position 94,881 of record JANQXM010000005.1, on the reverse strand, counting down.
TTCCGATGAGCCACTCACCATCCGCTGAGGCGGTAAAATCAATTTCCGGAACGAATCGCTCACCCTCTTTCTTGATCGCATCAAACAAATCGTGAAGTTCCAAGCTGAGTTCCCACTCTTGCACAGATAAGGCATCACCCAGTTGCTCAACGACGATACAATCATCTGCTCGCGAAACAAAGCTATGTCTGGCTTGTGGCTGATTTTCCCACACCCAATAAGTCATGCTCTCAGCATTCGTCAGATCCAGATAACGCTGATAATCATGAAAACGACTTTGAGCGATACTGTGAATTCGAAGGTCCGCCGCGGGATGATACACCGCGCAACGTCCCTCTTTACCTTGGGACTTTAAAGCATCCCAATAAAGTTCATTCGCGGCCAACATCTCGCCACGCTCCAGAAGTTCACGACACTCAGGTAACAATGCAGACAAATCAGGAAGGTCCGGAACAATGCCTCCATACCAGAGGCGCTCATGATTAATCAATATACGCTCTTCGCAGATACGGCCATAAGGCATCGCGCCCAAATGACCGTTACCAAGAGGAAACGCATCGCGCCACCAGCCTGCTGGCTGCGCCATTTTAAGTATAGTTTTCTTGGCCTGCCAAGATTGATGATAAGCGCTTAAATTCATTTTACTACTCACTATTTTATACAAAGAAACTTGTTAGTGTGATCTAACTTTTAAATCCAACAATTATTTATTGCTCAGAAAATCCGGCTCATTGACGTCGTTCTCACAGTCCTTCTTAGTCCGAAAAATCAACCAGACAAAGAAGGTCACTCCAACGACCAATAAGCCGAGACCTAGATCACGCGGACCAAGCAATAACTTGCCAATGCCAAAGAGAATTGAGGTCATCGCAATCATTCCAATAGCCCAAGAGCATAGCGTGCGACCAATAGGTTCTTCTTCGATATAGACGACTTCCATTTGACTCACGACCGGACGCCAACCGAACGCGAACGGGCGCGCACGCGTAGCAAATGCTTTAAGACGATCCATATCCTCCGGTTTTGTCAAAAATGAGCCAATGATGACCGCAAGTCCAACAGCCACGACCATGACGAGCATACGCGCACCAACTAGATTGGGATCATTACTTAGGTGAAATTGAACTCCATCATCACTCATACCTGCGCCAAAGAGTTTATCAGTAAATGGATTATCAAAGACCCTCATAAACAGCAATAAGACCGCCATGATCCACCCTACGACGAGAGCAATTAACTCTGCCTTACCAGTGGTGCGCCACCAGAGCCAGCGCACCACACCAGGCACTACAGCCGCTGAACCCAAGACGAAAGCTAGGGTCAATAGAGTTTGAATGTCAGGTGCTTTGATCGAAATAGTCGCACCGGCAACGGCCATCAATATTGTTAAAATACGTGCAATAAAAACGTAGTTCTTCTCATTTGCATTCGGGTTCATAAAGCGGCGATAAACGTCGTTCACCAAATATGAAGATCCCCAATTGAAGAGTGTGCTGATGGTCGAAATAAACGCAGCGAGCAGTGCAGCTACGAGCAATCCTTTTAAGCCAACCGGCATGATCATCACAATCATGCGTGGGTAAGCTGCAGCGTGGTTCACGCCTTCCCCCAGCTCAGGAATCAAAATGAGCGAGCAGAGCGCCACCAAAATCCATGGCCAGGCCATAAAAGAATAATAAACAATCGAATGAAGTAGCTGCGCAAAAGACGCATTCTTCGCATCCTTACTCGCAAGTAATCGTTGCGCCTGATAGCCACCACTCAAACCAACTCCGATCCAAAGAAAACCAAAGAAACCAATCGCATTCCACATCGACATCTCCCCTTCTCCACTACCGATCTTCGGTGCAATGCTAAGCTCAGTGCCGCTCCAACCTTCCAATAGCCGCAACTGCTCAACGAGCGAATCCAAACCACCCACTTCGCGCACAGCGAGAACCGCCAAAAGAACAGTGCCAAAAGTGGCTAAAATGAACTGAATAAAGTCTGTATAAACCACCCCAAAGAGTCCGGATAGTCCGCACATTAAGAGAGCCACCGTTACGACAGCTATCGTTACGGGTATTTGATATTCTGCGGGCAGACCAACCGCCTCACGACCAATAGTCTCCATCGCTTTAATCACCCATGCTGAAATCAAAGGGCAGAGAAAGAGCGCACCCCATATACCTGACCAACCACGCATCGCCTTGGCTGGCGCGCCACCATAGCGGGCTTCCATAAATTCAATATCGGTCACGAAGGCCATCCGTCGCCATTTGCGCGAAAAATACACCACCGCGAGAACGGAGCCAATCAATGGCGCCCAGAATTGCCAGATGTAGTGAATACCATGACTCCGCACAAGCGCACTCACCCAAAGCGGAGTATCGGCGGCAAAGCTTGTCGCGATCATCGACGTGCCAGCTACATACCAAGGCAGTGAACGACCGGAAACGAAGAAGGAATCCATATCCTCGCCTCCCTTTTTAGTGAAATATAAACCCACTCCAATTAATGAGAGCAGGATAACGAGAATGACAGCGTAGTCTAGGAGTTCGAGTGAATACATAAGTGAGGGGTAATGATGTTAATAATAAAATGCGAAAGTGCTCATCACAATTCGAGAGATTTCATCAAAATATTTTGCAACAGTCAAAACCCTCGAATCAGGTATGCAACCTAGTAGTTGCAGTAAGAATCATATCCCCTAGATCAGAAACTCCTGAGGGTAGTGAGCAACACCTAATTCTCAATATAAACGTGTTTTTGCTTCATTTCACCCCAAGCAAACGACTCAACGTGCCCATCAACAAAAGCCGCATTGCCATGGTAATTATGCCGAGTGCTGAAACTAGGATTATCAGCAGATGCACCATAGCTAGTGAAACTTGACATACCCAATGCATTCTCAGCTGTTGCCGCGTTGTAGACTTGACTGTTTGCAAAAAAACCGAAGCCCCAACCACTGGGATAACGCTGACCAGCATCCGCGACCAAAATCGTTTCACTCGGTCGCTGAACCTTCATTGCCTTATAGGGGTTCGGCTTCGTCCCATCCGACTTCGTCCGTGTATCTAGTATCAATTTTGAATGCCATCCATAAGCGTGCGTCGTCTTCTTGTTTCCATCCACTTCTAAATAATATTCAGCCGACGGGCAATTGATCAGCTCAATGGACTGCTTGGAGTCCTCATCGTCGATATACGGTCGCAGTTGCTCAAACCACGGAACTTGACTGCTCGAGACGGTTTCCGCATTCAGTGCAGGAAAATCCCCATTGTTGTCCGTTGCATACATATTCGCAGCTACGGCTAACTGCCGCAGATTACTCACACACTTTGATTGGTTGGCAGTCGCTCTGACCTTCCCTATCGCGGGTATGAGTATTCCTGCCAAGATCGCAATAATTGCTATCACGACCAGCAGCTCTATTAAGGTAAACGCCGAAGAGAACTTACTGCCTCTATCGGGCGCTTGGGATGTATTATTTGAATTCATAGTCATTTTAGGGTTAATTTTTTAAACTAAAAAGTAATTGTATCAGCGTGGAAAAGGTAGACTCGCACGATTAAAAAGCTTCGGGAAT
>JANQXM010000005.1:84077-91213 GCA_030729385.1 Opitutales bacterium | reverse complement strand
ATCAAGCTTCTTAAATTGCTGAATATAAAATTGTTGGATTTCATCAACGGTGAGCTGACCACTTTGATCCTTATCCATAGAATTAAAATGAGGTATATCCAATTCTTTGCGGCTCAGCACACCATCGTGATCCGAATCTTTAATCGATAGCTGCTTCAAGAATGGGGCGACGTATTCTTCGGCAGTAATCTTACTGTCTCCATTTGCGTCCAAGCGGTTAAATCGCGCCATGGCAGCACTACTATTCGCTGGTGTTTTTTTCAGCTTCAACATCCGACGTGGGGCCTTTCCATTCGCGAGCTTTCGCAGAGGCTTTCAGGTCTGCGTCCGGATCACCCTTATCACCGCCACGGGCGATCATAACAGGATAAGTTTCATCCCACCACTGCTCATACTTCGCCGCCATTTCGGAGACAATCTCGGGATGAGTCTTAGCTAAGTCCGCCTTACAAGCAGGATCCGCCTTCACATCAAACAAAGCCCAAGTCCCCAGGGGAGTCGTCGCCCAGTGGAACTGCGCAGTTCCATATGCATAGGTCGTGGTCTTTGCCCCCTTATTGATTTGTCGCAAGCGCGCGCAACCGCTCTGCGTCAGCAAACAATCCGGGTCGTCACAAGGTGCGCTTTGCAGCAGCAAGTAGTTACCTTTGCGCACGCCAGCCATCGCATACTTGTGCGAAGCGGCTAGGCCACTCGGCCAACGTGCCACATGGTGATACAACAGCCGACCTTCGTGCCAGTCCTGCGCCGCATCTGCCTCAAGCAACGGAATCAGACTGAAGCCTTGCAGTTCAGATTGCGTTTCCGCTGGAATCTGGACGCCTGCGATTTCACACAAAGTGGGCAAGACATCGATATGAGCAGATAAATTATTATGGGTCTGCGGCTTCCAATGCTCCGGCCAGCGCCAGAAGGACATCGCCCGCGAGCCACCCTCCCAGATTGTAGCTTTAGAACCACGCATGCCGGCATTGTAAACGTCGAGCCCTTCCGTCACGCCGTTGTCATTCATAAAGAGAATAATGGTGTTTTTGTCCAACTGCTTTTCTTCGAGGAAAGTGAGCAAGCGCCCTACATTATAGTCCACATTCTCGATCATGGCTAAATAAGTGGCATGCGTGTCGTTCAAACCTGCCTCACGAAAGGGAGCGATAAACTTGTCTGGTGCCGCCAAAGGCGTGTGGGGAGAATACGTCGCAAGATAACAGAAAAAAGGTTGGTCACCTGATTCCTCGATGAAGGTCATGGCTTCATCGAAGAAGAGATCTTCACGGAACCCCTTTGCCTTAAAGCGCTTACCATTGCGAACCATGTCGGGATCAAAATGTATTCGTGGACCACCGGGATTTGTTGCCATCCAATCAAAACCTCGACGTGTCGGTCCGTGAGCGCCCTGCCCGCCCAAATGCCACTTACCGATAAAACCCGTATGATAGCCGACAGTCTTAAGCAGCTCCGGCAAAGTGACTAGATCGAGACTCATGTGCTCGCGCGGGATCAGCGTATGTGTCACACCAGCTCGAAATTCATGCATTCCGGTCATCAAAGCCGCACGTGTTGGGGAACACGATGGACTGACGTAAAAATTATCAAAGCGCACACTTTCATCGTGTAAGCGATTGATGTTCGGCGTCTTAAGATACGGATGCCCATGGCGCTCCAAGTCACCATAACCTTGGTCATCAGTTAAAATGAATATGATATTGGGCTTCTCCGCAGATGACTCTGCATGAAGAAATGTCGGCAACAAGGAAGCAAAACAGATGCTAACTAAAGGATAAAAATGAGTGATTTTCATGGCTGTTTTTTACAGAATCCCGAAAACATGACCAATAAAGTGAATACTAACAATGATTATTTCACCTTAATTACGAATATAAGTAAAACGACACGATTGGAGCATGTAAGTTCAACAAAAACCTCGATTAGAAGATATAGTAGAGCGTATTAAAAGACCATGAATCTTACACTTCGTGGAAATTGAACCGACAATTTACTCGCAAAAAGAAGGACATCAAAATCAGATGCATGCTACTATAACACTTCAGTGCTTCCACATTATATGTCCCGTCCGAACATCATACACATCCTCGTCGACGACCTCGGCTATGGAGACTTCAGCTGTTTCAACAATGGCCTCAGCGAGACGCCGAATCTCGATCAGTTCATCCAAGAAGGCACCTGCCTCTCGCAGCACTATACCAGTTCGCCAGTCTGCAATCCGTCGCGGGCTTCGTTGCTGACTGGGCGTTACCCACACCGCACGGGATCGATCGACACCCTGGAATGGCGCGGTCTAGAGCGCCTCGACCTCAGCGAAGTGACGATCGCCGACATGCTGCGCCGAGAAGGTTACCGCACTGGGCTGATCGGCAAATGGCACCTTGGCGCCTTCGACCCTCGCTATAAGCCGGAAAACCGTGGCTTCGACGACGCCATCTGCTTTCGCGGTGGTATGCACGACTACTACGATTGGCGCCTTGAATCCGGCGACCGCGTAATGCGCTCCGACGGTCGCTACCTGACCGACTACTGGACAGACGAAGCGATTAATTTCCTCCAGCACAGACCAAAGAAAGATCCTTTCTACCTACACCTCACCTACAACGCGCCGCACACACCACTGCAGGCACCAGAGGAGGACATGGCCGTCTTCCGCGACCGCGAAGACTTGAGCGAAGCCGTCAGAACACTCTACGCCATGATTCGTAGACTGGATAGCAATGTCGGCCGTCTGCTCGAAAACGTCGACCGACTCGGTCTACGTGAAAACACCTTGATTATTTTCTCCAGCGACAACGGCCCGCAATTCGGTCCCGAAGGTGACAGCACGCTCGATCGCTTCAACTGTGAGCTACATGGCGCCAAAGGTTCTACCTATGAAGGCGGTATACGCGTGCCAGCGGTCATTCGCTGGCCGGCTGGGCTTGATCACAACAAGACTGCCGACGATGGATTCTTCCACATGACGGATTGGTTGCCCACCATTCTCAGTCTCGCCGGAATCGACGCACCAAAAGACATCAAGCTCGACGGTGTCGATCAAAGCGCAGCCATCCGTGGTGAAACCGACATCTACGAGCCCAAGCGCTGCTGGCAGTGGAACCGCTACGACCCGCTAATCGAATACAACGCGGCTATCCGCGACGGCGACTGGAAGCTCGTGCGCCCGTTCTTGCCCGAAGCCTTGGCAGTCCCCGATATCAAGTGGCTCGACGTCTCCATGTATAATCCCGAGCACTTCATCGAGAACGGAATCATCACCGACCCGAAGCCGCACATCGATATCCCCGCGCCTCCGCCCGTTGAGCTCTACAACATCAAGCAAGATCCCTCAGAACAAAACAACCTAGCGCAGAGCTACCCCGATCGCGTCGCGCGACTCGAGGCCGACCTACTCGCTTGGTTCGAAGATGTCAGCTCCGACCTAGCAAAGACCTCGCGGTCATAGATAGCTACCTTAGAAGCTGATGGTGGGGTCGTCTCGCCGAGACGACCGGAATGCTGCTACCTAAGGAAGGAATTCAATATAAATCTGGAGGGGTGCACTCCGTCGCAACCGCCGATGGTTCTATGTATTAGGCGTTTCTGCGGCGACGACGGAGCGTCGCCCTCCAGAACTAGTAACTTTTCGCAAAGATGACGCGCTTACCTGGCTTACCGGTGAAGGCACAGGGCACAACTTCGTTGACGGTTGCGTTGGGTATACAGCGCACGGTCACTTTGTATTTCTTCGCGATTTGATCTTCTAGCTCGGGATCACAGCAGAAACCGGTCGAGGCAAAGCCGCCGTGAATTTCGGGATTGTCCGCATTCTTCGGAGTGAAGAATTCGACGAATTCTGCTTCGCTAGTGATCTCTCTGGTGTGCTCCTTGCGGAACTTCTTCGCACGAGCGAGTAAGGTGCCTTGAATATCTTCAAGCAGATCGACTACGCCACTGACGAATTCATCGCGGCCATAGCTTTGTTTGTCTTTCGGTGCGCGGTCACGGCGACCAACGAACACGGAATTGCCATCCATATCACGCGGGCCGACTTCTACGCGAAGCGGAATGCCCTTCTTAATCCAGCCCCAGGCTTTTTCACCGCCGCGAATATCACGGTCGTCAAATTCAACTCGCACGCGACCATCGAGATAGTTTTGCGCTTCCAAGTCTTTCTTCAACTCAGTGCAGTAATCGAGCACTTGCTGACGTGTTTCTTCCTTCGGTGTGACAGGAATGATGACGAGATGCGAAGGTGCGATACGCGGCGGCAAGACTAGACCGTCATCGTCAGAGTGCGTCATAATCAAACCACCAATTAAACGAGTAGAAACGCCCCATGAAGTAGTCCAGGCAAACTCCTCTTTGCCTTCGGCGCTGAGATATTTGATGTTGCTGGACTTGGCAAAATTTTGCCCGAGGAAGTGTGAGGTGCCTGCTTGTAGTGCCTTGCGGTCCTGCATCATCGCTTCGATTGCGAAGGTCGCATCGGCACCGGGGAAGCGCTCTGCTTCGGTCTTTTCACCAGTGAGCACAGGAACAGCCATGTATTTCTCGGAAAAGTCGGCGTAAACTTCGAGCATCTTGCGGGTCTCTTCCATCGCTTCCTCCGCGGTCGCATGCACGGTGTGTCCCTCCTGCCAGAGGAACTCTGTGGTGCGGAGAAAGAGACGTGTGCGCATTTCCCAGCGAACGACGTTGGCCCATTGGTTGATCAACAATGGCAGGTCACGGTAGGACTGCACCCACTTGGAAAAAAGATCGCCGATGATGGTCTCTGATGTTGGGCGCACGATGAGTGGCTCTTCGAGTGGACCAGCGGGCTGTAGCTTACCATCCTCATCTGCTTCTAGGCGTGAGTGTGTGACCACGGCGCACTCTTTGGCAAAGCCTTCGACGTGGTCCGCTTCCTTCTGCAAGAAGCTCATCGGAATGAAGAGCGGGAAATAGGCATTCTTATGTCCAGTCTCTTTAAAACGACGATCGAGGTCGCGCTGGATATTCTCCCAGATCGCATAACCCCAGGGTTTGATCACCATGCAGCCGCGCACGGGCGAAGTCTCTGCAAGATCGGCGGCCTTAACGACCTGTTGATACCATTCGGGATAGTCTTCTTCGCGAGTTGGAGTGATAGCGGTTTGTGCCTGTTTAGCCATATGGGCAGCAAGCAAAGTGCCCAACGCCTAGCCTGCAATGCCAAAGTGCTACCAAGAACCTTCTGGGCGATGTTCACCCAGCCAGCCACCACGGACAAAATCAATCAAAGGATCGACCACTCCAGGGGATACCTTGTGCAAAACGAAGCCCATCACAATGACGGCTAGTAAGAGAATGAACCACTTACTGGCAGTCTTGAGGAACTTCAGAATCATCACCAAAACAACAACGAATATAATCCATACGATGATGTTCCGTGACATTAAGGCTTCTTTAAGTTCTTCCATTGAGCTGAATACTTGGCATGTGGTGACTCAAAGCAAGCTTTAGCATCTACGTATTTTCACGCAGATAATGCCGAATTCTTTGCTGAAACAGCAACAGCGAGCATATAAACAAACCCGAAAAGCCAAATCACGGAGAACTGTTTTGTAGCCAAGGCAGACTCCTGCCGTGTTTCGTTTTAAACGGGCAACAGCTATTCTGAAGATCACGTTACAGAGTGACGTGGCTACATCAGCTACGATGACACTGAACTAGATAACTGTGAACTAGGCACTGTAGCCACGGCAGTCCCCTGCCGTGTCATAGATGACTCCTCCACTCTAACCAGCACGTCAGAGAGTGACGTGGCTACACGAAATGCGAATGCGTCAGTCTGGTCCCCGACTACGCCTTGAGTTCGCCAATAAATTCCTGCTGCATCCAATATTGTAGACAGTCAGGAACCTTCACGCGGCCATCGGCTTGTAGGTTGTTTTCCAAAATCGCTGCCAATACACGAGGCACAGCCAGACCGGAGCCATTGAGTGTGTGTGCGGTCAGCGGCTTGCCATCGGCACCACGATAACGGATGCCGGCACGACGCGCTTGGAAATCAGTGAAATTACTGCAACTAGAGACTTCGAGCCAACGCTTTTGACCAGCGGCAAAGACTTCTAGGTCGTATTGCTTTGCGTGTGTAAAGCCGATGTCGCCGGTGCACATACGTAACACGCGGTATGGTAGACCGAGCTTTTGTAGCGTGCCTTCGACGTTGTCGCGCAACTTTTCGAGCTCTTCCATGCTGCTCTTGTTGTCTGTCCACTTCACTAGTTCGACCTTATCGAACTGGTGCAGGCGATTTAGACCACGCACGTGAGCGCCCCAACTACCAGCTTCACGACGGAAGCACGGGGTGTATGCGCAACGATAGACTGGCAACTGCTCGGCATCAAAAATCTCGTCGCGATAGAAGTTCGTCACTGGCACCTCGGCGGTCGGAATGAGATAGAGACCTTCTTTCTCGTCGACATACATCTGACCTTCTTTGTCAGGCAACTGACCAGTCGCGGTCGCGCTCTCAGCATTCACTACGATCGGAGGCAGGACCTCTTCGTAACCATTTTGACGGGCTTCTTCTAAAAAGAAATTAATCAACGCACGCACTAAGCGAGACATCTCACCGACATAGAAAGGAAAGCCTGCACCGGCAGTCTTCACCCCACGAGCAAAATCAACACGCGATTCAAACCATGGAATATCGAAGTGCGGCAATGCGTTTGGAAATTCGGCATCCGCATCGCCCCAAGTCGAGGAGACGACATTTTCGTCTTCGCCCTTCCCGATGGGAACCGATGGATCCGGAAGATTCGGAATCGACAGAAAGGCTTCTTGAAAGGCTTCGTCGGCTGCTTTCGCCTCTGCTTCCAGCTCTTTAGCGCTGGCGGCGATGCTCTTCATCTCCCCTACCTTCGCGATAAACTCAGGAGAGCCCTTCGGTAACGCAGCCATTTCTTTATTGGCTGCTTTTTGAGCCGCCCGAGCTTGTTCCGCGTCGGTAATCTTAGAGCGGCGGGTAGCATCAAGTTCCAAGACCGCATCGATGTCGGTCTTGAATTTTTTATTAGCAATGGCAGCGCGGACAAACTCCGGCTGCTCGCGAAGGAGCTTAATATCGATCATTTGAGGGTGAATTGAGAAGACAGAAGACGGAAAACAGTCAAGACATGAAT
>JANQXM010000005.1:63818-83977 GCA_030729385.1 Opitutales bacterium | reverse complement strand
GCTTGCAGCTCTTCCAGTTGGTCTGCCATGTGAATGAACTTGGGCGCGGGTTCCGCCATTGGCTTGCCCAACAAAGCCGGGCTCACGCATACTTGGCGCAATCGAAGAATCGCAGCCAAAGCCACAATACCCGCTTGTTGCTCAGGACGATCTTTATACGCCTCGGCGACTTCGGTGCGAACCTCTGACACTGTCCGCGTGTAAATTTCTTTCTGAATCGGAGACATCTCAAGGAAGAGTTCGTGCTCTTCCTTCTTCGGTAGTTCTTTCAGTATCTTTTCTTTAGTGCGTCGGAGCACGAAAGGCGCTGCACGGCGCAATGTTTTTTGGGGTTCCTTGCGATAGCGTTCCTTAAAATCTTTCAAATGTCCAAAAATCCCGGGGACCGTTGCCGTGAGAACTGAAAAGAATTCAGAGACGTTATTCTCTACTGGCGTTCCAGTTAGGCAAAGTGTGAAACGACGGTTCAAACGCGCAGCTGCCTTCGTCCGTGCGGTCGAGACATTCTTCAAATTGTGTGCCTCATCAAAAACTAGAATATCAAATTGATGCTCCGACATCGTCTTTGCCTCAATACGCACGCGATCATAAGTCGTGAGGACAACTTGAGCGTTTTGAAGCGAATGCTCCCACTTCGACGGGCTGAGGCAATCAGTCACACGAATGTGCGGCGCAAATCGGGCAAATTCGTCTAGCCAATTGAAAACCAAACTCGGTGGCACCACGATCAAGACAGACGCGAGTGGATCTTCTTCCGTAGCCAGTTCAAATCGATGCGCCAAGAAGGCAATCGTTTGCACCGTCTTACCGAGCCCCATGTCATCCGCCAAACACGCGCCAAAGCGGTGCGTATACATGAAGTCAATCCATGCACAACCATCACGTTGATATGGTCGCAATTGCGCCTGTAGTTTTTTCGGCGGCACAAAATCCTCAAGTTGCTCGAACTTAGTTAAGCTCTGAAAAACGCTCTCTACAGATTCGGGTAAATCCACCTGCACACCACGTCGGCGCAGTGCGATCCAATCAAGCATTTCCAAGCGTGAAATCTGCAAACCACCTTGTGAGCCTAACCCAGTCTCACCGTGGCTCGGGCGACCTCGTTGCAGGATTTCGGCAATCATTTGCAGACCATCCGCCTCGCCCTCCCCAACCTCAGGCATGATTAAACTACCGTCATCGGCTTCGAGGAAAAGTTGTCCACGGATTAAACGTTTCCATTCCGATTGGCTGATACTTCGGTCACCGCACGTGATCGAAGGATGTAACTCAAACCAATCGATGTCATTACCCGCGCCGCCATGGCGACCTTGCAAACTGATCGAAAGTGGTGCCGTGCGAATGGCTTGATCATTGAATCGGACACGCACACCCAGCGCCGCACAAACCGAGACCAGGCGCTGCAAAACACCATCATCATTATCATGACGGGAAAGCATCAAGCGTCCCTCAGACAACCCTTTCAAGTCGTCGCGAGAAACCGCATCATACATACTAAATAGGAGCATGGACACTTTGCCCAAATGCAACGGACTAGCCAGCCAACGCGCTTGAGCCTCATCCAAGACCAGACGTGGCTCATCGACACGACTTGCGCCAATAAAGTTCACGACTTTATCCACGATGTGGCGCACCACGCTACCAAACTCTTCAGAAAGCAGTTCTGGGAAATCTGCCGCGAGCTCATGCAAATCAATCGCAACTGATTGCTCATTCGCCGAAAGCACCCGACGTAACAAATCACTCAAAGCCCTCACACGGCGTTTCGCAGACAATAAAGCGCCATAAGACCCCGTCAGGACAGACTCAATCAACGATTCTTGGTAGGCCTGTAAGTCCAGCTTCAACTCGCCGATACTAGCATACAGCTCAAACTCCAACGACTCACGCTCTCCGGCTGCATTTTCAACCGCATGCAAATCCATTTCGATTCGGACCGCTTTCCCATCAATTGCTTCCGGCTCAATCGCTTCACCATCGACGAGAAAATCATAGTTCGCCGTCTTCGCCTGCATCGGTCCATAATGACGCCGATAGGCACTATCGTTAAAACTTTCACCATCGGTTGAAAAGAGAAGTCGCCCACCATCTTCCGGCACGCCGTCTTCTAAACCTTTCACCCGATGTAAATCGCCATTTGTCAAAATAACAAAAGGACTTTCCGGAATCAAACTATAAGCTTCCAACGGTTTACCAGCATCATCCGAAAAATGCAGGGAGCGATTCACCTGATCGTCGGAGTAATCGTAAACAACTCGCATGTGGCAGGCCTTACGCCGCATCTGCATAGCCTTCGGGTCACCATTGACACCAATAGTCACCGGAATCTTCGCCGCTTTCGCTTGGCTCAGCAGTTTGGGTAGATTTTTCGCCACCGATCCCAAGGAAAACTCTTTAGCAACCGAAAACCCATAACTACTGGGTAAAGTCACCCCAACTGAATGCAGCAACTCCTGCGGCACCTCTCCTCGAATCTGAAAATCTAAATTACCGAAGCCGCGCACTTCCATCAGCCAAAGCTCCGTCTCAACTATCTCTTCGCTACCATCCTCAGCCAGCGTGCTGCCACCAACATCGCGATAGCCCAATTGCTTACGTAAATCCTGCGCGTAGTCAGGCGGCATTTCAAAACCACCCACGCTCTTGCCTTGAACCGCTAAAAACATGGCCGCCGTGGCAGCAATCACATGCTTACAACCACCATAGGTGCTCCAAGATGGACAATCGCATTGAAACTCCATCTCGCCCGCACGCACCTGCAATTTGACATCATAAGGTTCACGGCGATTCCCTTGAACAATAGCGGACAGACGCTTCTCCTTATTATCCCATTCAAACCCTTCGACCGCGAAGTTTCTATAATAGGACAAACCACGTTCCACGAACTGACGGTTACCGATATAATACAGTTCACCAACATCGAGGTTTTCAAACCCCTCCAAGCCTTCTAATCTGTTTTTCGTAGTCGTCATCGCAATCCTTCACACGAAACCCACTCCTAGCGCAGAGACGAGCATCAAATGACCAAAAACCCATATTCCTTTTTTGACTGGTGAAAACTCCGCATACCGTAAATGTTAGCAAAAGAGTAAATGGCAGAAGCAAAAATCATTTGGCAAATATCAGACGGGAAGCGCGGACATGAAAATCAAAGCGCAGGCCTCATCGACGCTTTGTCGCAACATTTAGACGTCAAAACCGTCAAAATTGACCTCGCCGAACATAAAGCTTCATGGCTCCACGCGTTCAAAGGACAGTTCCCATTTGCCAAGGAACACAGCAAACCGGACCTGATCATCGGCACCGGCAGTCGCACGCATTCCACCATACTTGCCGCTGGTCGCGCCACTAATACGCCAACCATCGTCATCATGGCACCACCGCGCGGTCTCACCAAGCTCTTCGACCTCTGCATCGTGCCCGAGCACGACAATCGAAAAGGTGCCAATATTCTAACTACCAAAGGCGCAATGAACCGCATTCGCCCCAGCGACACGAAAGATCTCTCAAGCGGACTGTTCCTCGTCGGCGGTCCCTCGCAGCACCATGATTGGGACGAGACGAAACTGCTCGAACAGATCAACACGATATTAGATACCGAAGAAGCGACAAAATGGACCCTGACCACTTCGCGTCGAACACCCGAAAGCACCACGACAAAACTTCAAGCCATCGATCACCCAAGACTCACAGTCATCCCCGTTGATAATACCAGTGAAACATGGCTCCCTGAAACACTGGCTACGGCATCACTCGTTTGGGCCACCGAAGACAGCGTTTCCATGGTTTATGAAGCACTCAGTTCAGGCGCAAAAGTCGGTCTACTTCCCGGCATCAGAAAAACCGGACAGTCTCGGGTCCTCACGGGGCTAGATACATTGATCAAAGAGGCATACCTCTTACCATTTACCGCAGACCAAACAAATTTGAACGAATTCAAAAATCCACCCGCCCTAAACGAAGCTAAACGTATCGCCAAATGCATCGTTGCTAGATACTTCCAGTAAGCAAACATCCCGCAATGAAAGTCATACAAATACTGCCCGAACTCAACTCTGGAGGCGTCGAACGCGGCACCCTTGAAGTCGGAAAATTCCTCGTTGAGCAAGGGCACGAGTCCATCGTCATCTCCAATGGAGGTCGTCAGGTAGAACAACTCGAAGCCGAAGGCAGTCGCCACATCACCCTGCCTGTTCACAAAAAACGCCTGAGCTCGCTAAAACAGGTCAAAGAAATACGCCGACTTTTCGAAACCGAGAAACCAGACATCATTCACCTTCGCTCACGACTCCCCGCTTGGCTCGCCTACCTTGCCTGGCGCAAGATGGACCCACAGACCCGCCCGCGCTTAATCACCACTGTCCACGGCTTCTACTCGGTCAACGCTTACTCCGCCGTGATGACCAAAGGTGAACAAGTGATTTGCGTCTCCAATAGCGTCAAAGACTACGTCTTGAAAAACTACCCAAAGGTAGTAGCCGAAAAACTCACAGTCATCCACCGCGGCGTTGCTCCCGAAGAATTCCCACTCGGCTACCAGCCTCCTGCCGATTGGTTATCAAAATGGCAAAGCGAGTATCCACAATTACAGGACAAATACGTTGTCACACTCCCTGGGCGTATCACACGTTGGAAAGGTCCGCTTGATTTCATCCAAGTGATCGCCGGACTCAAAGCCAAAGGCATCCCAGTTCACGGTCTACTGGTCGGCGAACCTCATCCTAAAAAGCTAGATTTCCTCGAAGAAGTAAAACAAGCGATCCAATCTGCAGGTCTAACAAGCGACATCACCTTAGTCGGCCACCGCAGCGATCTTCGTGAAGTAATGGCCATTTCCGACGTCATTATTTCCTGCTCCACAGACCCCGAAGCCTTCGGCCGCGTCACACTTGAAGCGCTCTCCATTGGCAAACCCGTCGCTGGCTATGATCACGGCGGCGTGCACGAACAACTCGACGCACTTCTCCCCGAAGGTAAAATCTCGGTCGGCGATGTGAATGTAATGATGAATATCCTAAGCCTCTGGCATAGAGAGCCGAGCTTACCACTGAACGACAATCACTTCACCCTACAGCGAATGCTAGAGAGCACCCTGCAAGTTTACGAGAGCGGTCGCGAAGACAAAGCGATCTCGTCGAAGAAGCTCATATACTGAGCCACAATGGGATCCCTAGAAAACTCGGCCTGCCACTTTGAGCGGCAGCCCACGATGCAGTTTTGGGCGAGTGAATCGTCGGCCAAGGGTCGGCGAGTCGTCTCGACATAGGCATCGACATCATAAATCGGAAAAAGAAGCCCATTGACACCATCTTCAATTAACCAAGACAGCCCTTCACTTGCAACTGCCGCGATCAGCACCCCATGCGCCTAAGCCTCTACGCCCACATTCCAAAAAAGCTCTTGCCGTGAAGGGAACGCGCAATCAAGCCAATCATCAAATCATGTCGACATTCTGGGCTCAAAAGTAATTGGGGATGGGACCAACGAACAAACTTTTGAGTGCTTGATGCAAAAAGTCATCGAATATATGGCCAAAAGGTAAGTTGCTCCGCTACATTACACATAGATCAGAACCCTTGGACTATCTGGAGGAAGTTGTCGGCAAGCTGGGATTTGAACTGGTGAACCTGCCTACCATAATTGAAGTCGCGTATGCACAAACAGATGCTCTGCCCGGTGTGATTGCCACCTTTCTTACGGCTGCGGCGCGTAACCTGCACACAATACTCAACATCCCCGTTCGTATTTTGTGAATACCTCAAGCCCTGTTGAAAACAAGCACTCGAGAATATCTGAATATGATCTACAACAACTTTAGAGAACAGGGTTTCGAAATGGAATAACCACTAACAAACGGGTCTCTGCTCAGATAGCAGAGAGACCTAGTATTAGACATTACTGCCATCAATTCAACCATGCGCGATTTCCGCAAGACGATTGAACATGGCCTCGACCCTAAGTCGTGCATCCTGACTAAATTGACGGATTTCCGATGGAAATTCTAGCGGGACATTCGCCATCGCCTCTTTCCTAGAAGAAAAGTGAAGGTGAGCCACTCCCATGTCTTTCATCAGCCCCTCGGTCTTCCATGTATTCGAATCCCAACAAGAAAAAGGAATCTCGAGAACTGACGCAGCAATGACAGCATGAAAACGCCCAATACACATACGTTTGTGCGACGTAAGGTAATGAAGATAATCTCCCACCACTTTTGCTTTAGGCGAATATCCTGGGCGATAACGAATACTGAAAGGGCCGAATGATTTTATTTCTTTCTTCGCACTATCAGTAACGCCGATTTCTTTATCTGCCGAATTTAACGGCACAAAACTCCGAAGAAATGACGAGGCGAACAGCACATCAGGTACAACCTCCGCTTCCGCCCCAAGCTGAATAAGTGCGTTTGCACTCATAGACTCCCGAGCACTGACATACTTTAACTTGAGTAGATTTGGGTTCTCTGGATTCTCCTGATAGACGCAATTCACCAATGCAACTGGGAACTTCGACGCAAGATCGATCAACTCTTGAAAACGACCATGGTGGATCGACCCCTCACCATTAATAACAATCAGATCAGCCCGATCGAAATGCGTCCGCCAATTACTTGCTCTCTCAAAGCTAGTGGGAAGACTCGCAATTAGTTCCATGCCGACACGGACAAACTGCTCACGAAATGTCTGCCCAACTAACTGGCAGCCAAAATGAGGTGTTCGCAAACTCGTATCTCCAACAAAAACCACCTTAGGGCCTATGCCATTGGGTGCCTGATATTGTTCGATTTCATTAAGTATAGAAGATGTCTTCATTTTATAAGCTAATATGGATAGAATTTAATCACTTTGGGTAGAAGGTTCTGAAGTTAGCATTGATGGATGCCTCGCCGCAATTCGTTTTAACACTTCATCAGCCAAGTTTGCAGCCGGATCTTCTGCTATAAGACGCCAACCCGACAATGGACTTAAAAATTCAACATTGGGCAAGGGCAATACAACTTGCATGACGTAACTCTCATCGATGAGTAAATTCAAATTACGTTTTAAGCGATCATTCCCAGAACCCACATAAGGACGAACCACTACAACGCCGACTCCAACCGAAACTGCTTCATGCGTCATGGAAGTACTATCAGCGGTCACAAACAATCGGGAACAAGCCCCCATCATTGCCAAAAAAGTGGGGCTACAATTGTCCCGATGGTGATACCAACACGCACCTGCTAACTGAGAATTGCCCAGTAACATCTCTCTAATTCTGTCCTCTATATGCTTCGGAGTCCTACGTGAGCTCGCTACCCAAACCCGCACATTTGCCTTCGACGCTTGCTCAAATAATTGACCGACCAAATCAAAATAATCATTATCATTCCAGTGCAGCCCTTCACCATCGCCTCCAATCAATAGACCCCATTCCTTGCGACTATATCCGATCTCATTTATCGCAGCAGCTGCTGCTGATTTAGGACTGATGACGGAGGGGATAAGTCTCGATTTGAGATATGGGCTCTCGCCATGGGGCGGATCAAACATGATGATTATAGTAAAATGATTGGAATTCATTTTTTTCAGCGACCCCAAATAAACATTTGGAACACTATATAGTTGGGCTAAAGCTGCATTCGGCCATTGAGTTGCGCCACCTGAAGATACGATCAAATCAACATCGCACACTTCAGGAACCTTCTTCAAAAACCAATACAAGGGGAAGCGAAACCCGAATGCTCCGATACGGGAAAGGATCTGGCGAATTCCAGACCAGCGCCACTGTATCTCATGCTCAACTAATTCAATGGAGACACGTTGACTTAATGCCGAAAGTAAGCCCAAGGCCTTATTTGTATGTCCCGCCTTAGAGTCTCTTAGCCACAGAATTTTCATAATGATAAGTTCATAGCCTATACTGAATACAGACAAGCTTTCAGAAGCCCCAATTCAATCAATAACGCTTAAAAAAATAAACCGAAGTAATAGCCACATTTCAAGTAAGCATTCTACCCTCAGAGTGACAATCGAATGCCCACCAATGACTAAACGCAGTGGCGTCTTCAGAGAAGCGCGACGCAGGGCAATTGAAGACTATAACCTATTTACAGTTCTTTCCCAAGAAATCGAGGCCCGCAACGTCATAAAAAACCACCGACAATACCCGTCAAACTTTACGCCCGTGAAAGCCTGAGAAATAACCCAATGGTTGCTCTCCAGGATATCTACGGAAGCATACGCCTCAACTTACTACACTGGCTAAAACGATAATACAGCAGGAACGATCGTTCTCTGACCGATCACGAACTGTACCCGGCGGCTCGCATTGCCTCCTCAACACGCTGGATATCCTCTGGCACATCAACTGCCAAAGTATCTCCGGGCAATTCAATCATCCGAACAGTATACCCCATATCTAAGAAACGTAGAATCTCGATATCTTCAGGTTCTTCACAAGGCGCCTTAGCGGTAGCCGAGGAATAGGCGTCAAGTTGCTCGCTCGAAAACGCATAAATGCAGACCTGCTTATGATAAACCTGCGGGCATTTGAGTGGATCTTTAAATGAAGGCACCGCCGCGCGAGACATGTAAAGAAGTCTGCCGTCCGCAGCGATCACGCACTTCGGAATATTGACATCAGCCGGATTTTCGGAGGCACCAATTCTGGCAAACCCATTGATCACGTCTCCCGGGAATAATTTGGAATATTCAATCACCTTAGCAATCGAAGCCGGGTCGAGCATCGGCTCATCGCCCTGAACATTAATAAAGATTTCCGCATCAATCTGTCGTGCCGCTTCAGCAATTCGATCTGTGCCAGTGAGTGCATCCGACGAAGTCATCACAACTTGAAAGCCCGCCTCCAAAACAATGGATGCAATTTCATCACAATCTGTAGCGACATAGGTATTTTCAATACCCACCGCATTTGCGGTTAAATCAACAACCCACAAGATCATCGGCTTACCAAGGATATGAGCCAGTGGCTTATTCGGAAAACGTGAAGAAGCTTTTCTCGCGGGAATGATTGCTGCGACTTTTTTCATGATTTAATGTACTCTGAGAATATCGTGGGGGTGATGATGGAGAATGAGAAGCCTAGTTCCTTGGATAATTCTTTTGTAATCCTTAGCTCTTCCGAGATTTGTGAGTTCTGTTTCTCTATTTCTTCAGGAATATTTACGGCATCATTCTCCTGATAATAATGGGAGGGCTCACCCGCCACATATCCATCCAGTCCGCAGATAAATACTTCATTATATCCGATCTGCACCAAGCCTAAGATCGCCTCTATCGCGGAATTGGACGGCAATGCCATAGGGTATGGTGATGCACTGTGCGGAGCGAGTTGAAGCGAATTCACGCGCGAGACTTTTTTCAGTGAAAAATCAGCCCCAGCTCCTGCATGTATCTCAGGGCCAAAGATCACTTCCAAGTCCGCATCAATTTTATCAAAATACTGCAATACTCGGCGACGATTCCCAAAGAAGACTCCATCCACGGAAAATGGCGCTTGCGGATTGTTAACCGCAAATACACTCAATCCCTTCTCCTGAATAAAATCTTGAATCTCCGCTAGGCGAGTCATCACTGAATTGCCACCACATACTAACAGCGCTCTTTTTTTAGCTGCCACGCAAAGGTCCGAGATCGAACGACTCACCTTCGACGTAGCGTTCTCAGCTAAATCATTAATGTATAACTCTTTAATTCCCTCCATCTGCTTCGCTGAATAGCGAGCCCTCTCGGGCTCCGGCAGTCCGCGCAACATTTTATAGATATCGTCGGCCGTATATGCCTTTTCGCGAAGTAAATAAGTCGGGTAATTCGGATGGCAGTGAAAGACGCCTGAGAGTAATTGCGGTAATGAATAGCCCCATGAATATGCTGCGCGTTGAGCCTGCATGTGCAAATCGGCGAATTGAAGAATTGGCACCAGGCGATAACGATCAGGATCTTGCTGCTCGTAATATGCGAGTATCGCATCCGTAAACAAATTACCAGCACCACGCCCCATACCAAAGACTGAGCCATCAATAATATCCACTCCAGCCTCCATCGCCTCTAGACAGTTAGCAAATGCAAGTTGCAAATTATTATGCGGATGAAAACCCAAGGCGGCATCAGTCCCAAAACGAAGTGCGGTAAAAATCTCACGAGTTCTCTTCGGCATCAAACTGCCAAAACTATCAGCCACATAGAAATAATCGATTTCGTCCTTGTAGCGGTTCATCAACTCCAGCAATTCGAGAATCTCCCCATTGCTGTAATTGCTAACACCCATGTAATTAATAGTAGTGGCGTAGCCTTTTTTAGAAAGTGCTGCCGCAAACTCCGTGGCCTCCGCAGCCGTCTGTTGCGGTGTAGCAACTCGGATCATGTCTACGGGATAATCCTTCGCGAGCGGAACTTCTTCCAACGAGACACTCCCATAATTAATCATCACTGCGACCTTAGAGCCGTTCGAAACATTCGCGCGTAATTGATCGACGTCCTCCACTGATAAATTTGTCCAAGGCAGCCCTGCCTTTGCTTGGGGATCAAAAAAGCCAACTTCTACGAAATCGCAACCCGCCGCAGAAACCGCCTGATACAAAGCACTACCAAAAACACGAGAAAACGCCCAATTATTAATATAGCCACCATCACGAAGAGTGCAGTCGAGGAGTTTGGGTAATTTCATATTATCAGCATCTTCTGAACTTCATCAAAAACGATCAAGAAGTTAATATTGAAATGCGTCATTTCAACTCACCGACAGCCACCACTATCGATTCAGTCATTATCATCAATATGGATGGATCACTCACGGCTTCAAGTAGCTCCAAATCTGTAAATAGTTCTACTAAATAACAAAGGGAGCTGATATGTGCGAGAACCGTATAGCACTCATCAAAAACAACATACGATCATTTAGATCTTTTCATTGTCCTCTTTCGACCTAGCATGCACATGCGCAGATCCACATAAGGTAAGTCATCTCAAATATGAATAAAAACGTATATATTGTTCACGGTCCATTTCAGCTATTCAACTGCTGTGAAGCACGGCATCGCTTTCACGAGAATGAACAGAATATACTCATTTTCATCGACAGAGGTGACCAAAGGAACCGCGACCAAACATTGCGCATATTGGAAAAAGACCCATTTGACGAATTCCACCATATCTCGTTTCAGTCTATTTCAGACAAGTATCTATATCCAATCCGCATCAAAAGCATCCTTAAAGGGATTACGAATGCCGACACGCTCTACGTCGCATTATATCGTAATATATCCTCCCATATCATTAACACTATCCAGCCAAACAAGGTCATCATATATGACGACGGCAATCGCACGTTGAGTGCAACTGATCGAATCTTTAGGAAAAAACAACCAGAGAAATTCCGAACAAGAGCTATACTCGCCAGACTACTAGGAAGGAGACTGGATCTACAGTTTACTAAAACAGCTACATATTTCTCACTCTACGACCTTCCGCAGGTTCCACCTGAAAATTACATCAAAAACGACTATCAATACTACAAAAAAACTGTCAGCGCCCTTCCCGTTCGTGACAGCGTCGATTTTTTAGGATCAAAAGTGATCGGTTACGGCATCAACGAGAAAATCTTCGAAGCCCTGATGCAGCAAATTGTTAGCTTCTATCACGAGCGGGGAAGATCACTCCGCTACATTACACACCGAAGCGAACCGCTCGATTACCTTGAAAAAGTGGCCGAAAAGCTGGGTTTTGAATTAGTAAACTTACCGAATATCATCGAAGTAGCCTATGCTCAGTCGGATACATTCCCTTGTGAAATCGCAACCCTACGCACAGCTGCGGTGAGTAACCTACACACAATATTCAACCTCCCAGTTCGAGTCTTTGAAATGCCCCAAGAGCAACTAGCTACATCCGCGAAAAAAGACTTACAGGGAATCTACCAAAATTTTAGAGAGCAAGGATTTAAACTAGAGACACTTGAACTCTGTTAGCTTCAAACCAATCGCTTAAATCACATAAACCGCTTATGAAACCAAAAGCCGTCCAAGATACTGCGGCTCAGCACTTGCTCTAGAGCGTGATTGCACACTGCGGTGTATGCCTCGCGAGTCACTTCGCCTTCTAAGGCGGCAAGGTCTACCGGATTAATTGTAATGCGCCATTTAACAGGTGCCACCGTCTCAATCGATAAAGCCAGAAAGCCGGCTCCTGTTCGACGTTGAAACAATCCAGGGATCGGCGATGAGGGCACATCAACACCAAAATAAGACGCGACGGCACCTTCTCGCATTTTTTGATCGGCAAGAATCCCGAGCACACCGCCCTGCTTCAAAAAATCTACAGGCTTGTGAAAACCATCACGCCTACTAAATAATCGTGTCCCCATCGCTTCCCGCTCCTTACGCAACCAATCGTCGAGGTAGGTATTATTCAAAGGACGATACATTGAAGCTAGTGGAGCGTGAATCTCCCTAGCTTCTGCCAATTTCGGTAGGTGCGCTAAAGCCTCCCAAGGCCCCATGTGAGCCAACAACATTATCGCGCCCTTACCTTCGGATATTAGATTCTTCAGGTGCTCTGAACCTTGAACTTCAAGGTGTTGCTCCATACGGGTCGAGCTGAGTTTGGACAGCGGGAAACCTGCGATCAGATTCGCGCCCGAGCGCTGAAAAACTTCGCGAACTTGCTCAGCGATAGGCAAGTCACTTACCTGCGGATTCCACTGATTAATAATTGTTAGATTTCTTTCAACCACCAAGCGCCGACGTTTCAACAGCTTCCAACAAATGTAACCAATACCCCGCCCTAACCGAAAAGCGAAGCCCAACGGGAGACACTGGATCAGTGTAACCAGGACTCGTGCGAATATATACTGAAACCACTTAGAAGTGCCTTTAAAGCGATCGGCCTCAGGTTTGCGGGAAGTTGACATAAATGGTGTATTAGAAAGCGTTTATCTCACAATGGACATCCCCAGAATGACTCTCGACACAATTAACGAGTTCTGTGATGAATAGATGATTATTCTCTAAGAATATTCATCGATAGAACCGTCTTATCAAGCTCCTTAAGTAATGTTACGTAAACGCTTCGGCCCGTATTTTAGTTTATTAAAGCCCGTCCGCCTCCAGTTCGGGTTCGGCTTGTTCTGTGGCATTATCGCAGCCGCGGCCTCAGGCGCTGGCTTACCTTTCGTGATTAAATTCCTCGTGCCATTGGTCACGAGCGATGATGCACCAACGGGTGCCACACTTGCCCTCATTTTAGCGTCGATCCCAGTTGTATTTGCACTCCGCGCAGCAGGGACGTTCCTAAACGCCTACTATATGGCGTTTGCGGGCATGCACGTGCTGGAACAAGTGCGTGCAATGGTGTTTAAGAAAATTCAATTTCTCCCACTCTCGTTCTTCAGTAAAAACAATGTGGGTGACCTCATGAGTCGGGTCGTCGGTGATACAACTGTTCTGCAAACTGCCATCATCACTTCGGTCAATAGTTTGATTAAAGAGCCGGCGACACTGATCAGCGCAATTAGCTTTCTGATCTATCTGTCAGTCACAGAATCAGAAGCGATCTTCATGCTCATCGCCATTGCAACAGTGCCCGCATGCGTCCTTCCGATTAAAGTGATCGGCAAGAAAATATTAAAGAAAGCAGGACAAGCCCAAGCACAGGCCGGTGAACTAAACGGTATTCTCAACGAAAACTTTTCATCCACTCGTGAAGTTCGAGCATATAGCTTAGAACAAAAGGAAATCGACCGCTTCTCCAATGCTTGTGTGGCCTTTTTCAAATACACACTGAAGACCGTAAAGTATAATAAGATTCTGACGCCTTTAATTGAGCTAGTTTCTGCCATTGCCATCGTCTTCACGCTCTACATTGCGATCGTAAAAAACATACAGCCTGAAGTCATCGCCTCGATTCTCACCGCACTCTATATGTGCTACGAACCAATCAAGAAATTAGGCGCAGTCTCCAATTCCGTTCGCCAAGCCGAAGCCTCACTCGATCGCCTCGAATACATTCTACATACAGAAGACACCGTCCCGGAGACTCAAGAACCACAACCCCTTCCTAGGATAAGCAAGGACATCTCATTTAAGAATGTAAACTTCAGTTACGACGAAGAGGTCGTCTTAAAATCCGTGAACGTCAAAATTGAAGCCGGCGAAGTCATTGCGCTAGTCGGTCCCAGTGGTGCAGGTAAATCCACTTTCGCAAACTTAGTGCCGCGCTTTTACGACCCAATCGAGGGCTCGATACTGATCGATGGCGTCGACATCAAAGATGTCCTGAAATCTGATCTGCGCGGCCAGGTCGCACTCGTCTCGCAGGAGGCCATTCTCTTCAGCGATTCCATCGCCAACAATATACGTATCGGCAAACCCGACGCGACGATCGAAGAAATCCACGAGGCCGCCCGTATGGCCAACGCACACGACTTCATTGAAGCACAAGATGACGGCTACGATACAGAAGTCGGTGAGCGCGGCTCTCGCCTATCAGGCGGGCAACGCCAACGCGTCTCCATCGCGCGTGCATTCCTGAAGGATGCTCCAATCATCATCCTCGACGAGCCCACCTCCGCGCTGGATGCAGAAAGTGAGCACCAAATCCAGGCAGCACTGGAGACACTCTCCAAAGGTCGCACCGTCCTGATTATTGCGCACCGCTTCAGCACGATTCAACATGCGGATCGCATACTCGTGTTCAACGAAGGCGAGATCATCGCAACCGGACCACACAAGGAACTTTATCCTACCAATGAGCTCTATCGGAGCCTATATGATAAACAGGCAAAAACAGTGCACTCCGAATAACAATCGGCAAACTGCACATAAAGCATGACCAATCCCAAACAACCAGCAGTTGAAATCGCCCCACCCGAGACATGGGTGGATCGCTATGGCGACTACCTGTATGGTTTTGCCATGTCGCGCTTGCGCAACCCCGAAGCCGCAGCCGACTGCGTACAGGACACCTTTCTAGCCGGCATCAAAGCACTCGAACGATTCGACGGCAGTCGCGACATCAAGTTCTGGCTGCGCGGCATCATGCGCAACAAAATCGTCGATCAAATCCGTAAATCGATCAAAGAAAACAAAGTCGATATCGACGCCGAGGACGAAACCCTACTTGAAAGTTTCTGGTTCAAATACAGCGGTATCGCCACGACCAACCCAGACCCATGGCAATTCAACCCGCGTAAATATATCGACAACACCGAATTCTGGGTCGTTTTCCAGGAATGTATCGACGAAGTCAAAGATCCCGCTCGCGAAGCATTTGTCCTCAAAGTCCTTGAAGATCAAACAACTGAAGAAGTTTGTAAGGTTCTAGATGTTACTCCGAATTATCTATGGGTTTTATTGCATCGAGCGAGAGAACAACTCAAAGTGTCGCTCGAAGCAAAGTGGACCGGAAAAGACGCTAACTAATTTAATACCAAATGCTTACCTGTAAACAAGTCTCCCAATCTTTATCCAAAGAGGACTACGAAAAGCTTTCACCGATGCGAAAGTTCTTCCTAAAGTTGCACGTAAAACTCTGCTTTTTCTGCGGAAAATTCAACAAACAGGTCATGGAATCGCAGGATATGTGCCGCTGCTTCCGCGAACACGAAGAAGAGATCGAAGCCGCCCGCCCAAAACTCGACCCCAGCAAAAAAGAAGCCCTCAAAGAGCTCCTAGCCGCGCAGTCAAAAGAGCAATAATAGCCTACTGGAGGGCGATGCTCCGTCATCGCCGCCCACCGTCAATAATCCCTTTCAAGCAATTAAACGAAGGCTGTAGCCACGTCACTCTGTGGCGTGATCTGTTTAATAAAGGTAGGGACGCCTGCCCTCAGGCGTCCGAGGCTGAAGAAAAGCGGACGCCTAGGGACAGGCGTCCCTACCAAATATGTTCCATCATCACCGGCTGTCCAAAGGTAGCGGCGGTCGTCCCGACCGCCATCCCATTGCCGATTCATCTACCAACCCTCATTCCCCTCACCCACGAACAAACTGCTGCGCACTTCTTAAAGCCAGCGCCTCAATCGTCAGTGAAGGCGACTCGCCCCCGCCAGAACTCGGAAAGATACTCGCATCCATCAGCGTCAAATTCTTATAGCGATGGCTTCGTCCATACGAGTCCACCACCGAAGTCGAAGCATCGGTGCCCATAAGGCAGGTGCCAAAGACGTGCGTGCTGCTGAAATAATCGTAGCTCCCATACTCTTCGACGAGTTTCTTCACTCCTGCTGCTTGAACGATTTCGCGTGATTTGTTCGCCATGAACTGCAGACGCTTCAGTTCTGACTCTTCAAGCTCACTATGTATCCGCGCTAAAGGTATTCCATTCGCGTCCACCGCCTCCGGATCCAAATCGACGTAGCTACCCGCATTCGGCAGCGACTCCCCGATTGCAGCAATTGTCAGCACATTACCAAAGGCTTCGCGCATCGCTTCCTTATGCGCCTTTCCCCAACCACCAATCACACGATTGGCATAGGACTGAGGACCATTCAAGCCCGCCTCATGCACACCTTCTGAAAAACGACATCCGCCGATGATCCCATCAACTGCATCGGGCGCATTAAAATCCCAACAAATACTATCAGCCGGCAAACCACGGTAACTGCCGAGCGGTGTCTCACTCAAACCACTACAGGACCACGACAGCGTTTCCATAAAGTTGCGCCCAACTAGCCCCGACTCATTCGCCAGACCATCTGAGACTAACAGCAAACGCGGGGTCTCGACCGCACCACAAGAAACAACCAGCTGTGCCGTCTCGATAAATTCAGCCGCTCCTTCCGCATTCACAACATGCACCCCGCGCACCGTATCACTCTTAGTCGATTCGATCCGCGTCACTGTCACACCCGTGCGCACCGTGCAAAAACCACTCGCCGTGGCTTTGCGCATGAAGGTCACATCCACACTACCTTTATCCGTGCGTGGACAACCACGTGTGCAATTCCCGCAATAGTTGCAACTCGGGCGCCCATCCATCGACTTTGACAATGCTGCCCGTGCATTCGGCTCCCATGAAAGTCCCAACGACTCGGCCGCCGTCTTGGTGTGCTGGCTCGCATAGCTCAAAGGGTGCGCCGGCTGCGGATAAGGCTCACTGCGCCAACGCACGTCAGCCGCTTCTGGACCAGCCACTCCAATCACATGTTCTGCCTCGCAATAAAAAGGCTCCAATGCCGCATAATCCATCGGCCAGTCCGCCGCCACACCGAAGCGCGACTGCATCGCCATCGCTTCAGGATGCATACGATGCGATTCTCCGGTAAACGTTAAAGTCGAACCACCCACTCCGCGGACATGATGATACTTATACGCCTCACGCTGCCCCTTACGGTTCATACGTCCGATAATCGAATTCCACGAAAGCAGATCATCCCATTTAGAGTCCAACGCCTGCATCGGAGCATAAATATAGCGCCCCTCCGAAGTTGGTTTATGAGGGAAATACTGCGCCTCCCAACTCGTCTTGTGCAGTTTAAAATCAGTAAACGGGTTAAACACTGGGCCCGCCTCTAAAACCAAAACGCGCAGCTTATGCTTCGACAAAGCATAGGCCATCGTCCCACCACCGGCACCCGAGCCGACGATCACCACGTCGTATTCCTGCGCACTCATTTCGGAGCCTCCGTAAAATCCATAAAGCCCATAGGTTGCGGTGTGTGCGGGAAGCCCACACCAGGCCAAGAGGCCGCGTCTAAGTAATAATAAAACTTCGTATCACGCAGAGTATGATAAAAAAACAACCCGGTTACCGCGTTGAGTCCTGAGGCTTCCGCTTCAGCGACAACTGCCTCGGCTTGTTCCGGTTTCAATGCTGCAAAGCTCGTAGCACCATGCCGCTTCGCCGCGGCATTCGCCCAAATCACCCCCAACTCCAACAAGCGACGATACTGCGTATTTCCATCCGCTTTCTCGATGACTTTCAGGTGAATCATCAGACTCCCCGCCCCGGCACTCAAAGCATCCGTTGGCACCAAAGTCTCTACCCAGGCTTGCAAGCAAGACGTCAAATCATCCGAACTGACCGACTGCCCCCGCAAACGTCCCACCAGCGAAGCACAGCCCACGATGAGGCTCCCCCACAAAAAACGACGCCGAGAAAATTGCATATACAAATAACTAACTCAAAGTCGCCTCAACGCCAGACAGAAAAGACCACCACCAAGCTTGCTATTTCCAACAAGCCACGGCATATTACTTGACTGTTCTTTGAGAGAACCTCCGCAATACGCGGACCAAGTTCTTTCCAAAAAATTCTCAAGCATAACCAATTCTGTCAGCATAAAGCTCTCAGGTTACAGATCTTTCAGCATTTCAGCTTTCAGATTTTCAGCCTTTTAGCCCATCAGCTTTCAGATTTCAGCTTTTCAAAAGGGGGTGTTCTGGATTCGACCTTGTGTCGTAGTGCGAGGCTGCATGCCGGAGATGATGGAGGCTCCGTATCAATCCATTACAAAACACAATTGGCGAAGAACAATTCGCTCTTGCGGCTTAAAGCTGCAACGTTTCTACCCAGACACCTGCTAAGGAATAGAAGCGTCGACTAGCAGGCCATAACAGATGAGAGTGCTCTCGATCATCAGTTGTATTTAGGGAGCTTGGAATTTGAATAGCCCGCTAAGAGGCGATTCGAGGACGACAATAAATTCATAGCTAAGCATGTAGATGCCACGTATGAAAGCACGAGGGACGCGGGTTCGACTCCCGCCACCTCCACTCTTTAAAGCCCCGAGCAATCGGGGCTTTTTCGTGCCCCAATATATTGACTTAGAGAGCCTTTAAAAAGCACGCTCGTAGGGATCCAGATTGCCAAACTCAGGACGCGGATCGTGCTAGCGTCATTATTCAAACTTAAATCCGGGCTTTGCTCCTTCACTCGCCCAAAGGGCACCCAGTTGCTCGTTCGATCGCCCTGAGGGCACCCATCTTACTCGCCATTCGGGCAAACCCACCTGTTTTCACCATCTACGTGCTGTCGCACTCTGTCAGTCACCCTACGGGCACACCTTCGGTGCACCATCTCCGCGCTACTTGCGCTTCGTCAGCATCGCATCCTTCGCTTCGGTGAAGCTCTGGATCTGCGCTCCGGCGTATTGAACGAGTTCATCGGGTAAGCCTTGGCTTTTCAGCACATCCGGATGCATCTTTTTGCATTTATCACGGAAGGCTTTCTTGATTTCCGATTCTGATGCAGATTCAGAAACACCTAAAACTTCGGCAGCATGTTTCAAGCTACTGTGCTGGCTGCCAATTTCTCTGTCGGTATAGCCGACTGGAAGTCGCAGCTTTGATTCGGCAAGGTGCAAAATCTGGATTTCAGCTTCGTGAAGATGACCGTCTGCCTTCGCAATCTCTAGAAGGATCGTGTAGAGAATTTGGGCCTGATTCAAATCCGCTTTGGTTATCTGAGAGAACTGCTCAAAATACGCCCCGATATCAGTGTCCGAGTCCTTCTCCTTTCGAAAGATCTGTATGGCTGCATTTTTCGTCTCTCCCTTAAAGCCTAGTTGTCCGAATAACTGATCAATGCGCTCGATCTCTGCTTCAGAGATCTGACCATCCGCTTTGGCCATCTTAGCCATCGAAGCGACTAAGATAAACATGTAGGCCACGCCAACCTGTTGATTTTTACCGACCTGATCCGCTGCTTTGTCAAACTGATGTCCAAGCGCAGCGCCGAGACCGATACCAATGGGCCCACCGATCGAACCGATCACGCCTCCTATTATTTTGCCCCAGACTGCCATAATACTGCTTTTCTATTTTAAAATTAAACTCACATGTATTCGAAGCCATAGAGCGGCTTGATGAGTATTCGGGCATGTAGAACGATCCCGATTGCGATGCCAAGCGCATAGTCGCCTATGCCGATAGTGGGAAGTGGAGGAAGGTTTAGAATGGGAACGTCCAACTTCGAACGTCCAACTTCGAATATTGAATGTTCCGGATCGCTAGCGTCAGTTTTTATTCGTGATTGGACGTTGGACGTTCGAAGTTCCCTAAACTTTCTGGAAAGGATGCGAAACATTTGATGATACAAACTACTAGTGACTGACTTAGTTTTTTTAACTACTAAAGACACGAAACACACGAAAGCTGACTCTAACGTTAGGTCGCCTATGCCGATAGTGGGAAGTGGAGGAAGGTTTAGAATGGGAACGTCCAAC
>JANQXM010000005.1:20597-63718 GCA_030729385.1 Opitutales bacterium | reverse complement strand
GTCGCCTATGCCGATAGTGGGAAGTGGAGGAAGGTTTAGAATGGGAACGTCCAACTTCGAACGTCCAACTTCGAATATTGAATATTCCGGATCGCTAGCGTCAGTTTTCATTCGTGATTGGACGTTCGACGTTGGACGTTCGAAGTTCCCTAAACTTTCTCCAAAGGATACGAAACATTTGATGACACAAACTACTAGTGACTGACTTAGTTTGTTGCCTCCAAGCTCAGCTTCGGGAAAATCCCAAAGAAAACGTCACACCTTCGACAGGCTCAGGTCGAGAGAGTGACGTGGCTACACTTTTTGCAACCACCCATAAAATATAAAGAATGACAAACAACGAAGTAATGAAAAGTGTGCGCTACACGCTTGAAATTAAAAACAAAGAAGTCGTCGAACTGATCAAAGCAGGTGGCGTTGAAATTTCTGTCCTCGAGGTCGTGGATCTCCTCAAGAATGAAGAGGATGAAGGTTACGCGGTGTGCCCGGTAAAAACAATTCACGCATTTTTAGATGGCCTGATTTTGGAACGCCGTGGACCGAACGATGGCCCAGCTAAAAAAATATCAACGTCTTCGATCGATAATAATGTAATCCTCCGCAAATTACGCATCGCCTTTGAAATGAGAGATACCGACGTGGTGGAGACCATGAAAAGTGCAGGTTTTTTAGTTTCAAAAAGCGAAATAACCGCCCTCTTCCGTGCGCCTACGCACAGGCATTTCATGGAGTGTGGCGACCAGTTTTTGCGGAATTTCCTCAGAGGACTCACGATTATAAATAGGAGTTAGAAGGCAGAAGTTAGGAGTTAGGTTTTAAATGGTTCGACCAAACGGGACGAATTGAATGAGGCAGTTTGGTTCGATCTACCCCGTTGCTGAGCAACGAGGCTACGGGCGGGCTCAGTTCAGATTGAAGTAGCCTCGCAGCTCAGCTTCGGGGATGTGTAGGGCAAGAAAGCGGACGCGTGAAACGCGTCCCTCCAGCAACATTGCCTAACTTCTAACTCCTCGCTCCTAACTCCTCTTCAAAGGCTCACTCGTGGTGATACTTTGATCCGGTGTTGATCGAGACGACGCGATACAATTGCTCGCAGAGTAACATGCGGGCGATTTCGTGGGTGAAGGTGAGCGGTGAGAGCGCGAGCAGGACATCGGCTCGGGCTTTGACATCGGGACTGAGCCCATACGCGCCGCCGATGATGAAAATCGCGTGCTGACCTTGTAGCTGAAACAGTTCCTGCGCTAGTTTTGCAGAGGTCCTGGTTTTGCCTTCTTCTGCCATCGCATAGACGCGGGAGTCTTTGCGCTTATCCAAGGCTTCGAGTATTCGTTGCCCTTCGCTCTCGATGTCGCCGTCTTTAAGTTCAACCAACTCGAAATTACCCGTGCGCTTCAAACGTTTCGAAAAATCATCGCAGAGCGCCGCGAGGGAACGGTTCTTCATCCGACCAATGGCGATGATGGTGTAGCGGAACATTGTAGTAATAGGTAATGGGTGATGGGAAATGAGTGATGATAAAATAATAAGATCGAACGTCCAACGTCGAACATTGAAATCACAGAAACGATTCAGTGCCTGGCATCCCATATCCAGAATTCAGCATCACTCATCACTCCCGAATCTCTAGGTCAATTAACACTGGGCAATGATCACTGACATAGGCGCGGAGGACTTTGCAGCGACGCACGGTATAACTAGGCGGGACAAAGATGAAGTCCAATCCATGAGTGGGTAACAATGAGGGAAAGGTGCGGCCTCCGATGGGGTATAATTGATATTCACACTGCTTTTCAAGATAGCTGAAAAGATGACGGACGGCATCGTTCGGCTTGCGATCGCGGCTATTAAAGTCGCCACAAATAATCGGCGAGAAATAACTCTCCATCCCCTTCTCATTGTGACGCTCGTCTAGATAGGCAATCAATCGCTCAACCTGTTCAATGCGGCGCACCCGCGATTTATAATCAAGGTGCAAGTTCACCACCGGCAGATGCCCATGGGGTAATGTGTGTTCGGTATAGAGAAAGCCTTTTTCACCTAGTGTGGCTTCGCCAAAGGCTTGGTTGTCGGCATGCTCGATCGGGAACTGAGAGAGCACTCCGTTGCCATAGGACAAAGGTAAGCGCCCTTCCCTGCGGGTATTGATCCCCATCTGACTGTGAGCAAAACCTGCTTCTTCTTTGAGGAAATCTAGAAGATGAATGCGCTTGTTCCAATGCGAGTCTTCGTCGACTTCTTGAAGCGCGACAATATCAGGACCGATTCGTCGCAACAGTTCCGCGATCCGATTCAAGTTACGCTCAATCCCTTTCGCGGTATGAAACCCCTGATACGTCGACAGCCCGCGCCCATGCGCGATATTGAGTGTCAATATACGAAGTTTGTCAGCTATTCGAGGCACGGGATTGGGGATACGTGATATGAGATGCGGGATCTGGATACTGACACCTAATTGCCGACTTCGAACTCCCCACTTTGCTCGCAAAGCGAGCAGCTACTAGCCTTCTTTGACAGACTTGGCGTAAGTTGCCACGGACTTGAAGAGTGCATCGGCAAAAGCGGCGATGGTGACGAGAATCAACTGAAGTTCGACGTCGCTGAAAGCAAGGGCATCGCCTTCGCGAAAGACTTTGCGCTGATCAACCAGCTTACCAACCGATTTGCCTTGCCCGTTATCCTTCTCAAGAATCTGGACCGTCTTTAGTTCGATCACCAGTTCACCGGAATCATCCAACTGTGGTGCTTTAACGATACCACCTTGTTGCATGAGTGCCTGCATAGTGAAGCCGAGCGAAATAATCGTGTCTTCCAGCTCACACATGATGCCGTATTCCTTTTCGAGACGATTGAACTTCTCGTCTAACTGAGCAGGCATGAAGGATTGCTGTGAGGTTTGTGCCGCTTTCTGCGATTCCGGAGAGACTTCAGAACTGGCATTTGTTGCCTTGACCAGTGCGAGGAAGAAATGGGCATTATTCATCCCAGTAATCGCTAGGTTCATGCAATCACCTATGACCTGACGAATCAGCAGATCGCGGGCGTAAGCCTGCATTTGCTCGAAATTCTGGTGACGTGGTGCTGCCGGCATGATGCGCGGCGCATTGCAACGGTCATTGTAATCATTCTCCCGCACGGATTCGCGGGCAGCCAAGTTAAAGGCCAGCATGTCAAAGTGGCGTTGGAGGCCGACCATGAATTGCTGTGCAATCTGCTGGAGATTGATTTGTTGTGATTGTCCGGGGTTCGGTTGTGCGTCTGATGTCATTGAGATAAAAAATTGAGTGAATGGACTATAGTAAGCATTTTCCTAAAACGGACAACCACGGATTCGTCGAAGATAAAAAAAGCTGCGATAGTGCCTTACGAACAATTAGACAAATGCTGTAGCCACGTCACTCTGTGACGTGAACATGCCGAAGGAGAACACGGTAGACCTTCGACAAGCTCAGGTCAGGAGACTGCCGTGGCTACAGATCATCTATCGATGGAATACTGGGCACGAAAGGTTGAACCCTTGGGAAATACGCTATAGCCTGCAAACATGTGGAATTGGTTAGAGACTCATTTGCTTGAACCATTTGCTTCCTGGATGCTCGCGGGAGGCGCGTTTTTCTTCACCAATATCTTTGCCATCGTAGGCTTTGTCCTCGGTCTCCTGATCATACGTCGAGCCTTTACCGAGAAACGCTCTCCAAGCAATTTCTTCGCTTGGTTGATGCTCGTGCTGTTTTCACCGCTCATTGGCGTGCCACTCTATTTCATGTTTGGTGGACGTAAAAGCCGGAAAAATACCCGAATAAAGCTCGAAGTCGCACGCGAGGCTCAAGCACTGATCAACGACGAAGTCGGCAGTGCCTGCGCTCACGACATCATGGCCTGCGAGGGACGCGGCATGGTCACCCACGGCAATCACTTTCAATTGCTAGCGAACGGTGAAATCGCTTTCCAGCGACTTTGCCAGGAAATCGAGCAAGCCGAGCACACCATCCACATTGCCACCTACATATTGAGCAAAGATGAAACTGGGCTAGCGATCGTTGATCTACTGATCAAACGCGCCCGCGAAGGTGTCGCGGTTCGCCTGTTATTGGACTCACTCGGGAGTTGGAATCAGACTCGCACTTCACGCCACCGACTACGACAGGCAGGAGCGGAAGTCGCGATGTTCATCCCCGTCTTACCTTTACAGACACAGACTTCTTCAAACCTGCGCAACCATCGCAAGATCGCGATCTTCGATAATACCACGGCGATCACTGGTGGGCAAAATATCGACATGCGCTTCCTCGGTGCGAAACCGGACGCTGATCGCTTCGTCGACTTTAGCGTGGTCACACACGGTCCGGCAGTTGCGGATTTGAATCGCACCTTCATCGCCGACTGGGCCTTCGCCGCGAAGCAATCCCCTTCACTGTTCAAAGACATCCTTCGCTACCGCCCTGATGAAGCTGGCGACAGCACCATCGAAGTCATCGCCAGCGGCCCCGACATGCCGGACGACCCGCTCTGGGAACAGATCCTCCGTATCATTCAGGAGTTCAAACAAAGCCTCACCATCATCACCCCCTACTTCATTCCCGATGAAGTTCTGTTTCGTTCGCTCATAGTGAAAGCACATACAGGACGTCACATACGGTTGCTCATGCCGTTGAAATCAAATCACCGACTCGCCGACATCGCACGTTACACCTATCTACATCAACTGCATAAAGCGGGAGTTGAAATTCTACTTTATAAACCACGCATGATCCATGCGAAATTGATTCTAGCCGATGGTCAGATCGGGCTCATTGGTTCTGCCAATATCGACATGCGCTCACTTTTCGTAAACTACGAGATCGGACTCTTCCATTATTCCAGCAAAGACATTGAGCAACTGACCAACTGGTCCAATAAGTTGTTGGCTGACTGCATCACCTACGAGGAAGCCCTTAAAAATTCAGACCTGATGCCTTCGAAGTTCGCACAGGACTTCGTGCACCTACTCGCTCCCCTGCTTTGATCTTGGATGATACAGCGCATGCTCATCCGCTAGGCGTGCAGCTTGAACAGAGGTATAGATCTGCGTTGTCGAAATATCAGAGTGCCCGAGCATCTCTTGAATCGCTCTTAGATCCGCGCCACCCTCCAGTAGGTGAGTGGCAAAGGAATGTCGCAACAAGTGCGGCTTGATCGGTTTTTCAATGCCAGCCTTAGCCGCATAACCTTTAATCAACACCCAAACCATCTTCCGCGAGATCGCACGACCTTGTTGACTGAGGAACAATTCACTGCCGGTTTTGGCTTTTATAAATTGTGGGCGGCCCGCAGCCACATAATCACGAACGGCCTTAATCGCGGCGCTGCCGATTGGCGCGATGCGCTCCTTTGAGCCTTTTCCAAAAACGCGCACATAGCCTTCATCCAAATCAATATTCTGAAACAGGATGCCGCACAGCTCAGAAACACGCAGACCGCTACTATAAAACAATTCCAAGATCGCCCGATCCCGCAAACCGTGAGGCGTCGTCTGCGCAGGCGCATTGAGTAAGCGCTCCACTTCTTCACGAGTCAGCACCTCCGGCAACTTCCGAGAAAGCTTCGGCGCGCCCAAGAGCTCGGTGAAGTCATCCTTTCGCAGATTCTCCCGAACAAGATGCTTAGCAAACATCCGCAAAGCTGACAATTTACGCGCCTGACTAGTCCTCGCGTAATCTTTTCGACTGAGCTGCGCGGTCCAGGCACTGACCGACCCCTCAGAGACTGCCAGCCAGTCGGCGACCCCCTCTTGCTTTAAAAACGTAGCGCACTGCACTAAATCACTGGCGTAGGATTGAATCGTATTCTTCGATAGCCCACGTTCCAACTCCAGCCAACCGAGAAAGCTTTCTACCGGTTCGGCAAAAGCTTCTGGAATCTTATCTAACGGATCAGTCGGCATAGTCAGCACAAGCAAAGCAAATCCCAGCATGATTACCACGCAAATCATCCCACATCATCCCTCAAAACACTCCTTGCAAGCACGCATCAATATTACACAGTAACCAGCATAACTATGGTCGACAACAGTATCAGCGAAAGCACTATCAAACCCACAGATTTGAGGGGCATCTTGAAGTATGTCCCGATGTTTCGGGAGCAAATCTTTGTCATCGCAATCGATGGCAGTCTTGTCGCGCATGAGAACTTTCAGAATGTGCTCCTTGATATCGCTGTGCTTCGATCGCTCAACATCCATGTCGTGCTTGTGCATGGTGCAGGGCTACAGCTCCGCAACATGGCGGAAACAAGCGGCATCGAAATCACCAATCCACACGGAGAAGGTGCGACTGATGCACAAACACTCGAACTCGCAACAGAAGCCTCCGCCAGAGTCACGCTTTCGATCATGCAAGGCCTCAGTCGCAACGCACTCCGCTGCGCGACCTGCAATGGCGTGCGCAGCACCGAAGTCGGTATCGTCAAAGGCGTCGACCAACTACAAAGTGGCAAGGTCGATAAGCTCGACATCACGCTCTTCAAGCAATTACTCGACTCTAACACCATCCCGGTGGCAGCACCGATCGCCTTCAACCGCGACGGCGCGTCACTCAGACTCAACTCAGATCATCTTGCCGCAGAGCTGGCGTCAAAACTCAACGCCTCCAAGTTGATTTTTATGACCACTCAAGATGGACTAACGCTCCACGGTGCTCCATTGACGAACATCCCAGTCGCCGAACTCGAAACACTTCTCGAAGCAGGCATCGAAAACATTCCCGAGCGACTGCTTAGCAAAGTGCAACATGCCGTCAAAGCAATCAAT
The DNA here is from genome assembly GCA_030729385.1 of Opitutales bacterium. Classification (GTDB taxonomy): domain Bacteria; phylum Verrucomicrobiota; class Verrucomicrobiia; order Opitutales; family Coraliomargaritaceae; genus JBPOFY01. The sequence continues at coordinate 56,931 of JANQXM010000005.1, read as the reverse complement.
GCCGGCACTCCACGAGCACACATTCTCGATGGACGGGTCTTTGGCGCACTCCTCAATGAGATCTTCGACAAGGTCGGCATTGGCACAATGGTATATAGCAATGACTATCAATCCATCCGCCAAGCGATTCCCGCGGACGCTTACTCCATCTACAACATCACTCGTAACGGCGTGCGCTCAGCAACCCTTCGCGACCGCTCCAAAGAATCAATCGAAGCCTCGATTGAAAACTTCCTCGTATACGAAATCGACGGCAGCATCGTGGCATGCGTTAATTTGCAAACCTACGACGATGGCGCCGTAGTCGAAGTCGGTAGTGTTTACGTCCAACCCTTTTATCAAAATAGAGGCGTCGGGCGTAAGATGGTCAAATATGCCTGCGTCGAAGCCGAGCGCCGGAAAGCCAAGCGCGTGATTGCCTTGACCACACAATCGTCCAATTTCTTCATAAAAGTTTGCGAATTCAGCGAAGGCGACATCAACGATCTTCCGAAAGAACGCAAAGAGGATTATACCGCCAACGGACGGAACTCAAAAATCCTCTATCGCGATTTATAAGCCTCAACGTTCTTAATGAAAGAATGCCATGGAGCTATACCACACGACTGACGCCGACGGCATCACGGAGATCAATCCCAGTGAAGCGCGGATGCGGGAGTTGCTGGACGAGCTAGACGATATCGACATCACCGAGACCGCACACCCCGACGTCTCGCTCATCCACGATTTCAGCGGCTGGATGCTGACCGTCTATCCCCGCGGAATCATTAGTCTCGAAAACCTCGATCAAAACGACGAAGCACCCAGATTCATGAAAGGCGTCTCACGCAAAGCCTCTTTGGAACTCTGGTTAGAACTCGCGCGCGGCGAAATTCACAAAGTCAACGCCCGCAACTGGCAAATCCAAGAAGCATAAGTCAGTGGTATTCCGTATCTAGAATGACGGCATTTAAATGTAGCCGCCTCACTAGGATCGTAGGCGCGGAGCGCGAGAGTGACGCGAATGGCACGGCCTTAAGGAAGAATTAATGTATATATGAGCGTATTTGGTAGGGACGCCTGCCCCTAGGCGTCCGCTGACATTTTCTTCAACCTCGGACGCCTGAGGGCAGGCGTCCCTACCTTTGCGTCAGCAAATAGTTAGGTTTGTCCTCTTAAGGTAGTGCCACTCGGAACGGCGCAACCACTGGTCCTGACATAAAAAAAAGCCCGCCGAAGCGGGCTTTTCAAATGGTGGCCGGACCCAGACTAAGTGCAACGCACTTGCGTGAAGTCCGCAGGACGAACAATCAACGATTCGTGAGCGGCGAAGCTGCGGGAGTGGCGCAGCCACTGGGACGAACATAAAAAAAGCCCGCCGAAGCGGGCTTTTCAAATGGTGGCCGGACCCAGAATCGAACTGGGGACACAAGGATTTTCAGTCCTCTGCTCTACCGACTGAGCTATCCGGCCTCATTTGAGAAAGGCGGAATTAAGTGTGCGACTGGGGCACTCGTCAACTGAGTTTTTTACATTTTTTCAATGGCCCTTATTTAGCCAGTAATTTAACCAATTTTGCCTGCACACCATCGAAGGAACCATTGCTAAAAAAGACCACTAAACCACCTGCCCCTTGCTCGATATCAGCATATAATTGATCCAACATCAGAACGTTACTTGAAAAAGCAGATGCTTGGCGCCCTTCTCCTTGAAGCTCAGATACCATTTTTGCGGTGTCCAATCGCTCCTCAGGAAGCATGCGATCAGCACGATGCACCGCTCCTAGATAAATGGAATCGGCTCCGGATAAGGCTTCAGTGAAGGCAGATTGAAACAGCGAACTCGCGGCGGTGTTACTTCGAGGCTCGAAACATGCAAGCAATGGTCGGTCCGGATATGCCGCGCGAAGGGCTTCTAGTGCACCAGCGACCGCGGTTGGATGATGCGCGAAATCTTCAATTACTGTCCAATTTTCATCGGCATACAGCACGTCTTGTCGACGCTTCACACCTTGAAAACGAGATAAAGCACTCAGATCGAACTCCGTCGGACAACTTAACCCAGTAGCCAATGCCGCCGCAAGTGAGGCCATCGCCGCGTTGCGCGCATTGAAGAGCCCATGCATCGACCAGCGAACAGTCGTCCATAGCTGACCTTTCCAGAGTAAGTCAAAGGATGCGCCCTCGGCTCCGTCTTTAAAATCCACGATGCGAAGATCATTTGCTTCGCCCTGCCCCACAGTCACCACTTGGGTCCAAGAAACGGGCAACAGTGACATCAGGTTGGCATCATCACCATTGATCAACGCATAGCCCACACTCGGAATAATTCGTAGAAAATGGCTGAACGTGCGTTTCACATCCGCGAGGTCGCGAAAGATATCTGCATGATCGAATTCCAGATTATTAAGGACCGCTACTTGAGGCCTATAATGGATGAATTTACTACGCTTATCGAAAAATGCGGAGTCATACTCATCACCTTCGATCACAAACGGTGCGCCCTCTCCTAGCTTTGCACCACCTGGCAAATCATGCGGGACCCCGCCAATCAACCAACCGGGTTGAGCACCAGACGCATCCAGTAAGAAAGCAGCCAGCGTGGAAGTCGTCGTCTTACCATGCGTGCCGCTGATAACCACAGGGCAGCGACCAGCGAGCACTGTGTCGTGAAATAACTGAGGCAGAGATACAAATGGCAACTCCGATTGATTGAGCAACCACTCGACTTCGACATTCCCACGGCTCATCGCGTTGCCAACCACGACTCGATCCGGCTGGAGCTCGGTCAAGCGACTCGCATCAAAACCGTCGAAGACTTCAATGCCAGCATCGGCCAAGACATCGCTCATCGGCGGATAAATACCAGCGTCTGCTCCAAACACGTCATGCCCTTGCTCTTTGAGCAATAATGCCGCATTGCCCATGGCCGTGCCACAGATCCCCATAAAATAAATCCGCATCACTCTTTCTTTGCTTCCCTAATAAAAAATACAAGGCGCAAAAAGAACTATCCCACATCAGAACTAACTGAGGAGATCCTACTCTATCTTGAATGAATCGTTGTTCTTAATTCTCTGAGCCGACTTGCTAGGCTTCGGCTTGGCTGGCGGTTTGTAACTATCTCTTAGCTGTTGCTTGATGCTATGCATGTGCTCTTTGAGCTTTTCAGAAGAAGCGTAATCTTCGATTTCATCGCCCTCAGCGTTGTGCAAGATCACACCGATACTCGCACTACTATCACCTGAAGTACTTGAGTAAAAAGTCCCATAATCACTAAAAGACGATTTGTAAGACGTGCTCGCCAAGGTCTTCTCCACTTGAGTTTCAAATGGCTTCCTCATCGATAATTCCGCCGGAATACGACCATACTCGACTTCGCCATCTACGAATATGAAATACTCAATCGTTACTTTTGAATTAAAGTAAGATGAAGAACTGAGCTCGATGATAAATCGATTAATTTTCGCAGTTTCCTTACGCGTAGTGGTGTAATAACTGTCATGATTTTCGCGCTCAGTTGCTGTCGAAGTCTTGGTCTGTCTCGTCACTTCAAGTTCGATAGCAGCCTTCGCAGAAAACTCTTTTTCGATATTCTTCCAGGATTTTTCTGAAAGTTGATCAGGGGTAAGATTGATTTTCCTGTAGTCCCCAACCCTCTGAATAGTCAGATCGACACCATCGTAGTAGAGATAATCGACCTCAATTGAACGACCATCCTTACTTTCAAGTGTCCAAGTTTCAGCAGACAACATCTGCACTGAAACGCATAAAAACACGAAAATATAGAAAATCTTACTCATAATTTGTTAGCTTTTAACATTAAGTCTACTTTGGGTCAATCAGAAGTTAAACCGCAAATACATGACACTTCGAATGTGAAATGTTCCCCACAAGATACAGAAAACAAACTTTACCTAGCGATAAGAATCTGGAACTTTGAGCAGTTAATATGACAACTTCTTCAAAATTGAACATTCTCGTAATTGGCTCGGGCGGTCGCGAGCACGCAATCGTCCAAAAATGTCTGCAAAGCCCACTTGCAGGGCGTGTCATAGCTGCACCAGGGAATGGTGGCATGGCGAGCGAGGTCGAATGCTTTAACACTTCTGTCGAAGATATCGACGGAATCGTCGCTTTGGCTCAAGCCAACCAGATCGGTCTCGTCGTTGTTGGACCGGAAGTGCCCCTGAGCCTCGGACTCGTCGACGCCCTAGAAACAGTCGGCATACCCGCATATGGTCCGAAAAAAGAAGGTGCGCAGCTCGAATCGAGCAAAGCCTTCTGCAAAGACTTCTTCGCCCGCCACAAGATCCCGACTGCAGAATATGCCAACTTCACTGAAGTCGCACCTGCGCTGGAGTATTTAGAATCGCACCCTGCCCCGATCGTCATCAAAGCCAGTGGTCTTGCCGCCGGTAAAGGTGTGATCATGGCAGAAACTCAAGAAGAAGCCATTGCAGCAGTCAAAGACATGCTGGAAGGCGGCGCTTTTGGTGATAGTGGTGCTGAAATCGTCATCGAAGAAACACTTTATGGCGAAGAAGCCTCCATCCACGCCATCGTATCGGGCGATCATTTTGTCTGCCTCCCTCCTAGCCAAGACCACAAACGCGCAGGCGAAGGCGACCAAGGTCTGAATACCGGCGGCATGGGCGCCTATACACCGACCAGCCGAGTGACTCCTGAAATGCAAGCCGCCATCGAAGAACAAGTCATCCGCCCCACCCTAGACGGCTTCAAGGCTGACGGCATCGACTTCTGTGGCACACTCTACGCGGGGCTGATGCTCACCGATAAGGGCGTCAAAGTGCTTGAATACAACGTGCGCTTCGGCGATCCCGAAACTCAAGTGCTTCTCCCTATGGTGGCCGATGATCTCGTGCCAGTGCTTCTCGCGTCAGCGAAGGGCGAACCGCTGCCCGCTAAATTGAACTTCCACCAAGGTGCTGCGATAGTGATCGTATTGGCCGCCGGCGGCTATCCTGGCGACTACGCCAAAGGCGATACCATCACCTTCCCGAATGAAATCGCGGAGCGTGCGGCAATTGTGCATGCTGGAACCAAACGCGATGCGAAAGGAACGATCACAACAAATGGCGGCCGAGTTCTCGGCGTAAGCGGACAAGCACCTTCACTCCAAGAAGCTGCCGACCTTGCTTACAGTGTCTGCGATCAAATCGATTTTGATAACAAGTATCTACGTCGCGACATCGGACATCGTGAGCTCAATCGAAAATAGAAACCGTGTTTAATTTCAACCATACACGCCTGATTGCCTGTCTCTTAGCGGCAGCTACACTGACTCAGCTAAGCCACGGCGCGCAACTGGACCCAACATTTTTTCCAGAGGCATCAAAGCATACCGAGGAAAGCATCCGCTTACATGGTCTCGCCCAGCTCTACCCTGGCACGATACTATTCGAATCTCCCGAACTAATCACCCGAAGCGAGCGTGAAGAGGCCGCCCGTATCGAAAAGCTGCCACGCAGTATTACCTATATCCGTATCTACAGATTAGATGAGGCCATACCGGTAATCAAAGAAATATTAGACGACCAGGCAGTGATTTTAGACATGCGCTACCTGCAATCGCCCCACTCGGGTGCGGCATTGATTCCTCTATTACAAAGCAAACAAGCTGATACCAAGATCACAACTGTCGGCGTTGTGCCCCAAGCAATTACCGACCAGTTAAAACCATTTGAACAGGCACCAACCATCAATCGCCGCTACCCCACAGTCGTCCTCTGCAATCGTCAAACAGCGGGTCCATTCGAAGCCATCTTACACAGCCTACAGGCCAACGGATCCATCATTGCAGTGGGTGAAGCCACCGCAGGAAGGACTGGTTACTACAAGCAAACCGACAACGCCACAGCATGGATGATCGAAGGTGAACTACGTCCGTCGAGCGACACCTCACTGATTGCCAGTGGTTTCATACCACGTATAGAAATTGAAGGTTCTCCCCAGAAGAACTACATGAGTTATCATCTCTACGAAGCAGGCACCAACATCCAGCGCCTACTCAAAGACGATACCAAGGAAATTGACGAACACACAGAAGATACCGACAAAGATACGAACTTCGAGCCAGATGCCGTGCTACAACGCGGTGTTGATATCGTTGCCGCTTTACAAATCTTGCAGCAACTGCCAGACAGTCATTAGTTTAACGCACGCTCATGGCTAACGAACGTAATCTCATCCTCACTATCTGCACCGGCAACGTTTGCCGTAGCCCGATGGCAGAAAAGCTCCTACAGCATGCGCTTAATGCCGAAGGTGAACCCTTAAGCAAACTCGTCGTCGTGTCTGCTGGTGTAGCCGCAGGTTATGGTGAGCCCGCCTCTAATAATTCCGTGGCCGCCTTAAAAAAGTTAAAGCTGGACCTTAGCCGCCATAAAAGTCAGCCCATTACAAATGACTTGGTCGACCGCGCATTCGCGATTTTCGGAATGACCGACTCACACATCGATGTGCTCAAGCACTACTACCCTAACCTACCGGAACGGGTGCACCTGTTCCGAGATTTTATGGATGAGGACGCGGATTCGCAAATCCCCGATCCTTACGGGCAAAACTACGACGCCTACGTCGAGTGCCTAGACTCGATGATCGAAGCGATACCGTCCGTTGTTTCGTATTTGAAACGCGAATACAAATAGTTAACAAACGCTCGTCACCGCCCAAGGAATGGTCTCCCCGGCACGATAAGGCACCACATCGCCATACTTCTCTGGCACAAGCATTCCTGTCTTCTCAAGCACGACCCTGGTCGACGGCGGCGTGTAGCCATGTATACGCTGGGCATTACCGCTGACAAATGCCTGCAAGTTATCCAGCACATCGTGCTTCTCAAACAGCTCGACCAACGTCGGCAAACAGACCGGAGCGGTAAAGAGACCTGCCGCGCAACCACAGCATTCCTTTTTCGAAACTGGATGCGGAGCCGAATCACTGCCAAACATCAGCTTCGGATGCGCTTTCAAAGCCGCACCCAAGAGGGCTTCGCGATCTTCTGGGCGTTTCGCAATTGGCTTACAAAACAAGTGCGGATTAAGCAGCCCACCTGCGACATCATTGAGCGTAATGAGCAAGTGGTGCAGCGTAACAGTGGCATGTAAGTTTTCGTATTGATCGAGCAACTCCACCGCGTCGCGCGTGGTGATATGCTCCATCGTGATTTTCAACTTAGGAAACTTCTCTGCGAGATAAGCATAACTAGTTAAGAACTCCTTCTCACGATCCATCACGAAACCATGTGTCTCACCGTGAATCATGAGCGGTATCCCCATCTCCTCCATCAATGCAAAGGTATCCTCAGCAGCACTCAGTTCTTTGACCCCAGCCTCGCTGTTCGTCGTTGCACCGGCAGGATACAGCTTAATTCCAAAAATATGCTCACGAGCGGCTTCCAGCTCCTCGCGGGTATAGTTTTTAAAGAACAACATCATCAAAGGATCAAATGTCGCTGCCCCTTTCGCGGCTTCGATCTGTGCGCGGTAGGCAAGCAAACGCTCCAGATTGTCCACCGGCGGCACCAAGTTGGGCATAATGATCGCCCCAGCGAAATGATCCGCAGTCAGTGGCGTCACACGCTCCATCATCGCCCCCTCACGGAGGTGTAAGTGCATATCTAGTGGTGATTCCAATTCAAATTTCATGCCGCGACGCTAGCAATCACGCCCCACCTGCAAAGCCTAAACCTAAAAACATTCAGCCCGCATGCCTGAAACATACAGGAAAAGGCTTGAAGCGCTCGCCACGCGCCCCAAATTACTCCGCTTTTCACAAATTACGCATTTATATATGAAAACGCTCAAATTCGCAGTTCTCCCCGGTGATGGCATCGGTCCTGAAGTCATGGAAGTCGCTCTCGACGTCCTTAAAGCAACCGGAGACAAATTCGGCTTCGCGCTCGACTATACTCAAGCCGATATCGGTGGTATTGCCATCGACAACCACGGTGTCGCTTTTCCCGACAGCACCAAAGAAGTTTGCGAAAACTCCGAAGCCATTTTGTTCGGTTCAGTTGGCGGTCCCAAGTGGGAATCCTTGCCACCCAAAGAGCAACCCGAGCGCGCCGCGCTACTGCCGATTCGTAAGGCTTTCTCTCTTTACGCCAACGTTCGCCCTGGTCTCCTCTATCCACAGCTCACAGAAGCTTCCCCGCTGAAGGATAACCGCATCCCGAACGGCATCGACATCGTCTGCATTCGCGAGCTCACTGGCGGCATCTACTTCGGTCAGCCGAAATCAACCACGACACTCGATAACGGCGAAGAACAAGCCATCGACACCATGGTTTACAAAACCAGCGAAATCGAGCGTATCGCACAAGTCGCCATCGACACCGCCAAGGCACGCGGCGGCAGTGTCTGCTCCGTAGACAAGGCAAACGTCCTCGAGACATCTGTCCTCTGGCGTAAAGTGGTGACTGCATACTTCGCAAAGAACGCACCTGAGATCAAACTGACTCACATGTATGTCGACAACGCTGCCATGCAGCTCGCTCGCGACCCGAATCAATTCGACGTGCTCTTCACCGAAAATATGTTCGGCGATATTCTTTCCGATGAAATGGGCGTCATCTGTGGCTCCCTCGGCATGCTCGCCTCCGCGAGCCTTGGCGCTGAGAAGAACAGCCTCGGTTTCCCATTCGGTCTCTATGAGCCATCTGGCGGCACTGCACCCGACATCGCAGGCAAGGGCATCGCCAACCCATGCGCACAGATTCTTTCTGGTGCAATGATGCTCCGCTACAGCTTCGGCGAAAACGAAGCCGCCGCCGCGATCGAAGCAGCCGTCGAAAAAGCTGTCACAGGTGGCACACGCACCGGCGACATCGCCTTCGGTCTCGACTCCGTCGGCACCAAAGAAATGGCAGCTGCCGTCCTCGCCAACCTATAATAGACGCGGTCATTTTAACCGCAGATACACGCAGATGAACGCAGATACCAATCAGGATTTCCTCAATTCCGAGGAAACACATGCGATCATCGGCTGCTCATTCGAGGTGCTCAACGAAATCGGGCATGGTTTGCACGAGAAGATTTATGAGAATGCCCTCGTAGTCGAATTCGGACAACGAGGGATCCCTTACATTCAACAACCAGAATACGATGTTGAATATAAAACAGTCCAAGTTGGTAAATACGTGCCTGATCTGATTACCCATCAGAAAATTGTCGTTGATACGAAGACCATTGAAAAAATCACAGAGCACGAACGAGGCAAGATGCTCAACTATCTCAAAATCACTGGGCTCAAGATAGGCCTCATCATCAACTTCAAACACGCAAAGCTCGAGTGGCTTAGTGTTGCCCGAAAATAATCTGCGTTTATCCGCGTCCATCTGCGGTAAAAAACAACAAGCCAAACTTCTTCCCATGACATCCGCCGAAATTAGACAAAGCTTCCTCGACTTCTTTAAGTCCAAGCAACACACCGCCGTGCCGTCTGCATCATTGATGCCGCAGTCGCCTGGCTTACTGTTTACGAACGCGGGAATGAATCAGTTCGTACCCTACTTCCTCGGCACAGAGAAGGCGCCCTACTCACCACCACGCGCAGCGGATACTCAGAAATGTATTCGTGCAGGCGGTAAGCACAACGACCTCGAAGATGTGGGTTACGACACCTATCACCACACCTTCTTCGAAATGCTCGGCAACTGGTCCTTCGGTGACTACTTCAAGAAAGAAGCCATCGAATGGGGATGGGAGCTCATCGTCGACGTTTGGGGTGTGCCAGCACAGCGCCTTTACGCGACCGTCTATTCGCCATCCGAAGGTGACCCTTCGGAGTTCGACCAAGAAGCCTACGACTTCTGGGCGGCACTTTTCGAAAAGAAAGGACTCGACCCAAAGAAGCACATCATCAACGGCAACGTGAAGGACAACTTTTGGATGATGGGCGAAACCGGTCCCTGTGGTCCCTGCTCCGAGCTCCACGTCGATCTCACACCCAACGGCGACAGCGAAGGTAAGCTCGTCAACATGGACTCCGATCTTTGTATCGAGATTTGGAACCTCGTCTTTATCCAATACAATGCAGAGGCCGACGGTAGCTTCCGTGACCTCCCCGCGAAACACGTCGACACCGGCATGGGCTTCGAACGCGCTTGTTCGCTCATTCAAAACACCAAAGGCTTTACCGACTTTTCCAACAAGCCGACCAACTACGCGACCGACGTCTTCCAGCCAATCTTCCGCACACTCGAAAAACTTAGTAGCAAGACCTACGTCGACATCTACCCTGGCAAAGGCGTCGAAAAATCGGAAACACTCGACGAAGCCATCGCATTCCGCGTGATCGCCGACCACATCCGCACCCTTTCATTCTCCATAGCCGACGGCATCCTTCCGGGCAACACTGGGCGCAACTATGTGCTACGCCGTATCCTACGTCGCGCTGTCAAATATGGTCGCACACTCGGATTCACCGGAGAAACACCTTTCTTGCCACAACTCGTCGACACACTCGTCGCAGAATTCAGTGGCGTCTTCCCAGAAATCAAAACTCGCGCGGCAGCTGTCAAAGATGCCCTCGCGACCGAGGAAGATAGCTTCAACAAAACACTCGACCGCGGACTACAGCTCTTCGAAAGCGATGCCAGCAAGTCGGATGTATTCCCTCCCGAAGATGCCTTCAAATTATACGACACCTTCGGCTTCCCTCTCGACCTAACAGCACTACTTTGCCGCGAGCGTGGCATTACACTCGATGAAGCCGCGGTTGAAGCTCGCATGGAAGAAGCTCGTGAACTCTCACGCGCCTCGCAAAAGAAGACCGTCGTTCGTGCACTCGACCTCAGTTCCGAAGCAAATACCGAGTTCCTCGGTTTTGATTCAGACAACTGCGAAGCCACTATCCTTGAAGTCCACCAACTAGAGGAGCAAGTCCTCGTCATCACTGACAAGACTGTGCTCTTTACCGAAATGGGCGGACAAGATGGAGATACCGGCAAGGCAACCATCAACGGCGAGACATATGACATCATCGGCGTGCAAAAGATCGGACACGCTGTCGCACACATTTTCTCAAACCTTCAAAGTTCGACGTTCGAAGTTGGATGTTCGATGTTCATCGAGCTCGATAGAGCTCGTCGCGCCCCTATTGAAGCCCATCACACCGCAACGCACCTTCTCCACTGGGCACTCCATGAGGTCGTCTCAACCGACGCCTCGCAGCAAGGTTCCAGCGTGACTCCGGATCGCCTACGTTTTGACTTTAATTCCAAAGCACTCACACCGGCTCAGATTTCTGAAATGGAAGACAAGGTAAACGCATGTATCCAAAGAGCGGAGACAGTCTCCTGGGGCGAAGTGCCACACACCGACGTTAAAGAACGCGCAGACATCATGCAGTTCTTCGGAGATAAGTATGGCGATCTCGTTCGCGTCGTCCAAATCGGCGGTGAATCGAAAGCGCTCAACGGCTACTCGATGGAACTCTGCGGCGGCACACACGTGCGCAATACTTCCGAAATCGGCCTGTTCAAAATCAAATCCGAAGGCGCGATCGCTGCAGGCGTCCGTCGTATCGAAGCGCTTTGCGGTCCTGCTGCGGAAGAATACCTCAAAGAAGTTGAGGCCAAGGAAGCGACCGAAAAAGCCGCCAGCCTTGAAAAGTTGGAGGCCGTCAATGCCGCTCTTACCAAACTCGGAGCCGAGACTTTCAGCGTCGCCGATACAGCCAGTGCCGAAGAAGTTAAAGCTACTGCGATCGAAGCCGATAAAGCACTAAAAAAAGCGCAAACCGCCGGTGCCGCACTCGTCGCCAAAACCTTACTCGAAGAGCAAAACACCGAGGGTAATATCGTGATCGCCGCCGAAGGTCCCGCTGCCCTACTTCAAGAATTGATCAATGGTCTCAAGCAGATCCAGTTTGCCCACGCCGCGTTCTTCATCATCGACGATGGCGAGAAGCTACACTTAGGCGCCTTAGCCGGATCCGCCTCTGACCAGAATGCTGGTAAGCTCATCCAAACCCTCGGTCCCATCGCCGGGGGTAAAGGCGGCGGCAAGCCCGACATGGCTCGCGGAGCAGCTCCAGAACGCGACAAGGCAAACGAATTGACGGCGAAAGCCAAAGAGGCTTTGGCAATCTAGAGTTTCGTAACCGATTTCAACGAAGCTGGTAGCGCGAGTGCGTCACCAGCGGCATTACCTTGAGATGTCCGTTAAAAATACGTAGGGGCTTTGCTTGCGAAGACCGCGACCATTCCGAAATCCATCGTATCTACCGAGCTTGAAAATCCTTTCGCGGTCTTCGCAAGCAAAGCCCCTACATTCCGCCTAATTCAATCATCGAGCTATTCTATCGCGATAGATCCTTTAGATACAGATTCGAATAACCCTCACTCCTCCAGTTTCGCATCAATAGAGTCTAGAACCTCGATACAAGTTCGAAGCGCTTTCGCATCCGGCAGCCAACCTAGCTTTTGGATAAACGCATCTTCGCGGGCAGCCATTTCTTTGACCAGCTTTGTGCCTTTCCCGGTTAGCGTGATCAGTGACGATCGCTTATGCTCCGGGTTGACCTTCGCTTTGACGAGCCCCGCATCCACTAGCTCATTCACTTGGGTCTGAATAATCTGACGGCTCACATAGCGTGCACCAGCCAACAACGGCACTGTCTTCGGACCTTCGCGGTCCAAATCCATCATCAAGGTTCGCTTCGGTGCGCTCAAATTCGTATCGGCATGAATCTGATCCGTCGTATGCCGCAACCGATTATAAGTGCGGCGAATGGAGTTCGCCAAAATGTGCATTTCCTGAAGACTATTCTTTGTAGACATGAGAGGAACTAAACACCTATTTCCCAACATGACAATATTATTGTCATTATTTATTTGACAACATTGTTGTCATGTTAAAGATTGCGCCATCAACACACAAAATATGAGCACACAACCCAACACCTCTCTTCCTAAAACCTTCTGGTGGCACAATCTCACCCAGTTCGGCGGCGCGATGAATGACAACATCTTCAAGCTGCTAATGATCTATGCATTGATTGCATGGAGCGGCCCTGAAGCATCCGCCGGCATTCTTGCCAAAGTGGGGTTATTTTTCGCCCTGCCCTTTATCTTGATTGTGCCGTTCGCGGGCAACTTCGCCGATAGATTTAGTAAGCGCTCGTTGATTGTAATTTTAAAATTTGTCGAAATTGGCGTTATGAGCTTCGGCGTGTTGGCACTCTCGATGAAGATCCCAGCACTGCTCTATACCACGATGTTCTTGATGTCTGCGCAAAGTGCGTTCTTTGGACCATGCAAATATGGCATTCTACCTGAGATCGTCGGCAACGAGCGTCTATCAAAAGCCAATGGCGCGATTCAACTCTTCACCTTTTTGGCGATCATATCGGGCACCGTGCTCGCACCGGAGCTAAGTCTCCTGGTCGAAGGTCGTTTCAGTCTCGCAGCCAGTATCTGTTTAGTCATCGCGGCGCTGGGACTTTTCACTGCGACACAGATTTCGCCCACAGTCTCCCACCCTGGGCGTAAACTTAGTCTCAACGGTTATGGTTCGGTTTTTAAGACACTCGTAAATGTGCGTAAGGACAGCTACATGACACTAGCCTTTCTAGCGATGACGGTGTTTTCACTGGCGGCGGCATTTATCCAGTTGAATGTATTGGACTTCGGATTTGAACATCTCGATTTACGCGCAGAGGAAGCCACACGCTTATTCTTATTAACTGCAGTAGGCATTGGCATCGGCTCCACACTCGCGGGATGGTTGAGTGGTCGCTCAATTGAGTTCGGCATCGTTCCGATTGGCGCTGGATTGATGAGTATTAACTTGATCATCCTCGGCATTTCTAGCCACGGTTCGATCTTACTCTCAGCGCTGAACATGTTCTGCATCGGTCTAGGTGCCGGTTTGTTCATCGTCCCGCTCACTTCGTTCATCCAATACCGTAGCCCAGAGGATCAACTCGGTGCCATTCAAGCAGCACACTCGTTCCTGAACTGGATCGGTATACTTTTTGCGAGTGCACTAATCTTTCTTAATTCATCGATCCTTGATTGGACTGCTCAACACGGATTCCTTCTACTCGGATTTGGTCTACTTGGGCTCGCACTGTTAAGCGTATGGATTCTGCCCGACTTCTTTGCCCGTTTTCTTGGCATGCTCGTCACCCGGGTTTGCTATAAGTTTAGAGTGAGTGGATTGAATAACGTGCCTGCTCAGGGTGGCGCACTGATCGTCTGTAATCACGTCAGCATGCTCGATGCGATTCTAGTCACCTCTAGCCAGCAACGACGCGTCCGCATGCTCATGTCACGCGCCTACTACGAAGAAGCCAGTTGGTTGACTCGCAGAATTGCCGACCTAGCGAATGTCATCCTCATCCATACGGCAGACAACCCGAAGAAGCTGCTGCAATCACTAAAGACAGCTCGCGAAGCCCTCGATGAAGGTTACCTAGTTTGCATCTTCGCGGAAGGCGCCCTCACTCGCACGGGTATGTTGCGTCCTTTCAAGCCTGGTTTCGAGCGTATCGTGAAAGGCACCGACTACCCGATCATTCCAGCCTACATCGGCGGCGTTTGGGGCAGCTTAACTAGTTACCATCAAGGCAAACCAAAGCTCAAGATATTCAGCGAGCCGCGCTACCCCGTAAGCTTACACTACGGCGATCACATGCCATCCACCTCCACAGCTTTTGAAGTTCAGCAAGCAGTCAACGAGCTCTCCACCCAGTCCTTCGAGATGCTGAAAGACTCAAAACGCCACCTCGGGCTACAGTTTATCGAGTCTGCTCGCGAGCATTGGAAGAAGCTAGCCATCGCAGATAGCAGTGGTCGCGAATTAAAATACGGCGAACTTCTCATCGGCAGCCTCTTGCTACGCGATCGCATACGTGAAAAAAGCCAGGCAGATGAGTCAAAGATCGCGATCTTGCTGCCACCAGGTTCCGGCTCTGCTCTCAGCAATATTGCGCTGACTTTTGATGGCCGTGTCGCCGTCAACCTCAACTATACCGCCGCACCTGCAAGCATCGAGTCGGCAATGCATCAATGCGAGATTCGCACCACCATCACATCGCGTAAGTTTCTCGAGCGTTTCCCTGAAATACCACTGCCCGAGAATGTGCTCTACGTCGAAGACCTGCTAGCCAATCTCACCGCGAGCGATAAACGACGTGCCGCCATCCGCGCCCGTCTCGCGCCGATGAAACGCCTAGTCAATGGCTCCATCGATCCAGATGCGCTCGCCACAGTGCTCTTCTCCAGCGGTTCCACTGCCGAGCCAAAGGGTATCATGCTCAGCCATCATAACCTGCTCTCCAATATCGATTCGTTCCGCAGTGTGCTCGCACCGAAACGCAAGGATGTCATGCTCACCGCGCTGCCTTTCTTCCATTCTTTTGGCTACACCGCCACACTCTGGTTCCCTCTGCTGTCAGGCATCACCACGACCTGCCACACCAATCCACTGGAAGGTGAAGCCATCGGTAAACTCGCCGAGACTTACAAAGCCACGCTTTTGCTCACGACACCCAGCTTCTTGCTCGCCTATGCACGCAAAGTGAAACCCGAGCAATTCGCGAACCTCCGCTACGTCTTCACTGGTGCCGAAAAACTACAACCGCGCATCAGCGATCTCTTTGAGAAACGTTTCAGCATACGCCCACTCGAAGGCTATGGCGCCACCGAGCTCGCGCCAGTCTGCGCACTCAGCCTGCCCAATGTCATAGTCGACACCCTTGAAGAAACCGGCAACCGCAGCGATCGTCTCGGACGCACCCTACCTGGCATTGCCATGAAGATCGTCCACCCCGAAACTAGTGAACCGCTCGCACCCGGCGAAGAAGGTTTGATTTGCGTGAAAGGACCGAACGTCATGATCGGCTACCTCAATCGCGAAGATCTCACGAAGGAAGTGCTCCACGATGGTTGGTATGACACCGGCGACATCGGACTGATGGATGCCGACGGATTCTTCGCGATCACAGGTCGTCTCTCACGCTTCAGTAAGATCGGTGGCGAAATGATCCCGCATGGAGCGATCGAAGAATCGTTGCGCGAATCCTTCAACATGGAGCCCAATCAACTGGCGGTCGTTGCGATACCAGATGCCAAGAAAGGTGAAAAAATCTGCGTGCTCATCACACAATTCGAGCTAAGCGAAGAGAACATCCGCGAAAAGCTGCAAACCATCGACCTGCCCAATCTCTGGAAACCGAATCCAAAAGATTGGTGCCGCGTCGAAGCCCTGCCCATGCTCGGCACAGGCAAGCAAGACTTCCGCGCGATGAAGACCTTGGTTGAAGAAATGGTTGACTAAGGCAATCAGGTTAAACCCGACCGAACGCCTTCACCAGTTCATCGATCACGGCATCACTCATCGGAGCGACTTCGCCGAGCGGCTTGCTTTGAATGATCGCGCCAGCAGTGGCTTCGAGAACCTCTAGGCGATCGAAGGCGTCCAATACAGAACGACCTGCGACCAGCGCGCCATTGTGCTGCAAGAGCATGACAGGATTATCTGGTCCCACGTAGTTGACTACATTTTCAGGCGTTTCGATTAGCTCTGCAAATGGCATCAACGGCACATCTTTCAAAAACAAATAACTTTCAGGAATCGTGCGAGTATCTAACTTGGCGTCGCTGACCGAGAAAGCGGTCGCACTTGCCGGCAAAGCATTCATCACCGACTCCACTTCAGGGTATGCCTCATAAATTGCCGCGTGTAATTGCACCGCACGACTTGGCTTGCCGGGAGATACGCATACGCCCTTACGGATGACTACTAGGTCCTCCATTGTGAGATACTCACGGTCGTTCCAAGTCGGTGTAATCACAAAACTCTCCTCATCAATCCGCGCCGACAAACTACCCCAAGCGCTGGTCACCAATCCATGCGAGTATGCGCGAAGAATGAAATCACAGATCTCTTTACGTAGTTCACGCTCACGATTGCAGGGAACATCAGGTTCACCTGCCATCTCAGGAAACGAGGCCTTGATCGACTTCTTCAAATCATCACCGCTGAGTGTTTGCAATGCTCCCAAGCTGCATGCCTGTAGAATTGTTCGTGCAGTAAACTCTAAGGTCTCGAAACGCTTGAAGGCATCTTGCAAGTCAACGCCCCCAACAACCACACCGTGATTTTCCATTACAACGCACATGGTATCTTTGGAAGCGGCAAACTGTTCTGCAATTGAGTCACCCAATTGCTGGCTGCCCGGTAAAGCATACGGCGCAAACGCCACTTCACCGCAAACATTCCACGCTTCCGGGAACACCTTCGTATTGGGCACTTGCCCGCAAATACTGAAACTCACCAAAGCACCTGGGTGCGCGTGAATCACGGCTCCGATATCAGGGCGCACGTTATAAATGCTAAGGTGGAACGGGCATTCCGATGAAGGTGGATGCGGACCTTCACGCTGTTCACCAGCAAGGCTGACACGTGCCATATCCGACCGCTTCAAGTTTCCTTTGTCCACACGCGCTGGTGTGATCCATACATCATCTTTATCGGTCCGGACTGAAATATTACCACCTGAAGTCGTGGTCATATAGCGACGATAAATACGGGCGATCGTCAGTTCAATTTGGTCGCGAGGGTGCAATAAGTTAAAGTTCATAGTCGTATATTTATGGGTTATTTCAAACCACATAAATATACGACTTCACGAAGTGCAATCTCTGAACTAAGTCTACGACCAAACCGAGGAGATCGGAACGCGTCAGGAGACTGACGCGGCTACATTCACTATACCGCCCTACTCAACCACTTGCCAGAGCCCACAACTGAGTGGCGGAAGATGGATCGAATGATCGGTCAACGGAATCAGAGCCGACTTGAGGCCATCCAAATCGAAACGCTCTTGGTCCACGATCTGTTTCAAAGAGCGTGCAGTGACCGTAGGGCAATCGATGTTAGCATATTCCAAATGCGGATTGAGCCCGAAGACTAGCTGACCGCCCGGACGCGAGTTGTCCGCATTGATCAACATAATCACCGCGCTGGAACCTTGAGTGAAAAAGAACTCTAAGTAGCCTACGGTTAAACCACCATCGAAACGTAATGGACGCCCCGCATCAGAACTGCGGAAGTGGATCCAATCCCGGAAGTAACCATGCGTGCCGGAGAACACATAGCGTCGATTGTAATCGAGCGCATTCACATCGCCGAGTTGATAAGTGTTTGAAATACCACGTTTTGAGCGCAGGAAGTCCTGCCCTTCTGCAAGCATCGGCACACCTAAGGAAGTGAATAACACCGCAGCCATCAGGTGCGTTCGACGACGGTCCAACAACGTGGGATCGTCGCCATTATGACCAGGACGTTCCGTAATTCGATCCAGCCAGCAATGATCGTCGTGCGACTCAGTGTAGTTAATCGTCTGCGCGACAAAACGCGTGCTGCTCGGCGAACCGGAAAGGAAATATTGAATCGTTTCCTGACTGCTCTCCCCCAAAACATACTTCGCGATACATTCGCGAAAGCCATCATTCCAAGAGGCGAAACCAGTTTCTTTCAATTCGTCCTGAATATGACCACGGAAGCTCCATGGCTCAGCGATTAAAATCACTGAAGGCTTCACCTTCTTCAGCTCCACTTCGATTTCACTCAGAACATCGACACCAATCAGTTCGGCCAAATCGAAACGGAAGCCATCAATATCGTAGGTCTCAACGAGATGCTTTAAACTCTCGATAATTAAATGACGCCCCATCGGGGTTTCGCAACGAAGGTCATTTCCACAACCGCTCCAGTTGAGCAAATCATTGGCCTCATCGAGATTGAAGTAATAATACTTATCAACGAAGAGCAGATGATTCGGCTCACCAACGTGGTTGTAAACCACGTCCACAATCACAGCGATGCCTTCATCGTGAAAGTCTTGCACGAGTCCGCGAAACTCTTCGATCTGCGAAGCCTTTTCGGGTTCGCTGGCATAGCTACTTTCCGGCGAAAAGTAATTCACTGTCATATAGCCCCAGTGATAATCTTCGGTCTTACGGTTATCAAACTCCTGAATCGGTTGCAGCTCGATCGCATTGATCCCCATCTCCTTCAAATAAGAGCCCTCGGCTTTCAGCCACTTACGTAGACCTGCATAACCTCGGCGCTCTTCCACGGTCAAGTCAATCGGCGCATGCGCCGCTAAGTCACGAACGTGACCTTCGAGAATGATTAAATCGTGCCAAGATGGCGGCTGGTATGGTGCGGCGACCTTTGGCATACGCTCAGGCGCCACCACAATCCCTGGTCCCTTATGTCCTAGGCAGGCCTTTGCATAAGGGTCGAGAATCGGGAACGATGAATCAAAGTGAGAAGTGCCTTCTTTAGTATTCCCCTTCACTCGGAAGGAGTAATACCAGCCGTCCAGATTCTTTGCGATCACGGTCTCCCAAGTCACACCGTCCACGCATTTCATTTGGATATGCTCAGCATCGGATGCATCGACCTTTTGACCAAAGACGACTTCCACGCCTTCTGCAAGTGGTGCAAACAAACGAAAAGTCGTGCGCTCACCTTCAACATTCGCGCCCAATTCGAGATCAGTCGCGGCTGTCGTCAGATACTGAGTGTGTGGCAATTCATGCACTTCCTCGCCCTTAAAATCACTCCAGACTACACGCTCATTGCCGACGGGCTCATAGCCCTCTGGTAAATAAAAGCGAAACATCTGCTTCCCCGTCCATTCCGGATTGAATTCAAAATTCGCCGCGCCCGTAGGGTCAGAAACACGATTCGGTGCGCTGTCGGGCACATCCAGCCAATCGCCCGTTTCCGTCACAAATTTAAACGCTGACACACCCTTAGCAGGCAGTGCCTTTACCGGCACACGTAATTCATAAGTCGCTGAATCCGGTGAGTCTGCCACAGGCTTCAATTCCCACTCAGTTTGATCAATAGCATCCGCCCATCCATTGAAATCGCCACCAACAAAGACTCGAACCTTAGAGTCCAACAGTTGTGGATGGCGCCTCGAGTTAATCGTAAAGATCCAACTCTGCTTGCTGCGATAATAGCGATAAAAGCGGCCAGACTCCTGCGCGGTGATACGCTCGATTTTACGAAACGCTCGATTGACCGGACCCAATGAAAGGGGCGGCAAATTAGTCGTGCTAGTCCAGTTTTTACCTAGAATGACAATTCCGCTATCCCCAGACTCCCAGAATGCATGAGCAATGTTGTTGATCGTTTTAACCATAAAAAAAGCACTGTAGTCCAAGCATGTTTAGCGTCAGAGCAATCCTCATTCCAAAACAGTGCCAATTATCTTTCAGCTCTTATAATATCCCTCGACCACAGCTTTAATATTCTCCATTCTACGATATTGTCATGCATATCGAAAAAGCAGGATTTATTGCCTTTCCCGCCTCAGACTTCGAGACCTCCCTCGTTTTCTACCGTGACCTCCTAGGTCTCCCGATCATCAAAGAAGGCACTGACCACCACTCACGCTTTGCACATTTTGACGTTAAAGGCTTTGGCATTCACCTCTACGAATGGCAAAAACCATTCAACCGAGCACATTCAGGACTCCAGCTCTATGTTAAAGACGTCGATAGTCTTTATACCTCGCTGAAAGCAAAAGGGGTGAAATTCAGCGGCGAGGTGCGCGACGAAACATGGGGAGGTCGAGTGGTCACCATTGCCGACCCAGACGGCAACCTCTTCGATCTGCTGAACAATAACTACGAAGCCCATATTCGCTAGCATAGCCTCTAACGCCAAGTATATGGATAAAATCGACTAACTCACTCCAGCGTTTCAGGCACTTCTACTGCAGCAGCATTCTTGCTAAGGACGGACATCAATAAAGCAGCTGTGCGATCCACACCTTCTCGGCAAAGCCGGCTAGCTGGATAGACATCCTGCGCCATCAAATAAGCAGCCAATGCAGCGGCGTATTGACTATCTTCCGTTTGACGGTCGGCTCGATTCAAATAACGAACAAAGTCGGCTACCCGTGGAGCCAGATCGGCACGTGCACGATTCAATGGACCATCGTCAGGGCCGATCTTCGCAGCCTCAGCCAACATTTCCCAAGCAGCATATGGGTTCCCCTGCTTGACCAATTCCTCGGACTGTTTGACCAACAATTCAATACGAGCCACTTGGTCGACAACTTCCAGAAGTAATGGGCGGCGGGCTTCATCGTCAGAAAGCGCGAAACCAAGTTCCAAGCGGCGTTCGTAAATACCGCGTGCATCTTCGCGTTTCATCAGATCATCAAACACCTGAACACCTTGAGAACCGGCTGTCGCCAATTTCGTAGTTTCTTGCTGAAACTCGCGGATAGCAGGATTTAAAGGCCAAATCTCCATCGCAGTTTGGAGCTCGGCTCTAGCCTGATCGATATCTCCTAAATTTCTATATTGAGAGGCTGCAAATACTGCCATGTCGCTCGCGCTCTTTGCGGACTCTAAGCTAGAAATTATACGAGACTTCGGGAAGTCTGAGGCTAGTTGAGAAATAGATTCAACCAATTCGCCTACACCTGCGTAGTCCTTCGACTCGGCTAATTCACCTGCCTCAATCATTCCACGGTATAGGTCCAACATATGACGACGTTGCTCCGTCGGAATACGATTCAACTCTGGCAAATACTCACCAAGGAAGAAAGTCTCCTGCAAGCGCTCGAGCGCAATCATCGAGCGCCCTTCCGAGTAAGCCGAGTTCACTGATTCGACGCCTTTATTGACATCATTGATCGCCTCACGTGAGATGAATGACATCGTATCGACTGTGAAAGTCAGATCGGAATTCGGGAAGAAGGCGGTCAATTCGTCTTTACCGACCTCCAGTTGCTGCTGCGATCCTTTAAAGATCAATTGGTAGAAACTCGATAAAATCAACGCGTGCTGAAAACGACGCTGCATGAAGAAACTGACGATTTGGCTCTGAAACTGTATCTTTGCCTGTATGCCAGTGAGTGCAGTCTGTGCTTCGAGGGCCACAATCTTTGCTTCGGTTTCAGCTAAGTCCAGGGCGCGAAATGCGTCTTCCGAAGTCAGTGCAGAATCGGGATCGACTTTAGTCTCGTTTTCGTCGCGGTTCGACACGCTGGTTTGCTTCAAGCGATTTTCACGAATACGGCGCAAGGTAGCGGCACGGTTGGCCACAATCTCTTGCTGTGTTACGCGAATTTGCTCAAGTTCACGCTGGGACATAGCAGTGCCTCGGCTTTCCTTACGGATACGCCAAGCGTTGAACACTTGATTGGCAAGAACGACACTATTGCCACCATCCGAGTCGAAGCGTGAAGCACGAAACAGGAGTTCCCATGTATCAAACATTGCCTCGTCGCTATTGTTATTTGCTACCGACAAGCGCTCTAAAATGTCGTCCATCAACTGCGAATACTGCTCTTCATCCTCACTTGGTGAAGCCAATAGGAATCGTTCGAAACGTGCACGGAATGCACGTTGCTCGGTAAGATTAAAAGAACGCCCCTTCCAGACGAAACTCCCATCCTCAAAATCCATCGAATCGCTAGTTGGATCAAACACTCGGTTTGCGGATTCCAAAAAGGTATTACTCTCAAAGAGACCACTTGTTGGCGCAGAACCACCCATTTGAGCAACGGGCGCTGTAGGTGTTGGCGATGATGGCATCCCCTGCCCTGAGACGGTCAGATATGCGACCGACAACCCTAGACTAATACTTGCGTAACGCTTCAACATAGATCAGCCCTCCTTCTTCGATTCGAACACGCATTTCAAAGCGTTGCCCTATATGAATATTACCGCCGACACTTTCCGGCACAAACACCGGCAAACGCATCGAGCTGCCTTCTGGTGTAACGGCTAAAATACGCCCCAAGCCTTTTTGCCAATTGATCTGCGAATCAATCTGAGCGCGGATGGCATAATCATTACCTAAAAAGTCGGCTGGCTTATTCAGGTATTGTTCAGCTGGCAGAGTCTCTAAATTTGAGAAGGCACTCCCTTTCGTTAGAAAATAAACAGCGCCCCCAATCAAGAGGACAATGCCTACGATTAAGAGCGGCAGTATTTTACCGGCAGTTTTGTGTGAAGATAGGGGCATAGATATGAAACGGAAAATGTTATCAATAGTTGCAGAAAAGGGTTAAACCCAGCGTTTTCTCTGGCAACCCCAAAACACCATAGCCGCACCTACCATAAAATGCAAAAGCAAGACGATGACTGCCATCGTCGGGCTGGGGACTGCTTCCGTGGTCTCCAAGCGGTAGGCATCATAGAATCGAGTCTCGATCATCGAGCTAAAATATCCGGCCCAACCCCAATATGCATTGATAAAGGGGCGGCAGATCCAAACCAAAGCATCGGGCAAAGCCAAAACGATCCCCGATAACGGCAACTGAAAGCCGACCAAATAGACCGAGAGTAATGAAGCCTTGTCCGCCGAACCAAAGATTGCAGAGAAACCAAGACACACCGCGGTCATCGATACGCAGCTCAAGATCAAGATCAGCGTTTGTGGCATCCAGGGCCCGGGAAACTCACAAATCAACTTCACAAAAAGCGTCATCCACACCCCTTGCCCCAAGGCAATCGCTGAGGTAAAGAGCAATTTGCTCGTTGCGTAGGCATGTGGATTCAAACCGGCAAAACGTTCCTTTT
Organism: Opitutales bacterium; assembly: GCA_030729385.1. Lineage (GTDB taxonomy): Bacteria > Verrucomicrobiota > Verrucomicrobiia > Opitutales > Coraliomargaritaceae > JBPOFY01. The sequence continues at coordinate 33,357 of JANQXM010000005.1, read as the reverse complement.
CATACAGATCGCGCTCTCCGGCAATCTCACGGGCACCATTATTACTGCCCATCAAGGTCAACAAGATCACCTGAAAGAGAATCAAGCCCGTCACCAACGATGCCGTTTCCAACGCATCGATTCGAAAGCGCAAATTATCCTGCATCTGCTCCAAAAAGCCACCCGCCGAGTTCATCGCCATACCGCGCAGCTGGGGCAGACCATCCATCGCGAAGATCGTCACAAGCAATGGAAACCCCAAGGTGATGCCCAAGGTGAGTAACCAATAGCCACGATCGCGCTTAAATAAAACCGCTTTACGACGAAGTAATGTCAGTGTCTGGCTCAGCGCGCTGGGTCTTGCTAATAGTTTTGGTGCAGCTGCGGGCTCAGGAGGTGGCACCTCTTCCGCACTCTCAGCGGTTTGCTTGGACTCCGACCAACGCTGACGCCACACATCAATTGGTTGCTCGTTCAGTCGGTCATAAAGGTGGAGCGCATCGGGAATATTAAAATAAGCATTCAGTGCATCCAAGGTGCCTTGGAAAACGACATCGCCTTCATACACGACTGTAATCCAGTCAAAGAACTCTAGCTTGGCTAAATTATGAATAATACAAATAAAGCTCTTCGCCCGATCATCGCGTAAGCGCTGAAGCACAGTCAGGATTTGATCCTCAGAACGAGGGTCGAGCCCGCTAGTCACCTCGTCACAAACCATCGTTTGCGGATCACCCACCAACTCCAGCCCCAAGCCGAGTCGTCGCAATTGACCACCACTCAGACTATCCACTCGTTTCTCACGATGCTCAGTCAACCCCGTGCGCCGCAATATCTCCTCCAAGCGCTCGGCTTTGATAGTCGTATCGACCACGCAAAGGTCCAACGCATAGCGCAAGGCCTCTTCCACCTTCAATAACTCATGCGCAATACTGAACTGAGGCGCAAAAGAAAGTTTACCTTGAAAATCAGCACTGTCGTGAATGGCTTCACCATCATAATAGACTTCACCCTCGCCCGGTAAAATCCCTAGCATCGCCTTGACCAAAGTAGTCTTACCGCAACCCGAAGGGCCAATCACAGCATTCAAGGCATTCCCTTTAAATTGTGCAGTTGCACGATCAAGGATGCGCACCTTCTGGGGACCAATCTCAACGGACAATTCTTTACAAGATATCATGTGCGCAACAAATTACTTTTGCACACGATAGAAAGACCAGCATATTCATCCTCATGTCCCTTTTTAACAAAATTTCCCTACTTGCTCTTTTAGCTAGCTCCGTGACCGCTTTATCTGCGGTCACCGTCGATTCAAAAGGCGTCCACAACAAAGCCATCTTCGGCATCGAATTCCCTGAAGCGGGCCGTTCCTTTCTCGCTCAAGAAAACACAGTGATGTCTATTTCGCTACAGCAATACATCACAGGTAATTACAATGTAATTGAATTGAACATAGTCACCAGCAGTAGCGCACTCACACGCATTTACCACAGTCGCACAGTTAAACCCGCCGAAATACAGGCTGCACTGGCTGATGGCGCCGCGGCCGCTGGAGCTCCGAGCTCCATCATTCAAAAACCTTTGCCTCCCCAGATCCAAAAGCTCGCGGATCGGGCAGCTGGTGCGCAAGAGGCAATGACAAGTTCCACAGTCATCAAAGACTACCCGATCGCTACCCACGCTCACACAGTTGAATACCGACTTTCCAGCCGACAAGAACTACTCGACCTTCACGACGAACTCAAAAAACACTGGTTAAAAGAGCCTGCTTTTTTTGAAGCTGGTCAGATTGTCGATGAAGAAGACGCCGTGGATTCTGAAATGAAGCCACGCAGCCTCGGCGGCACTTTATTTATAATCGAAAATTAAGCGGCAAGCAGTTCTGCAATCATTTGGCTCTACTCCAGCGCGAGTAACTGGATCGCTTTCAAGTCGAGCTTACCTGTCACTAATGTAGGAATAATCGCCACAGGTTTGATGACTTTGGGAATCCAAAGGTTGGGCATGCCGGCTTCAGTCAGACGTTGGCGAACATCATCGAGCTCAATTTTCAAATCCTCCGCGACAATAAGAACCAGTGCTTCGCCTTTAGCTTCGTCCGGACGTCCTGCCACGGCGAGCATGGGAAACTCCGAATCAACTAAATCATAGGCGACAAACAATGCCTGCTCCACTGTGCCGTGCGGCACCATTTCGCCGCCGATTTTAGAGAATCGAGAAAGCCGCCCTTCAATATAAAGGAAACCATCTGCGTCAAAACGCGCGAGGTCGCCAGTAATAAACCACTCCCCCTCTTTCACCTGCGCGGTGCGATCAGGCTCATCCAAATAGGCGCTAAAAATATTTGGACCTTTAAGCAGTAACAAGCCCACTTCATCGATAGGCAAATCGACACGTGTATCCGGATGTAGGATACGGGCTGCATGCCCCGGCATCGGACGCCCTACCGACCCACGGCGATTGCCTTCGCTGGAATCACCGGGATATTGCACGCCCTTCGGAGGGTGCGGTAAATTCACGCTCACAACAGGTGTGGTCTCGGTTAGGCCATAGCCTTCCAAATACAAACTCCCAAAAGTTTTCTCCCAGAGATCGGCGAGTCCGTCGGGTGTTTTTTCTGCGCCTGCGATAATATACTTCAACGAACTTAGCTGTTCAGGCTTCGCGCGCTTCAAGTAGGGTTTCAAAAATGTTGGCGTGCCTAGAAGTATGGTCGCGCCCTCTTCAGCGATGGCTTCGGCAGTTTTCTTTACATCCAGAGGCGACGGCAAAGTCACCACACCACAACCACGCAGCAACGGATACCAAAGCGTGACAGTGAAGCCAAAGCTATGGAAAATCGGTAGATTCGCGATGAGCTTCTCATCGACTGGCAACAAGCCCGAAGCATCCACCTGCGCGCAATTGCCCAAAATATTACGGTGCGAAAGCACCACGCCCTTTGGCTCACCGGAGCTGCCGCTGGTAAAGAGCAAAGCCGCCTCCGCATGATCACCCTTGGAAGGCACCTTCAACCACTTAGCCAACCATCGGGCCGGTATCAGATACATGGCTGCCAAGAGACCGATCGCCCGTATTCGAGGCAGCGACTTCAGTTCTTCTACCATGTCCACCACTCCGGTTTCGGGCCATGGAAAAGCGGGCATTTTTGTCTGCACACGTTCGGTTGAAATCAGGCAGTCGATATCTGCTTTGCGTATACAAGCCTCGGCACTGCTATGACCTAGTGTAAAATTCAAATTGACCGGCACTTTTCCCGCCATCACAACCGCCAAGTTGGCGATGTAACCACCCAAGCCCGGCGGAAACAGGATACCCACTCGCGACTTGTCCGTCCAAGTTTTGACTCGTTTCGAAAGTAGCCACGAAGCGGCGAGCAAAAAGCCCGACTTCATTTCACGCCGCTGCAGCGTGCGATCCACGATGATGACTCGACCCGGTTTTTTAGCTAATGCCAAAAAGCTCTGATAGGCCAAATGACTTTTAAGCTCTGGCTTACTTTGAAACTGGCTTTCGTCGAGGTCGAGAATGGTCGGGGCAGTCATAGAATCAGGTCGTGTAACTGACCCGGTAGTAGATCAGCTATATGTGAGCACAAAAAAGGATTTTGGACTCACATTCAACTTATGATTCGTCTTCTTCGGCTTCCAACTCAGCTTCTAGCTGACGGATTTCAAGCACCTGCTCTAAGAGCGCTTGCTTGAGATCTTCAAAGCCTTCGTCGGACACACAAGAAATCGGATACACCTTCTCTTTGATCTTAGCCTTGAAAGCCTTCAAATTTGCAGCTGCATCTGGCTCGTCCATCTTATTGGCCGCGATAAGGACAGGCTTTTTAACCAATCCGGGCATGTAGAGCTTCAACTCATTGACGAGCACGCGATAGTCAGCAATCGGCTCGCGGCCGTCGGTGCCTTGCATATCCAGCATGATGAGCAGCACTTTACAGCGCTCCACGTGCTTGAGAAAGCGGTGTCCTAGGCCACGGTTTTCGCTCGCACCTTCGATCAAACCAGGAATATCGGCGACAGTGATTCGCTCGTATTGCTCTAGATACTCTAAGACGCCGACCGTTGGAAACATCGTGGTGAACGGGTAAGCTCCGGTCTTCGGATGCGCGTTGGTCACCATATTCAGTAGTGTCGATTTTCCCGCGTTCGGGAAACCGATCAAACCCACATCAGCAATTGTCTTAATGATAAGACGGAAATCGCCCTCTTCACCTGGCTTACCCAGAGTGAACTGACGTGGAGCTTGATTAGTGGACGATTTAAACTCGGCATTGCCTCGGCCACCATTACCCCCTTCGAGGATCAGCACTTTATCACCGTGATTGAGCACCTCAGCAACAGGATCGCCCGTCTCGCGGTCGACCAAGATGGTGCCCACAGGCACTTTAACCACAAAATCATCACCGTTGGCACCATGTTGATCGGCTCCACGACCCGGTTCGCCATTCTTGGCCTTCCATCCGGGTTTAAAGTGGTATGCAGTCAAATCTGCCACATTGGTATCACCCTCGATGTAGACATTTCCGCCCCGCCCCCCACAGCCGCCGTCAGGGCCGCCTTTGGGTTCATATTTGCCACGGCGAAAACTGAAACAGCCGTCGCCTCCGTTGCCAGCCTTCAAACTGACTTTTACCTCGTCATAAAACATGCCACGTTTTCATCAGATGCTTCGCGCATTGCAACTTCAAAGCGGAAACATTCAATAAAGGGGAATTCCCAGCGATTCTGGGTTCGACCTTCAGTCTGCGATACTCGATCTTTTTAAACATGTCTTCCCGCGAAACCGTCGCCGCCATCGATGTCGGCAGTAACTCCATCAAACTGCTCGTCGCCAAAGCCGGCAATGGCCCACAGATTGTCGAAACCGTCTTTGTAGAAACCATTGAGACTCGTATCAGCGCTGGAATCAGCTGCGAACTGCCCAGTCTAAGTGACGAAGCGATGCAAGCGGGAACCGCCACCATTAGTGAACTGGTCCGCCTCGCTCGACTCTATCAGCCAAGCGATATCCAAATTGTCGCCACCAGCGCCGTCCGCGACGCCTTGAATGGCCAAGACTTTATCGATGCGGTCAAAGAAGCCACCACACTGGAGATTCGTATCCTAAGTGGCACCCAGGAAGCGACCTACATCGGCAAAGGTCTGGCTTGTGACCCCGAAATCAAAGGGGTGAAACGATTTATCCAAATGGACATCGGTGGAGGTAGCCTCGAATTGGTTCGCTTCGACCACGGGCACATCGAACAAGCCATCTCGTTACAATTGGGCGCAGTTCGACTCACCGAGCGCTTTATTGAAGATCGAGACATTCCAGTCAGTCCCGATGTTGAAACTGCCATTCAAAGCCACGTAAAAGACTGCCTCACCAAGTCTGGTTTCAATTTCAGCCCATCGGAATGCCCACTCATTGTCACCGGCGGCGCCTTTTCCGTCACCCGCGCCGTGCTCGCAGCCAAAGCCGGCACCACCATCGACCATTTTCGTGCCCAACTCTCCGCCAACGAAATCTCGGATCTAAAAGCTCGGCTCAGCGCCCTCCCCCTACACGAACGAATGGCCGTGCCTCATTTACCCGCAGCCCGCGCCGACATTGTGCCGACCGCGTTGATCACAATCGAAACGGTGCTACGCCATGCCCAACGCAGTGAGCTCACACATTCCTTTTATAATCTGCGCTATGGGATCGTTGCGGAGATGCTAGGTATCTAAACAAAGATAGAGATTGTCCCACCAGCCTAGCTTGCGCTGATCTCAGACAGCTTAACTCAACCTTTCCTACCGATCTGACTCTGACGCATGGCGCTTGGGGACAAGCGCCGCTACCATTATCGCACTAGAGATTCACTTAAACCCGGATTATGCAATAGGGTTAAATACCGACTGCGTCGGCGTGCCCTTGCCTTGCAGAAACGAAACCGTATCGCCCTCAAAAACCAGCTCGCCGCCACCGTCACCGCCTTCGGGACCGAGCTCTAGGATCCAATCTGCCATTCGGATGACATCGAGATCATGCTCGATAATGAGGATCGTGTTGCCCGCATCGCGAAGCTTGAAGAGTAAATCCATCAAGCGCTGCACATCCAACCAGTGCAAACCAGTCGTCGGCTCATCTAAAATATACAAGGTCTCTCCTTGTTGCCGCTTACTGAGTTCGAGCGAAAGTTTGATACGTTGAGCCTCACCACCAGAAAGTGTCGTCGCAGGTTGCCCGAGTTTGATATAGCCCAGTCCGACATCCGACAAAGTCCGCAGCTTTTCGGCGATGCGTGGTTGCTTGCCAAATACCTCAAGCGCCGCATCCACACTCATGTCCAAAACATCTGCGATACTGTGCCCCTTAAAACGGACGTCGAGTGTCTCGCGATTGTATCGCCGACCTAGGCAGCTCGGGCATTCAGTATAAACGTCAGCCATAAACTGCATATCGAGTTTGATCACCCCATCGCCCTTACAGCGTTCGCAACGACCACCCGTTACATTGAAACTAAAGCGGCTGGTTTTATAACCTCTGATTTTTGCCAACGAGCACTTCGCATAGAGGTCGCGCAATTGATCAAAAAGTTTAGTAAACGTCGCCGGGTTCGAACGCGGGCTTCGACCGATCGGCGACTGATCGACTTGCACGACACTGCTAAAGTGCTCCAAGCCCTCGACCTTCTTGTGCTTTCCGGGAATCGACTTGGCTCGGTTCAATTTGAATGCTGCTGCTTTCGCTAAAATGTCATTCACCAAAGTGCTTTTCCCAGAACCAGACAAACCACAGACCACCGTCAACAAACCGACAGGGAAACGCGCATCGATCGCTTTCAAATTATGCTCCGCCGCACCACGCACAGTCAGCCACTCCTTTTGAGGGCGCAACGTATCCGCATTCTTTTCGACCCGCCATTCACCACTCAAAAACAATCCACTACGGCTGGTCTTTGAACTGTATGATGCTTTAGGTGGTCCTTCGAAAATCAGTTCGCCCCCTTCGACTCCAGCACCGGGACCAAGCTCGATCAAGTGATCTGCCGCCTGCATCGTTTCGCCATCATGCTCCACCACGACCACGGAATTCCCACGATCGCGCAGACCGATCAAGGTTTGAATCAGCCGTCTATTATCCAAAGGGTGCAAGCCGATGCTTGGTTCATCCAATAGATATACCACCCCGATTAATGACATGCCCAATTGTGTCGCGAGTCGCACTCGCTGTGCTTCACCGCCGCTCAATGAAGCATAACTACGATTCAAGGTTAAATAGGTCAGCCCCACTTCATTCAAAAAGCGCAAACGAGAGCCGAGACCTCTCACCGCGTCGCTGACCGAAGCATACGCAGTGTTATTTTCGAGCGAGCGGACAAAGTCATCTGCCGCCTGCAATGACATCCCAAGTAAATCAGTGATCGAAGTGCCCTCGATCAGAACGCTGAGACTCGCCGGTCGCAATCGCTTGCCATGGCAAGCTTCGCAACGACTGCTCGTTTGATAAGCCATCAAGCGAGCACGCAGACCATCACTACTAGTCGTGCGACGCATTTCCTCTAAGTCTGCTAAGACCCCCTCAAACGGCACAGCTTCCGGCTTCGAGTTGCCCCGCTTTAATTTGAAACTAAAAAGCCGCTTGCCTGTGCCGTGTAATATTTGCTCTCGAACATCAGGTTCCAAAGCATCCCATGGCAAAGTCGGATCAAAGGGCAATTGCTCTGCCAGTTGCTTCAATATCGCATTGCGCTTAATAATCATTTGCTTCGATCCCAAACGCCAAGGTTTGATCGCCCCCTTCTTCACCGACTTACTCGGATCAGGAACCAAAAGCTCTGGTTGAAACTGCAAAGTCTCGCCGAGACCACCGCACTCCGCACAAGCACCTTCCGCATGATTCCAAGAAAAGTGTCGCGGCGAGACGCGCTCGTATACATCGCCGCAATCCACACATGCCAAACGATTACTCAAAGGCAACTCCCGCCACTCGCCGGACGCACGATCTTCAATCAAAATCAGCGCACGGTCATCGCCTTCACTAAAAGCAAGTTCTAGCGAATCTGCTAAACGGCTTCGTTGGTCTGGGCGCAAGACGATGCGGTCCACTACAATATCAACCACAATCTCCTTTGCTTTCGAATCGATTAAATTACTTTCATCCAAACGAAAGATTTCACCATTCAAACGCACACGTTGAAAACCACGCTGCTGCAATCGCGGCAACTCCTCACGCAGGATCGATGGCTTCGCCACCATCCATGGCGCCAAGATCATTAATCGCGACTCCTCTGGCTCGGCATAGATACGCGTCAAACAATCATCCATCGAGCGCCGCTCAATTACTCCACCATCCTTCGGACAATAAGCTGTGCCACAGACCGCCCATAGCACACGCGCAAAATCAGCAATCTCTGTCACTGTAGCCACCGTGCTACGCGGATTCCCACCGCCACCAGTTCGTTGCTCCAGCGCGATCACCGGCGACAGTCCTTGAATATAGTCCACATCCGGACGTGGGATTTGTTCGAGCACCATTCGCGCTTTAGTCGACAAACTATCGATGTATTTACGATAGCCTTCCGCATAGATCGTATCAAAAGCGAGCGACGATTTACCCGAACCACTGACACCTGTAATGACTACCAATTGATTGCGCGGGATCTCCACATCCACGTTACGCAAGTTATGCTCACGAGCACCTTTTACAGAAATGGAGTCAGTGTGTGGTGCTGTAGAAGTCGTCATAGAAAAGTCGGAAAGAAAGCTAATATACAATTGATTCTCAAAGCGCAAGACCGCGAAAAATAAAGTCACATTTATGCGTCATTTACGTTGCCAGCAGCTCACTAAATGATAGTTTAAATAATCAAATATGAGCCGAAAAAATACACCCATTCTTTATATCAAATCCGGATGCCCTTGGTGCCGGGAAGCACTCTCGTTTTTCAACTCACAAGGCGTCGATATCGACATACGCGACGTGCTTGAAAGCCCTAAAGATATGGATGCCATGGTCGCCCTGAGTGGTCAAACAAAGACACCCACTTTTGAATACGAAGACTTCGTCGTCGCCGATTTCGCCATCGATGAGTTCCTCGCAGAATTAGACGAGTTCCCCGAAGTCCGCCAACAACTAGGCATCGCATCCGACGGGTAGTTTGCTCTAGCGTTAGAGATCTAACAACATTGATGTGTCTCGTTTATACATGGCACGATGGTCTCGTTATTAACAGCAATTACTGACAGCTCACACGAATCGTTAATCAAACACATGAGCTGGTGCTTCCCCCCCTCCCTCTATGAGCTAGGCTCTAATTGATTTAACTGACTTCAATATCCCCCTATACCATATTTAATATTGTTTAATCTGGCAGCGCGCGTGCGTCTCGCACCGCACGAATACCCGTAAGGTTTGCTAGCAGAACGTTGTGCGCACCGAGACGGTGCTGCGCTACCATTCAATTCAATCGATCAAATATTTACAGAATTCCAGCCCATGCGATCAGTCTTTTGAACCATCCGAAAATCTCCTTTAAGAGGCTGGGATTGTGCGGCTCAAAATATACGTAATTATTTTCGTAGTCGGCTGCTTCTGGATTTCCATCATCTATAAATACAAATGGCATGCTATTCCTTTCCTTGTGTGTTGATTCTTAGTCATTCGAGAACAACTAAGATCGTTCAAGTCATCCGCTCGACCGCAATGATCAATAAGCTCATTTACGTTACGATACGGTGAACACGTCACAACGGAGTTACAGCAATGTTAAGGAACGTAGTGGACACTCGACCAACCGTCGAGCTTTGGAGTCCTAGTGGTTTTTCGAATTTTACGGGCGGGTTATCTGGTTGAGTGCTCCACCTGGTTCTGAAATCGCATCTGGTATGGGATAGCCAAGCTGATCGAGGGTGAATGCCCAGAGGTAGGCGGAGATCGTAAACGTGAGTGCTAGGCTGACTATGGGGTGCAGTAAATAACCGATGTATGAAATCACATCGATAAACTTATTCGTTCTGTTTTTAAGCATTTGGTATGCTAATCTGCTTACTCCAATCGCGATTAAAAATCCGATCACTATGCCGATAATTCCACAAGGTATATATAGCCACCAAGGTGCATTGCATTCGGAGCAAACGACAACAGGACAGATGAAGGCTGTTGTTACGATTAAAAATGATGTGAAATCGGCTAGATTCATTCCTTCTCAGAACAAGTTATTAGTTCATTTCCGGATAACATCCTAGATTTGGGATACATCAATCCTTCATAGCGTTACTGACACACGACTCCTATGCGGATAATATCCATTTTAGGGTAAAAAAGTATTCGGATAATACTGACAAATGAAGAAGCTTCCTGAAATTCTGATACATGCCTACAGCCGATGGTTGAAGCGCTTCCTGCGATTATTTCGCCTGAAAAAAGACCGCCTTCAGGTTGTTTTCCAAACGCACATCCGATTCCAACTTCTCGGGGAGCACGCGGGCTGCGATGCTCAAAGTCTCTCCACCCTCTTTTGAGGGCACTTCGCTGTAAACCTTTCGCGTGGTAGTGAGACCGGGACCAATCGAACCAACTGTAAAACTGACTGGTTCAGCATCATTAATCATCACTTCAAGAACCGCGTCAGAAGACCATTTAGTGCCACGATTCTGCACGGTCACCTCAATTGGCATCGTCGTGCCCGGCAATGCAGCAGAGTCTAAGTAAATGTCCGCGAGGGCTAAATCCAAAATCCCTGTGGTCCCGCGCTCGCGCAGACGATTCCAATCAATTACTCCATCGCCATACGCAGGGTCTTCGCCAACCGCGCCAGCATCGTTCAGATAACGCTTCAAGAGTTCAACGGTTTGCTTTGGCGTTCGGTCTGAATCGGCAGACAACATTGCCGCCAAAGTGCCACTTACAAATGGTGCTGCTGCTGAGGTGCCTGTAAACAAAGTCGTCCCTAAATCTTCTTTGGCAGTCAAGACCGCCACCCCAGGTGCAGCGATATCGATCTCGCTAGATTGATTTGGAAATACGGCATGGCGTCCGTTCGCATCAATCGCGGTCACTGCGATCACATCAGCGTATGCAGCAGGATACGGCATCCGATCATAGCCATCATTGCCTGCCGCCGCGACAAGGATGACGCCTTTCTGTGTCGCATAGCTTACCGCCTGTCTCAATAGAGCTGAATCTTGGTAAACCGCCAAACTCATGTTGATGATTTTCACTCCCATATCGGTCGCCTGCACAATGCCCTCGGCCAAGTGATAACTATTCCCCATCCCTTCATCATTCAGCACTCTCACGACAAAGAGTTCCGCTGCGGGCGCGATGCCCTCTGACCCAGTGATAATTGAAGCCACCGAAGTGCCATGCGCAGCACCTGCACCATCGACTCCGCCACCAGCCAAATCAATGTGCACTATATAAACATCATCAAATTGAGCATGCGCTTGAATGCCCGAATCTAAAATTCCAACAATCACTCCGGAACCATCCCCATCCACAGGACCACCGGCAATTTGCCGTGCGGTAAGACCAAACCCTTGCAAACTTGCCAAGGCTTCGGGAGAAAACTCGACAGGTGGTAGTGGCTGCATCACCTCATAAGAAAAGTCTGCAGTCACGTCGAAATCATCCAAATTCACCGCACCTAACGATCTGGGATCAATACGCACGACCATCAATTCATCAATTTGCCCCATCGGGGAATTGCCTGAAGCGAGTAAGGCTTTCAGGTAAGCCGCATATTCTGCGCGTGATGTGAATTGCAACACCAGCTCTCCCTCGATGGTGCTCGCGGGATAATCGATCTGTATCTCTCCTTCTTCAAAAGTGGTGGGCAAGGAGTAATCCTGCAATGCTTTCGGTGCCTTAACACCAGTCACTTCTCGTGGTGCCTGGACCTCGGCAACTTCAGGCTCAGCTTCGTCCTTCGACAATAGGAAAGAAAGTAAGAAGCCGAGCAGCCCACCAAAAATAGCAAGCGCACAGAGGACGAGCAGCAAACGGACAAATTTCATAGGAACAATAGATGGCATAGAGCACATAAAAACACAACTGAGAAGGAAACACTTGTATCGCCACTTATTACAATTAGTTACCAAACCATGGAAATTCTTTGCATCAAACACGTCGGGTTTGAAGGCCCTGCTGCGATTGCTGTGTGGGCGCAGGACCGTGGACATAATTTGACGATTGCTCCAATTTACTCTGAACCACACCTCCCTGCTCCAGCTACGTTTGATGCACTCATCATCATGGGTGGTCCGATGAATGTTTACGAAGACGACAAATACCCATGGTTGGCTCGTGAGAAGACCTACATCCGAGGTGCCATCGCGGCAGGCAAACCCGTATTCGGAGTCTGCCTTGGTGCACAGCTCATTGCTCACGCACTTGGCGCTCGTGTCTATGCAGGTGAACATAAAGAAATCGGTTGGTTTCCGATCCGTCGCGACTCGGAGTATCCTGACGACTGCCCGCTGCCCGATCAACTCACCGCCTACCATTGGCACGGAGATACATTTGACCTCCCAAAAGGCGCGCAACGGATCGCCAGTAGCGATGCCTGCCTGAACCAAGGTTTTCGCTATCATGCGAACGTGTTCGCGCTGCAATATCACTTAGAAGTCTACTCGCAAAGCCTCACTCTGCTCTCCGCCGCATGCGCCAACGAGCTTGCCCCTGCCCCCTACATACAGACCGCCGAGCGTATGCAATCCGAGCCCGCCAAGACTTACGAGGCGATGCATGAAGCGCTATTCGCGATGCTAGACGGTTGGGCTAAATAATTACGCCTAAGAGTTCA
>JANQXM010000005.1:0-20497 GCA_030729385.1 Opitutales bacterium | reverse complement strand
TTACACAAACACTCCGTATGTTCTCCCTCCATTACCATTTCTCGGCAAACTGGTGCGCGCGGAAGAACGATCGGTAAAAAGCTACAAGCCGCACTCAGCGCAGAAGCTAAGGATAGCTCACTCCCATGGGCGCTCTTCGACGATGATCTCGTCAAGAAGGTGCTCGAAGATAACCACCTCCCACTCGATCTTGAGAAATTTATGCCCGACGACGCAGTCAGCGAAGTTGAAGGCTCTATCAACGAAATACTCGTACGCCATCCTTCGCTGTGGTCGCTCTTTGAGAAAACGGTGCGCACCATCGTCCGCCTCAGTCGAATGGGTCACAGCATCATCGTCGGTCGCGGCGGGAACTTCATCACTCATGGATTCTCAAATGTCTTAAACGTAAGACTCATCGGTTCAGAAGAAGTGCGTATTGCGCAAATGGTGAAACTCGGCATGTCTGCCGGCGAAGCGCTCAAGTTCATAAAAGAAGAGGACACCGCACGCAAAAATTACATCAAGCAACACTTCAAATCCGACATCGATAACTCTATGAGCTACGATCTCACCATCAACACCGACAAGCTCAAAGACGAAGAAGTCGTCGAAATTTTAGTCGCGGCAATCAACAGCAAATGGGCAGCGCTGAACGCATAGTTTTGATGTTCAATATCATCTTATGTTGAAGAACGGTCGTCTCGAATGGCACTACCTTAAGCGTAAATACAGAAATGATATATGTAATTTGATTTGGAGGGCAATGCTCCGTCATTCCACTGAGAACACGGCAGAGACTGCCGTGGCTACAAATTTAGCTGCGACAATCCCATACAAGCAATTAAACGAATGCTGTAGCCACGTCACTCTGTGACGTGAAAGGTAGCGCAGCACTGTCCCGAATGGCACTACCCTTCAGAGCCATCACTGATTCGAATCGATAAAAAAGACCACGTATCGCTACGTGGTCTTTTTGTTTAAAGCCGAGAGATCAACAACTCGCGCTCGAAGATCATTTCTTTCGGCAAGTGCTGGAACAGTTTAAGGAAGAGCTCTTCATGTTGCAGCGTTTGCATTCTCAAACGATCGCGATCGAAGTGCATTAGCTTATCGAAATCCTCCTCGGAGAAATCATCCATACCACGCCAATCCAAGTCTTCGTATCGTGGCATCCAACCGATGGGTGTTTCCTTCGCACCGGCACGACCAGTCGCACGCTCCACGATCCAACGTAATGGACGCATGTTCTCGCTGAATCCAGGCCAGAGCCACTTGCCATTTTCATCCTTACGGAACCAGTTCACATTAAACACACGTGGCGTTTCTTTCAGATCGCGCTGCATCTTAAACCAATGACGGAAGTAATCTCCCATATGGTAACCACAGAATGGTAGCATCGCCATCGGGTCGCGACGCAGCGCACCCATCGTGCCCTCGGCCGCAGCCGTCATTTCAGAGCCAGTAGTCGCGCCTAGATACACGCCATGCCCCCAATTAAAGGCCTGCGTGACGAGTGGCACATCGCTCATACGACGACCACCAAAGATCATACCGTGAATACGCACCCCCTCTGGCTTTTCCCAATCGGGATCAATCACGGGGCAATTTGCTGCTGGCGCAGTAAAGCGACTATTCGGATGTGAAGACGGCGTCTCGCTGTCAGGGCTCCAATCGTTGCCCTTCCAGTCAATCAAGTGCGCGGGTGCTTTTTTCGTCATGCCCTCCCACCAGACATCACCCTCATCCGTGAGTGCGACATTGGTGAAAATCGAATCCTTCGAACAAGAATCCATCGCACTGGGGTTCGTATCGTAAGAAGTGCCTGGCGCGACACCAAAGAAACCGGCTTCGGGATTGATCGCATAAAGGCATCCATCAGCACCGGGCTTGATCCATGCGATGTCATCCCCCACGCAAGTGACTTTGTAGCCCTCCATCTCTTTCGGAGGAATGACCATGGCAAAATTCGTCTTACCGCAAGCGCTCGGGAAAGCCGCCGTCACGTAAGTCTTCCGACCGTCCGGCTCCTCCACTCCGAGAATCAACATGTGCTCAGCCATCCAGCCTTCATCGCGGGCCAGAGTCGAAGCGATCCGTAAAGCGAGGCATTTTTTACCCAACAATGCGTTCCCCCCATAGCCTGAGCCATAGGAAACAATCGTGCGTTCTTCAGGAAAGTGCACAATATGCGTGTCTGCCGGATTACAAGGCCATGGCACATCCTCGACACCTTCATCGAGCGGACAACCCACAGAATGCAGACAAGGCACGAAGAAGCCATCTGCGCCCAGAACCTCAAGCACCGGATCGCCGATACGTGCCATGATGCGCATGTTGACCACCACATAAGGCGAATCCGTAATTTCGACTCCGATCTTGGAAATCGGGCCACCGACCGGTCCCATACTGAAAGGAATCACATACATCGTGCGCCCATGCATCGAGCCTTTGAAAAGTTGCTTCATCTTGCGGCGCATCACACGCGGATCTTCCCAATTATTAGTCGGACCCGCACCGTCCTTGTTCTGTGAACAAATAAATGTCTTCGACTCCACCCGAGCCACGTCGTTGGGATCTGACCGGAAAAGGTAACTATTTGGACGAAGCTTCTCGTTCAGCTTAATACACATCCCCTTCTCAATCATATCAGCGAAGAGACCATCTGTCTCCGCTTGAGAGCCATCAACCCAGTGAATGGACTCCGGCTCGCAAAGAGCCACCATCTTTTCGACCCACTTTAAAAGTGCTTTATGGGTCGTCTTCGGGGTATTTGTTTCCGTCATATTTGAAGCCTAGCAAGAAATACGCGCAAGATAAGCAAAAACGACATAAGCACGAAAATTATTCAAAAAAGTACTTCCATCTATTACCCCAGATACAGAACAGAAAAAAAGCAGGCATCCATGGCTGGGCTTCTTAAATTCATAATAGCACGTATCCCGCATCCCGCATCTCGCATCCCGCACCTATATCTCAACGAATTTACAGCTCCTTTAGGATTCTACTTGAACCACTGCCCGAATTGGCCTTTCTCCAAATCATTCCTTTTACTGACTTTCGAAAGATCTATACATGCCTCGCAAGAACACCCCCCCCGAAGACGACGACAATCTCGAATTCAAACTCGCCCCTACTAGCGATGAGGCGAGTGAAGCCGAAGCCGCACACCCAGAAATCGATATCTTCGATCTCAGCAACGATTCTGGCCATGTGAACGAAATGTTCAGCGAGTGGTTCCTCG
The DNA here is from genome assembly GCA_030729385.1 of Opitutales bacterium. Taxonomy (GTDB): domain Bacteria; phylum Verrucomicrobiota; class Verrucomicrobiia; order Opitutales; family Coraliomargaritaceae; genus JBPOFY01. Next base: position 17,274 of record JANQXM010000005.1, on the reverse strand, counting down.
ACTACGCCAGCTACGTCATCCTCGAACGTGCAGTCCCTCACGCCAATGACGGACTCAAACCCGTCCAGCGCCGCATCCTACACTCCATGAAGGAATTGGAAGACGGACGTTACAACAAAGTGGCTAACATCATCGGTAACACCATGAAGTATCACCCGCATGGTGATGCCTCTATCGCTGATGCCATGGTCCAACTCGGTCAAAAAGAATATCTCATCGATATGCAGGGCAACTGGGGCAATACCCTGACCGGCGACTCCGCAGCCGCCTCACGTTACATCGAAGCCCGTCTCTCCAAATTCGCCCTCGAGGTCGTCTTCAACCCGAAAACCACAAGATGGCTATCCTCCTACGACGGGCGCAATAAAGAGCCCGAAACGCAACCGGTCAAATTTCCCCTTCTGCTCGCCCAAGGTGCCGAAGGCATCGCCGTCGGACTCTCCTGCAAGATTCTACCCCATAACTTCAACGAGCTGATCGACGGCTGTATCGCGCTCCTACGCAAAGAGACTCCGGAGATCGTGCCCGATTTCCCCTCCGGCGGCATCGCCGATGTCTCAGAATATAACAACGGCAAGCGCGGAGGCCGCGTCAAAGTCCGTGCCCGGATCGAGCAGCAAAAGAAGAACCTGCTCGCCATCACCGAGCTTCCATTCGGCAAAACCACCACCACACTGATCGACTCCATTCTGTTAGCCAACGACAAGGGCAAGATCAAGATCCAACGCGTCGAAGACAACACCGCCGACAAAGTCGAAATTCTAATCTATCTCCCCTCCGGTTCCGACGCCGAAACCGTCGAGCAAGCACTCTACGCCTTCACCGATTGCGAACTCTCTGTCTCGACCAACATCTGCGTGATCGAGAACGAGAAACCACACTTCTTTTCCGCAGCCGACCTCCTCTATCTCGCCACCGAAAAGACCCGCGAACTACTCAAGCTCGAACTCGAAATCGAACTCGGTGAGCTCGAAGAAAAGTGGCACTTCAGCTCACTTGAAAAGATCTTCATCGAGAAACGCATCTACCGCCGCATCGAAGAAGAAGAGACCTGGGAAGCAGTCATCAATACTGTCGACGTCGGGCTCAAGCCCTACAAAAAACTGTTCAAGCGTGCGATCACCCGAGATGACATCCTTCGTCTGCTCGAAATCAAGATCAAGCGCATCTCCAAATTCGACTCCTTCCGCGCAGACGAGCAAATTAAGGGTCTCGAAGACGCCATCGCCGTGGCTCAAAAGAATCTCAAGCATCTCACCAAATATGCGATCAAGTGGTTCACCGATCTAAAGAAGAAATACGGCAAAGGCCGCGAACGTAAGACCGAGCTCGCCTCTTTCCAGAAAGTCGTTGCTCAAGATGTTGTCATCGCCAACGAGACCCTCTACGTCGACAAGAAGGAAGGTTTCGCGGGCATCAGCATGAAGAAGGACGAAGCTGTTTGTAAGTGCTCCACCCTCGATGATGTCATCGCGATCAACCAAGAAGGCAAACTCACCGTCAGCAAAGTCAGCGCTAAAGCCTTCTTCGGGAAGAATATCATGCACATCGATATCTTCAATCGAGCCGAACCCAACGCCCTCACCTATTGCATGGTTTACCGCGACGGCAGGACTGGTCCAACACTCGCCAAGCACTTCACCATCGGCGGCGTGACACGCGACAAAGAGTATGACCTCACCAAAGGCAAACCCGGCTCACGCGTCTTTTATATTTCCTGCTACGCCACCGAAGGCGGCGAAATCGACGGGGTAAAAGTCAATCTCAAGCCAGCTCCTCGCCTGCGCAAAACCGAAGAAGAAGTTCTCTTCAAGGATTTTGCCGTAAGAGGCCGCAGCACCGGTGGCAACATTGTCACCAAAAACGCCGTCCGCAACGTCGTCCGTATGACCAAAGCCGCGCGGGAAGAGGCACAATAAATCCCGTATCCCGAATCTCGCAAAACTTTCCTCTGGTCGTAACGCGAAAAGCTGGCAAGGTGGAGCTTCATGAAAGTTGTCTACCCCCTCTTTTTACTACTTTTCTGCCTCGTCTGCCCCGTTTCTGCCCTCACCCAAGGGATGACACCGAAACAGGTGGAGAGAGAGCTAGGCAAGCCTATCTCCGAGCTCAACGCCGGAGGTAAGACCATCTATAATTACGAAAAAGAGGGGCAATTGGTTTTTGTTAACAATGCCTTGATTTCCGCTGACGGCATCAAGCTACCTACCCCCGCAAGCAAAAATCCTGCGCCAGCGACCGTCACCAAAAGCACACCTATTTTGAAGGTGGATTTACCGGTTATGCGAACCGAACAAACCATCGGCGAGAGCACTCTGAACAAAGATATCTCAATCGAAAGCATCGCAGAAAGTGGTTACGAATACTCACAAATGGCAGACGACCTAGAGCAGTCTATAAATCGCTATGAATCCGAACCTGACCGCGCTCCGCAAACCGAAAGCGAGCGCCTAATTCATATCCTGATCGGATTCATTATCGAAGTCGTCATTACTCTAATCGTGCTGAAGGTTGCTTTCAGCATGAGTGGGTTCCCCGCCCTCTGGCGTCAATTGATCCTACTCAGCATGGCTGTCGCTCTTGGTGGCGCAATGGTCGATTATATCCTTCACGCCGGCATTTACAATCCGATCCGCAATGGTCTGAGCTTCATTTTACTACTCTTACTCATTCGTCAAATGACGGATGTTCGCGAATGGGCCACCGCGATCAAAATCGCAATCACCGCCCGCCTCGTTTCCATCGCAGTCATGTGGTTGGCCTTCGCCGGTTTGCTCATGCTATTCGGCAGCCTTTTTTAATAAAATGGGCTGGCGAATAATCGCCCTTCAGCGATTCCGAAATCACGTATCGATGTCTTCGTAATCCTCCTCCGAAAACCTAGGACTACAGATCGCGAGAAAGATCAGATCTTCCTTGCCGATATTTTTTATGCGCTGAGGACACATCGGTGGAATCAAGACCACATCGCCAGATCGAACCGTCTGCTTGGGCAACTCCCCGACTTCGACCTCTCCCGTGCCACTCAAAATGACGTAGCGCTCAAACGACTTTGAAAGGCGATGCAGGCGCGTCGTCACACCAGGCACAATCCTTGCGCGAGCAATTGAAACATCTGGATCGGCCGACGAGTTCGACAACTCGGTGATATAGCACTTTTCTTCAGTATAGAATTCACACTCAAGATTCTCGGGGAAAATGACAGGGTCCATGCTTACTTTTTTGCGAAGAATGAAGACCGCATGCGATCACAAAGATATATCACACTTCTGTCGCTATATTACCTATACAGGCATTTTAAAATTGTCGCAGGCTGCAAAAGGCTGCTTGTTATTAGTATCGTCAGTAAATACCCCATGGCAACCCCGCCATCTTACCGCTCGATTCTGTTCTAATCATGTCACAACACCTGTATCTCTCCTTCACCCCGGAGGCGTTGATTTTTTCATGCCTGTAGAGTAGTCGGCTAGATCGTTCATAGCGAGTTGAAAACCGAGTTGGTAAACGCCCACAAAAAAGGCCGACCCTCTTTATGAGGATCGACCTTTCGGAAAGACTGATTGTCCGGTCTTTAAGCGGCGTTCGCTTCTTTGGCTTTTTCGATCAATTGCAAGAAAGCTGCCTCGTCGTGAATCGCTAGCTCAGAAAGCTGTTTGCGATCCATCTCGATACCCGCAGCTTTGATACCACGGATGAAACGGCTGTAGTTGATACCGTTGTTACGGCAGATTGCATTGATACGAACGATCCAGAGTTGACGGAACTCGGACTTCTTTTTGCGGCGGTCGCGGTAAGCGAAAACTTCAGCGCGATCGACTGCGTCTTTTGCGTAACGGAAAAGACGTGATTTGTTACCGAAGTAGCCTTTGGCTTTCTTCAGGACTTTTTTACGGCGTGCTAATGTAGCAGGACCATTTGTTGCTCTAGGCATGTTATTTTATATCTCTCGATTTGGTAGCTGTCGGGTCGCCCATTTTCATGTTACCCGACGAGCATGAGTTTTTGTTGTCAAACAATTCGACTTAAGCGAAAGGCAAACCACGGATGAGGTTAGCGCGTTGGCCGGGAGCGACCAATTTACTACTACCTGCACGGCGGCGTTGCTTTACACTCTTGTTACGAAGAAGGTGACGGTGCCCTGGCGTGCGACGCAAGAGTTTACCGGTGCCTGTCTTTTTGAAGCGTTTGGCGATGGATTTACGTGTTTTCTGCATGAGAAATTAGGAAAAGAGGAGGAAAACATAGCTTTCCCTCGCTCTTGTAAAGGGGAAAAGCACACTATTTGTAGATAGATGTAATATAAGGAGATGAAATATTGAACTTCCGCGCCGGGATGACCAATTTCCTAACATCAATACGCCACATTCAGACACTCCAGAACAGCAACAAAGCCGCATCGTCGGCACTGCAAACGGTCGTATCCGTAAACTCTCCGGCTATCAAAAGAATCATCATGTCCCAGATGGTCAGCACGCGGCCGCTCAGGCATTTGTGCGAAAGATTGGGCATCAGGATGTAAAAGCTGCGACGGATCGTCTCTACGCCGACATACGGAGCCTATTTGGGTATAAGCGCAAAGAGTTTGCCTATACCTGCGAAGACGGTTTCGGAGCGATCAAAACGCCCGACTTCGACCTCCAGATTCGAATCGACCAATGTCTCGACGATCCGAAAAATTACGCGCTCACTACCGAAATCGTTGCCTTGCACAATGCAGCGATCGCTAGCGATGAGCGTTTTCACGCCTGTTTCAACCATCACTGCGAGATGCTGTTGGTCGATTTCCACGGCAGCATTAATATCGATGAAAAGATCGATGCCATCGAAGCCATTCCCGAAATCGCTGACTGCCTCGATTACGAACCAGACGGTAGTGCCTTTGAACTGAAACTCCCAGCACTGGATCTACAGATTTGCGTCACTGAGTGTGACATCACTTTCAGCCTACTGACTTTACGCAATTTAGGGAAACTCCTCGACCACAGCCAGAAGGCCTTCGACATCTTAGCCAAAGCCGACTTCGGCTTAAAGTTAGGCTAAAGCCTGAAAGCCACCTTCGAGGTGGAAGACATTCGTTTGCCCACGACTGCGTAGTGCATCGGCCAACAAGGAACTGACCAGCCCTTCTGCGCACACCAGCAACACATTAGCGCTGCCATCATCAACCAACCCGTCCTCCAGAATAGCTTCTGCTGTGATATGCTCCGAACTCGGCAAAGAGCCCTCGGAAAAATCAGCCTGTGAACGGAGGTCGATCACACGCAAAGATTGACCGATAGACTGAGCCTGCCTCCACTGGTCAACCGTCCAAAGATGCGCGGGCAATTTATCACCTTCAAAAACCGGTGGCACCCCGCCCCCTGGCAACTGAAAAGCTTGGATCTGATGAGTCGCGGCATGGATTGAAATCAACGTGCCGAGCTTCAGAGAACCCTGCCCAACAATTAATTTAATCGCCTCAAGCGCTTGCAGGTTCGCGACCACACTTGCGACCGCCCCCAACATACCTGCACCTGCACAACTGGGCGCTTCAGTAGGCTCAGGAAACAGATCCCGAAAACGCACACCATACTTCGCCCAAAAAACACATAACTGAGAGTTCTCGCGATAGAGCGCCGCATGCACCCAAGGGCGTTCCAACTCGGCACACATATCATCGATCAAATAGCGCACATCCAAATCATCTGTCGCATCAATTACCAGATCGTGTGCTGCGATCCAATCTCGCGCATTCGCCGAATCCAACATTTCGGGCACAGGAACGACCTCGATATATGGGTTCAAGCCTACTAACTGTTGCTGAGCCGACACCGCCTTATTCAATCCCACATCCGTGAAACGATGCAGCCACTGGCGGGAAATATTCGATACGGCCACTGCATCTCCATCAATCACAGTCAAGTGCCCCACTCCAGCCCCCGCCAATGCCTGTAAAACAGGACAACCCAGCCCGCCGGCACCGATGACCAAGACATGTGCGTCCTTCAACTTTCGCTGACCATTGGTCCCGATATTCGGCAAAAGCAAATGTCGTGAGTAATACCTCAACTCTTCATCCGAAAAACAAATGGAGCTACAGCTTTTTGCAATACGCGCGATATAGGACATGCTGAAAATTAAGCATTAGGAATTGAAAATTAGGAAACAAAAAAGCCGCCGAAGTTTCCCTCGGCGGCTTTGAAAGTGTTAAAGCGAAACTTACGAAGCGCTTACAGTATGCATGTGCACGTCGCGCTGCGGGTAAGGGATGCTGATGCCTTGTGCATCGAACGCTTCCTTCACAGCCTTTGTGAAGTCGAACTTCACAGCCCAGTAATCGGCAGCATTCACCCAAGGGCGAACAACGAAATCAACGCTGCTATCACCGAGGTTAGACACCGCGATCGTGACTGCAGGGTCCTTCAGCACGCGCTCATCCGCAGCGAGCAAGTCTTCCATGATCTGCTTTGCCTTGTTGAGGTCGTCACCGTAGCCAACACCGACAACCATATCCACACGACGTGTTGGGTGCGCAGAGATGTTAGTGATTGAACCACCCATGATCGCGGAGTTTGGCATGATGATCTTCACGTTGTCAGGAGTCTTAAGCTCAGTCGTGAGGAGACCGACTTCGACAACCGAACCGATTTCGCCACCAGCCTTGATCACATTACCAGCAACAAAGGGTTTGAAGAGAATAAGCAAGACACCGGAAGCAAAGTTCGAAAGTGAACCTTGCAGTGCCAAGCCAATTGCCAAACCAGCTGCAGCAATAACAGCCGCGAACGATGTGGTTTGTACTCCAAGCTTACCAATCGCAGCGATGACGACGAATACCGCAATCGCACCGTAAAGTAAGCTAGAGAAGAAACCAACCAATGTGGCATCAACACCCTTTTTATTGAGTGCGTTGGCAAAGATGTTTTTGACCTTCTTCGCGATGAAAAGTCCGATGATAAGGATGACCAATGCGGCAAGCGCACTGATCGCGAAAGCGGTAAGTGATTCAATAATTTGATCCACTGTGTTTTGAGATGCGGGTTGAGCCGCGACGGCTGCTTCCGCAGCTGCTTGCAGTTCTTCTTCTTCTGGCATAATGATTATGAGTCATGTTATTTAGGCTAAATTTTTAAAAATTTGTAAGGTAAGGCCCTCAGGTAAATCTGCAATCCATAAATGCAAGCCGCGGCGAGCAAATAATATGCATAAATTAACAAAAAAAAGGCGTTTCCATTACGGAAACGCCTTTTGTGGTTAAACTGTTAGCGGATACGCAATGAAACGCGTAGCCCCACCCTAGTAGCGGTAATGCTCTGGCTTGTAAGGACCGTTTGGCTTGACGCCAATGTAAGAAGCTTGCTTCTCGCTGAGTTTCGTAAGCTTACAGCCGATCTTCTCAAGGTGCAGACGTGCAACCTCTTCGTCGATGTGCTTTGGAAGAATGTAAACACCTGGGGTGTATTTCTCGACTTGCTTCCAGAGCTCGATTTGAGCGAGCGCTTGATTGGTGAAGCTGTTCGACATCACGAAGGATGGGTGACCAGTCGCACAACCGAGATTCACAAGGCGTCCCTTCGCAAGGAGATACACGCTATGACCATCTGGGAATGTGTATTTATCAACCGCACCTTCGTTGTCAGGCTTGATCATCTCAACTTCAACACCGGGCATGTCATTCATTGCATCCACTCCGATTTCGTTATCAAAGTGACCGATATTACAAACGATCGCTTGGTCTTTCATCTTCGACATGTGATCTGCCGTGATGATGCCGTAGTTACCGGTAGTAGTGACATAAATGTCGCCCCAACCAAGTGTGTCTTCGACAGTCAAAACGCGGTGACCTTCCATCGCAGCTTGAAGTGCGCAGATTGGATCAACTTCAGTAACGACCACTTGTGCGCCCATACCTTTGAGTGCAGCGGCACAGCCTTTACCTACGTCACCATAGCCACAAACAACGCCGACCTTACCAGCAATCATCACGTCAGTAGCGCGCTTGATGCCGTCGAGTAAAGACTCGCGGCAACCGTAAAGGTTATCGAATTTCGATTTTGTTACAGAGTCGTTCACATTGATAGCAGGAACGAGTAGTTTGCCTGCGTTGTGCATTTCGTAGAGACGGTGCACACCTGTAGTGGTTTCTTCAGAAACGCCCTTCCACTCTTTCACAACTTCGTTCCAGTGGTTTGGCTTCGCAGCGTGGATCTTTCTAAGCAGACCCTTGATGACCGCTTCTTCCATGCTGTCGGAATCAGAGTTCACCCAATCGCTACCGTCTTCGAGCTCCTTACCTTTGTGAATGAGAAGTGTCGCGTCGCCACCGTCGTCGACGATAAGTTGCGGTCCAGAACCATCAGGCCATGTGAGCGCTTGCTCGGTGCACCACCAGTATTCTTCAAGTGTCTCACCTTTCCAGGCGAAGACAGGCACATCTAGATTCTTGGCAACATAAGCAGCCGCGTGGTCTTGCGTGGAAAAGATGTTGCAAGAGCACCAGCGCACATCGGCACCGAGTTTCTTGAGTGTTTCGATCAACACTGCAGTCTGAATCGTCATGTGCAATGAGCCCATGATACGCACACCCTTAAGTGGCTGCTCTGCTGCGTATTTCTCACACGTAGCCATGAGGCCAGGCATTTCAAATTGTGCAATTTCAACTTCCTTGCGACCGAAGTCTGCAAGGTTGATGTCTTTTACCTTATAATCGGTCTTAGTTAGTGTGTCTGTGCTCATAATATTTAAAAGTAGTTAGAAGAAAGAAATTAGAAGTTAGACTCCTATAGTGCTGCTTTAAGCGCTTCGGCTTTGGCAGTGGATTCCCATGGAAGGTTTTCCTTGGCGAAGTGACCGTAGTGTGTGGATTCGCGGTAAATTGGGCGCAGTAGATCAAGTTGACTGACGATGTCAGCTGGCTTGAAGCTGAAGACCTTTTGCGCGGCAGCAGAAATTTGCTCATCAGGAACAATCCCGGTGCCAAAAGTATCAACGTGAATACTGGTTGGATACGGGTGGCCAATTGCATATGCAACTTCGAGCTCACATGCATCGGCTAGACCCGCAGCAACAATGTTCTTGGCGACCCAACGCGTAAAGTAAGCGGCAGAGCGATCCACCTTAGATGGGTCTTTCCCAGAGAAAGCACCGCCACCGTGACGCGCCCAACCACCGTAGGTGTCGACGATGATCTTACGACCAGTCAATCCAGCGTCTCCTTGAGGTCCGCCGATCACGAAGTTACCTGTTGGGTTGATCAAATACTCGGTCTGATCCGTGAGCAGTTCTGAGGGAAGCACCTTACGGATGACTTCTTCGATGCAGAATGCTTTAATTTCAGAGTGCTTCACATTTGCAGCGTGCTGCGTGGAAATAACGACGTTCTTAATCGCGACTGGCTTGCCATCGACGTATTCAAGCGCGACTTGGCTCTTCACGTCCGGACGAAGCCATGGGATCTTAACCTCTTTGCGTTGACGTGCCATTTCGCGAAGCAGACGGTGCGCATACATTACTGGCGCGGGCATCAACTCTGGAGTTTGATTACATGCATAACCAAACATAATACCTTGGTCTCCTGCACCCTGCTCTGCGGTGCCTTTACCCGCAGCTTCGGCGGCATTGACACCCTGCGCAATGTCCGAAGATTGCGCGGTCAAAATATTGGAAACGAACACTTTGTCCGCGTGGAAAATATCGTCGTCATTCACATAGCCAATGTCGCGAATGGCTTCGCGGACGATTTGCTCGTAATTGAGATTCGCGTCGGTGGTGATTTCACCGGCTAGGAAAACACAATTACTCTTCACCAAGGTCTCGCAAGCCACGCGGCTCTTGGGATCTTGCGCCAAGCATGCGTCAAGCACGCTGTCGGAGATGTAATCGGCTACTTTATCTGGATGGCCTTCGCCAACAGACTCGGAGGAAAAGATGAAGTTTTTGCTCATAAGAACGTGAAGTATTCCCCACTTCCCTAAAAATGCAAGTCTTACATCAACATATCAGGATAATTTGATATGTTTTATTTTTTAAACCTCTGAGCCGTGCTCCCCAACAGTCCAATTCTCCAGAACTGTATCGTCATCGAGATCGATTCCATCGCGCGGAGCAGAAGCCATCACCTCCAGAATTTGACCAATGGTTCGACCCGATTCCAATTCGTCCTGCAACGGCGCATCTAGGTGAAGGTGGTAAGCATTCTGTCGCCCTACCCGTTCGCGACTGAGATAACCCGCCTCCTCAAGGTCGGCGATAATCCGCTGCACCGCACGCTCGGTAATGCCTACCGATAAAGCTACTTTACGCAAAGGCTGATCCGGCTTGCGTGCGAGGCAGATCAAAACATGAAAATGGTTCGTGAAAAAACTCCAATTTAGAGTGGGCATACAAGTAACATGCGACACTCACACGTTTTGTAAATTACGAAATAATTTTCGCCATAAGCCCACTCCAGAGTAATATACGACATTTCATTCACGTATCGCCCATAAAATAGATCAGTTGGCGATTTCTGCGAAAGATATTCGACCTACGGATAATCTTACCTACTTTGGCACGAATTTCGCATAAGCAGCCATTTCTGCCGTCTATATCGCAACTACCATGAGTGTATCAGATAAACAACAATTTCTAGAATTAGTCGAACAGGGCCTCGCCCAAGTTGAAGAAGAACATAGCTTCCTCGTTGAAGCGTTTGTCGACGTCCTTAAATCAATGGGGCAAGATCAAGCCGCGTCGCTGATCAAAGGACGCTTAAAGAGCGTTTCACCCGACGATCTGGACGACAACTGCGTGCAAGCCGTCTCGTTCTATTTTCAATTATTAAATCTCGCGGAGGAGCATGTTGCCAACAGCATGCGCCGCACTCGTGAAGCAAAGCTCGGTATCGCGCACGAACCCGGGCATTGGGGCAATTACCTAAGCCGCCTGAAAGAGGCACGCATTCAGCCAAGCGAAATTCGTACACAATTAAGCGAGTTATGGGTTGAGCCCGTTTTCACTAAGCACCCAACTGAAGCAAAGCGCTGGTCAGTGCTCGGGCTACACCGCGAAATAGTCCGCCTACTACGACATCGCGAAGGGCAACGCACTGCGCACGAAAACATCCAGAACTGTGCGGAGATTCGAGCGATCATCGAACGACTGTGGCTAACAGGCGAAATTTACATGCATAAACCGCAGGTGAAAGATGAACTCGACAACCTACTTTACTACCTACGGGAAGTCTTCCCCGACATGTTCAACCGCCTTGATGAGAATCTGGAATACGCGTGGAAGGAAACATGGCCCAGTGAGGCACCACTGAAATTCGATGAGTTGCCCCATTTGCAATTTGGTTCATGGGTCGGCGGCGACCGCGATGGGCACCCGTTGGTAACTTCCGAAGTTACCGCAGAGACCCTACAGACCATGCGATCCACTGCCTTGCAAATCATCCGCACTCGATTAGATACGCTCTCACAAAAGCTTACCTTCGCGGAGGTGCGCACGCAGTGCCCAGCAGCACTTCTAAAACAGATCAAAAAATGGGGAGGCGATCCTACAACCCAAGAACTCTGGTCGAACTATGTAAACTGCCTCAATCAACAGCTAGAAACACTCTCGGCTGAATCATTGCAAAAGCATTTAATTCAATTGTCGGACTGGCTCAGCGAAGCAAATGCACAACGCAGCGCAGATACTTACGTGCGCCCACTTCTACGACTACTTGAGAGCATTGGCCTACACCTCGCCCGTATCGACATACGCCAAAATAGCGAGTTTTACGAAACAGCATTGAGCCAGATGATGGAAGCCGCCGGCGTAGAAGATGCAAAGAACTTTCCGCAATGGAGCGAAGAAGCCAAGCTAAAGTTCCTCAACCATGAGCTCAGCACCCCTCGCCCGCTCACACACGCATCCATGCCGCTACCAAAGGAAGCCACTGAGGCGAGAAACACGCTAGCGGTTGTGGCAAAACACATCAGACAATACGGCACTGCCGGCGTCGGCGCATTGATCATCAGCATGACCCGCAACTTGGTCGACCTATTAACGGTTTACGTGCTCGGAAAAGAAGTCGGACTCACCTACCAAGACAAAGGTTACTTGCGTTGCGCATTACCTGTAGTCCCACTTTTCGAAACTTACGAAGACTTAGAAAATGCACCGAGGATCACTCAGGAATTCCTTTCACATCCTTGCACAAAGCACAGCCTTCGTATTGGTAAATCGAATACGAAGCCGCGCTTCATTATCATGCTCGGCTACAGCGATAGCAATAAAGATACAGGCATACTCGCGAGCCAGTGGATTCTGAAAAGCGCACAAAGTAAACTCTTCGAAGTGGGCGAAGACCATGGCGTCAAAATTAGCTTCTTCCACGGTCGTGGCGGCACTGTCGGTCGAGGCGCTGGACCTACTCACCGTTTCCTTGAAGCCCTACCAGAAGGCTCATTAAATGGAGGTCTCCGTGTAACTGAACAAGGTGAAGTCATTGCCCAAAAATACAACACTCCCGCTACGGCCACCGCCAACCTTGAATGGTTACTTGCTGGAAGTCTTGGCGCACAACTCCTCACTAAAAAGCAAAGCCCCAACAAGGTGATCGACGACGCAATGGAATTTCTAGCCAAAAGCTCGCGCGTCGCCTACCGCGCACTACTAGAAGCTCCTGGTTTTATTGAATTCTACCGACAAGCGACCCCGATCGATGCGATTGAGCAAAGCCGCATCGGATCACGCCCCTCGCGAAGAACTGGCAAAGCTAGCCTAGAGGATCTCCGTGCGATCCCGTGGGTCTTCAGTTGGAACCAATCCCGCTACTACGTCCCTGGATGGTATGGTGTCGGTAGCGCACTCGACGCACTCGAAAGTGAAGCACCTGAAGCCTACAAAACTATTCAAGAGAACCTACAAGCGACGCCATTTTTACGCTATGTTTTTTACAACATTGAAAGCAGTATCAGTAGCTCTGATGAAAAATGGATGCGCACCTATGCAGAACTTGTGCAGGACGCCTCGATTCGGAAACGCATTTTAAAACAAATCTTAGACGAACGATCACGAACCGTTGACCATCTTGGCAAGCTATTCACTCGACCACTGACTGTGCGCCGCCCGCGCTTCTACAAGACACTCACTGAACGCGATGTGCCGCTCGCCGCACTGCACAAAAAGCAAATCGACCTACTCCAACAAGCACGCGCCAACGATAAAATGGATGCAGCAACTACTGACAACCTACTACGAGTAGTGAATGCCATTGCATCTGGTCTGCGCACCACTGGCTAGTTCCAAGGCGCCCATGCCTGATCGCAATTACTCACACTCATAATACGAAATATGTTCGAACTCATACCGAGAACTCACATACACACTGCATGCGTTGCTTCATTTGCCTGATCCAATACGTCCTAGCGATTCTCATGACCAGTCATGCGATAAATGCGGACAATATCGCAGTCTATTTCGGAACCCTGAAAGACGGCGGCATTCACTACGCCAACTTCAACAGCCAAACAGGTAAGCTCAGCCAACCAAGACAAGTGGCGGCTTTGGATAACGCTGGCTTCATCACCATCCATCCATCTGGTCAGTATCTCTATTCAACAGGAGCAGGCCAAAAGGAGCTCGGGCATAGCTCGGCCTTTGCCTTTAGAATAGAGGACGATCACTCGCTCAGTCGCATAAACAGCCGATCGTCTGAAGGCATGGGCGCTTGCCACATAAGCCTAGATCAATCGGGCGAGACACTCTTGGTCGCGAACTATGGCAGCAACCAAAGTGTTGCCGCCCTAAAAGTGAATGAAGATGGATCACTCAATCCATCCACTTCGAATCACCTACATCAAGGGTCTGGGCAACACCCCCACCGACAAAAAAGCCCTCATCCGCATTCCATTATCACAAATCCAAGCAACACATTTGCATACGCCGCGGACCTAGGCATCGACCAAGTCGTGATTTATGCCCTCGACGCACAAACCGCGACACTCACTCCCGCATCCAGCGCGAAAGTTCCCGGCGGCAGCAAAGGTCCACGGCACATGAAATTCTCAGAGGACGGTCGCTTTGCCTATGTCTTGAATGAGTTGAGTCAAGAAGTCGTGCTTTACGAAACCAATACTCAGACAGGAGCGCTCACCTACATCGATACCGCATCAAGCCTCCGAGATCGAACTGACCTAAAAGGCATGACTAGCTCTGAAATCCGCATCCACCCTACCGGTAAATATCTATACAATGCAAACCGCGACACCAAGGGGCGCGGACGCGACAGTTTAAGCGTTTTCTCAATTGCCCCTTCGAACGGTCACCTCGAGCTAATTCAAGTTATCCCTGCAGGTGTCAGCGTCCCTCGTAATTTCAATATCGATCCCAGCGGTCAATGGCTTCTCGTCGGGGGTCAGAAATCGAACAACATCGCAACTTTCAAGATTGATCTAAATAGCGGCACGCTCAGTCAAACAGAAGCACTGACCTTATTTGATGGCAGTCCCACCTGCATCGAATTCTTACTCGATTAACTCATCTCAAAGACGACTGCGGTGGTGTTGTCTTTGCCATCAGTGCGCACCGCTTCCGCCACGAGGCGCTCGGCGGGATTCCCCTTATCCAATTGCCCCGGATTGCGAATCAGTCGTTTCATACCGCTATCCCAGAGCCCTTCGACCAGCCCATCGGAGCATATCATAAACATGTCACCTGGCTCATAACCGATCGCACCAAACTGAGGGCTTAAGTTTTGATTCTTACCACCAAGCACCTGTTGCAGTGCATTTCTCCCCGGATGCGTGCGGGCTTGAATTTCACGCAACTTCCCTTCCCTCTGCAGCCATCCCACATGCGTGTGATCGTGACTGACTTGCTGTATACCACCGTTCTTAGGCAAATGGTAGATACGACTGTCGCCAACGTGTGCAAAATAGACCCATCCGGGACGCACCCAGCACAGACTCAAGGTCGCCCCCATACCTTGCAGTTCTTCATAACACTGCCCCATGTAGGTCAACTCTCGGTGAATCTGATCAAACAGCTCCAACAGTAAGTCTTGAAAGCCAACCGACAGCCCCTTGGCTGCGGAACGAAAAGTCTGAGGGAATAAGCGCGTAATTTTATCCACTGCGATCTGACTGGCAAATTCGCCAGCATTGGCTCCGCCCATCCCATCACTCACAGCAAAAATAAAATCTGTAGCCTCTAAGCCCGATTCACCATATTTTCCCAAGCGCCGCACGCCCTCCCCGTCAACGGTGAGCGCCAAGAACGCATCTTCATTGTTTTTACGATAGCGACCGACATCAGTCAGTCCCCACCATTGGATCAATTGAGACACATTGGGTTCATCGCCCATTACGCACCCTCCTCCGCATTTAGCCAAGCTGCACGATCAGGATTCGACTTCATCTCCGGAGATGGCGGATAACCAGGCTCAAGAATGGTCGCGAACTCGAAATCAATGACACAAAAACGCCCCTCACGGTTGTCATAGGTGATGTTGCGCACCTCCGCATCCTCATGCCTCACACCAAATGTCTCCAATTCGGCAAAAATCTTATCCACCTTATCCTGACTGATTCGATCCACCCGTGCCCCACGGTTAGTGGTCACCAAAAAAAGTGTATCATCATTCTTACTCAAGATTTGTGGGACAAAACCACAAGCCTTTCCCTGCAAATATTCAAGCACCCGCACTTCGTTCTCATAACGCTCTCTGGCCTGCGGTCCTTTAAATTGCTTATGAACACGCCCATCAAAACCAATGTGGACCGTCGCTCGCGCCGTATTTTTCGCTTCATCCATAGATAGGCGCAAATCTAGGGAGACATACCCATCATATGCAAGATTCGAGCCACAATAAGTATATCTTTTAAGATATATGTGCAAAAAAACTTGCAGCCACATCGCTGGCATACATTTTGCTAAATCGTCTTATCCGAAGGTAATTCTGGCTCGAACAGCCACCCTGCGGACTAGCAAACTCAGTCAATCAAACCTGACAAAATACACAATATTATGGCAAAAATTAAACTAGAATACCTCTGGCTCGACGGTTACACACCAGTGCCTAACCTTCGTGGCAAGACTTGCGTAAAAGACGGCGACGTCAGCACATGGTCTCTCGACGACTGCCCACTCTGGGGCTTCGACGGCAGTTCCACTCAACAGGCTCCAGGTGGCAGCTCTGACTGCATGCTAAAGCCAGTGGCTCTCTATCCTGACAGCACACGTAAGAATGCCTTTTTGGTCATGTGTGAAGTTATGCTACCAGATGGCACTCCACACCCATCCAATGCTCGTGCGACCATCGCTGAAGATTCAGGCCTTTGGGTCGGCCTCGAACAAGAATATTTCCTCATGCAAGATGGCAAGCCTCTAGGCTGGCCTTCAGAAGGTTATCCAGGACCTCAAGGCCCTTACTACTGCGGTGCTGGTTACGCACAAGTTGGTGACATCGCTCGCACAATCGTTGAAGAGCACCTCGACCTTTGCCTCGACGCAGGCATCAACCACGAAGGTATCAACGCCGAAGTGGCCAAGGGCCAGTGGGAATTCCAAATCTTCGGTAAGGGTGCACACAAAGCTTGCGACCAAATTTGGGTTGCTCGCTATATCCTTCAACGCCTTTGCGAAAAGTATGGTGTGGATGTTGAATACCACTGTAAGCCATTCAAGGGCGACTGGAACGGTTCCGGTATGCACTGTAACTTCTCCACTGACTATATGCGCGAAACTGGCGGCAAGGAATACTTCCTCAAGCTCATGGACAAGTTCGAAGAATACAAGGACGAGCACATCGCTGCATACGGCCCAGACAATCATCTTCGCCTCACAGGTCTCCACGAGACTCAGTCCATCGACAAGTTCTCTTGGGGTGTTGCTGACCGTGGTGCTTCGATCCGCGTCCCACACGGCTTCGTCAAAAACGACGCATACAAGGGCTACCTCGAAGACCGCCGTCCAAACTCACAAGGCGACCCATATCAAATCGTCTCCCGCGTGTCCAAGACAGTTGCAGAAGTCGAAGCTGAATACAATTAAGCCGCAATCGGGTTCGCCCGAAAGCAAAACGCTTTTACTCAAAGCCGCTCCTCCGGGAGCGGCTTTTTTCATGTCATGACATAGGAAACCAATGCCACGACCAACTCGTAAACGAATGCCTGCTATTTTTGTCACGAATCAGCAGCTTTTCTATTGACGCTTCCTATCAACTTTCCATCTTCCACTCTTTCCCTTGAGGGGCATTAGCTCAGTTGGTAGAGCGCTTGCATGGCATGCAAGAGGTCAGGAGTTCGACTCTCCTATGCTCCACCATTT
>JANQXM010000004.1 GCA_030729385.1 Opitutales bacterium | reverse complement strand
GGATAGAACAACTGTTTCCTAAATAGTCGATCCGGGTTCGAGTCCCGGTGGGGGCACCAGCTTTTTAAAAAGCCGAAATGCTGAGAGCTGACGGAGCGCGTTAGCACGGAGATGGTGAACCGCTTGCGGTTTGCCCCGAAGGGGAGACTGAAGCGGGTGCCCTTTGGGCGGCTGAAGGAACAAGCGCTGAAAGCTGAAACGGAGAGAGGGCTGAGAAGGCTGAAACAGTGGGGCTTTGGTCGAAAGCCGAAAAATCGCTTTGCAACCTGTGGTGGGAGTGCTTGTCATGTTGGGATATCCATGCGGTTGAATTTTCTCACTCTCTTTTGTCCCCTCGTCGTGCTGTGCCTATTGGCGAGTGCAAGTCGGTTACATGCACAAGCGCCTTTGGTCACAGATCAGGTGGTGGCGCCGGAGGCGGGTGAAGCGATTGCGCTGGAATGGCGTCTGGCGGCGGCGGAACGTGCGTTTCGATCGGGTTTGGTCGGTTTGGCGGAGAGTGGCTACCGTGCGATTTTGGTGAATCCAACGCTTGAACTGGGCTTGGCGGATGATGTGCGTGTGTCTTTGGCTGCTGCTTTGATCGCTCAACAGCGCTATATCGCGGCGCGCACGGAATTGGCTGCGGTTAGGGAGGCCGCTCAGAGCAGCCGTTATAATTTGTATTTAGCCGTGGCACTTTACGGGGATGGCAAGGGTGTCGACTCGACTGCGTTTGATGAGGCGGTTGCTAAGGTGAAGCCTGCGCAATTGAGCGCGATGGATCGTGCGTGGCTGTTTTTATTGCGTGGCTTGCAGGCGGAAATGGCAGGAAAGCCCCAGGCGGTTGTTCCAGCTTTTGAAAAAGCGGTCGCTGCGGCGCAATCGGAGAGCTTGAAGGCGTTTTTTAGTAGTTTGGTCTTTCTCCAGAAGATAAAGGATACACCTGCAGATCCAGGGCTCGCTTCGGATATCCGCAACCAGTTGGAGCGTTTGTCGAGGGAGGCTGCGGCTTATCCATATGCGCGGCAGTATGCGGTGATGCTCTATAATCTCGAGCGCGCAGAGGAGGCGATTGCTGTGATCGATGATCAGCGGGTGAATAATACGAATCTCGGTAGTCGCGAGCGGGAGCAGTTACTTTTACTTAAAGGTATGATAGCGGGTCGCGATTCTTTGCGCGGGCGTGAGGCCTTGCAGGATTTGTTGCGCATTGGTAAGACTCGGGATGTGTTGCGGGTGGCTTTGCAATTATTGGCGAGTGGTCCGGATGCCACGAGTGGAAGCTTGTCGGAGTTTCTCAATCAGATGATCGCTCGGACGGAGCCGCATCCTTTGCTCGGTGATATTTATTTTATTCGTAGCCAGTTGGCATTGGCGCGGGCGGAGATTGCATTGAAGAATAATAATCTGGAGATGGCGCGCCAAGAGACCGCGATTGCGGAGGCGGATGCTCGATATCTGCTGGAGCAGTTTCCCGGGTTGCAGCAAATCACCAGCGTGTATCGCTTACTGGCTTACGCGGCGCTGCAACGCACGCCGCCACAATATCGAGCGGCGGCAGACTTCTTGATTCAGTTGCGTGACCAGACAGAGGTGTTGGCTGATCGTGTGGTCTTGAATCGTTTGATCGGTGACTGCTATTTCTTGAATGCTGACTATAATAATGCGGTTGATTTCTATCTCGCCGCGCACACCAAGGCGATTGATGGGGGGCGTGACGGTGAGCTCTTCCTCCGCTTAATTACGGCTGAAGTACGTTCGGATCAGATGGATGCGGCTTTGCAGCATATTGATCAGGCAGACTTCACTGGTGGCGTGAGTGTATCGGATCGCTGGCGGGCGGAGTGGAATATTGCACAAGCTTTGAAGGCGGAAGGACAACTGGATGTGGCGTTGACTCGTGTGCGTTTACTGCTGGAAGGCGGCGCGGCGAATGTGCCGACGACTTTGGATGTCCGCTTACGCTGGATGGAGGCATACCTTTCGTTCTTGGCTAAGGATGAAGAAGGTTTGCTGGAACGTGTGTCAGCTCTTTTAGCTCGTGTGGAGTCATTGCCAGTGGAGAAATTGGACTCGGCGGAATCAAAGCTGCTGATCACCGAAATCTTACTGTTGCAGGCGCAAATATTGATTGGGAGCGGTCAGGCCAATGATGGGATGGTGGTGCTTGAGCGATTAAGAGTGGGCTACGCGAATAGTGCGGCTGCGCAGCGTTCCTATTTAACGGAGGCAGATTACCATGGCTCGATTGCAGATTTGAAATCGGCGCAGGAGACACTTTCGAAGTTGGCGTCGATCTATCCTCAAAGTGTGTTGGCGCCACAGGCGATCTTTGAGGCGGGGATTTATTGTGAGCGTCGCGGTGCAGAATTCTATGAGGAGGCCGTGCGTTTACATTATGGGATCGAGGAGAGCTATCCCAGCGATACGCTGGTGTTTTCGGCGGGTTTGAAGCAGGGCGATCTCTTGCGTAAATTGAATAAATTCACCGCGGCGCAAAAAATTTATGAAAACTTAATCAACACTTATCCGACCCATCCGCTCCGTTATGTGTCTGAGTTATCACGAGTCGATTGTATGTTGGCCTTGGCGAAGAATAACGTTTCACAATTGAATGATGTGGCCATTTCACTGGAGCGCTTGATCGATATCCCGAATCTGCCGATCGATTTTCAAGCGGAAGTGGGCTATAAGTGGGGCTTTGCTTTATTGAAGCGTGATGCGCCTGAGGAGGCTAAGGAAGTCTTCCTCTTAATTTCCAGTCGCTTTTTTTTGGACGGAGATCAGGCAGTGCAACTGGGAGGCACTGGGCGCTATTGGATGTCGCGAGCCTTACTGGCTCTAGGCAATATTTTGGAAGAGTCCGGCGAACTTGCGGAGGCGAAACGAGTGTATCGTAAGATGGTCGCGTTTAATCTACCGGGCAGAAATCTGGCACTGGATCGTGCCAATAGCATACAAGTGGTCGAGTAGACCGTGGTATTAACATTTATCAGGAAATATAGCTAATGGAATTTATAAAAAACACCTTTATCCTGCAGGGCGGACCAGTCATGTATCCGCTGCTCTTCGTGAGTATTCTTGGATTTGTTTTGTTTATCGAGCGTGCGTTGTTTCTGCACAAAGGGCAGATCGGGACGGAAGACTTTTTGAGCGGCATTAAGAATTTGGTGAACAAGAAGCGATTGGTGGAGGCGTTGACTCTGTGCGAGGACACTCCGGGACCGATGGCGCGTATCGTGAAATCGGCATTGTTGCACTTCGGTGAATCGAGAGATCATATCCGTTCCGCGATTCAGGCGGCGGCTCTAGTTGAGATCCCTACGCTGGAGCGTCGGATCGGGACGATTGCAGCGATTGCGCGTATCGCGCCGTTGCTTGGTTTTCTCGGCACCTTGATTGCGGCGGTTCAAGCGCTGTATGCGCTCGAAGCGACCAATGGGGATAGCAGCATGTTCAGCCAATTGTTGGCGGAGGCCTTGATCACTTCGGCGACTGGTTTGGCGATTGGTGTGATGGCGACGCTCGCACACCACTTTCTTTACGGGCGGGTGCGGTCATTGGTGCATGATTTTGAATGGGTCGGTCATAACATTAACGAGTTTCTCACGACTGCGCCTCTGGAAGAGGCTGAGAGTGCTCAGGTAGAAGAAACCGAGAGCGAATCATAATGGAAACGTCGCGTGATAATCAAATCGAGGAGTCTCTCTCGAAGTCGGTGGCCGGGTTCACGGCTCCTTTGGGTTTGGTCAACCAATTGAAACGCCCGTCCATGAAGTTGGATGTGGTGCCGATTTTGGATCTGCTCGTGATCGCACTGTTGATGAGTTTGCTCTTCACGCGATTTGTTGTGGTGCCTGGTGTGCGCGTTGATTTGCCCGAGACTGAACTTCGTATGCCGCACCATGATGCGGCGGTTGCTGTGTTAACGATCGGCAATAAGGGCATGCTTTATTTCGACGGCAGTGTTTACGAGCAGAACTCGATCGAACGTGCATTCAAGCGGCATATCGAGCAGAGCGATGTGGACTCGGGGCATGTGCTTTTGGTCAAGCCGGAAGCGACGATGCCATTGCAGGCGTTCTTAGAACTGTGTCGCATGGCGCAGGTCGCGGGTTTTGAACAGGTGCAGATCGCTGGAGAGAAAAAAGAATCGCACATCGATATTGTGCCGGTCGATTCAATCAGTGACCGCCAACAAATGATGCTTCCTGTGATGTAATGGCTGCTGATGTCGAAAGTTCTGGGCAAAGACATGTGAAGGAGAGCCATCGCTTTCTTTCGCCAGTGTTGAGTGTGGCATTAATGGTTGGGATTGCGGTGCATCTCGCCGGCTTTTTGATTTTTCGCGTGGTTTCCAATCCACTGCCGACACGGGATGATCGAGCTGCTTTTGTGCGCTACGTTTCAGCCGGTTCACTTGCGGGGGATCTCGCATTGGAAGAGCAGGCGCAGCTATTTGACTCCGCGCCCCTGTTTGTGCCGACGCAATGGAATGCGGCTCAAAACGTTTCGCTGGCGCAACGAGATCGTGTTCGCGAGCGTTTCCCGGAGTTTGAACCTGCGATTGATTTGCTGAAAGCCTTGGACAATTCCGATGCGTTGATTGGTTCGGTTGATTCCGTGCAACAGCCCGGTGATTTACTCGCGTCACGGTTTTGGGTCTTTTTCGAGCGCTTTGGCCAATCGGACCATGCGGTTCAGGCATTTGCCGACGTGGGACATTTTGCAGAGATTGCGGTTGTGGGGTCGGCGGCACAGAGCGCGGTGACTTTGGATTGCCCAATGGAATTTACCGATCCTGCTCCAGTTAACGAGCCAGTGCAGTTCTATCTACGTGTGGGCGGGGATGGTCGGCGCCTAGGTGAACCTTTGGTCTCAAAGAGCTCAGGTAACGAGGCATTTGATCGTGCGGCGAGACGCTGGTTGCAGTTGCCCGCGACCGTGGGGCGGCTGCCTGCGGGATATTTGTCGGTTACGGTATATCCATAACCCGCAGCATCGACGCTTCAATTTGCAGCTTCCTGCACTTCTCGGTTGCGGGGTGCTTGGGATGGACGGTAATTTCTAAGTATGGAAATAGAGACACTGCCTAGTAGCACGCCTGAGATTGACGAAACCACGATGTTGGATCAGTTGGAAGCGATGACCGGATCGTGGGGGAATCGTCCCTCATGGGATGCGTATTTTATGGCGACGGCGTTGTTGATGGCTTCACGCTCAAGTTGCGAGCGTCTGCATGTTGGTTGCGTGATTGTTTCAGGGGGTGCGCAAAAAAATCGCATCGTGGCTGCGGGTTACAATGGCTTTTTGCCTGGTGCACCGCACGCATCGCGGGTGCGCGATGGGCATGAGCAGGCGACGGTCCATGCGGAGCAAAATGCGATTTGTGATGCCGCACGGCGCGGAGTGCCTCTAGATGGTGCTACGGTGTATGTTACCCATTTTCCATGTATCAATTGTGCCAAAATTCTAGCGGCTACTGGGATCAGTTGCATTAAATATCGCCGGGATTATCGTAATGATGACTTGGTTAAAGAAATTTTGAGCGAGTCGGGAGTAGGCATAGAGCAATTGTGATGCGGCATCGGATGCGAATAGATCGAAATAGTCAGTTTACTGAGGCGACTTTACCGTTTGCCGGATCGTTGCTGGCTGCGCATCCCTCGTTGCTCGATCCCAATTTTCGTAAATCCGTAGTCTTACTGACCGCTCACTCCGATGAGGAAGGTTCGCTCGGTGTGGTGGTGAATCGACCTATGAATCTCACGCTCGGTGAATACGACGACGAATTGAACAAGTCAGACCTCGCCCATGTGCCTCTATACAATGGTGGACCCGTGGGAAATGAGCAATTGATCCTAGTCGCTTGGAAGTGGACGCCGGAGGAGGGCACTTTTAAGCTCTATTTCGGTATCGATGACGTGAAGGCACGTTTGCTATTGGAGGAGGACTCCGGATTTGAGCTCCGAGGCTTTCTTGGGCATTCTGGCTGGGGCGAAGGGCAACTCGATGCTGAAATCGATGATGGAGCCTGGGTAACTGCTAATTTGGTTCCCGAGATCGATTCCTTGCGTGGTGATGAGGTTTGGCGTCATATTCTTCACCGTGACAGCCCCGAGATGCGCCTGTTGGCCGATGAACCCGAAGATCCTTCTCTTAATTAGCGCTTGGAAATAAAGGATTTATTTCCGCCTTTGCCATTGACAGAGGGTTAGGTGCACCCTTTTTTCTCTCATTCCTTTAATTTCCGTCATGAAAGTAGTATCTTCACTTAAATCTCTCAAAGACCGTCACCCTGACTGCCAAGTTGTGCGTCGTAAGGGTCGTGTCTACGTAATCTGCAAGTCAAACCCTCGCTTTAAAGCGCGTCAGGGCTAGACTACTTAACCTTGGAATCTTTTTTACCGTGAAAGCTGAAATCCATCCAAAGCTCAACCCGATTGCCTTCGTCGACGTTTCGACTGGCAAGAAATTCCTGACTCGTTCCACTATGCGTGGTAGCAAGACAGAGACTATCGACGGCGTAGAATATCAAGTCGTCATTTGCGACATCACTGCGGATTCGCACCCTACCTTCACAGGTGAGAAGCGCTTCGTCGACACCGCTGGCCGCGTCGAGAAGTTCCAATCCAAGTTCCGTCGTCGTGGCTAAAGCGTCATAATAGACCAATTTACAAAAAGCCCCGCAGTTTACGCTGCGGGGCTTTTTTTGTGAGTGTAGCCACGGCAGTCTCTGCCGTGTTCTCGTGTGTTCCTGGTCGAACCGTCAAAGCACGGCAGAGACTGCCGTGGCTACAGAATGATAGTTTACTCTGCAGCTTTCTTCTCGGCGGCGCGCTGTTTGTAGAAATCCATCATCTTCTTCTGCATCGACTGAGAGGCAGTCATGATCGAGGGCATCATGATCTCCATGGTCTTTTGCTGGAGCGCGGGCTGCTTTTGGATGGTGGCTTGTCCGGCAGGAGTGGCGTAGAAGTTCGAGATGCTACTGAGTTCATCTTTGGTGAATACTTCGGCGTAGGCTTTTGACATACCATCCTTGATGGGCCCCCATTCCATTTCGTCGAACATCTCGGCCATTGCCTTGGTTTGGAAAGCGACGAGCTCTTCGTCGACGGTGCCGCCCATAGACATTTGCTTACGCATCATCTCGCTCATGGCTTTCATCTGGGCGTCCATGGTTTCGTTCATCATCTTTTCGAAGTCCATCAGTGCCATGATGTTTTTCGCTTCGGCGAGGCGTTCTTCCATGGTGCCTTCGTCGTTGGCAAATTCTTGGGCGGAGGTTAGGCTGATGGTTTGTGCGACACCGTCTTTTTCGAGGCTCAATGCTTGGCTGTCTGTGTCGAAGGAGACGACTTTGTAACCTTTAAAACTTTGCCCCACTTTAACCCAAGAAGAGGAGACGCCGTCTTCCGTGCTGAGTGAGAACGATTGAATAGTGCCGAGGTCGAGCACGCCGCGCAGGATCACGCCCGGTGCTTCTTCAGTCGTTTCGGCGCGAAGAATTGCAGTGCAAAGGAGTAGGGCGATGGCTGTGTGGATGAGTTTTTTCATATTATTAATAGCTATATGGATTTGGGGAGAATGGATTGGAGGTATACTTTGCCGGTTTCGAGGTCGGTAAAGACGCCGTCGAGTTGTGCTTCGTAAGCTTGGTCGAGAATTTTTCCAAAATGAGGGCCGGGCTTGATGCCGCACTCCATTAAATGGCGCCCGAGTAGGATCGGCGTGGGGGCGTTGTCTTTGATCTCGAGTTCGGCGGCTTTACCCAGTAGCCATTCGCCCTCGGGGAAACCGTCGCACTCGATTGGTGGGCGTCCGTTCTTGTCGGCATGCGCCACGCGGGTGAGGCGATCCACTCGTTTGACTCTCGCTGCGAGGCGCCTAATGGCCGAGTCGCCAGCCCCATCGCGGTAGAGTGCTAGCGGGCGCATGTGTTGCTCGACGAGTGGGAGGACTTCTTCAAAGAGTTTCTTTTGCCGAGTGATACGTTCTAGGAAGGTCTTGGCCACCGGCACGCCCAGCACGTCGTGCCGTGGGCTGCGGATGCGTCCGTTCTCGTCGGTGTAAGTGGTCGCTGGTTTACCCATGTCGTGGCAAACCACAGCGAGCCCGACGACGAGGTCTTCCCATTCATCGCCGATGCGTTGCTTGGCGTAAGCATCGAGGCAGTGGCAAGTGTGCTTCCAGACGTCACCTTCTGGGTGCCATTCTGGGTCTTGTTCGCAGCCAACCAGCGCTTCGAGTTCAGGGAAATATTGTAGCCACCCACAGTCTTCTAGGAAGTGCAGCCCTTTACCCAGTTGATTGCCTTTGAGGATGAGTTTCTTCCACTCTTCCCCAAGTCGTTCCATCGGCAGGTGTTCGGGTGTGAGTGCGCGGCAGAGGGCAATCGTTTCCGCAGCGGCGACCAAATCAAAACGCGCGATGAATTGCATGCCGCGTAAAACACGAAGCGGGTCTTCGCTGAAAGCGTCGGACACGTGACGCAGACAGCGTGCTTCGAGATCAGTCACACCGTTGTAAGGGTCGAGCAACTCGCCAGTCAGTGGGTCGAAGCTGATGGCATTGATGGTGAAATCACGCCGTGCGGCTGCGTCGAGGGGCGACATGTTGGGATCACCTTCAACCACGAAGTCTGTGTGCTTAGGACCTGTCTTTGATTCGCGGCGTGGAAGTGCGATGTCGATGTCCAGACCTTTTACTATGAAGACTCCGAATGCACGGCCCACCGTATCGAGGCGGTAGTGTTGGCTTAAGGTCGCTTCCACGGCATCTGCATCCAGCCCATAGACTTCGATATCCACATCCTTCGCAGGTATCCCGAGTAAGCCATCACGCACGCAACCACCTACCATCAAAGCGCGGCCGCCCGCTTGAGCGAGAGACTCAGCCACAGCAACACAAGCTGCGCGTTGTTTCGTGGGTATATTTTCGGGGATGTTCAAATTGAGTGGGAAGTGTAGAGTGGAAAGTATTCTTTGAGCTTAGATGAGAGGACGTAGGTCATTCGCTTAATTTCATCGCTTAGAGTTAGGGCCTCCTCGAGTTGTTCCGCGGTTACGTATTTCAACTTTTGAGCGATAATCAGCTGGGTTTCAACTGCTGCCCTTGAGCCCATACTAATGAGAGAAGTCGTTTGAATTCGGCTGTGCTCTGTCTTGCTTGGCCTTCTGCGATATTTGAAGGAATCGATACTGCTGCTCTGCGTATTTGGCTTGTTAGGCCGTAGATCTCTTCGTGCGGGAATGTATTGGTCAGCACATAAATCATTTCCACCAATTGTATGGATTTTTGCCAAACGACTAGATCGCTGTAATTCTTTATACTCATTGTTTAAACGTGCTTCTCGCACTACTCACTTCCCACTGTTCACTGCCTACTTTGCGATCATTCCGACTTAATCGTTGGGTCGCCCCAATTGAGCTTATTTCTGACAATCGCGAAGTGCGAATGATCCGGGTGTTGCATTAGACGGAAAGTCTTCTCGGCAACCGTGATAGAAATCGGAAAATTGTTTTCAGCTTTGAAGCGCACGCGACCGTCGATTGTGATGCGGGGGCAGGGGCCGGGCACGAGATTGGCCACACTGATTTGTGTCGAGTTGTCAAAGATGACCGATCGATTACCGAGCGTATGGGGACAAATCGGGGTCATTGCAATGGCGCTGACTTTGGGACCGATGATGGGACCGCCGGCGGAAAGGTTATAGGCGGTGGATCCAGTCGGCGTGGAAAAGATGAGCCCGTCGCAATGGTATTCCGATACAGGGTTTCCATTGGCGGATACTTTGAGGCGGATCAAGCCGCTGCCTTCGGTTTCTTTTAAAACCACGTCGTTGAGACCGTAGATGGATTCACCATTTTGAGTCGTGCAGCAGATCACCGAGCGCTCTGCGATGTCGTAGTTACCCTTAATGAGGGCAGGTAGGTCGTTGGCTGCTTCTGCTTCGGTAAATGTGGCGAGGAAGCCGAGCTTGCCCATGTTGATCCCGAGCACGGCTGCGCCGGATTCGAGCGCTGCATCGAGCACGCCGAGCAAAGTGCCATCGCCGCCGATGACGCAACAGAGGTCTTGGTCTTTCAGTGCATTTGCTGGTAGCGGGTGCTCCGTGGTCACTGTTGCGGTAGCGCCCTCGCATTCAGCGATACCAGCAAGGTAGTCAGCCGCTTCCTTCGCACCTGGCTTTGAGGCATTGACAGCAAATGTGATGGTTTTGATCGGACTCATGGGAAGGCTAAGGTAGAACACTGAACGCAGAACGTCCAACTTCGAATCGCTAATTATTTTGGATGTGACTGGAGGGACGCGTTTCACGCGTCCGGGGTGCTTGAGCCCAATTTTCCCGAAGGCGGACGCATGAAACGCGTCCCTCCAATATTGAAATGTTATTCGTTCCGGATCAATCCCATTAGAAACTCGCGGTTGCCATCAGTCCCTTTGATTGGGGAGTCCATTGTGCCGATGAGTTCTGCACCGGGGAGCTCGTTGAGGGCGAAGGTTTTGATGGATTCGAGCACGCGTTGGTGAATGGCTTCGTCACGGATGATGCCTTTACCTGCGTCAACTTCGTGTTTTTCGGCTTCGAATTGCGGTTTCACTAATGCGATCAAGCGACCACCGGGTGCCATGAATTGCCACATCGCGGGTAGAACTTTTGTGAGTGAAATGAAAGAGAGGTCCGTGACGATGAGTGGATAATCATCGAAAGGGAGATCGCCAAGCTTCAGGTGGCGGGCGTTGGTCTTCTCGATGTTGGTCACGCGCTCGTCTTGGATTAGGCGATTGTGCATCTGCGCGCGACCGACATCGACACAGGTTGCCGTGATTGCGCCGCGTTGCAGGCAACAGTCGGTGAACCCGCCGGTTGATGCGCCGATATCGAGGAAGCGTAGTCCTGTGACGTTGATATTGAATTGTTCGAGAAAGCCATCGATTTTTTCACCACCGCGACTGACGAAGCGGGGAGGGGATTCGACCACAACTGGACTATCGGCGGGTAAGGTGCGGCCCGGTTTGTCGAGGCGGTCGGTGCCGAGCATGACTTTTCCTGCGAGAATGAGTGCTTTGGCTCTGGAGCGTGTGTCGGCCAGTCCGTTGGTCACGAGTAATTCGTCGAGACGTATTTTCTTTGTCGCTGCCATGGTGGTTTACTCTGGATCCGGATTGTCGCGCTGGACATGTAGCACGTCGCTGGAGCGGATGTGTAGATCGCGCTGCGGGAACGGGATCTCGATGTTGTGCTCTTTAAAGCTATCCCATATTTTTAATAGCACCGCACTTTTGACACTGGCGACACCGTTGGAAGGGTCTGCGATCCAGAAACGTAGTTCTAGGTCCACAGAGCTGTCGCCGAAACCGATAAGTGGGCAAGTGGGTTCTGGGAGTTCTAGCACGCGGGGAACCGATTTAGCCGCATCCAAAATGAGCTGAATACATTGATGTGGGTCCGATTTGTAAGAGACTCCTACTGCGGCGCGGACGCGCACGAGGTTGTCGGTAAATGACCAGTTGATCACTTTTTGAGTGATCAGGTCTTCGTTGGGGATGAGGTGTTCCGTGCCGTCGCGAGTGATGACCGATGCGTATCGAGCTCTTAGATTATTGATCCAACCATAGGTGCCATCGATTTCAACCACGTCGCCGGGTTTTATGGAGTTGTCCATGAGTAGGATGATACCGCTGACAAAGTTGGACACGACTTTCTGGAGACCAAAACCAAGACCGATACCGATCGCACCTCCGAGGAACGCGAAGGCAGAGAGGTCGATGCCGATGGAGCCAATCGCGGTGACAACCGCAATGGTGATCAGTAGAATACGAACGATCTTAGCGATGAGAACTTTGAGTGTGGCACTCAGTCGCGGGATGAGTTGAATCTGTGTCTCGGCAATTCGTGCAACGGCGAGACTGATCCATAAAGTAAACGCAAAGGCGATCATGCCGGCTAGAATTGTCCAAGCAGAGAGAGTGAAGCCGCCCATGGTGAAGCGAAGATCGTCGAGCAATTGAATACTGTCTTCGACGAGTGCGAGTCCGAATAAGCCAGTGATTAGGTAGCCGACGGCTGCGACAGATTGAGCCCAGAAGCGCTCTTTCAGGAGGCTGGTGACTAGACCAATTACGGTCCAAGCTCCGCCGAGGTAAGTGAAGAATCGAAGGACTGGCATATCCATTCCGATGATTATCGCAAAAAATAGATAAATGACCGTAAGCGCGACCCAATGAGCGACGAAGCCGATATTCTTTTGTATCCAGAACTTTGGGTTGAATTCGTCGGTATCGAGCTTCTTATATTTTTGGCCGAATACTCGTCTGCACAGACCGAGTAAGAGTAGCACGACCAGAACCTGCCATAGGTCCTCGACTTTAAAGCCTCCTTCGGGGGCGAGGAGATTTCCCCAATTCTGCATGAATTCCATGAGCTTGAATTGAATCGCCTTTATTCAATGCCGCAATCTTTTTGCATGTTTGGTAAAAACTGCCAATTTACACCTCATGCGTTTGTCTATCTATCTCTTGTTTGTGATCACTTCTAGTTGCTTGTTCGGGCAGAATCGAATCGGCACGGGTGCGGTGAGTGAACTCTACACCAGTGTGTGTGCCAGCTGTCATGGTGCCGAACTCACTGGTGGTCTGGGCACTACTTTGCTCGATGTCGCTAAGTGGAAGTATGTGGGGAAGGGGAAAAGCTTTCTTGAATACGTGAATGAGGGGAGCCCGCAAATGGGGATGCCAGCTTATGAGGGTGCTCTGACAGATGCCCAGATACGATCCCTCGAGATTTATATCGATGAAATGCGTCAAAAAAGTGAGCGCGCAAAAGGTCCCCTTGTTGCTGAGACCGACGGCGTGTATTCGGCGGGCGGATACTCCTTTAAATTGGAAACCGTTGTCGACGGTCTGTCTAAGCCATGGTCGATTGCTTTTTTGCCGACAAAGGGCGTTTTAATTACGGAGCGCGATGGTAGCTTGCGGATGTTTAAGGACGGTGAATTGAAAGCGCCGGTTGAAGGCACGCCGAAAGTCTGGGCAAACGGGCAGGGCGGCTTGCTTGAAGTGGCTGCGCATCCTGACTACCAGCACAATGCGTGGGTCTATTTAGCCTTTTCTGAATCCGGTGGAGAACAGGGCGGTAAGAAGGCTGGCATGACGAAGGTCGTGCGCGGGCGAATCATCGACAATCAGTGGATGGACGAAGAGGTCGTTTTTGAAGTGCCTGCGAAGTTTCATCGCTCCGCCGGGGTTCATTTTGGAACGCGTCTAGTATTTAAAGATGGTTTTCTGTTTTTCGGGATCGGAGACCGGGGTGCACAAGATATGGCTCAGGACCTGAGCGTGCCGAATGGTAAGATCCACCGCATCCACGATGACGGGCGTCTGCCGAAAGATAATCCATTTGCGAACGAGTCTGATGCTTACCCATCCATCTGGACTTATGGGAATCGGAACCCACAGGGCTTGGATCTACATCCGAGCACTGGTGAAATTTGGGAGTCCGAGCATGGCCCGCGCGGAGGTGATGAAATCAATGTGATGCAGGCAGGTAGAAACTATGGTTGGCCGGTGATTACCTATGGCATGAATTACAACGGCAAGCCGATCACTGGAATCACTGCCAAGGAGGGCATGGAGCAACCGAAGCATTATTGGACGCCATCGATTGCGGTCTGTGGCATTGATTTCTATGAAGGTGAGGTCTTCCCCGACTGGAAGTATAATCTTTTTGCCGGAGGTCTCGCTTCAGAGGAATTGCACCGTTTGATTATCGAGGACGGACAGGTTGTCAAAGATGAGATTATCTTGAAAAGTGTCGGACGTGTGCGCGACGTCGCTAGCGGTCCTGACGGTCACCTTTATGTTGTCCTGAACGGACCGGATAAAGTCGTGCGTTTAGTGTCGGCGGATTGAGTGCAATTGTTACAGCTCGATATCGAGCCCATTACGCCAATCTTTACTGTTCTCGTTCCGACGGCGGGCTGCGTCTTGCAGCAAACGCGCTTCGCAGGCGCTCGCCCATTCGAATAGTTCCTCTGGTCGCAAAGCCATGGCTCCACTTGATCGAGTGGCTTCGCGCACCATGTTGTCGTTGCTAACCACACTGACATCGCTGGGATTTTTGACTCGTTTTAATATGCGCTCAATCACGCCATCGGCAGTGAGTGCTGCGGGTGCATATAAATATTCAAAGGTGTTTTTCTTGAATGGGTGCTCCACTTCGAGACGATCATTACGGCTGTCCAAAATCAAGGCCACCCGCACACCTTCAGCATCGTGAATCGAGGCGACGATTTCAGCGAGCCGATCTCTCGCGGCATCCATATTTTCGTTTAAGGTCTCTCGTAAATGATCGGTCGCGCAAATCACATTGTAAGCATCAATCAATAGGTATCGAGATGTGCTCATGTTAATCCGCAATCGTTTCGAGTATGGAGCTACCGATGGCATCGCAAACCAATCGACCTTCATGGGTGAGTCGTATTTTTGAGCCTTCGCGTTCGGCTAAACCTTCACGTGCCAAGCGACTTAGCAGCGGCTCCAACTGAGCCAATACATCAGGTGCGGGAAACTGCTTTGCAATTAGATCTAAATCGCAGCCAGCATTCATTCGCAGGCCGAAGACCAAGGCATCTGCCAGCAGGATCGAGGCATCTAGGTCGACACACTCTGTTCTCGGTGGCAGACCTGCTTCCATTCCTTTCGCCCACTCGTCTAAGTTAGACGGTCGTTGATAGCGCTGTCCCTCATACTGACTGGCAGCCGAGGGACCGCAGCCGATCCATTCCTGCATGCGCCAAGTATTGACGTTGTGGAGACATGCCGCATCGGGCTTGGCGAAATTAGATACCTCGTATTGCGCATAGCCAAGCTCTGCTAAAAGCTCCCAGCCGCGCTCGTAGAATTGTAGCTCGCGCTCTTCGTCGATCGATACCTTGCCTTGTGATAATTTTACGTAGAGTGCGGTGTCTTCCTCGAAAGTCAGGCAGTAGGTCGAGAGGTGTGTCGGCCCGAGTCGTGCAGCTTCGCGAATGTCAGCCTCCCATTGCTCGATGGACTGATTCGGAATGGCAAACATCAGATCGAGATTCGTCTGAGGGAAACCAGCTGCCTGCACGCGCTCCCATGCCGTATAGATTTGATTTGGGCGGTGTAGGCGCCCCAGCGATTCTAATAACTCAGGATGAAAACTCTGCACTCCCATCGAGATACGAGTCACGCCGAGGTCGCGCAAAACGGCGAGCTTGTCCTCCTTCACTGCGGAGGGCGCCATTTCGATTGTCCACTCGCTCGGCGGTTGTTTCAAGTTGTCGAGTAACGAACGGCCGAGGCGCTCCAAGTCTTTTGCCGCCAGCAAGCCCGGCGTGCCACCACCCCAAAAGACGGTGTCCACCACGCGATCTTTTGGTAGCAAGGCAAACTCGGTATCCATTGCCGCGAGATAGCGGTCAAGGTCTCCACGGCGCGGCTTCTCTTGATAAAAGGCGCAGAAATCGCAGGTCGATGCGCAGAACGGGACGTGACAATACACGCTCAACACCGGATCCACCGCAGACTCGCCCGCCTTATTCACCGCCCAGAAGATAGTCCGGATTCAGCTTCTTTAAATCGCCTTTCAAGAAGAGTCCGTCCTTACGGATCAACTCACCATCGAACCAAATTTCGCCGCCGCCATATTCTGGACGCTGGATTTGCACCATGTCCCAGTGGACTTGTGAGCGATTACCATTATCCGCTTCTTCGTAGGCTTGACCTGGAGTGAAGTGGAAGGAGCCCGCGATCTTTTCATCAAAGAGAATGTCGCGCATCGGCTCGAGAATGTGTGGGTTGAACCCGATCGCGAACTCACCAATATAGCGGGCGCCAGGATCGGAATTAAGAATGTCGTTCAGGCGCGCGGTATTGGAACTTTCCGCATGCACGATTTTACCCTTCTCGAATTTGAGGTGGATGCGATCAAAGGACACCCCTTGATAGACTGTCGGCGCATTGTAAGTGATCTCGCCTTCGACCGAGTCTTTGACTGGGCAGGAGAAGACTTCGCCGTCGGGGATGTTATGCGTGCCGCCACAGGAAACCGCGCCGATGCCTTTAATAGAAAAGCGAAGGTTGGTGTCAGGGCCCTTCAATTCGACTACATCTGTTTTCGACATCAAGGATTCAAGTGCGTTCATGCCTGCAGTCATGCGCGCATAGTCTTGCGTGCAAACGCGGAAGAAGAAGTCTTCGAAACTTTCGGTGCTCATCATGGCTTGCTGCGCCATCGCAGGAGTCGGCCAGCGAAGGATCACCCATTTGGTTTTGTTTACTCGGTAGTCGAGCACTTCCTTCATCGCCTTCATTACGCGGCTGACTTTGGCGGGGTCGACGTCCGACATTTCAAAAATATTATCCGAACCACGCACCGCGATGTAGGCGTCCATTTTTTGCATACGAGCGAGCTCCCAAGTGGCCTGCGTTTCAAATTGCTCCGCGTCGATATCGTTCATCAACTCGCGGCTGACGCGGGCGCGCTGAATATTGACGAATGGGACAGCGCCTCGCTCGCGGGCGGCACGGACCAGTGCGACGACCATCGCTTCGGGGATATCAAAGGCATCGATTAGGACGCGCTCGCCCTTTTGTAAATTGGTAGAAAACCCGGTCAATACGCCGGCCAGTTTCGTGTAGTTTGGTTCCATAGCAGGAATCCGCACTATTTTCCCACGAAGGTCAAAGCCCGTTGCCAAAATTTTACTATTTGCGCCCTAAATCATCCGGCATCTTCGCAATCGTGTAGATGTCGTAGCGGTTGCTTTTGCCTTCCAGCACGTGGTTCGGCTTTGAATCGCCTAGAGTTGGCGCAATTCGTGGGCGTTTCACCACTACACGGTAGCGCGCTTGAGCCATCGCGAGGTCGAGCAAGCCATCTGCATCAAGGTCCGCTCCAACTAGATCATGAAAGACCCGCATCTCCTTTTTGACCATCGCTCCTTTGGTCCGCTCTGGAAACATCGGATCGAGGTAAATCACATCCGGACGATCCGAGACCTCTATGTTTTTTAAATATTCGTGAGAGTCGGCGTGCACTAATTGCATTCGCTCCAGGATGTCGCCCAGTTCGGCATCTTCACGCTGCGCAAAATTTCTAGCTTGGTCCAAGCCAGCGGATAACAAAGCCCGCACTTCGGGCGCACGCTCCAGCATGGTTACTTGGCACCCGAGGCTCGCTAGAACAAATGCATCGCCGCCCAAGCCAGCGGTGGCATCCAGCACCCGTGGAGATAGCCCCGAGCGAAGACCGACCGCTTTGGCAATCATTTGCCCTTTGCCGCCGCCGAGTTTGCGGCGATACGTCACCGTTGCCCCATAAAAATCCGCCGCAATCGCCACGCCGTAGTTCGCCCCGAGCGCATATAGTTTTAACCCGTCTGCATCCATGACGAATGCACTCGCGCCAGTGGTATCCCCAGCGTGCTCCGTGAGGAATGCCTGTAAATATTTTGTCTTGGCGCCGTTTAAATGCACCCCATCCACGAATGGCACTCCAAACTGCGCAGCCAATTCCGCTGCCGCATCAGCAAGTCCAGTTTGTAGATAAACAACGGCAGTGAGTTTCATGCCTCTAAACAGTATCGACTAGCGGGTGTTCGCAAGCCTGATTCAGTGGGCGCACGACACGTGACCGATTCTCATCGAATAGGATGATCTTGACATTGGCTGAGATAGTAATACGGTATTACTTATGAGGACTAGTATCATACTGGATGATGAGTTAGCGGAGAATCTTCGGTCCACTGCTAAGCGTAAGGGCTTGAGCCTCAGTGCTTTTCTTGCAGATGCTGGTCGTGCGGCCTTACGCAGTGAGAGGGCATCTACTGCGGCGTCTTTTGAGCTGATTACTTTTGGAGAAGGTGGTCTGCAGACTGGAGTGAACTTGGACAGACCAAGTGATTTACTGGCAGCAGAAGACGAAGGAATCTACGGGCAATGAAACTCTGCGATGTGAACGTGTTGATCTACGCGCATCGACCAGATGCCATTGCTGAGCATAAAGCTTATGCTGCTTGGATGACAGAGTTGGCCACTGGGGTGGAAGCATTTGGACTTTCTGAAGCAGTGCTCAGTGGTTTCGTTCGAATTGTGACGAATCCGCGTGTCTTTAAGCAACCAACTCCAGTGGAGGTCGCTTTGCGTTTTTGTGAAAATTTGCGCGCCTGTCCACAAGCCTGTATTCTCCGTCCCTCGGAACGTAATTGGTTGATTTTCCAATCGCTCTGCAAAGAGCTTCCAGCTACCGGTAAATTAGTGGCCGACGCATGGCATGCTGCACTCGCGATAGAGTATGATTGTGAATGGGTATCTACCGACAGCGATTTCGCGCGCTTCAAAGGTTTGAAGTGGAGGCATCCTCTGGTCGCGGATTGATCATTTCGGGCGTAAAGGTTCGCAGTTGCGTTTCTTGAAGAAGCCTAGACGCTCCTTCGGTCTATGAAGAAGACCTTTCCTTTGACGCACCCGAAGATCAATCCTGCACGTTTGGTGGAATCCATCCAAGGCGATGTGAATAAATACATCAAGCGCGAGCGTAGCAAGAAGCTGCCCGAGGGTGTGGACTTTTGGGATTTCGATTGCAAGGTCGGCGTGACTGCTGAAACCGCTGAATCGACGCACGTGACCAAGGTCTCGAAAGCGGTTGCCCAAGTCCTTGGAGACGGTGGTGAAACCTGCTATGTCGAACTGATCGCGAAGCCCGGAGTGAGAATGAAGAAGCCTCGAGTGGAGGATTAACTCGTTTTTGAAGGCTAAAAAATAAGATCGAGGTCGGCTTTAATTATTCGATCAACGAAAGATCAAGTTTAAGGAATCCAGAGCTTTCGCTCGTATTGATAGATGCGGTTCGATATCCTTGACTATCCTTCGCAGAAAGTGTGACTCCGTTTGATGTCCAGTCGTCCTCGAGGGATGTTTTCGTTAGTGGAGAATAATTCACGTCGGAACGATCAGCAAAAAATGTGTATAGCAGGGTGCTTTCTGCCTGAACTGCCTCTGGCATCCCGTTTAAGTTCTGCGGTAGGTCGAGCGCATAGGACAGTAAGAGGGGCTTACCTGATTCATTTAACGTGGTGGCTAAGTCTATATTGTATACCAGATCATTTTGGATGAGCCACTCCTTGGCTTCAGTGCGGACTCCCATGTCGATTGTAGTTAAGCCTGCCCATGTGGGGGAGGTGTAGCCTGTGCTGTCACTGAAATAATATGCGTCACCTGGAACGAATAAAAAGATACTAGATGCAGTCGCAGTAGGGGCGTCGCCGAGAAAGTAAAGCTCCTCGAGGTTATCGCAGCCCAAAAATGCTTGATATTCTAAGGCGGATACACTCGCTGGAATCAAAACTCGCTCGAGATTTTCTACGTAATTAAAAGCAAATTGATCGATGATATTTACACTATCAGGAATTTGATAACTGGAGTGTTCGCGATTTGCCGGATAGATAATCAGAGTTGCCTGCGCTTTGTTAAAGAGGACGCCATCGATACTTGAATATGAATTATTTCCAGACTCTACGTGGATGTTTTTGAGTGCAAGACCTGGCTCAATCGCGATTTCGTCAATTAAAGTGACGCTTTGGGGTATGGTATATGTATCGCTTAGATAGCCTCCTGGGAATTCAACCAAGACTGTTTGGTCAAAGCTGAATAGCACGCCGTCTATACTGGTGAATGATGTGCTTGTTGGCTCAACTAGGATCTCGGTGAGTGTTCCACAGGCTAAGCAGATGGCCCTACCCACTGTGGTTACGGTGTCCGGAATTGTAATGCTCTCGATTGCTGTAAATGCGAAAGCGTGCTGACCAATTTCTATAATGCTGTCTGGCAGCAGAATCTGAGTAATCGTGCTTTTTCCTTGAAATGCGTAGTCGCCGATAATTGTGACTGGGTCGCCGTTGATTGTGGCAGGGACGGTTACATTCAGACTTGTAGAAGGACTATATCCAGTGATTTTGACGTAGCTACCTAGGTCTTGATAAACAAACCCGTCAAATGTCGCAGCTTTAGTTGTCGTCCATGCAGACGTGAAGAGTGCTATGCTGAGTAATATGCGTAATCGTTGCATCAATTCGCGCGAAATTAGCAACTTTAGATTGATTAGGGAAGTTGATTCTCTTCTTTCCTGTGAAATGCTTCGTAGTGAACTTACCCTTCTTCGCTCTCGAGCTCGGCGAAGCGCATGACTTCTTCGAAGGTGGTGCTGCCGTTCTTGATGTGTTCCCAGCCGCTTTGTTGGAGGGAGCGCATGCCTTGTTTGATGGCCGTTTGGCGAATGAGGCGTGAAGAGTCGCGTTTGACGATGTGCTCGTGGATCTCTTCTGTGACGCGAAGGATTTCGAAAATAGCGACACGACCGCGGAAACCGAGTTTGCGGCAACGCTCACAGCCGATGGCATTTTTGGCGAGGTGCCCAAATTGTGCTTCGCTCTGGTTGATGCGCATCGCAGTGAGGCAGCTGGCGACGTGTTTAGGGTCGAAGTTGCCGGGTTGCGCGCAGTTCGGGCAAAGGCGACGGACTAGACGTTGTGCGATGATCATTTCGACGGAGGAGGCGATCAGGAATGGCTCGATGTCCATATCGACCAAACGGGTCAGCGCGCCGGGGG
The DNA here is from genome assembly GCA_030729385.1 of Opitutales bacterium. Classification (GTDB taxonomy): domain Bacteria; phylum Verrucomicrobiota; class Verrucomicrobiia; order Opitutales; family Coraliomargaritaceae; genus JBPOFY01. The sequence continues at coordinate 24,837 of JANQXM010000004.1, read as the reverse complement.
CGTCGTTGGTGTGTAGCGTGCTGAGCACCAAGTGACCTGTAAGCGAGGCACGAATCGCGATATCGGCAGTTTCACGGTCACGAATTTCCCCGACCATGATGACGTCGGGGTCTTGGCGTAAGACGGCACGCAGCGAAGTGGCGAAAGTGAGTCCGATTTCGGAGTGGACCTGTGTTTGGTTGACGCCGGGAACTTCATACTCGACCGGGTCCTCCACAGTGATGATACGGCGCTCGGGCTTGTTGATCAGGCGGATGAACGCGGTCAACGAGGTTGATTTACCGGAACCGGTTGGACCAGTGACAAGAATGATGCCGTGCGGCGAGGCGAGGTGGCGCTCGACGTGTTTTTCTTCGTCGGGGGCGAGACCGAGCTCGCGCATGGAGAGTGGTTTCGACTTCTGGTTGAGCAGACGAAGACTGACGCTTTCCCCATACATCGTGGGGAAGGTGGAAATACGAATGTCGAGCTCACCCTCGCCGGCTCCGAAGGAAATACGTCCGTCTTGTGGGCGGCGTTTTTCGGAGATATTGAGCTTCGCCATGATCTTTAGGCGGGAAATGATCGCGCCTTGGAATTTGATCAAGTTGTCCGGCACGCGAACGGGCACGAGCTCGCCGTCGATACGGTAGCGGATCTGTAGGGCGTCCCGGTGTGGCTCGAAATGGATGTCGGTCGCGCGGTCAGTCACGGCTTTGTGGACAACTTCGTTCACGAAGCGGATGACGGCTGCATCTTCATCTTCTGCATCTTCCTCATCATCCACGTCGTTGACGATGTCGGACTCGTCGAGGCTGCCTGCGCCGACTCCGAAGCGTTGGGTGATGGTGTGGATGACTTGATCAGGGTTGCCGAGGTGCCATTCCGGTTTGCGACCACTGACGGCGTAGATCCAGCGATCCATTTTGGCATCAGGTGGCCAGAGAGTGACGAGTGGAATGGGCTGCGTGTTAGGTGAAGTTTCTTCGGCGACGTCAGCATCTGAATCGACCTCGGTCGTCCGCACCGGCACGCATTGGTATTCGTGGATGAGGCGAAGTGGCAGCGTAGCAGTGGGGTTATCAATCAGCTGGATCTCCTCTAGGACGGGAATGCCTGCTCGTTCAGCCACGTCGTTGACCATGTCACGGGTCGATACGTTACGTATGGTGGCGATTTGTAAAAGTCGTTCAGAGCGTGGAAGTGCTTGGATCAATTCGATCTGTTCTTCGCTGAGGTCGCTGTAGAGGCTGCTGAGATTCATGTTCTTAATGCTGAAACGCTAAAAATATCGAAAGTTGAATATATGAAGCGTTGAAAATAGGGGACTTGTTTCAATTGGGGGCAATATCGACGAACTGCTGGAGACACGCAACTCTCAACCTTAGTTCCCTAATTGTATTTAGGTCGTGCTGGAAGGTGATTTGAGGACGATTTCGGGTAGCCAGCGGCGATGCGGTCCTGAAAGTGTTATACTATGGAGGGCATCCTCTGGCACCCAGTATAAGGTGGGGGCTTGCTCGATGTGCTTGATCAGAGCTGTGTTTGCATGCAGGAGATGTATGCGCTCTTTGATCCGATGGTGCGTGATCGAGCGCATTTTAGTCAGCAAGGGTTTGTCGGCGGGGCGTGGTAGACCGAGGTGGTCGTGGTTCGGGAGCTCGTATTGTCCGGCGAGCTGTTTGGAATCGAGCGGGTTTAGGTGGAGTAGCACCTTGTTCTGATCTGTTATCCAGAAGCGATCGACTTCCACTTGGACCGTGGCTTTGCGCTGGATTTTTGGAATCGTTTCTGGGCTGCCGCTGGCGGAACCCTTGCAAAACTCGACAACTGGACAGCTGGTGCAGAGTGGATTATGCTTTAGGCAGATGGTCGCACCCAGCTCCATCATGGCTTGGTTGTGCTCGCCAGGTTGTTCGCGGTTGAGCACTTGATCTGCTAGAGCTGTGAAGGCTTTGACCGCATCTCCGTTGCTTTTGAAGCTTCTCTGGTCATTGGTCAGCCGGGCGAGTATACGGACGACGTTGCCATCGACCACTGCGGCGGGTTGACCTTGAGCGATTGAGCTGATGGCTGCCGAGGTGTAGGGACCGATGCCCGGTAGAGTTTGCCATTCAGCGGCGGAGTTGGGTTTCTTTTCCAGCGCAATGTATTCCTTGGCGAGTTTGTGTAGGTTACGTGCACGACTGTAATAGCCGAGACCCTCCCAGTGTTTGAGCACGTCCTCGCTGCTGGCATCGGCGAGTGCTTTGAAGTCAGGAAAGCGCTGCATCCATCGCTCGAAATAGGGCAGCATGGTTTTGATCTGCGTCTGTTGTGCCATTAACTCCGAGACAACCGTGCGGTAGATCGAGGGCTTCGTGCGCCAAGGTAGCGGTCGCTGAGCCGTCGCATACCAATCAGCGAGTAAACGCTGAAAGGTTTTAGTTTGTGTGGTCAGTGGCATCTGCGATGGTGTGTCGGGTAAGGGTGGTTGTTCGCTTCGATCATGTATGGTCTAATATGTTCGCTACTGTGCTTGCTAGTTTCAAATACAATGAAGATATTTTGCCTTATGCGTATTCACTTTATTAGTTGGATTTTAGTCTTCACCTCAATGGTTGGGGTGCTATCCGCGCAAACGGATTCTTATGTGATGCAGCGTGCGCTTCAGCGTTACACCGAGGCTTATGGTGGTGGGCGTGATGCGACAGCTCTGAGTTCGATCAGTATCGAAGGGACGCAAACTCAAGATGGGAACACTCATGAGTTTTTGCTGCGCAAGAAGCGGCCGAATTCGATCCGTTATCGTTTGGGTCTGGGCGAAAACAGTGTGACCATAGGCTATGATGGCAGGACTGGTTGGATGCAGGTTCAGGATGGCACAGAGGTGACGACTCGCTTGCTGACAAAGGGAGAATTACAAATCGTGAAGAACGAAGCTACTTTTGATAGTCCGTTATTTCATCACTTGCAGAATCGTTACAATGACGTCGAGATGGTCGGTCGCGATACCGTGGAAGCGCAGAACGTATTTGTTTATTATGTGCGTGAGTCAAACGGGCAGCGATCTCGTTACTATCTAGATGCTCAAGAGCCGTATGTTTTAAAGCGGGAGTTATTGAATGATCAAGATGAAGTGATTTTAAGCACTTACTACCGTGATTATCGTGAGGTTCAGGGCTATCCGTTCGCTTTTGAGATAGAGAATCGAGTGGGCGATTCGGTGGTGTCCACTGTGAAGGTTGAGAATATCACCGCGAATCCCGGCTTGTTGAGCTTTTATTTTACAATGCCAAAGTAGGCATGCGTTCGGTGCTGATTTCTGAGCAGTCATGATGACGCGAACTAGATCTGTTGCAGTGATCGGTGGCGGCCCTGCAGGTATGCGCGCGGCTGAAGTCGCCGCGATAAGTGGCGCGCAGGTGACGCTTTATGATCATAAGCCTTCCGTCGGTCGTAAGTTTTTAGTGGCAGGGAAGAGTGGGCTTAATCTGACCAATGATGCGGCGAAGGATGTGTTTTTGTCGAAATACTCTGGGGCGGATTTACCAGTGGAGCGTTGGGCGCAGATATTGGAGCAGTTTGATAATGTGGCCTTGAGGAAATGGGCTGCCGACCTAGGAGTTGAGACCTTTGTTGCTTCCGGGGGAAAGGTCTTTCCTGAGTCTAAAAAAGCGGCGCCTTTGTTGCGACGTTGGGTCATGAAGTTGAAATCCTTGGATGTGACCTTCGCTATGAATCATCGCTGGTGTGGCTTACGACGTCAGTCTGATCAAATCGAACTCGATTTTAATGTGCGGGAGCAAAGTGTGACGCGAACTCACGATGCGGTGGTGCTAGCTTTGGGCGGCGGCTCTTGGCCGCAAACGGGATCCGACGGTGGATGGTCTGATGTTGTTGAGGGTATGGGTGTGTCAATCCACCCGTTGCAGGCAGCCAACTGCGGGTGGGAGTGCGATTGGACCGATGCCACGCGGGAGATTGCAGAGGGGCAACCGTTGCATCACTTGAAGATCTCCGCGGGTGATGTCGCATTGAACGGTGAGCTCATGGTGACTCGGTATGGTTTTGAGGGAGCGCCTATCTATCAATTGGGTCGCGTGTTGCGCGCAATGGAGACGCCGGAGATCGTGATTGATTTTAAACCGATGTTCACTGTTGAGCATATGGTGAATAAAATGCAGTCCGCGAGGCGTGACTTTTATAAAGAGGCGCGCCTGCGCTGGAAATTGACTGAACCGATGTGTGCTATTCTGCGGCAGTATTACGGCGAATTTGATTCAGCTGAAGCCCTTGCGAGGGCAGCCAAGGCCTGTCGCATACCGTTAAAGAGCGCGCGTCCGATTGAGGAAGCGATCTCAAGTAGTGGCGGTGTGCCTTGGTCAGCGCTGGATACACAATTAATGATTCGCGAACTACCGGGCGTGTATTGTGCTGGTGAAATGATCGACTGGGAGGCGCCTACCGGTGGCTTTCTGATCCAAGGTTGCTTTGCGACCGGCACCGTGGCAGGAGAGGCCGCGGCGGGATAGTAATCGCAAAAAAAGCCCGCAGATTCAAAATCCACGGGCTTTTCAAAAGTGGTAGGCCGTCGGGGACTTGAACCCCGAACCAATTGATTAAAAGTCAACTGCTCTACCGATTGAGCTAACGGCCCTCTTTAGAAGCGCAGGATGGAAGGGGGGAAGGCCTTTCTTGTCAAGTTTAGGAAAAGATATTTTTCTTTTATTTGAACGTCTTTTCTTGGAACAAATCTAAGGTTTCAACGATCTACCTTACATGAACCCCATAATGACTACTAAGACTGATACAATTAACCCTGACGATCTTCTTATTGAGCGCATCAAGAATGGTGATGTAGCGGCGTATAATGATATAGTCGCTCGCTACTACGATCGCATCTTTGCTCGTGTTTCACAACTCCTTAAGAATAAACAAGATGCTGAGGAGGTGACGCAAGATGCCTTCATCCGCGCACACCGCGGACTTGAGAGTTTCCGAGGCGACGCCGCCTTTTCTACTTGGCTCTATCAAATCGCGACCAATTTGGCTCATAATCGCTATTGGTACTGGTTTCGCCGTAAGCGGGACTACTCCATATCGCTGGATCAGCCTTTGAGCGCTGATGGAGACCTCACTTTAGAGAATGTGATGCCTTGCGCAGGAGAAAATCCAGCTGAAGCTGCTGTTACGCAAGAGTTTGTGAATCGCGTTTCAGAGTGTATGGGTGACTTGAATGAAAAGCACAAAGAGGTCTTAATTTTGCGCAATGTGAAGAATATGAGCTATGAGGAGATCGCCCAACAACTCGATATCAGCGTGGGCACTGTCAAAAGTAGAATCGCGCGTGGGCGTGAGAGCCTACGTGATTTGATGGGTAGTGATTTTTCATGATCGACGAGAAATTCAGTGAGTTAGTTAACCTCTACCTTGATAAAGAGATTTCCAGTTCTGAATTGGAGACTCTCAAGGCAGAATTAGCTGCGAATGCCGACCGTAAGGCAGATTTTACCGAGCGCTGTCGCCTACATCAGGCGATGCGTCTGGCGCTTGGTGCGTCTACATCATCAAAGGCAACGCGCCGACGCTCTAGCCCATCCAGCACTCGTTCGACACGTCTAGCTGTGCCTGCTACGCGTCAAACTGCGCCAGTAGCCACTTTCCCGCGCTGGATGTTGGGTGCCGGGCTTGCTGCCTCGATGGCAGTTGGCGGTTTTTTACTCTTTCCCACATTTACTGATACGACACATGCTTCGAAGCAAGAGTTGGAAGGTGTTGAAGAAGCAGAACTGGTTGAAAAAGATATTTTTGAGGCGGTCGATCGTTCTGATTTAAAGCGATTCGCCAACACTCAGCAGCAGGCAATTCAGCGTGCTGCAACTTTGGCCGCGCAGCTGCGCTTGTTGGGTTTGCGCCCGGAAGTGACGGATGGTGAACTCACACTGCAGGAAGTTAGCTATGCAAGCACACAGCCGAGTGTAGTCCCCCGTCGTCGAGTCGTGATATTCAATGAATTGAAAGATTATTCACCGATTCCTGAACCAATGATTCTGGAGTCTGCGGATCCCCGACCTGTGAGAGCTGCGATTTGGCCCTCCGGCTTCCAGACTACTTTGGCTACCTTTAAGTAAACTTTGGGCGGGTTCTAGAAGTGGAACCAGCCGAGGAAATTCACGCAAAGGCGCTTTATCGACTTAAATCTTTCAAATTTGTGATGCCTCGGTAGTGGACAAGTCCACTGTCGGCGATTTAACTAAGCGTCTATGAAGTCACAGCGTCTTGTGATGGCCATGATTGCCATCTTTTTGATTTTCCACCTACTGCATATTGGCCAAGCGTTGTTGCTCCCATTGGTGATTGCGGGAGCGGTGGCTTACTTGATCAATATCCTGACGCATACTATACGTAAGCTGAAAGTGAGTGGTCGCGCAGTGCCGACACCCTTGGCGATGATTTTGGCGATCACTATTATTTTGGTGTCACTCAGTTTTATCGTGCAATTGATCACGGTGAACATTGCGAGTGTTGTGAAAGTCGCGCCGGAGTATCAGCATAACCTCGAGGCGTGGATCGTGAAGGGGTATACCTTCTTTGGGGTCGAAGAAGCGCCCAATTTAGACGAGGTATTGAAGCAAATCGATTTTAAGGCCTACCTGCAGGATTTTGGTGGGACGGTTCGTTCACTATTGAGCAGCACGGGCATTATTATCGTTTATCTGATTTTTTTCCTGTTGGAGCAGCGCACATTTGAGAACAAGATTAAGGCGCTCGTGCGCGATCCAGACCGCCAGGGAGATGCGTTCAAATTGATCGGCAAGATGGGGCACGACATTCGGTCTTATATTGGGATCAAGGTGCTGACTAGTGCGGCTACCGGCTTGTTGAGCTATGTGGTGCTGCGGATCGTTGGCGTCGATTTCGCCAGTTTCTGGGGAGTGCTCATCTTCCTCCTTAATTTCATTCCTACCATCGGTTCGATCATCGCGACTGCATTTCCATCGGTTCTGACCTTGGTTCAGTTTGATACCTTGGGGCCATTTATTATCACTGCTTCTGTGCTCACTGCGCTGCAATTTTGTATCGGTAGTTTGCTAGAGCCCAAGCTGATGGGGAATCGCTTGAACCTTAGCCCGATTGTCATCCTGCTTTCTTTGGGCTTGTGGGGCTCGATTTGGGGCATTCCTGGGATGTTCTTGTGCGTTCCGATCACGGTAATCATCATGATCATTTGCTCCTATTTCCCGTCGTCTCGCCCCGTGGCGATTTTATTATCGGGCAATGGGGAATTGACCGTTGGTGCTAGGCGCGCGTTAGGATCGACCAAAGAGGAATCTGGGAAATAGCGGCATCACGTTTTTTAGGTAGCAAGGTCGGTTGACTTCTCTTGAGAGGTAACCTTTTCTGTGTGGCTACTCACCTTTTAATACTACCCATATGAAGAAGTTACTTGCTGCTAATCGAAGTGAAATTGCTGTGCGCATTTTCCGAAGTGCCACTGAACTAGGCTGCCGAACAGTGGCAGTCTATGCTAAAGAAGACCGTTTTGGCGTGCATCGCTTTAAGGCCGACGAGGCATATTTAGTCGGGCAAGGGCTCGGACCAGTGGCCGCCTATCTCGATATTCCAAGCATCATCGATCTCGCGAAAGCCAAGGGCGTCGATTTTATTCACCCAGGTTACGGCTTTCTTTCCGAAAACGCCCATTTTGCGCAGGCATGTCATGATAATGGCATTAACTTCGTCGGTCCGAGCGCAGAGCTTCTCGGTCGTATGGGCGACAAAATCGAAGCGCGTAAGATCGCCGAAAAAGCGAACGTGCCGACATTGCCTGGCACGCAAGACCCAGTCTCCGATCCGAGCGAAGCGGTGAAGACTGCCAAAAAGATTGGCTTCCCGCTAATCATCAAAGCCGCATTCGGTGGTGGTGGTCGTGGTATGCGCGTCGTTAAAGATCCAAAAGATTTAAAGCCGCTCCTTGAGGAAGCGCAGGGTGAAGCGGAGCGTTCATTTGGTAATTCGTCCGTGTTTATGGAGCGCTATATCGGTCGCGCAAAGCACATCGAAGTGCAGATTCTTGGCGATAAACACGGTAACGTTGTTCACTTGCACGAACGGGATTGCTCGGTTCAGCGCCGCCACCAGAAAGTTATCGAAATCGCACCATCTATCGGCTTGCCCGACAAGGTTCGCGAAGAGCTTTGCGATGCTGCGGTGAAGATCGCCAAGTCCATCGGCTATTACAGCGCAGGCACCGTTGAGTTCTTGCTCGATTTGGACACACATGAGTGGTTCTTCATTGAAATGAATCCACGTATCCAAGTGGAGCATACGGTGACTGAAGTGATTACCGGAATCGACATCGTGCGTAGTCAAATTTTGATTGCCGAAGGTCACTCCTTGCATGGCGAAGAAATTGGCATTCCGCAGCAAGCAGATGTCCCTCGTAACGGCGTAGCCATCCAAGCACGTGTCACTACCGAAGATCCTGAGAAGAATTTTGCGCCTGATTATGGCAAGATTGTGAACTATCGAAGTGCTGCTGGTTTTGGCATCCGTCTCGATGGCGCGATGGGCGATACAGGTTCGGTGATCACTCCGTATTACGATTCGCTTTTGGTGAAGCTGACTGCATCAGCCCGCACATTTGAACTCGCGATTCAACGTATGGATCGCGCGCTGCGCGAAATGCGTATACGTGGTGTGAAGACCAATATTCCATTCATTGAGAATGTGATTCATCACGAGAAATTTACATCGGGTTTAGCGACCACTACGTTGATTGATACCACACCAGCGCTGTTTAATTTTAAACGCCGTCGTGACCGTGCAACGAAGTTGCTCAACTATCTGGGTGAAACAATCGTCAACGGTAACCCGCAAGTCAAAGGCCGACCCGTGCCGCTCATGGACTTGCCGGTGATTCTTCCTGCTTACGATCCAAAGGCTCCGAAGCCAAAGGGCACCAAGGATTATCTCACGAAGCACGGTCCTGAGAAGTTTGCTCAATGGACACGCGATCAAAAGCGTTTACTCGTCACTGACACTACTATGCGCGATGCGCACCAGTCCCTGCTGGCCGCTCGCGTGCGTAGCATTGATCAGCTCGCTGTAGCCGATTCGATTGCACAGAATGCCCACAATCTTTACAGTCTAGAGTGCTGGGGTGGGGCGACCTTCGATACCACCATGCGTTTCTTGCATGAGAATCCGTTCAAGCGACTACGTCGTTTACGAGAGCGCATTCCGAATGTCTGTTTCCAGATGTTGCTGCGAGGTGCCAACGGCGTCGGTTATTCTAATTACCCAGACAATGTGATCCGCGGCTTCATTAAGCATTCTGCGGAGTGCGGTATGGATATCTTCCGTGTCTTTGACTCCTTGAATTACTTGCCGAACCTTAAGGTCGCGATGAATTCTATCCGTCAGGATACGAACTCAGTATGTGAGGCGACGATTTGCTACACGGGGGATATTCTTAATCCAGCCCGCGAGAAATACACACTCGAGTATTACGTCAACATGGCGAAGGAACTTGAGCAGATGGGCGCACACGTGCTAGCGCTTAAGGATATGTCAGGTCTCTGCCATCCGAATGCTGCCTTTAAATTGATCAAGGCGCTTCGTAATGAGATTGGTATTCCAGTGCATTTCCATACGCACGATTCCAGTGGTATTGCATCGGCTTCCATCATCAAAGCCGCAGAAGCGGGCGTCGATGTGGTGGACCTCTCTGTTTCTTCACTGTCTGGTCTGACTGCTCAGCCGAACTTGAACTCCATTGCTCATGCGATGCGTAGTGATAAGCGTGATACAAAACTGGATCAGAAATTCTTCGACGATCTTTCCATCTACTGGGAAGCCGTTCGCCAATACTACGAGCCTTTCGACACGAGCCCTAAGTTTGGCAGTGCCGAGGTCTATCGCCACGAAATGCCAGGCGGGCAATACACAAACTTGCGCGAGCAAGCACGTGCGCTCGGTCTCGGTGCTCGCTGGCCAGAAGTCGTGCGTTACTACCATGAGGTGAATATGCTCCTTGGTGACATTGTGAAGGTGACTCCAAGTAGTAAGGTCGTTGGTGACCTTGCGATCTTCTTGTTGACCAAGGGTGTAGAGCCGCAGGACGTCGTCAATTTAGAGCCAGGCACAGCATTCCCTGAGTCAGTGGTCGATATGCTTTCTGGTGGTCTTGGTCAACCGAAGGGTGGTTGGCCGAAGGATGTTCAAAAGGTTGTCTTAGGTGATCGTAAGCCCAATATGGGGCGCCCCGGAGCAAAAGCGGAGAAGATCAATCTCGATGATGCGCGCGATGAGGTGAAAGCCATTACTAAACGCAGCGAGGTTTCCGATGATGATCTCTACGCATACTTAATGTATCCTCAGGTCTTCAAAGATCTTGTTAAGGCGATTAATGAATATGGTCATCCGCGTGTTTTACCGACGCCTGCATTCTTCTACGGTCTAAAGACGGGCGAAGAAATCTCTGTTGAGATCGAAGAAGGTAAGACGCTTATTGTGAAACTGATCTATGTCAGCGAGCCGAATGAAGATGGTCAGCGCACACTTACTTTCGAAATGAATGGTCGTGCACGTGAGTGCGTCATTCTCGATAAGTCGATTAAGACAGAGAGTAAGCGTCGCGTGAAGGCAGATTCAGCTGATAAGAAGCAAGTCGGTGCGCCGATCCCGGCGATGGTGAGTGCAGTGACAACAAGTGTCGGTCACAAGGTTTCCAAGGGCGACAAACTCGTCATTCTTGAAGCTATGAAGATGCAAACCACTGTGTATGCACTTACAGACGGGATTGTCGATGTCCTCGAAGTCAGCGTTGGCGACCAAGTCGACAGCAAAGACTTGTTGGTGAAGCTTCGCTAAGTTTTAATTTAAAAGGGTAGGGACGCCTGCCCTCAGGCGTCCGCTGTTTTCAGAATACGGACGCATGGGGCATGCGTCCCTACCTCTACTTTGCAGCAGCTCGGCGAAGGCGATCATTGATCGCCTTCCCGATGCCTGTTTCGGCGGAGAGTTCTATATGTAGCTCAGTGTAGCCCTGCTGGTCCAAGCGTTGAATCAGTTCAAATAAATTATGTGCAATCGTGTCGGCATTGCCGTCTTCCGAAAGCCAGTAGGTGTGAGCTGCCGTATTGTCTGGCTGGCTATTGTAAATGATCGCCACGCTTGAGCTGGAAGGGCGCGCCGAGAATGTTTCGCCATGTGCGATCAGTTGCACTTTTGCGCGAGGGCTGTAGTGCTGCATCAATTGTCCCGGGGCGGCCTGTGCTTTGTCGTCGCCACTGCCTAAGGTGCGGTCGGCGACTGCACATCCGAGTGTTTCGCTCAAGGCTTCCTGCGTGATCGGGCCGTGGCGCAAAATCGCGGGCTGCTTGGGATCGCGGAGATCGACGATGGTGGATTCTAGACCAAAGGTGCAGGCGCCACCGTCGAGCACTGCGGGGATGCGTGTGCCGAGTGTGTTTTGCACGTGCTCGGCGAGGGTGGGGCTGACGTAGCCGAAAGGATTGGCGCTAGGCGCGGCTAGTGGAAAGTCGAGGCGTTGCAGCACAGCACGAAAGACCGGATGTTGTGGCACGCGGATCGCGACGCTGGGGAGACCGGCGGTCACGATGTCGGGGATGCTGGCTTGTTTGTTCACGACCATGGTGAGCGGACCGGGCCAGAATTTCGCGGCGAGTGTTTCGACTGCCGTATTCATTTGGATGTGAGCGGTCGCTGCGTCGGCATCGGCGAAGTGCACGATCAGTGGGTCGATGAGCGGGCGGCCTTTGACTCTGAAAATTTTGCGTGCGCTGTCCTCGGAGAGTGCGTTGCCTGCGAGCCCGTATACCGTCTCGGTTGGCATGCCCACGACTTCACCATCGCGCAGGAGTTGTGCGCAGGTATCGAGGTTTCCCTCGGTTGGTTGGTAGATCGTGCAAGTGGCTGGCATGGTAAACGTGTTGTCCGGATATAAAAAATCCTTCCCCGTAAAAGGGAAGGATTGAAAATACCTGCTCAGTAACGCGGGCTTACTGCATAGTCAGCATGTTACGACCCTGCTTGATGAGTTTCGTGATGCGACGCTGGTGCTTTGCGGAAAGTCCTGTGTCCTTGCGAGGAAGGATCTTACCCGTCTCAGTTACGAAGCGGGAAAGTAGCTCCACATCGTTGAACGTATAGTCCATCGGGTTGCGGGAGCGGTTAAGTGGTTTGTTCTCTGTGCTCATGAAGGGCGGAAAAGTAGGGCTTTCAGTGTCCTGTGCAAGTAAAAATTTCACTTGTTTTTCAGGGGGTGATCACTGCTTTTGACGGCTTATTTCGCTAGAAATGGTTAAACATTCATTTCTAGGTCGTTGTAACTAGGTGTGCTTTGACGATTTCGAGGAATGGAGGCAGCACAGTTTTGAGTTTTGCGGGGCCGATGCCACGTATTTTGATCGCTTCGGCGGTGGTGGTGGGCTGCAGATTGGCGAGCTCGACGAGCACGAAGTTTGGGAAAATAGTGTAGGCGGGCTTACCTTTGGCCGCTGCGAGACTGGCGCGGAGGGCGGCTAGCTTTTGATAGAGTTCGGGCACCTGGACGTCGTCGGGGAGGCTGCCTTTCTTGGGGCGAGCCTTGCTGGTGGAGTTTGCCTTGATCGCCCCAGCGGTTCGTTCGGGGAGTTCGAGCTCAATCTTACTGCTGCCGCGCATGGCTTCGCCGCCAGCTTGAGTCAGCGTGAGGAGCGGGTAGTTGCCTTCAACCATGGTTTGCACGAGTCCGGCGTTTTCTAGCGCATCAAAGAGGGAGTCGACGTAAACGCTGCCTTCGCATTTCAAAATGCCGTAGGTGCTGAGGCGGTTGAGTCCCGCGTCCACGATGGGAGCGGCTTGGCTGCCCAGTAAGCATTGGATGATCTTTCGTTTGCCGAAGCGGGCGATCCAGTTGCCGTCGCCGCTTTTATGCGACATGCGCGCGACACCGCTGAGTGCCTTGAGGACAATGGTGCTTTCGTCGGTGCTGAGGGCGCGGGCGGCGTGGTGCTTCTTATTCTGGCAACCGTCGCAGCGACCGCAGTCATGGCTGCTCTTTTCGCCGAAGTAGTTGAGTATCCATTTCTGGCGGCAAGTGGGCGCGTAGGCGAAGTTGATGACGGATTTGAGGCGGTCTTCGTCGCGGTCGGCCTTTATCGCGAGGGCTTTGCCGTCGATGGGCAAGTCGCTGCCGTGTTTGCCAAGTTGTAAAATGCGGGTGCCTTTCCTCCGCTTGCCGGGGATATCGAAGCGCTCGATCCACTTATGGCGCGACAGAATCGAGATGGCAGTGCTGACGGCCATGGGGTTGACCTTGCCATCCATGCGTTCGCAGAGTTCGTCGATGGTGAGGTGAACTTCGTGGTTTTCGTCGCTATCCGCACAGAGGGCGTCGAACACCGCAGCGATGAGCGCCTTGCCGGGGTTGGCACCCTCAATGAAAAAGTCCTGCACGCGTTTGTCGGCGTAGGAAAAGAGCATTTCGCAGACGGAGGGCTCGCCGTCGCGTCCGGCGCGACCACCTTCTTGGTAGTAGGCTTCCACACTGCCGGGCATCTCGTAGTGGCAAACAAAGCGGATGTCCGCGCGGTCGATACCCATGCCGAAGGCGTTGGTCGCCACGACGACGTTGGCCTTGCGGCTCATGAAAATATCTTGGGCTGCGCTGCGCTCGTTGTCGTTCAACCCGCCATGGTAGCGAATGATCGAGCCAGCGAAGGCTTCCATTTTGTTGGCCACAGCATCGACGGATTTGCGGGTGGCACAGTAAACAATGCCTGTTTTGTGCTCCTTAATGAGCTCGGCGAGGGCATCGAGTTTGCTGTTGTCCGTCTTGGTTTGACGCACGCGGAAGCTGAGGTTGTCGCGGGCAAAACCAGCCACAAACTCGGCAGGATCGCTCATCTCCAGCGATTGCATGATGTCGCCCTGCACGTCTGGCGTGGCGGTGGCGGTCAGCGCGATGCAGGGTGGGTTGCCGATCGCTTTGCGCACTTCGCCGAGTCGCATGTAGTCGGGGCGGAAGTCGTGGCCCCATTGGGAAAGACAGTGCGCTTCGTCGATCGCAAAGAGGCTGATGGCATTTTTTGGTAGCGCATTGAGGAAGGCTTGAGAACGAAAACGCTCGGGAGCGACGTAAACGAGTTTGAGTTTTCGCTCACGAATCGCGTCGAGCATCTCGCGTTGTTCTTCAAGCGAAAGCGAACTGTTGAGGAGTCCCGCCGGCAGACCACGAGCTTTGAGGGCGTCGACCTGGTCTTTCATCAGAGCGATGAGCGGCGAAACGACCAATGTCACGCCTGGCAGCAGTAGGGCGGGTAGTTGAAAACAAAGACTTTTACCTCCACCGGTGGGCATTACGACCAGTGTATCTTTTTTATCCAGAACCGACTGTATGATCGAGCGTTGCGGCTCCCGAAAGGAGGGCATCCCGAAATACTTTTGTAGCGCGTCTTCTGGTGTCATATTGGTTAAATGTGCAAATGTTCACCATGTTGCCAAGTAAAAGCGTAGCGAGGCTGCCGACTTCATCATAATCTTACTCTTAATCTCCTTTATCCGTGAACATCCTCACTCATCCGTGGCTCAAACCCGTATATCTGGCTATTTACGCTAAAAACCGTCTCGACAATCCGCCGCAGACTGAAACCCTTCTCGCTTCACTGAATTTACAGGACGATTATGCAAGAAGACTTAACAGCTATCGTAGCAGGCGTGCGGGAAAACGCACCCGCTATCCAAACGCGCGCCGAATTTGAGGCTTATAAAGCTACGATCTCAGGCCCGAAGGGTTCTTTGACTGATATCATGAAGGGCATGGGCAAAGTGCCCAAGGAGGACAAACCCGCCATGGGCAAGCTCATCAACGAGGCCAAGACCGCTGTCGAAGCGTCCTTTGCCGAAGTGATCGAACGTCTCGAAGCCGCCGAGCTGGCTGCCAAGCTTGGGCCCGCCATCGACCCGACCTTGCCGCTTCCCGATTCTACCCGTGGTACACTGCACCCGATCGCGCAAGTTCGTGAAGAAATGGTCGAGCTCTTTCGCCGGATCGGTTTCTCCGTTGCCGAAGCGACCGAGGTCGAAACCGAGCATTACTGCTTCGACGCGCTCAACATCCCGAGCGACCACCCGGCCCGCGACATGCAGGACTCTTATTATCTGCCCGATGATTTAACGGTCAACAATGTCAGCAAACACGCCGACGAGAAATACTTGCTCCGGACGCACACCTCGACCGTGCAGATACGCGCGATGCTCAAGGAGAAACCTCCGATCCGTATCGTGGCCCCTGGTCGTTGCTTCCGCCGCGACACGCCCGATGCGACGCACAGTGCAAACTTCCACCAAATCGAAGGTCTTTACGTTGATAAGAACGTCACGCTCCTCGACCTCAAAGCCACACTGGATCACTTCGTGAAAACTATTTTTGGACCGAAGGCTAAGACACGCCTCCGCCCGAGTTTCTTCCCATTCACCGAGCCTAGCTTCGAGATGGACTTCTTCTCGCCCGACCTCGGTAAGCTCAGCAACAAGTGGCTCGAAATCATGGGCTGCGGCATGGTCGACCCCGAGGTGTTCAAGGCTGTCGGCATCGACCCCGAAGTTTACACCGGCTACGCCTTCGGCATGGGCATCGAGCGCATCGCCATGATTTTGCAAGGCGTCGACGACATCCGCTATTATTACCAAAACGACGCCCGCTTCCTTAAACAATTTGCTTAGAGATTATATCCGCAGATTACGCGGATTTTCACTGATTTCCTTTTCATAACAATCTGCGTTCATCTGCGAAATCTGCGGATCTAAAAAATACCTTTCCCGAAATGAAAATTTCCTACAACTGGCTCAAAAACTATATCGATCTCGACCCTGTCGAGCACTCACCGGAAGTGTTGCAAGAAGTCTTGCCACTGCTCGGTTTCGATATCGAAGAAATCGAAAAGCTCGGTCCGCCGCAGCTTAATAACGTCGTCGTTGGCCAAGTCCTCGAGTTCGTTCAACACCCCGACGCCGACCGTCTACGCTGCTGTAAAGTTAGCACCGGTAACGAAGGCGAAGTCCACGACATCGTTTGTGGTGCCAAGAACTTCGTCCAAGGTGACAAGGTCATGGTCGCGCTCCCTGGCGCCGTGCTTCCTGGTGATTTCAAAATCAAAGCCAGTAAGCTACGTGGTCAGCCATCCGCTGGTATGATGTGTTCTTCGAAAGAGTTGCAGGTCGGACAAGACCATGACGGTATCATGATCCTCGATCAAGGCACCGCCCTCGGCACTCCGGTCAACGATCTCTACACTGATGGCGACACCGTGCTTAACTTGGAGATCACACCCAACCGTGTCGATGTGCTCAGCCACATCGGAGTTGCTCGCGAGCTCGCCGCGAAGTTCGGCCTCGATGTGAAATATCCCGAGATCAAAGCCAGCACCGAAAACGCATCCAACGGCGATGCATTGATTTCCGGTGTCGATGTCAGTGCTCCAGAAGTGTGCCCACATTATACCGCAGTCAGCATCAAAGGCGTGAAAGTCGGTCCTAGCCCTAAGTGGCTCAAGGATGCGATCGAAGCCACCGGACAACGTTCGATCAACAACGTCGTCGACGTCACCAACTACGTGCTTCACGAAACCTGCCAACCTTTGCACGCATTCGATGCGGCTAAGATCAAGGGCGGCAAACTCGTCGTCCGTATGGCGAGCGAGGGCGAAACAATCACCACACTCGACGATGTTGAGCGTAAGCTGAATGCCGATATGGCAGTCATCGCCGATACCGAGCGTGCGCTCGTGGTTGCAGGTGTCATGGGTTCTGTCGACGCCGAGGTTGATGAGACGACGACAGACATCGTTCTCGAAGCTGCCTATTTTGCACCCACTTCTGTGCGCGCCACTGCTCGTAAACTTGGCCTGTCTTCTGACAGTTCCTATCGCTTCGAACGTGGTGTTGACCCCCAGGGCGTCACCTACGCATCACTTCGTGCAGTCGATTTGATTCTCGAAGTCGCCGGCGGCACCGTCGATGGCAACATGATCGAAGAGGGTAGCGAGCCTGCTACGATCACTGAGGTGGCAATTCGCCCCGATCGCGTCCGCACATTCATCGGTTTCGATGTCAGCGACGAAGAAATTCAAACCGTGCTCGAATCGCTCGGTTTGGCAGTTTCCATTCACAGCGAAGCCGATGGTTCGGTGCGTTGGGATGTGAGTATCCCATCCTACCGCGGCGACCTGCAGCGCGATGTTGATTTGATCGAAGAATTTATCCGCGTCTATGGCACCGATAAGATCCCCGAGTCCGAAGTGGTGGCTCGCGGCATTAGCACGGACGACCACCGTATCTATACGGTCAACGAATCCGTGGCCAACTACCTGACCGGTCAAAACTTCAACGAAGCCTTCCTTTACTCGCTCCGCGATCCGGAAGAAACAAAGTTTTTCTTCGGCGAGGAAAGCCACAAAGTGCTCGCCTTGGACAACCCGCTGCAAAGCGACCAAAGCCACCTGCGTCCATCGCTCATTCCGGGGCTCCTCGATGTGATCAAGCTCAACGGCGCGCGTGCGACCGGAGCGACTCGTTTCTTCGAGCGCGGTCACGTGTATCGCGAAGTGAAAGGTCAGATGGTCGAACTTGTTTCCGTCGGTTTTGTGATCGTTGCTGATCAAATCAGCCGCGAATGGCGCCAACGTGAAGTAGCCGATTTCTACACCGCTCGTAACCTTTGCGGCGAAGTGCTCGAGATCGCAGGCACCGCTGCCAGCAAGCTCACTTTCCGCCCCATCGCCGACTGCAAGCTTTGGCAGGGTGGTCAATCCGCCTATGCCGGTGATTTTGCCAAGATGGGTTTCGAGTGCACTGCCGGTCTGCTCAACATCGCGACACTTAAAGAGCGCTGGGATATCTCCACGCCGATCATCGCAGGTTCGATTCTCATGACGCCGAAGTTCTTCGAGCGTAAAGCCAAGCAAGGTCGTCATAGTGTTATCAGCAACCAACCCGCTTCAGCGAAGGACCTCGCTTTGATCGTCGATCAATCCGTGCTCGCAGGTGATGTCGAAAAAGAAGTCGCCAAATTCGCGAAGAAAGCCACGCAAGGCTTCGACTGCGAAAGCGTCCGCATCTTCGACGTCTACGAAGGCACCGGTTTACCAGAAGGTAAAAAGAGCCTAGCCCTCAGCATGTCCTTCCGCGCTGCCGACCGCACTTTGAAAGACAAAGAAGTCAACGCCGCCTTTGAAAGTATCCAGAAACTCATTACAGAAAAGACGGACTATCAAATCAGGAAGTAGAGCCTAATCTTGTTACGACTGCGTCCCATATTTGTTTACCTACTGCTGGCGACTTGCCTGCAGGCGGAGGTCCTCTATGAGGATCACTTTGACGGGGACGGTCTGTCGGCAAACACTGGTGTCGGCGGGGGAGCGGTCAATGTGTCGATGCAATCGCACAGCTGGACGGACGATGGAAATGGCTCCTATCAAACGGTTGGTTTTGGCGAGTCGAGTCGGGCACTACTGTATTCTGAGAATAGCTTTCAGTCGGACACGGGATTCACGCTGACGCTTCGTTGTTATACGGACACCCTTCCGGGCACTGGGGGGCACAACTTATCGGTTGGCCTGATAAGCGCTGACGGAGATCTACGGAATTATCGCCGCTTGAATCCCTTTGCGCAGAGGACGGGTGCCTATGCTATGGGGTTAAGTATTACTTCGGGTCGTGGTGGTGTCGGGCAGGGGATGTATTTTAATGACGGTGCCATCAGCAAGAACTTAGAGTTCTTACCAGCGAAGGTGCCGTTCAAGGCGGGTGCGCCTGCATTGGTGACACTTGAGATCGAACCGGGTGGCTACTGGTGCTATCGGGTCGACGGGCAATATGCGGCTTCGGGTGTTATGGTGGAAGGCTTCGATCTGAGTAAGCGCTATCATGTGGCCGTCTACGGGCAGGGCGGCGGCCTGAAGGTGCTTCAATTCGTCAATTTGAAAAAGGGCTATGCGGCGGGGGAACGCGCACGTCATTCGAAGGGCACTTGGAGTGGCGGCATGGGCTTGGATAAGATCCAGGATTTCAAGACGATGGATGTTGTGCAGGTCCGCTTGAGCGATGGCGCTGTGCTGTCTGCCTCGCACTGGGCCCCGCATAGGCTTCTCGAGAGCTTGTGCCGCGGTCAGGTCGGTCCGGAAGCTGGCGAGGTCAAACTCTGCGTGCCGCCCTGGGGTGATCTAAGCAAGCCTGAACCTGAGAACGATCCGATCCTCGCCAAGATGCAGGCGATCAAAGCGGCTGGCTTTGCGTTGAAGGCTTATGCCAACTGCGAGAACTTTGTCGGGAGTAATACTGATGAATGGGAGCCCATCGCCCAGCGCTGGAAAAAGTTCTGCGATACGAATCCTTCCGTAGTGGCATTCGTCAACAGTCAGCCTTATCACACCGGTGTCTGGGACCGGCAGGCGAATCGCTATGTCGATGCCACGAAAAAGTTCCCCAACCGTAAATACATGTTTTGCTATGCCGAGCTGGTGCTCAAGGACTATGCGCTCCGTTACGGTGATCTAATTGACGAATGGATCTTCGATTCCGCCACCGACATCAATCAGAACGGAGACAACCCCGGTGGAGGCTTGATTGAAGAACAACGTATTTATCAGGCCTTTGCCAAAGCTGTGCATGCTGGAAACCCAGACATCGCGATCGCTTTCAACAATGGGCGCAGCACGGTGAAATCGCCGAACTATCCTTTCGCAAGCCCGACGCGCTTTGATGACTTTACCTTCGGTCATGGTTTTGGCGGCAATAATAGTCATGGCAGTAAGGAGGGCGGGCAGTTTAAGCGTAATTACGCGCACGTTCAACGAATGACCGAGACGAATGGTTTCGTCTTTGCTGGTGGGCCGGCTTGGGACGATCAGATTGTGGGCAACTTCCACTCTAAGTTGTCGACCAGCGGATGGAAGTCGGGTGGCAAACAAGCATGGGAAGAGACCGATTTTCTGCAGTGGAATCTAGAGGCTATGCAAGCGGGTGGAATGATGACCTGGGATGGGTCGGCTGTTTCTAAAATGCAGAGAAACTGGACACTCCGGCAATGGTCTTATGATTTATTGAAAGCACTCGACGATCACCTCATGATCCACGAGTCCCCCGGCACTCCGAACTGGGCGAGAGCTTTCACCGTGCTGCCGGAGGCCATCGTCGGCCAGAGTTACCGGCATGAGCTGATTGTCGGCAAAGACCTCTGGGACCCCGAGCGCGACCGCATCACCGAGATTCGAAAATCCGCGGATGCCCCCGAGTGGTTGACGATACGATTGGATTCAACGAAACAGGACAGCTGGGTCTTAAGTGGCACACCAACCGGTTCGCTAGACGACCGACTGAAGTTTAGCCTCATCGCAAGAGACTCCAAGGGCATGGAGGGCACTCGTGAGGTGGAGGTGCGCTTAAAGTAGTGGTTGGTAGTAGTGAGTGAATCGATGGCATGGAAATGTTTCTAGCTGGGTTATTTCTCCTTGGATCGTGTGTTGACATTAATCTTTGGTAAAACTGACTAGCAGCTTCGCATGCAGGTCTTTTTTTCTGCCTGCGATGCACCTATTATGAATCCAGAAACCATCGAGACCCAGCCCAGCGAAGCCATGGCGCAAGCCCATGCTACGCGCAACCCGATCAAGAAGATATATTTCTGGACTCTGCATTGGGCGGATACGCCGTATGCCTTGCCCATGTTGGTGCTTTTGTCGTTTGCCGAGTCCTCCTTCTTTCCAGTGCCGCCCGATGTGCTGTTAATGGCACTCTGTTTTTCGACGCCCACAAAGTGGTTCAAACTCGCACTGTGGTGCACGGTCGCCTCGGTCCTAGGCGGGATGTTGGGCTACTATATCGGGTGGGGGCTCTACGAAGGTATCGGCCAGCGCATCGTCGATTTCTATCATGGGCAGCCGGTGATCGATAAAGTGCAGGTCTGGTATAACGAATATGGTTTCTTCGGTATCCTCGTCGCGGCCGTCACGCCGATACCCTATAAGGTGTTCACCATTGCATCCGGTATGCTACACTTTGATTTTTTACAGTTCACCTTCGCTTCTGTGATCGGGCGCGGTTTCCGCTTCTTCCTCGTGGCCGGATTGATTCGTATGTTCGGCAAGACGATCAAGCCATTCCTTGAAAAGCATTTTGAATGGCTCATGATGGCTGGGCTCGTGCTCGTCATCCTCGGCTTTGTTGCGATTAAATTTTTAAAATAGTTCATCACCTTAATTACCATGTCAGAAACACCACACATTGATATCGACTACGTCGCCAATTTGGCGCGTCTCGACCTTTCCGAAGAAGAAAAGGCCAAGCTCGGCAGTCAACTCGACGACATCCTTGGCTATTTCGACAAGCTCAACACCGTCGACGTCGAAGGCGTCGAGCCGATGGCACACGCGCACAAAGTCTTCAACGTCTGGCGCGAAGGCGATGAGCCCGGCGAAACCTACGCCCCCGAAGTCCTCACCAAAATGGCCCCCGAGCACCGCGACAACCAAGTCGTCGTCCCAAAAGTCGTCGAGTAAGCAGTATCCTGTTTTGATTAACCACAAAAAGCACAGAAGACACAAAAGCTATGGTTGGAGCACATTCGAGTCGTTTTGTGATTTTTGTGCCTTCTGTGGTTAAATTCTACGTCTTTCCTTAGCCATCACTCATTAGCTATTATTCATTTTTAAATGTCAGATCTACATTTCAAAACCATTACCGAACTCGCTGCCATGCTGGCTGCGGGTGAGACCACATCTGTCGCCATCACCCAAGCGGTGATCGACCGCACCGCAGCGGTGGACGACAAGGTGAAAGCCTTTCTCTCCAGCGACGCCGATGACGCGCTCGCACAAGCCAAGGCCTCCGACGAGCGCCGCGCGGCTGGCAAAGCCATCGGTCCACTCGACGGCATCCCCATCGGCATTAAGGACACGCTCGCGGTGAAGGATCAGCCACTGCGCTGCGCCTCCAAGATGCTGGAGAACTACGTCTCGCCGTTTGACGCGACTTGTATCGTCAAGCTCCGCGAAGCGGGTGCCGTGATCTGGGGCCGCTTGAACATGGACGAGTTTGCCATGGGCTCCTCCACTGAGAACTCTGCCTACCATACCACATGCAACCCCTGGGACCTCGAAACCATCCCAGGCGGTTCCTCCGGTGGTAGCGCCGCTGCGATGGCAGCAGGGGAGGCGATTGCCACCCTCGGCACAGATACTGGTGGTTCCATTCGTCAGCCCGCTGCGCTCTGTGGTGTGGTCGGTATGAAGCCGACCTACGGACTCATTTCCCGCTACGGGCTAGTGGCCTTCGCATCTTCACTCGATCAAGTCGGGCCATTCGCTCGCACCGTCGAAGACGCGGCTTTGCTCATGCAAGCCATGCTCGGCAAGGACCCACTTGACTCCACATCCATTGAACAACCCGAAGCACCTGACTACGCTGCCGCTTTGAAAGAAAAGAAGGGCCCTTGGAAACTCGGCGTGCCCGCAGAATTCTTTGGCGAAGGCATCGACCCCGAGGTGAAAGCCAATATCGAGAAAGCCATCGACTGGTATAAGAGCCAAGGCTGTGAGATCGTAAATATTTCACTGCCGCACTCTGAACTCGCGGTTCCCGTTTACTACATCGTCGCGACTGCAGAAGCGTCTTCCAACCTCGCACGTTTTGATGGTGTGCGTTACACGCATCGCAGCGAAGAGTCTAAGGATGCCATGACACTCTTCACCAAGAGCCGCGGCGAAGGCTTCGGCGACGAAGTGAAGCGCCGCATCATCCTCGGCACCTACGTGCTCAGCTCCGGTTATTACGACGCTTATTATCTGCGCGCGCAGAAAGTCCGTCGCTTGATCTTGAGCGATTTCGAAAAAGCCTTTGAGCAAGTCGACGCCATTCTCACGCCGACCTCGCCCACACCCGCCTTCAAACGCGGCGAGCGCGCCGACGATCCACTCGCGATGTATCTCAGCGACATCTACACCATCTCGGTCAACCTCGCTGGCTTGCCCGCGATCTCCATCCCCAGCGGATTCACGGAAAGCGGTTTGCCGATAGGCCTACAAGTCATCGGCAAAGCCTTCGGCGAAGCCGACATGTTCGCCGTAGCCAATGCATTTGAAAAAGCGCATGACTATGCGCAACAAACCCCGAAACTATAACGACGTTTTAGTTCAACCGCAGATGCACACAGATAAACGCAGATTCAAAGACGTCAGGCTCGATCCGCGTTTATCTGCGTCCATCTGCGGTTAAAACCCACGTATCCTTAGCCATTACTCATTAGCTATCAGCCATTTTCTTCATTCATGAACTACGAAGCAGTCATCGGACTAGAAATTCACGTCCAAGTCAAAACACGCACTAAGATGTTCACCGCCGCGCCTTACGAGTATGGTGCCGCGCCCAACACCTTGACCGACGCCGTCGTGCTCGGGCTTCCGGGAACATTGCCCGTGCTCAACCACGCCGCGATCGAGAAGTGCGCCAAGCTTGGTCTCATGCTCGGCTGCGAGATCGCCGAAGAGTGTAAGTGGGACCGCAAAAACTACTTTTACCCCGACTCTCCGAAGAACTACCAACTCACACAAAACGAGCAACCGCTCTGCATCGGCGGCAAGGTCGAGATCGAACTCCCTGGTCCCTCGCGCAATGTCGAGGGCGAGCATCGTTGGGTGATCCTCAATCGTATTCACCTCGAAGAAGATCCCGGCAAGCTCACACACGAAGCTTTCGAGACTGTGATCGATTTCAATCGCGCCGGCGTGCCGCTCGCCGAGATCGTGACCGAGCCCGATATGAGCTCCTCCACTGAGGCAGTCGCTTTTTTAAACTGTCTGCGCAACATTATCATCTATGCCGGTATCTCTGATTGCGATATGGAGAAGGGTCAAATGCGCTGCGACGCCAACGTCTCCATCCGTCCCGTCGGTTCCGACAAGCTCGGCACCCGCACCGAAATGAAGAACTTGAACTCGATGTCCAACGTCAAGGCATCGATCGAATACGAGATTCAACGCCAAACCGAAATCCTGGAAGACGGCGGCAATATCACGCAAGAGACCCGTCGCTGGGATGTGGACAAGGGCATCAGCTTCTCACTTCGCAGCAAAGAAGAAGCCCACGACTATCGCTATTTTCCAGACCCCGATTTGATGCCCGTGCAAATGGACCGCGCACGCGTTGCCGAGCTCGAAGCCGAGCTGCCAGAGCGTCCGCTCGACAAGCAACGCCGCTATCAGAAAGACCTCGAGCTTCCCTTTACCATCACCTCCGTGCTCTGCCAAGACCGCGAGCTCAGTGAATTCTTCGAAGCCGCTCTAGAGACGCACAACGCGCCCAAGGCGATCGCCAACTACATCACCAACGACTTGCTGCGCGAACTCTCCGCAGTCTCCGAGCACGGTGAATCGGCGCACTCTGTCAGCCAATCAAAGCTCACACCCGCGCACATTGGCACGCTCGCGAAGATCATCGACGAAGGTGTGATCTCCAAGCAGATCGGCAAAGAAGTCTTCACCGAAATGTTCGCCACCGGCGACATGCCTGACGTGATCGTAGAGAAGAAAGGTCTCGAGCAAAGCAACGACACCGGCGAGATCGAAGCCCTCTGCCGCGAAGCCATCGCCGGTAACGCCAAAGCCGTCGGCCAATATAAAGAAGGCAACGAAAAGGCGCTCAACGCCTTGAAAGGTCCCGTCATGAAAGCCACCAAAGGCAAAGCCAATCCCGCGATGCTCGATGAGCTACTCAAGAAGCTGATTGATGAAGGGTAGGCGCGACAGGTCGGTGGAACGCTCAACGTCGAACGTCCAACGT
Source organism: Opitutales bacterium (assembly GCA_030729385.1). GTDB lineage: Bacteria > Verrucomicrobiota > Verrucomicrobiia > Opitutales > Coraliomargaritaceae > JBPOFY01. The sequence continues at coordinate 36 of JANQXM010000004.1, read as the reverse complement.
TGAATAAAGGTAGCGGCGGTCGTCCCGACCGCCATT
>JANQXM010000003.1 GCA_030729385.1 Opitutales bacterium | reverse complement strand
ACTCCGGAACCGTCGTGCCCTCGATCCACTTCTTCTGTCGACTTTTTCACCTTCGTTCCGTCGGCATAACCGTCGTCATAAACCGGACCATTGTCGCTCGAGAAAATCACTATGGTGTTTTCGGTTAATCCATGTTCTTCCAGAGCCTTCATAATTTCACCGGTTGTCCAGTCGAACTGCACCATCGCGTCGCCGCGATAACCCAAATTTGTTGCGCCCTGAAAACGTGGGTTCGGTGCGCGCGGGACATGGATATCCTGCGAAGCGAAATAGAGGAAAAATGGTTCGTCCTTATTTGCTGCTATAAATTCCTTCGCCTCCTTAACGAATACATCAGCCATTGTTTCGTCATCCCAAAGGGCCGACTTCCCCCCAGCCATATATCCGATACGACCAATGCCATTGATCACACTGTTATTATGCCCATGGGTGCTTTGATAATAGGTCATCGACTTTTTATTTTTCCTCGCATCTGGATATCGTGTGCTACCTTCTCGATCGACAGGCTTATTTGCACCGACATAGAGCGGGTCCGATGGATCCAAGTTCAACACGCGATGACCATCCAGATAGACACATGGCACACGGTCATTGGTTGACGGTAAAAGAAATGATGAATCAAAACCGATCTCAAGCGGACCTGGTTTCACATCACCGTTCCAGTCCACAGGCTCACCTTTTGCACCAATCCCCAAATGCCACTTCCCCACGACACCAGTGGTGTAGCCGGCTTGCTTAAACAATTTTGGCAGTGTCAGTATCTCGGTAGAAATACTTAAAGGCGCATTAGGTGCCAAGATGCTCACACCATCCCGAAAGCCATGAACACCCGTCAGCAATGAATAACGCGAGGGCGTGCATGTTGCCGCCGAGCAATGACCATCGGTAAAACGTAATCCCCCCTCCGCAAGACGATCAATGTTAGGCGTCGGAATCAGTTTTGAACCATACGCACCAACATCGCCGTAACCTACATCGTCTCCATAGATAATGACAACGTTGGGCTTCGTCGCGGCATGAATACATGCCGTAAAGACGAGAAAGAAGAGGAGATTTTTCATAGGCAAACGAATAGTATTTTATCCTCTATCGCGAAACTTGGTTACCTCACCAGGTATCGGTGCCACTTCTTCTGGCAGGATCACAGAGCCACGCTCAAAGTCTAATGCGCTCGGACTGAGCTGCATGGAGTAGAACGGCGACTTAGTATTCACCGTCAAATCCACCCAACGGACTAACTGCCCGGTGTATGCAGAGATGCGCCCACCGATCGCAGCGAGTGTCGCATGCGCCACTTGCTCGGCACAGTTAAGAGGTTCGCCCTTACCGCGCACGCTCTTAATAAACGCTACATGTTCTTGGACTTGGCCTTTATTGCTTTCCACTTTGATCGCGTCAATGGAGACGTCTTTCCCTGAAACCTTAGTGCCAATGATTTGGCCATCGGCCCCGCGAAACTGTTCACCAACACGCGTATAGGCGCCTGCCAGTTGACGACATTGGCTATGGATGTGAACTCCATCGCCGTAGTCTAGATCAACGCTAAAGAAATCAAACTGATTACCTGTCTCACGGCGTGCACGTCCGCCCATACCAACAAAGGAAACTGGAGGACGCCCCACAAACCAGTTAGCGACATCCAATTGATGCACGTGTTGCTCGACGATGTGATCGCCAGACAACTCGGTAAAGTTGAGCCAGTTGCGCGTCATATAATGCGCAGCACTTTGACCATCCTGACGCGAGGAAATCCAAGGCACTTGGCCATTCCAAGAAATCACACCGCCGAGGATTTGGCCCACGGCACCAGCATCGATTTTAGCTTTAGTTTCCAAGTAACTCTTCTCATAGCGACGTTGCGTCCCTGCCACGATAGTCAGTCCCTTCGCTTTCGCGAGCTCACCAAGCTCAATCACTTTGCGAGCGCCAACAGGATCGACTGCGACAGGCTTCTCGATAAAGGAATGTTTACCCGCAGCGACACAAGCTTCCAAGTGAACAGGACGGAAATTAGGTGGAGTCGCCATGATGACGAACTCCGCATCTGACTCCGTCACTTTCCGGTAAGCCTCATAACCATGATGTCCTTGCGAAGCAGCGATGCCATACCTCTTAACTACATTCGCCACGCGATCTTCAAAAACGTCAGCGACAGCGACAAGCTCCCCCTCTAGACCGAGAAGCTTACAGGCCTCCATAAACTGCGCCACAGCACCGTTGCCGCGACCACCACAGCCGATGAGACCAAACTTTAACTTTCCACCAGTTAAGCCTCCAACGCTCTGCGCGCCGAGGATATTGAAAGTTGAAAAGGCAGCCGTGCTAATAGCAGCGGCTTTAACGAAATCACGACGGGATACTGTATTCATAATGGTATTAGATTGATTGTTGAATGGGTTATTTTGAAGTTTTTAGATTTTCAGCTACTGGCTTACCGACTGCCCAGAGAAAGCCACGAGTGATCATTTCCATATACTGATCTTGCATCATGGTTTCATTGTGGTGACCGATAGTCGTTGCGAAGACGCGTGTTTTATTGGGACCATATTCATTGACCCAAACATTGGCATGCATCTCGCCGGTCTTATTTGATTTGGACTCTGCTAGCAATGTCGTGCCTGGATACACTTTATTGATAAAGTAGAGCTCACCTTGCGGAGTCTTCCAATTACTCATGCCCTTCATGACTTCATGGTCGGGTTTTGTAATTTGAACCTCAAATGGATGCTTTGGACCATGGCCAGGAGAATGCACGCCACAAAATTCCCACCACACTTCAGGGTTCTTGCCCTCGCGATAGCAATGCATGGAGCAATGCACCATCACTGCTGGCACACCGTCCATATGTGGCTGCAGAATCTGCGCGATGTATTTATCGTCGTTGATGTGAGCGAAACACTCATTGTGCACGACCACGTCGTAGCCTTTCGCCCAATCAGGGTTCTTATAGAAATCAAGCAATACATCACCAGCATTCGTGCGTTGATGTAAAACGGTCCATTGCACGCGGAGCTTCGTCTTGAGATCAATGCTCATCGGGATGAGCTCACGCTGCGCATCATAATCATGACAACACCCCCCGGTAATGAGAAGTGCCTTGATGTCAGGCTTTGGAGTCGGTTTCGGTGCAGCTGATGCAATACCTACGCACATGCAGGCGGCGGTGATCATGCTAATTACTTTTAAATATGATTTCATAAATATGACGGGTTACAGTTACTTTTTAGCAGGTTTGGGATAATCTTGATTCAGCTCCATCTCGGCATCAGTCGGTGTTATCGATGGCACCCCCTCAGCTGGAATTTCTCCATGTGCGGTCCAAAGAATCGCATTTAAAACCAGCTTGCGAAAGTCATCCTGCTGCCAGTTCTTATGGAAGTGGCCTCCGGTAAAACCGAAACCGCGACCGCCATCGGGTCGCTCATATGCCCAAGCAACATGCTGCTTCTCTCCCGCTTGCACCGCAGCCATGACGGTGGGGTTACTGCCACGTCTAGGATCTTTAGCGCGTGAAGTTAACGTTTCCAGTGGTGGCAAAGCTGACAAGATCGGCGTCACGCCTTCCATCTCTGGTCGAAAGCGCATATGATAATACCATTCATCACGTATAGTGAAAGGCTGCACACCACTTGTAATCGGATGATCCGGCAGCTCGTTGAACGTGGCATCCCAGTGTGGATTCACTGACCAACCCATTTCAAAGTAGCCACCAAGCCAGTCAATAAACGTCGGCCCTAGGTCCTGCTTCTCGACCTCAACGGCAAAATGTAAACATGAGACGCCAACACCTTTATCGGCCCAAGCTTGGATCGCTTCTTGGTGCTCCTTTGCGATATGCTTTTTTAAACCATCACAATACATAACAACCGCATCGGGCTTCTCTGTGTCATCAGGCAAAGCGCCCTCTTCAATTACACGAGCGTTAACCGCAAGGCCGCTCTCGTTTAAGCAACGTGCCAAAAGATGCGAACCAGCCCTATGTTCATGAGCTCCATAGCCATGACTCTTCTTGCCCGCTAAAAAGAGAACCTCTTTCTGCGTTGTTGTCTGGTTTGCGCAAGAAACGGCCATCGGCGCTAGCGCGAGAAGTAATAGAATGCGGGGTAATTTCATCGTTAATATATAGTATGTAAGCTCTATTGTTGGGCAAGTTCCCAAGTCTCTCTTAAAAACTGCAGACCTTCTACTGCAAGCTGCTCCGGGCCATCATACAGCGGGCGCCATATGGATGCGGCCTTAGCGATCACAGTATTATCGACGGTGAAGCTTTCGATCAAGATATCTCCCTGATAATTGATCTTCACCAGCGCAGCACATATGCCCGACCAATCGACCTGATCTTTCCCCAACAAACCACGATGACTCGCGCTGGCATGCACGTGGCCAATATGTTGGCCCGCTCGCAAAATCGCAGCTGCAGAATCGGCCTCCTCGATATTCATGTGGAATGTATCGATGTGTATTTTAAGGCATGGGCTGCCCACCTTCTCGATAAGCTCGATTGCTTGGTCGATGGTATTGATACAATCCGTTTCAAAACGATTCAGCGGCTCAACAGCCAAAGTCACACCCGCTGCCTCAGCTTGCTGGCAAAGTGGTCGTAGTTCGGCTGCAATCATATCCAATTGAGCCGCGCGTTCCTCGGAAGAATATGCATTTGCCTGACCGGTAACTGAATAAAATGGGCCGCATACAATTTTCGAATCAACCGCTTTGGCTAAAGTAATCAGCTCGGAAATATATTGTGCACTTGCTGCGCGTTCCTCGGTATTCCCCCTTAAATCGCGACCAGGAGGAAAGGCGCCGCAAATAATGGGCTGCTCCAAGCCAGACGCTTCGAGTGCAGTAATCAGTTTGGGCACAGAGACCGCTGCAGGCTCTACAATCGCGAGCTCGATAACATCGGCGCCGTAATTTTTGAAGGTTTGTAGAAGGGGTAATTCAGCATCTGTGAAACCAGAGCTTACCAGGAAAGTATTTAGTCCAAATCGCATAAGGGGTAATGTGATAAGTAATGTAACATATCACGCATCTTCTTACTTGGAAAATATCCGCATTTTTGTGTATATTTTCAGCATGGAGATTAACCAGAACCTCGATCCAGACAGTATTCTCGCCCTATTTACTGCAATTGGGGATGTCTATTTCTTCATGAAAGACAAACAAGGCCGCTTCCTTGGCGCCAACGAGCTGCAGCTCGAAAAACTCGGAGTCGACTCGCAAGAGGAGCTAATTGGCAAAAGCGACGAGGATTTCTTTCCGAGCTATATGATCGCGCAATATGCAAAAGACGATGCTCAGGTCATACAGAGCGGCGAACCTATTATGCGACGTGTCGAGCTGGTAGCCAATGCTGATGGATCCGTCGCATGGCATGTAACCAGTAAATTCCCTCTGCGCGACAGAGGCGGTAACTGTATCGGCATTATCGGCGTGATGCGTGACTTCGAGCGCAGCGATAATGCATGGCAACCCTATCGTCGTATGAACGCAGTGGTTGACTATATCAACATCCACTACGCCGAACCGATCCAGATGTCTGAACTTGCCAATGTGGCGAACTTATCTGTCAGCCAATTTGAACGACGTTTCCGACAAGTGTTTCAACAGACTCCCTCTCGTTTCTTAATTCGCTATCGGCTCACGCGAGCAAGTGCCCTACTGGTGCATACGGAAGATACATTAAGTCGCATTGCTCAGGATGTTGGCTTTTACGACCATAGCCACTTTTCGCGCGAGTTTCAAAAACTCTTCGGTCTCTCACCCGGTCGCTACAGGAAAAGCCATACGCCCGAAGCTCAGGACTTTGCGTAATGCCCGGACTTCAGTCGTTTTCGCACTCTCATTAATGCGCTCAGCATTGCCCATGAATCACGCAAAGGGCTGACCTTTCCACCATCGACTTCTTGCCACGGTATCGGTTGTTCATGGACATCTACCGATAGTTCTTTCAGTGCAACGAGTAATTCGACATCGAAAATAAAACCATGCTCTAGCAATCCGCCGCGGATTTCACGATAAGCTTTTGCGGGTATAATCTTGGCACCACACTGAGTGTCTTGAAAACGCACCCCTAAAAGAAGGCTCACTATCATCCGAAAAAGGTTGAATGATACAGTCCTGCCAAAGCTACGACGAATAGGCAGCCCTGAGCTATTTGACCGAACCCCGATAACAGCTGTCTCGGAAGACTCAGCGGCAGAAACTCGTAACAAATTAACGATCGACTCTGCACTGATGGCTCCATCGGCATCCACAAAAGCCAATACCTGAGCTTCCTCACAATGATCCCAAGCGCGATAGACTGCCCCGCCCTTACGCGAACGAACGTCTGAAAGAATCAGCTCTACATTCGGATAGACTTCAGCCAAGCGAGCAACGAGCGTCTCCAAAGATTTCTTCTCCTCGAAACTCGAGCCATCATCGGAAACAATCCAGCGAACTGGCAAATCAGATTGCTGCAAGGCCTCCGCCAGACTGAAACCAAACACCACAAGACGGCGAGAGTCGTTCCAGACGGGAGTGACTAATATAATGGGAAGCGTATCTGACATTGATCGACCAAAAACACTAAGGTGCTTAAGGGACCTCTGGCAACAACTCTACAGAAAAGAACTGAACATCATCTCCAGAGATATCAATGGGATAGCTAGTGGTTGCCTCGACAGCGTCAGCGGGCACATTGATCAAAACCGGCCAATTCTCGACTGGGATCGTGAGGTCGTCACTGTGAAGAATGTTAAAGGAAAGCCCGGAAGCTGAAGGCCATTGCAATGTCATACTGCTCGCGCTGGCGGCAGTCACCTGAGTTGTGAAAAACGAATTACTATTCAGAGGATCTAGATTCAGGCGGATCTCCGAAAAGTCATCTGTCTTATCACCGTCAGTATCCCAATTTTCAGAATCCGTTTCGTTCGCGCCAACCAAACCGTTGCCATCGGCATCCTCCAGCGCATCTTCCAGGCCGTCATCATCGCTGTCGACAAGGTCATAACCATAGACAGAGAAATCAATTAGGAAATGATCATTATTCAAAGGTCGGAATTCATCTCCATCACCTGAGAATGGATTTCCAGTAGCGGGATCGATTGCGAAGGTTGGCCAGAGTGCGCCATATGCCCCCCAGCCTTTATCAAGTGCCGACGCCATTTCACGTGCCATTTCCAATACCAGTTCTGGATGCGTGCTGGCAAGGTTGTCGGATTCATCCCGGTCCACGGCGAGGTCGTAGAGCTCGAACGCGGTCGCCGCACTCTTGTAATAAAAGTAGATCAACTTGTAGTCGTCTCGACGATAGGCAGTGAAGAAACTTGAGTTCTGGCCATTCGGTTGGTGTCGAAGCAGTGTTTGCTCGCGGTGAGTTCCAGGGGTCGAAGTCAGATAAGGGCTCAAGTCTACCCCGTCCATGTAGGGATGCGGCACATCGGCCACGGCGAGAATTGTGGTCGGTATATCCACCACGGAAACAATGTCGTGTTCGACGGTATCTGGAATGATCGGTAGCTGCTGCTGGAAAACGTTATTCGAGTCCTCCTTCGCCCAAGCCACAAAGAGAGGCACATGGTAGCCGCCTTCATAGCAATTCGCCTTCTTCCCTCGGATCGGATAGTCGCTGAAGTCGCCACCCACCTGTCCACCATTACTCAAGGCCGGAGCGTCGCTACCGTTGTCTCCAGTGAAGATAATCAAAGTATTCTCCGCGACGCCCGGATCCAAACTATCCAGATAGGCCCGAAGCTGGCCGAGTGAGGTATCGACACCTTCCACCATGGTCGCGAACTCCCGCTGGCTGCTGCTGGTGCTCCACCCGGTGGTGTAATCTCCAGTCGCGTTCGGATTTGTGGTGAATGGCGAATGCACTGCGTAATAGGACATGTAGGCGAAAAATGGCACACCATCGTCCACCGCATCGCCGATGGCATCAGACATGGCTTCCGTAAGCGCCTCTGTTAACCATTTCCCGCTACCATGGTAGTCCTCAATATAGGGCACCGGATTGCTACCACTCGAATAGTCTGGATTGCCGATGTAATTACCTGGAGCTCCCGCCCCGCTTCCGCCGAGATTGATATCGAATCCGATCGCACGCGGATCTTCAGTCACATCACCGCGTGCCCCAAAGTGAGCTTTGCCCACATGAATCGAACGGTAGCCTTGTTCGGAAAGCAATCGAGGCAAAGTAACATCCGTAACCTCCATACCACGGTAACGCCAACCGTTCGCACTACGATGGGTCGACACATTCGAACCAGTAGGCCTTTCGTAGGTACCGTATAAGTTAAGGTGAACCGTAACACCATGACGGGGTCCATTGAAGCCTGTCATGATCGAGGTCCGAGTCGGACTACAAACAGGCAGCGCATAAGCCTGCGAGAACTTCATCCCGTCGTCCGCTAACTGCTCCATGTTGGGAGTTTGATAAAAATTATTGAATGCTCGAACCACCGCGGGAGATCCATCCGTATAACTGTCGTAAGAGAAAGGCTCGGAGGTATCCATCACCCCCCAGTCATCGACTAGACAGAGCAGAATATTCGGGCGCTCGGGTCCAACAGAAACCTTAAGGTCTGTATCCGCGCTACCCTCGCTGTTACTAGCCGTGAGGGTGTAGGTCGCCGTCACGGTCGGGTTGATCTGATATTGAGTCAGCCCAGTCACATCAATATTGCCAGGATCAAGAGTCAGAGTCTCTGCATTCGAGACATCCCAACTCAGTATCACAGCGTCGCTTGGTTGAACATAGTAATCATCCGCCACGAAGCTATTGACAACCAGAGGAAGCGTCACCCCTAAGTCGCCGGCAATGATCTGAAATCCACTGATGGCACCGCGCCCTCCATCGGGAGAGTCGATCTCGATGGTGAAGTCCGAGGCATTCAAACCGCTGATAATTACATAGTTTGAGTAGTCATCACCATCGTCGACCCCGTCGCTCAGAATGTAAGTTCCGTCAAAAATATTTACGGGCGTTGCGCCATCGTCGTCTTCAACGAATCCGGTAACGGGCGAACCGCCGCTAGGCGTAACTGTGTAGAGACTCTGGCGACTACCAGCACCCGTATCGCGACGATCAGAATCCGAATAGATGATCAGACTGTAGCCTTCCGTTGTGAAATCAGTCCCTAAACCCGAAATGCTCAGACTGAAATTGTCTGATGTATTCGTCGCCAGATACGAGTTGAAGAGGTTATCATCAGAAATACCGTTGCTCAACTCTCCTTTAGCGGACGCTACGGAATTCGCGTAACCGACAAACCAAGAGCCAGAAGTTCCGGCCGTTAGAGTCGAACTGATTGTCGCGGCGGCGCTGTTTCCAACATCATCGATCAGAGGCGTGTTGTCGGCAAAGATCGTTGCGCCAGAATTCGTGGTGGAGCCTCCCACATTGATATTGTTCCAAAGGCTGCCATCCAGCGGGGTCAGGCCTGCAGTTTCTCCCGCCTCCAACTGATGGTCTGCGAGGGCATCCGTGTCATCGGAGTGAAAATTGACGCTAATCGAATTCGCTGGAGCTGCGGGAGTGACCGTGATTTCGATCGTGTCCATGACGGTGGTGCTCCCATCGCCAGCCGTCAGGGTGTAGGTCGTGGTGGTGGTTGGATTCACGATGATCGAAGACGTCCCAAATACATCCGTAGCCCCGGGGTCTAACGTTAGGCTGGTCTCGTTCTGCACGTTCCAATTCAATGTCACCGGGTCTCCGGAATCCACCGTCAAGAGGTCCGCAGTAAACGAATTGATTTGAAGACCGCTCACCGAGGTCAGCACGAGGTCGATGCTATCTGCATCGTAAACGACATCGACGACTAAACTACCGAATCCGGAAATGCTCCCCGACGTGAACTCCGTGGCGTCCGTGCGTGAGGCATAGGTGAATAGAGGAATAGTGGCTGCTCCGCCAGAGTAGGACAAGCCATCAACTGTCAGGGTTGCCCCCGATGAAACTGCCAAATTTCCTGTCGTATCGATCGCATCGATCCCGGTCGCGCCGAGCGTGAAACTGAACACCGAACTAGCCCGTGCCAATATGTCAGACGTGACACTCACCGTGGCAGTATCCCCCACGATCGCGAAGGTCGAAACGTCACTGCCGCCGCC
>JANQXM010000002.1 GCA_030729385.1 Opitutales bacterium | reverse complement strand
AAGGTCGCCGCCGACATCCAGTCAGCCGCCGTCGCCATACCGTTGGCAAAAGGCGAAACGCCCCCACCAGCAGTGTAATATTCCTTAGTCGATCCTGCTCGTGATTTAATCGCGATGCCGATGTAGATCGCGAAAGTAATACCAATAAAAATGAAATTTAAATTATCTTGAGTCATAATGCGTGCCCTTACTTTCCTTCTGAATAACCGTGTTTCGCATCAAGCCGATTCATCAGCACGGCATACACAACCAGCAGCACGACGAAAACCATGATCGCGCCTTGTTGCGCCATCCAAAAACCAAAGGGCGCACTTCCAACATGAGGCGCATTCGCGTCCAGCCAGTCGCGAAAAAGTATCGCGCAGCCATAGCTGACGGAAAACCAAACAATCAAAAGACTGCAAACTATACGAAGACAAGCGCTGCGATGCGCTTTAGCGTGATCAACTTCCATGGTAGTATCTGTTGGGGTGAGTAAAAACGGTAGAGCGCCCATAAAGAGGCAGTTGCCAAAAGAAAGCAAGCGGGCAATCCCCGCCCACTTAACCCGGATTATGCAAACGAGCTTAACTCTTAGCAAACAATAGTCGTAAACTATTCAAGCACACCACCACCGTGCTGCCCTCATGGGCAAAGACACCGATACTCAACGGTATCCAACCGAGAATCGCGGCACCCGCCATCAGCACCACCGTGCCCAAGGCGATGGCCAAATTCTGGCGGATGATCGTGCGTGCGCGATTACTCAATGCGGTTGCCGCCAGGAAATTATCGATTCGGTCATGCATCAGCACGACTTCGCTCTGCTCCAGCGCCGCATCACTCCCCCGAGCACCCATCGCCACCGATACATAAGCTGCGGCTAAACTGGGCGCATCGTTTACACCGTCACCGACCATCGCCACTTTGTATCCGGATTTCGAATACTCTTGTATCGCCGAGACCTTATCCTCCGGCTTCAAACCCGCCCGCACTTCATCAATCCCGATCGCATTACCGACCGACTCCGCCGCACCGCGACGGTCTCCCGTCAACATCACTGTGCGGATACCCATCGCACGCAGCTTCTCCAAGATCGGCTTCGACTCCGTGCGAATCTGATCCTTCAACAAGATACGAGCAATCAAGTCGTCTTTAAAAATCCAGTTCTCGGTAAACTCCGTCGAAGGCTCAGGCACATCTTTTATCCACTCCGCCAAAGGCCCCCCTTCCAACAGCTCACGACGACCGAGCACGCACAGGGTTTCACCATCGCGCCCCTGCACACCCTGCCCGCTCATGGCTTGAAAATCATCGATCTCGCGCAGCGTATAACCCTGCGACTTACCATACTTTTGTATCGCTCGACCGATGGGGTGCGATCCGTGCGACTCCAACGAATAAGCCAACTCAGCCGCCTCTTGCTCACGTCCAGGCGGAAAGCTCTCGATTGAGTCCACTTCCATTTCACCCGTGGTCAGAGTGCCGGTCTTATCCAAGGCCACCAAATCCACCTCAGCGAGCTTCTCAATCGCCGCACCCCCGCGAAATAAAATGCCATGCCGCGCACCCCAAGCGATCGCCGCCAAAATAGCCGACGGGATCGAAAGCACCAAGGCACATGGACTCGCCACCACCAACAATGTCATCGCACGATAAAACGCAGAAAAGCCTTCTTCTGAGTTGGTGAAAGGACGAATATCAAAGCCCAGCCACCAGACAAAAAACATCCCCGCTGTCAGCGAAAGAATCCCGATCGTATAGCTGGTGCCAAACTTATCGGTAAAGCGCTGACTGGGTGCTTTCAAATGTTGCGCGTCGCGTATCAACCGAATGACTTTCTGCAAAGCACTCTCGCCTGCTGGCCGCAACACCCGAGCATCCACCGCGCCCCACAGGTTCATGGTGCCACTATAAACTTCATCGCCCGGTAATTTAGAAACCGGGTTGGCCTCACCAGTTAAATTCGATTCATCGGCCGCACTTTTACCTTCAATGACCTCGGCATCCACAGGGAATAAGGCACCGGGTTTGACACGGACCAAGTCGCCGACCTCCACCAAATCGACTGACACTTGTCTTTCATTACCCGACGCATCGACCACGGTTGCTGTCTTTGGCGCAGCATCAAACAAACTATCAATTTCACTACGCGTGCGATGCAGCGCAAAAGCTTCTAGCGCAGCCGAAAAGGAAAAAAGAAAAAGCAACAAGGCGCCTTCCGCCCATGCACCAATCGAAGCCGCACCGACGGCGACTGCCAACATTAGAAAATGAATGTCCAGCTCTCCTTTCGGCAGGCCCTCCTTCACATCGCCGATGGCATCCCAACCACCAGCAAGCATCGCACCAACATACAATGCAATCGGCACCCATGCTGGTGCCGCTCCAGCAACATCCATCCCCCAGCCAGCGACACCGAGCAAGGCACAGATACCAGCGAGCACTCCCAGCACACGCCAATCCTCATGCTCCTCTTCGTCCGAATCGGCGTCCATCTCGGGCCAGTCCATCTCGCGCCAGCTCCACAGTCTTGGTGCCGTCAAGCAGGTCGGCTTTTGCAATCGCAGTGCACCATCCTCAGTAGTTTCAATCGCGACGCCCACCGACGCCTCTGCGGCGCGCCCAGCCTCAATCAATCGAATGGTTTCAGCCAATCGAGCACGTAGGGCATCCATATCTACCGGCCCCATGGTCGCGATCTCGACCCGTTGATTCGCCGAATCAACTCGCATCGCTTCGACTGATTCATTCGCCTGCAAAAAAGCAGCCAATCCCAGTGCCCAATCTTTGCCCGCCCCATGATGATCTTCTGTAGCCATTCTACATTTAGAACTATTCTAAATAAGTAAATTCGCAAGTGGCAAATCCCACTAATGCAGTAGTTCTTCGAACAAAAAAACCGATGCTCGAAACATCGGTTTTGATGAGCCCACTGAGGGCTAAATTATGCTGCTGATTGCGTGAAGGTCTCAATCACTGAGTTAAACCCAAATTCACAGGCAGCTGCGACAGCACCCGCGGCCTGCAAGTTTTCGCTTTCAGGAATGGCTTGGATACGAACCGTAAGTTGATTCAGCACCTCCCCTCCTTGCTCAATGAACAGTGTCACATGCGGCGTTGATTCCAACTTACGAACGTAACGTTTGAAAACATCCAATCGGGTTTGACCTCGAAACTGAAAAGATCGCTGAATCACAAGAACCCCATCACAAAGTTCGACTGCCCAATTGGCAAAGGCTTCAGCATTTCCAGTATTCATATTTGGCTCCTTCTATTGTATTTCTAGTTTATGTTTAAGCCGCACACATGCAGCGACTCAGACAATAACAGGTTACATGCCAATCCTCTCACATGCGTTTAATATGCACATGATATTTCGTTGATCCGCGACGGCGTAAAATCAGATAAACTAATCCAGCAGCGTATGTATCTCTCTACTCCACTTCCAAAAATTATGGCTCACGCGGCCTTTCAACAAAATTCTTAATTTGTAGTAGGTTTTGCCCTGGATCGAATTCCAGATTCCGGTCATTGGCAGTTGGATTTAGATAATACGTAAGATAGATATAGCTATACATCTCTTCTCTAGTGACTCCGTCAAAATTAATACTTCTATAAAATTTACCATAATAAGCTTTCTCGATATTCCCATGCTCATCAATTTCGCTTCGGATTCTAAATGCATAACATCTATACCTACTAGTTTCATCGATGACCAAAATTTGCGGTTCAACACTTCCCGGCTGATACTCTTCATTTTTGATTTGAGCGCGCCGCCATTCTTTCTCTTTCAAGTAATTTTCGGAGGGAGCGAAATAGGGAGATTTAAAATCGGAAAATTGATCATACTCTACAGCAACAATTCCATCCCCTTCATTCGGAAAACTGAGGCGTAAAGTGGCATCTTTATCATTAAAACTGTTCCAATACCCACTGAGATGAAACGTCATGTCCGAATGTTTCCCTTTCCCATAAGGAGCCACCCAATCAATCTCAAAAAGGTCAAAACCAATTGCCTCTTCAAATGCGGGGATAGTCACCTTGAGTGACCTCCATGCATACATTGGAATTGGATTAAGACGTTCCTTCAAGGTGACTTTATGATAATCACCCTGCATTTCATATTGAGCATCTGGCCCTTTTAGCTGACTCATCGAATATTTTGATTCATAGAACCCATCCTTTACGATTCTTAGAAGATTGATGCTGCTCCGTGGTGGAATCGAAAGAGTAACCTCACCTTCATCGTCCGTTCGATCCCTCACAACAAAACCACTACCTCCGAACGGGATATGGGCACACACTTCAGCTCCCTCCAATCGTTCTCCATCTTGGTCTAAGACGAGCACGCGGAGATCATTCTCCCGCGCTAGCGCTATTAGAAAAAAATAGCAGAACTAATATAACAGTAATGATTAGTTTATTTTTAAGTCCTTTCATTTCCAAAAATCTATAATACACAGGACGCAGATATACGCATCCAATATACTTAAAGTCACTACGTCACCAGTAATCAACAAACAAGCCATTAGCTCATCTGTCGTAAGATAGCTCCATACTGGACTACCCTCACTGCTCCTAACGCCCGCGTTTCAGAAGGAGAATCACTACAGCAGCGTATGTATATCGACGACAGCCATACCCGCATTACGCGCGGCATCCATACCGAGTTTTGTATCTTCAAAAGCATGGCAACGTTTTGGATCCACGCCAATCAACTCGGCTGCCTTGAGGTAAACATCGGGTGCAGGCTTCGGATTAGGCACGCACTCGCCCCCCACGACGGCACCAAACCATTCGCGAATACCTAAGGCTTTCAAAAGTTTTTCGGCCACCCACTTCGGACTACCCGTAGCCACGGCCATCGGAATATGCTCACGGTGAAACTCCGCAATCGCCTTCACCGGAATCACTGGCTGCACATCGCCCAACAACTGAAGGAACAACTCTTCTTTGGCTTCTGCGATCGCATCGGCATCGACTACTTTACCCTGCTCCTTTGCGAGCATATCGATGATCTTATTCGCTGGCACACCGCCGAGTGCATAGAAGCGATCTTCGGGGAAATCAATTCCATGCTGCGCCATCGAACGCGACCACGCCTCAAAATGTGTCGGCATAGTATCGGCCAAAGTGCCATCCATGTCGAAGATCAGGCCATCATACTGCTGATGTAAATTTTCCATAAGCTATATACAAGGTCGGGATACACTTAGGTGGCAAGGGCTTCTCGCTCTTTACGCCAAATTTAACCTAAACTTCAAAGATTCCGTAGGGGGGGTTGCTTGCGACACCCGCGTGTGGGCGTTGCTCGGTCTTCGCAAGCAAAGCCCCTACGTTGGAGTCGCAAAATGCCACGATCTAGTTTTCCAGAAACCATGATAACGGCAATATAACTACAAAAGCGGCCACAATACCATTTTCAGCTTTTCAGCCTAGGCAATCCATCCATGCTGCCCCTATGGACACACAGCAAAACGACGAAGTCATCCAAATCTTTCGCGATAGCGGCGCTCTCTTAGAAGGCCACTTCCTTCTCCGCTCTGGACTGCATAGCGCGCACTTCTTTCAGTGCGCCCAAGTCTGCCAATACATGGACAAGGTGACACGCCTCGCAGAGATCATGCTGCCCATGCTGAAGGAATATGGCGCCACCACAGTTGTCGGCCCTGCCATGGGAGGTCTGGTGATCGGGCAAGAGGTTGCACGACAGTTGGGTCTGCGTTTCGTTTTTCTTGAAAAGGTGGACGACAAGTTGGCGCTGCGCCGCAATTTCAAATTCGCACCCGATGAGAAGGTTTTAATCATCGAGGACGTCATCACACGTGGTGGCCGCGTGCTCGAAGCGCTGGAGCAATGCCGCGCGCATGGCGCCAATCCCGTGGCAGTCGGTGTGATCGTGGATCGCAGTGCCGGTAAAACCACTTTTGACGTGCCACACCATAGTCTCGCCGAGCTCAGCTTCCCCACCTACCCTGCCGACCAACTGCCCCCCGAACTGCAAGGCTCTGAAGCCACCAAGCCCGGCAGCTAAGCTCCATTGGCGACTGAACCAGCAGCCAACTGCGTTGCGCTTATTCATAAAAGTGACGAACGAAAGCTGTTTGCGATTTGCAATCTATCGAGAGAAGAACTATACAAAAACCATGAAAAATTTGCTACCACTGATTGCTTCCACTTTTTGCGTGACACAAATCGCCAGTGCGCACCCAACAGGTCACACTGAGAGCATCATTGATACGGTTCGACACGTCGTCAGCCAACCAGATCATTTCATCGCCATCGCTTTAATGGCAGCTGTCTCAGGACTCGCGTTATGGAAACTTGCGACCAGCCGTAAGCAGGCGAAGTGCAAAAGCGAGTAAGTGGCACTAACAACTAGTTTGCCTGCACACCAATCGCTCGATTGAGCTTTCCTGAAACGAAGCCCTCTTCATCGAACTCGACGGTTTCAAAACCTATCTCGATTAAAGCGGCTCTTAGCGCATCTTGCTTAAGATTCAGTTCGACCACATCTTCGGATGGCACCTCGACCTTGGCACGATCACCGAAGTGTCGCACACGGTTGATCGGAAATCCTGCTGCTTTAACCGCCGCCTCGGCATCTTCAATCTGACGCAGTTTCGTCTCCGTGATACGGTCACCATAAGGAACGCGTGACGATAAGCATGGGCTTGCAGGCTTATTCCAGCAATCCAACGCGAAATGCTCGGCAAGTTCACGCACACCTTCTTTGGATATGCCGCAGTCAGCTAGCGGCGATCGCACCTGAAACTCATCCGCCGCTTTCAAGCCGGGACGATAATCACCAAAGTCATCGACATTCGTGCCATTCAATACCCACCAATCAGGAAACTCGGTGCGCAATCCCGCCAATTCATCGTAAAGCGTATGCTTACAGAAATAACAACGATTAGAGGGGTTGGAAAAGTAGTTCGGATTATCAATTTCTTGAGTCGTAATCACACGGAGCGGCAAATTGTGATTGAGCGCAAATTGCTTCGCTTCTTCTAGGTCTGACAGCTTCAGGCTAGGCGACGCGGAAATCACCGCCAGCGCAGCATCAGCTCCGAGAAAATGTTGCGCTAGAAACGCAACAAGTGAACTATCCACCCCACCCGAAAAAGCCACCAAGGCACCGGGGCAATCCCGAAACCAATCTTCTAGCTTTTGTAGTGACTCCATAGAGCAGTATCTTGCACCCCAATAAAGCGCTGTCAACTTGCACAAAGCAAAACGATCGCTATCTAAATAACAGCCATGTCGACATTACTTTACCAATGCCCCGCCGGTCTTTCCGGCGATATGAACCTCGGTGCGATGGTTGCTCTCGGTCTCGAACCAGCAGCCATCGAAGCGGAACTCCGGAAGCTCCCCTACAAGGGTTGGTCACTCCACTTCGAGAACGATATACGGCAAGGCATCACGGGCACGCGTTGCGACGTCATTCTACAGCAGAGCCCTGAGCAAGCACACTCTAATGTGATGACGCATACGCAATCACACGGTCATAGCCACGCGCACCACGAACACCGTGGCTTTCGCGAAATCCGCGAGGCAATCGAAGGCAGCAAACTGTCTAATCGTGTCAAAGCCGACTCCATTGCTTGCTTCCGCGCACTGGCAGAAGCCGAAGGAGCCGTGCACGGCATCGATCCAGACGAAGTCCACTTCCACGAAGTCGGCGCTATCGACTCTATCATCGACATGGTCGGCGCGGCCATTTGCTGGGACCTGCTCGACGTC
The DNA here is from genome assembly GCA_030729385.1 of Opitutales bacterium. Lineage (GTDB taxonomy): Bacteria > Verrucomicrobiota > Verrucomicrobiia > Opitutales > Coraliomargaritaceae > JBPOFY01. The sequence goes on along the minus strand of JANQXM010000002.1, from coordinate 2,634 downwards.
GACCGCGTCGTTTGCTCCACCCTCGAGGTCGGCGGCGGCACGGTGAAATGTGCACACGGCATCATGCCCGTGCCAGCGCCTGCGACTGCTCGATTACTGCAAGGCAAACCCTTTACGTCCGGCGCCACCAATAAGGAGACGACCACTCCAACCGGAGCCTCACTACTCGTCGGCAAAGGCGCTGAATTCGGCGGCAAAACCTGCGGCCCACAAATCAAGACCGGTATTGGCATTGGTCAACGTGACGATCCAAACATCGCAAATGCAGTTTACGTCAGCCTAATCGATGAATCCATCGCGAGCAAAGCCTACGAGCAGGATGAAGTGGTCGAGCTCGCCACTAACATTGACGACATGTCTGCCGAAGCTATCAGCTACCTGTGCGAGCAAGTGCTTACCGCCGGAGCCTTAGATGTCTGGCAAACACCCGCCACTTTCAAGAAAGGACGCCTAGGTTGCGTCGTGCATGCGCTCGCTCCGTCCAACTTAGTCGCTGCGATCGAAGCCACTTTCTTCAAATACAGCCGCACGCTCGGCGTTCGCCGCAAAACTTGGCAGCGCTCAAAACTCACACGCGAGACACGCGTGCTCGACACTCCGTGGGGTCCTGTTCGAGTCAAACAAGCCAGCGATCACAATGCGCTAACGCGCCACAAATTTGAATACGATGACTGCGCTCGAATAGCTGCCGCCGAAAACCAATCACTCGATTGGGTCGAAGCCGAACTCACCAAACTGCTCTAGCCAACACCATGAACACTCGTAAAATCCTAGAAAGCCTACAAAGCGGTGAACTCGATCTCGAGGCCGCAATCACCCAACTACAAGGTTTCGACGACCTCGGTCACAGCCGAGTAGATCTGAATCGCGCAGAGCGTAACGGCGCGGCTGAAGTCATTTTTGGCCAAGGGAAGACACCCGATCAAATCATCGATATCATGCAGAGTCTCTCTGCTCGAAATCAAAATATACTAGTCACCCGCATCAGCGCAGAAGCAGCGACTGCGGTGCAACAAAGATTCCCAAACTCCACCTACGAGGCATTGCCTAAACTGCTTTCCCTAGAAGCAGTCCCCGCCGAAAAAACAAAATCTAAAATTGCCATCGTTTGCGCCGGCACCTCCGACCTGCCAGTCGCGGAAGAAGCCGCGCTCACTGCGGAGTTTTACGGCAATACTGTCGAACGTGTTTACGATGCCGGCGTGGCTGGATTGCATCGCCTACTCGCGAGCCTAGATGTGATCAATGAATGCCGCGTCGTGGTGGTCGTCGCAGGCATGGAAGGCGCGCTCCCAAGTGTCGTCGGCGGCTTAGTGAAGGCACCCGTGATTGCCGTGCCGACTAGTGTCGGCTATGGAGCAAACTTTGGAGGACTCTCCGCCCTACTTGGCATGCTCAACACATGCGCCAGCGGCGTCACAGTGGTGAATATCGACAACGGATTCGGCGCAGGCTTTGCCGCGAACCGAATCAACCGACTATAAAATCGGCATTGGATAAACGGGGTCGCGGCGCTTGTCCCTAAGCGCCATACGTCAGCATCAGACCGTATCCAATGGCGGTCAGGGACGACCGCCGCTACCAATCCGCGAACCGAATTACTGGCTCTCGCTTACGCGTTTTCTTTATCACGACGTAGGCAGCAACTTCCTGCTTCGTAGAGTTTTTCGCCGTGAAATTGCGCGGCATATTCTTCCGTGCCTGGAGCAAAATCAAACAGGGAAGCATAAGCTTCTCGCTCATCCGTAGTGAAAGGCTTCGTCACAGTGGCTGCCACAGCTTGATCCAAATACTCCATCTTATCGATGCCAATGAGATGCGTGCAGAGCTGTTTGTAACTCAATGCATACTTCAAAACAGATTCCGCAGTCGTCTTATCATGTAATTGATTACGACGGCTGCCGCCGAAGCCCTTCATACCAAGAACTGCGATATTCTTCTCTTCGCAAAGCGGGAAGATTTCCTCTTCAAAACTCCTCGAGCCCAGGGCGCCAACTGCAGATACAGGCATCAATAAAGCATCCCACTCGTAACCGCCATCAATCATGCCACGGTGAATCTTCGGATCTGTATGTCCGGTAAAACCAGCATAACGTATTTTCCCTTGTTTCTTCGCTAGCTCAATCGCTTCGATCGCACCCTGTTCGCGGTAAGCATCTTTCACATCATCATCCGAAACCTGATGCATCATCCAAAGGTCTAAGTGATCTGTCTTTAATCGACGTAATGAATCCTCCAGCATCGCCATCGCACCTTTAACGTCGGGCGTATATACGTTTGCTGCCGGACCGATGTGATAGTTACAAAACTTCGTCCAAAGGAAAACTTTGTCCCGCTTACCTTCGAGTGCGACACCCATGTATTCCTCAGCCTCCCCATCGTGGTAATCCCATGCATTATCAAACACATTGACGCCTAGGTCGATTGCGCGGGCAGCAATGTTACTCGCCTCTTTCTGCGATCCCGCCATGTAAAGCGTGTGCCCCCCGATGCCCATGACACTGAGCATGTCATCATGACGACCGAATTTTCTTTTAGGGATGACAACGGACTCTGCCGCTTTGGCGTATGCAGCAGGACTGCCGGCGAGAGCCGCCGAACCGACGGACAATTTAAGGAAATTACGACGGGATA
>JANQXM010000001.1:16957-47604 GCA_030729385.1 Opitutales bacterium | reverse complement strand
AAGGGAGACGAACTCATGCTCCAAGCAACGAACGCGAAACTTCATGGGTCGACGATTCGGATGCAAGCGGACAGCTACATCGGTTTTTGGACAGATTCGAAAGAGACTGCCTCATGGACGCTCAACGTGCCGGCTCCCGGCACCTACGCCGTCAAGTATCTCTATTCCTGCGCGAAGGGCTATGGTGGCAGCGATGTGCTGCTCCGGGTTGGTGGTCAGTCACTCTCTGCTCAAGTGCAACCCACTAAGGATTGGGAGGATTTCCAATTATTAGAAGCTGGAACGATCAAGCTCAATCAAGTCGGCACAGCAAATGCGACCGTCGGGTTTGGGAAGCAGCAGGGGAAGGCACTCTTCAACTTGAAGGCAGTCATCTTCGAGCCGATTTCGGATTAGATTTTTTCTTCACAACCGCTGCGCTAGAGAGCCCGATGGGCGAGGATTTGCGAGGTGAGTCTGACTGAAGTATGCTTCTTTTTCCAACCCTCCACCCTCTAGCGGAGCGGTTGTGGAAATTGTATTTTTCTTTCTCGTCGTAGATCGTGCTCACGGAGTGGAGGCGGAGCCGGAACGGAGTTGATCACCGCGCCTGAATATACCATAGGGGAGTGCAATGAGGTTCGACGATTCGATGGGGTTAAGGTTCATTTCAGTGGGACTTTTTAGATTCGTTCAGACTGGTTAGAACGTGGATTCCTTCAATTTAAATATTCCCAGAGGCCAGCGGAGCTGGATCCGCTTAACTTCGCTTAATTTACGCTTAAAATGAGATCTCTTTCGTCGTGCTGGTTAAGCGTTCATTAAGCGTGATTAAGCGGTTAGAAATCTGGGTTCACTCTTCTGTATATCAGCGTTATCTGCGTCCTTGAACAACGCATATCACGGGTTGGGTTTGCGTGATAATGGAGTGGGCTGGGTTCATGTTCGATTAGTTGCGCAGCGTTCATTGCCTTTAAAGTCTAGGTCAGAGAGTTTGTCACGCTTTTAGGAAGAGTCTATATCGCTGAAAAACGTCATTCTTGGATTCCGGCAAATGCGAAGTTCCTAGCATCCGTGTTTATCTGTGTCCATCCGAGGTTAAGCATGCGTATAGATGGCTCACTCAGAAACACAAAGGCGCGGAGGAGTTGATCATTCGTGGTTTTAGGCAAAATAATTGAGGGCAAAATGATTTCTTTTGGGGATGAGTTTTGTTTGGGTCGCGGCGCTTGTCCCGTCTGCCCTGAGTGTATCGAGGGGAAGCGCCATCGGATACGACCTGATCTGACGAATGGCGGTCAGGGATCCGTCGTCGCCGATGGCTATGCCGAGACACCGCGACCGCCGCTACCTCTAGTCGGGAATGACAGACAGGAATGTCTGTCTCACGGTGCTATACGACTTTTTCGTGCGCAAAATCGATTTTCGCACGATTTTTTGAGCGAATGGGGCGAAGTGGGGGCGGATCTTGGATTTAATTCGTGGTTTGTCGGGCTGTGAATAACCCACTCAAGTAGCTAACAAAAAGTTACTTAAACCGCTTATCCACAAGTTTTTCACAAAGATTATGTGCTTATTTACCCTTGACGGGTGGAGCGAAATGGGGCGATATGGTGCAAAATGGTTTAAACTGACTTCGTATGGCACTACTCAAAACAGGATTATTTGTGGGGACTCACCACCACAATTTGGACGACAAAGGTCGTCTGACGATCCCGTCGCAGTGGCGCCCGGAGGTGAATTCGGCGGATAACTCATTTTTGGCACTTCCGAATCCCAGCGGTTATGTGACGGTTTATCCGCCCAAGATGATCGCTCAGTTGGAAGAGCGTATTTCGCAAATCAGTTTGGGTGATGTGGAAGGCCAGAAGGCGATCGAGGATCTCATGTCGATGGCGCACAGCTTTGCTTGCGATAAGCAGGGTCGCATCAACTTGAACGATAAGTTGATCAAGCATGCGAAGGTCGAGAAGGGGGCAGTGCTCCTGGGGAAGCTTTCTACTTTCAGTATCTATAGTGAAGAAATCTATAACGCGATTGAAGCGCAGGCACCGGTTGAACCGGCTGCACAAGCTGCCGTCTTCAAGCGCTTCGGCCTCTAACAATAACCACTGATCATTATGTCCAGAGTTCTTGAAAAAATCGCCCGCGAAAATTTCCGCACATCCGGTTACCTCACGCATCCTAGCCGTGAGCGACGCACCTCTTGGACCTTTCTCTCTCCGCCACGCAGCCCTTCTTACTCCACCGATTCAGTTCGCAACGCGTTACAGCGCCGTGAGCAAGCGCTGCACCGGCAAAACCGTAAACCTACTTTTCTACAGAACTGCCTCAATGTTATCTTCGATCGATGATACTTTAAATCCTGCTGCTTCAAGTGGCCACGTTCCAGTCTTGCTCGCCGAGACACTGGAATTGATGGCTCCGCGTGCAGGTGCGAAGTTACTCGATGGCACATTTGGTGGGGGTGGTCACACCCGAGCGATGCTTGAAGCGGCTGAAGGCGTGACGGTCGTGGCACTGGATCGCGACCCTGCAGCGATCGAACGCTCTAAGGTTTTGAAGGCTGAGTTTGGTGATCGTTTCCGTATTCATCAGATCAACTTTGGTGATCTCGCGGATTTGGATGAGACTGGTTTTGACGGCATCTTGTTTGATTTTGGTCTTTCTTCTTTTCAGCTCGATACAGCAGAGCGTGGCTTTTCCTTTCGCATAGATGCACCCACAGACATGCGGATGAATCCAGACACTGGTATCAGTGCAGCCGATTTTTTGGAAACCGCGGATGAGGAATCTTTAATTCGCGCCGTTCGCAATTATGGCGAAGAGAAGCGCTGGCGCCGAGTGGTTGAGTCGATCGTGAAGGCTCGCGGAACCAGGCAATTGCAGCGCACACATTCTTTAGCGGCATTGGTCAGCGACGCAGTCGGACCGACACCACGTGGCCGCAAAGCCGTGCATCCGGCGACACGCACATTTCAGGGTATTAGGGTTGAGGTTAACGATGAGTTGAGCGCTATCGAGCGTGGCCTACCGGCTGCGTTCGATCGCCTCTTACCCGGAGGGGTCTTGGCTGCGATCAGCTTTCATTCCCTAGAAGACCGTATCGTTAAACGCTTTTGCCGCAAGATGGCGGGACGCCCGGAGCACTCCGGCGACTATCGCACACAAGACGAGCGCGTAGAATCCGCCAAAATGATTTCGACCCGCCCAATCGCGCCGACCGAAGAAGAAATTAAAACCAATCCCCGCAGCCGTAGCTCCCGTCTCCGTGCGATCCGCAAACTTTAATAAACAAACTACTGACTACAATGAACACAATATCCTCCCAGGGTCGCCAACGTATCTATCTGCTCGTTGTTGCGATGATCGCCATAACAGTGATCAGCGCTTTCACGATTGTATGGATGCAGCAGCAAATCTCGCGCACTGCGCAAAACAGCAAAGAGAATGAGGCAATGCTTGCAGAGACAGTTCGCAAGCTGCGTTACCTCGATGAGCGCATTGCGACCATGCATCAGCCTGTAGTGCTGCAAGGTAAAGTAGCCGGTGTTTTACGTCCTTCGATGGATAATCAAATCGTATGGGTGAATGAGCATAACGTAGCGACTGGTCGTGCGTATGCGCTCTCTGCTCCATACGAAGTGTCCATGGACTTAGCACTGCTCGATATCAACACCTCACGATAATTCTATTAACCCCCGACTGCCATGCACATCACATCTAGTTACTTTCGTTGTCGACAACACAAAGACACGCTCGACCTGGGCGTGAGTGGGGGAATCGCGCGTGTGGTGGAGCATGCTGCACTCGAAGCAGAGCCTTCGTTCTGTGCTTGGCCACCTTCCGCAGAGCCGCTGCGCCCGTCAGATCGCACGCTTCGTCTATTAGCTTTACGCTATAAAAACGCTAAGAAAAATCAAGTAGCCTAATAATTTTAAATGAGTAAAGCCTTCGTCTCCAGTTATCGTGCGTCACTAGTGTCGTGCGCCGTAGCATTTGCGTTCTGCGTGCTACTTGGGCGTTTGTTCTACTTGCACGTGTGGGAGCAGGAGGCGTTGATGGAGCATGTTATGACCAATCGAAAGATGGTCAACGTGGTCGAAGCACGGCGTGGCAGTATTGTGGATTCACGTGGCAACTTACTCGCGACGACACGCACGGCATATGATATCGGCGTCGATCCGCAGTCATTTCGTGAAGAGGACCGCGTGAAACTAGATGACTTGGCAAAACTACTTGGACAGCCATTGGCTGATATCGAAACTGCGATTGATACCAAGACTGGAAAGGGTGGGGAGCATTCGAAAGAAGTGCGTTTAATCCGTTGGACAGCCCTCGCCAAGGGTGTTGATGAAGCGACACATGATGCGGTCAAGGGCTTGGGCATCAAGGGTGTGTATGGAAATAGTAACTTCACCCGTGCGTATCCTTCCGGTCAGTTAGCTGCCCATGTGTTGGGCTATGTCAATAAGGAGGAAACACCTGTTACCGGCATCGAGCGTTTCTTTGATTACTATTTGCGCGGCCAGGACGGTTGGCGCGAAACCGAGCGCGATGGCAAACGTCGTGAACTTGCAGAATTTCGTGAACGAGAAGTCGATCCCACAGATGGTCTGAGCGTGCAGCTCAGCATCGATCAGATGGTGCAACACATTGTTGAAGCGGAAATCCGTAAAGTCGCAGAGCAATATAATCCTAATGGTATCAGTATTATCGTGAGTGAGCCATCCACTGGAGCGGTGCTCGCGATGGCAAACTATCCGACCTACGATCCGAACGAATTTTATAACACTGAAAAATATCCGATCAAGTGGCAGCGCAATCGTGCCCTGACCGATGTGTTTGAGCCTGGTTCTACCTTTAAGATCGTTTCGGCTGCTGGAGCATTGAACGAGGGGATAGTTCGACCTGAAGACATGTTCCAAACCGGTGTTTCAAAAGTGAGCTATAAAGGTCGCACCTTGAAGCTGCCAGGTGATCACCATGTGTATGATACACTCTCGATGCATGACATCGTGGTGAAATCAAGCAATCGCGGTGCGGCGCACCTTGGTATGATGCTGGGGGAAAACCGCCTGTATAATTACGCCGCTGCTTTTGGATTTGGTGAAACGACAGGTTGCGACCTCGGTGGTGAAGTTTCTGGCACACTCCATGAAGTGAAGAACTGGGATGGTCTCACGATCACACGCCTACCGATGGGGCACGCAGTGAGCGCAACGCCGATGCAAGTGCACAGTGCGATGTCAGTGATTGCGAATAAGGGTGTGTTGATGGAGCCTTTGCTCACGAAGCGTGTATTTGATGCTTATGGTAACGATGTAATCCGTTTCAGCCCGAAGGCGAAGCGTCGTGTGATTTCAACTGAAGTGGCTGAGACGATGTGTCAGATGTTGGCAGACGTTGTCGGCACAGAAGGCACTGCGCGTAAAGCCGCGATCGAAAACTACATGGTAGCCGGTAAGACAGGCACCACCCAAAAAATCGTGAATGGCGAATACTCCAGCCAGCATCACGTTGCTTCCTTTAGTGGATTCTTCCCAGCTGATAACCCGGCCTTGGTCATCACCGTAGTGGTGGATGAACCGAAGTTTAATGGTATCGGTTATGGGGGTTCCGTTTCCGCGCCAGCCTTCCGCAATATTGCGGAAGCTTGTATCGCTTATTTGGGCATTCGTTCATCGAAAAGGGATGCCTCCTTCCTCGCTTTAGAAAACTCTATTTATGATCGGACTAGCCGACTTTCAAATTAGCACATTACTTTCCGCTGCCAGCTCACGCCAATCCTACTCGCGCGCCTCTTCTGCAAACACTACGAACCGTATGTCGATGAATCCTACGTTGAAGCAACTCATCGAAGGTGTCGACGTCGTCAGCCGTAAAGAGCGCCACGATCCGACGGTGACTTGCTTGATTACGGATAGTCGTAGGGTTGTGCCCGGTGCTTTGTTTTTTGCGATTGGTGGATTGCGCACGGATGGTAATCACTACGTTGAAGAAGCGGTAGACCGTGGCGCCGTGGCGATTATTACTGAGCATGACCTTGGGAATTTCTTTCCGATCGATTACATTCAGGTGAAGGATGTGCGCAAGACACTGGCGATTATTTCTCGCGCGTTCTATGACCGTCCGGATGAGAAACTACGTATCGCTGGGATCACCGGGACAAATGGTAAGACCACGGTTTCAATGCTCACACAGCATTTGATTGGCGGCAGTGACAAGGTTGGGTTGCTCGGCACTATTCGCTATGACCTCGGTAAGCGCACATTGCCGTCGTTTCGCACGACACCTGAATCAGTCGATGTTTATGCATTGCTCAGTCAGATGGTCACCAACGGCTGTGAAGAGGCAGTGATGGAAATCAGTTCTCATGGTGTCGACCAGAGCCGTGTCTACGGACTTGATGTGGATATTGCAGCATTTCTCAACTTAACCCGCGACCATATCGATTATCACAAATCGATGGAGACTTACTATTCGGTCAAAAAACAGCTCTTTACCGGAGAAATCGGTAATATGCCCAAAGCTGGTGTGATCAATATTGATTGCCCTTATGGTCAGCGGTTGCATTCGGAGCTACCCGGTGGTTTGCCTGTGGTTACTTTTGGTCTGGCAGAGAACGCCATGATTCGTGCGAGTCATGTAAAACTATATGCTGACCGCACCGAATTCGATTTGTCGTGGCCCGAAGGTGAGGCGACTGTTGTTTCGCCTCTATTGGGACGATACAATGTGAGTAATCTTTTGGCTGCACTCGCGATAGGGCGTGCGAAAGGCTATGAGATTACAGAGCTGTTATTGCAGTTGAAAACCTTTCCCGGTGTGCCCGGTCGTATGGAATCCGTGCACGCCGATCAGCCTTTCAATGTATTAGTCGATTACGCACATACGGATGATGCTATTAAGCATGCCTGTGAAATGCTGTCTGAAATCACTGAAGGTAAATTGATCGTCGTGTTTGGCTGTGGTGGTGATCGTGATCGCAGCAAGCGGGCGCCCATGTTGGAAGCCGCTTTGGAGGGGACCGATCAGGTATTTGTCACTTCCGATAATCCGCGCTCTGAATCGATCGAGCAGATTTTTGAAGACATGAAAGCGGCTAAGGGGTCTGAGCGCGCAGTATTTATTAATGATCGTAAGCGTGCGATCTCGCTGGCACTGGATGCTGCGCAGCCAGGCGACTGCGTCTTGATTGCAGGCAAAGGTCATGAGACCTATCAAGAGTTTGACGGATCCGTCACACCTTTTGATGACCGTCAAATCGCTCGCGAGTTGATTCTGTTGAAAGATTTTAGCGTATAGGATTCTATCAGAACGATGCGCGGTATATCTACAGAAGAGCTCGTTACGATTACAGATGGAAAGTGGCATGGTGGCATGCCGGAGCAGCAGATTGAACGTTTTTGTTTCGATGCGCGACAGGTTCAGCTAGGGGAGTGCTTTGTCGCTTTAAGTGGAGGCGCGCGCGATGGGCATGACTTCGTGCAACAAGCTCAGGTCGGTGGCGCAGTGATGGCACTGGTGGAACGACCAGTCGATGTGAACATACCGCAACTTGTCGTGACCGACTCATTGCGAGCGCTCGGTGCCTTGGGGGCATTCGTTCGTTCGAAGTTCGCTTCGCCGGTGGTCGGGATCACCGGTAGTTGCGGCAAGACTTCGACGAAGGAAATGCTACGTATCTTGCTCGGTGAAACGCGCACACATGCCACTGCGGGCAATTGGAATAATTTGATCGGTGTGCCCATGACCCTCTTCGGGCTGGATTCGACTCAACATGATTTTGCCGTCATTGAAGCGGGGATCAACCAGCCCGGTGAGATGCAGCAACTCGGCGCTATGATATGTGCCGACATGACAATTATCACCAACGTGGGACATGCGCATTTGGAATTGTTGGGTTCTATTGAGAAGGTGGCAGAAGAAAAAGCACGCCTAGCGGCAGTAGCCGTCGAGGGGTCGCCAGTTGTGATCCCCGCGAGCCTTTTGCAGTTCCCTGCATTTAGAGCGATGGCTGATCGTGCGATTGTTGTGCATTCGGAAGAAGAAGCATCACCGGATGTGCCTGTGCGACAGTTGGTGCCTTATCGTTTGTCGTCGATTGAAGGAGGTGCCGCGCATCAACTCTCTCTGGATGCTTTCGAATTTACCATTGCCACACCGAGTCGTGGTATCGCGACCAATGCGGCGCTAGCGATTGTGACCGCTCGTCAACACGGGGTCGAGATGACGGTGCTGCAAGAGCGTATGAGGCTTTGGCAGGCAGCGGGCACACGCGGGAGTATTCAAGTAGTGGGTTCGCAGACCTTCTACGTTGATTGTTACAATGCCAATCCGACTTCGATGGCGGACGCCTTGTCTGCATTTATCCATGTCATGGACCCTAAGCAACCTCGGACCTATATTCTGGGCGCGATGAATGAGCTCGGCGCGACTGCACCTGAACAACATGCATTGATCGGTGCTCAACTTCAGTTGCGTCCGGAGGATCGGGCTTACTTCGTCGGACCGAGCGAGCTGGTTGAAGCGTATCAAGCAGGTGCGAAACGGTCGGGGAATCCCTCGGACCAGCTTCATACCAGCGAATCTATCGAAAAAGTGAAATCGGACATTGCTGAATTTCACGGTGCGCTTTTTCTCAAAGGGAGTCGTAGCTACCAACTCGAAAAACTACTTCCATAGGGAACACTTTATTCATCATTTTTTAAACGCTTACCATGCTCAGTTATCTCGCCGATTTTGAAGCCTACTTTGGCCCGCTTCGTCTTTTTCGTTATCTCACCTTGCGCGCTGCATTTGCGGGGGTGACTGCGTTGGGGGTTGGTTTTTTGGTGGGTCCTTGGATCTTTGCCAAACTTCGGGAGTTGCGTGCCAAGCAGTCTTTGCGAGGTAAAGACGAAGTCGGCGAGTTGGCTGATTTACATGCCACTAAAGCGCAGACGCCAACTATGGGCGGGCTGATGATCTGTGTTTCGATCGTCGTTAGTTCGGTGCTCTGGGCGCGCCCCAATGTGTATGTGTATACCGCTTTATTGGTTTATCTCGGACTTACAGTGATTGGTTTCTTGGATGATTATCTGAAGGTCTCCAAAGCGAATAGTAAGGGGCTTCCCGGTCGATGGAAGTTGGTCGGCCAAGCTGCGTTGACCGGATTGGCGCTCCTTTTGTTGCTCAGTGCTCCAGAGTCTGCTGAGCGCATGCGTGAGTTATGGGTGCCCTTTTATAAGGAGGTGCTTTGGCTGAAGATGCCGCTCTTCTTTTTGGTGCCGTTTCTCTTTCTGATTTTGGCAGGTTCGAGTAATGCGATCAACCTCACGGATGGCGTCGATGGTTTGGCCATTGGTTGCACGGTGACGGTTGCGCTGGCTTACGCAATTATGGCATATGCTGCGGGTAATGCGATTATCTCGGACTATTTGTTCATCAGTTTCATTCCCGGGGCAGGGGAGTTGGCTGTGGTATGTTCGGCTTTATTGGGCGCGAGTCTGGCATTTCTTTGGTATAACTCACATCCGGCTGAAGTCTTTATGGGAGATACGGGTTCATTAGCGCTTGGTGGTTTGATCGGAATGATCGCCTTTATGGTGCATCAACCGCTGACTTTAGTCATTGTCGGTGGTATTTTTGTGATGGAAGCGATGTCCGTTATTTTACAAGTCGGCTCTTTTAAGCTGCGGAAAAAGCGTATTTTTCGCATGTCTCCGATCCATCACCATTTTGAGCTTAAGGGCTGGCATGAGAATAAAGTCGTTATTCGCTTCTGGATACTTTCCTTGATTTTTGCTATGGCTGGTCTTGCGACTTTGAAACTTCGTTAATTTTTATTCCTCGTTCTTCTTAAATGTCTAAAAAAATCGCCATCCTCGGTGCAGGAATCAGTGGTCAAGCGGCTCGCCGTTTGGCTGCATCCTTGGGCCATGAGGTGAGCTTGTTTGATCAGGATGGGCGCGGTGACAGCGATGTGTTTACTGCTAGTCAATTAGAGACCTTTGATACTGTCGTCGTCAGCCCTGGATTTGGCTTAGAGCACCCGTGGCGGCAAATTGCGGTCAAATCCGATAAGGCATGCTTTGGAGAGCTCGGTTTTGCGGCTCGTCACTGGAAGGGCAAAATCATCGCAGTGACCGGCACCAACGGTAAGAGCACGCTTACGAAATTTTTGACGCAATCGTTGCAGGCCGCGGGGCATCAAGCGGTAGCAACGGGAAACATCGGTTATCCACTCAGTGATGCGGTGCTCTCCGATGAGAATACTCCCAAGTCTTATGCGGTTTGCGAGATCAGCTCTTTCCAAGCAGAGATGCCGTTTGGCTTGGAATTGGATGCACTGCTTTGGACGAACTTTGCCGAAGATCATTTGGATCGTTACGAATCCATGTCCGATTATTTTTATGCCAAAGCACGGCTCTTTGACTGTTTGGCGCCCGATGCTGTTTGTGTGCTGAGCCCGCAAGTCAGTTACTGGATGAATCTAATGAACACGGACTTCAATGCGTGCTCTGTCGCCTATGAAGACCCGTCGTTGATACAGCAATTAAAGCCAAGCTCGCCGTTTAAGGGATTTCCGCAAACTGAGAATATTTGTTTAGCTGCGGAGCTTTGGTGGTTACTCGATTTGCCGATTGAGGCACTGATCGAGACCGCGAACAACTTTGAATTGTCGGCGCACAGATTGAAGCGCGAGGCGACATGGAATGGGGTTAATTTTTGGAATGATTCAAAGGCCACAAATTTCCACGCTACCTTAGCGGCGATCAACGCGGTGCCAGCCCCGATCCATTGGATAGGTGGGGGGCGAGTCAAAGGCGGCGATGTTGAATTATTCGCCAAGGAAATGTCCTCCCACATCACGGCTGCGTATGTATATGGTGAAGTCGGTCGCCGTCTCGCTGCCGAGCTTGAGAAATGGCTGAAAAAGGTGGTCGTTTGCGATCGATTTGAGGATGCGGTGCTGGCTGCTTCGAAGGGCGCGGTAGACGATATCTCTGCAAATGTTCTCTTAAGTCCCGGTTTTTCCAGTTTTGATCAATTTTCCTCCTATGAAGAGCGCGGAAAATGCTTTATTGATACTGTTTTAAGTTTGAACGGTGCCCAAGCAACCGTCTAATCTACATCCAGCCTGAACCATTTACAAAATCTTACTATGAAAGCTTCAAAAATCTTTGGATTTGTCCTCTGTCTCCACCTCGGTGTTATCACCGTTCTTATTGTGCAGCCCGGTTGCCGGACGACACAGCCGCCCACGCAAACATATCAACAAGATCGCACCATCCGCACCAATGTGGAGGGCGCGAGTCGCACACCGGATGGCTTGATTGAAGCCACACGCACGGACAGTGGATCGACTTTAGATGCCGCTTTCAACGCAGGCATGGATAGCGGCTCTTTTGCTCCAGACTCCAGCGGTGAGTTCAATGAGTTCAATGACGTGGCTCCATTGGATCCAATCGTTCAGCAGGGCTCAACTGTCAATGTTGCGGGTTCTTCTTTCGAAACCTGCACAGTCAATAAGGGTGATAGTCTTTGGGGCATCTCCAAGCGCTACAGTGTTTCACTGAATGAGCTCTATGCCGCAAATGGTTTGAATAAGAACTCAGTTTTGAAGATTGGTCAGCAAATTCAAATCCCAGTTGAAGGTGGCACGGCTATGGTCAACACGGTCAATGCAGACGCATACCAGCCAACATCCTTCAATACCGGTTCGGTTCAATATAAGGTCAAAGGTGGTGACACACTCTCGAAGATTGCCAAACAGCACGATACGACCGTGCGGGCGATCAAGGCAGCCAACGGCAAAACATCCGATATGATCCGAGTGGGCGAGACATTGGTCATCCCTGTTTCTGGAAGCACAGGTAGCGTTGCACCTGCTCCAGTTAACACAGTATCGGCGGTCTCTACTTATTCCGCACCAACGAACTTTGGTTCAGCCCGCACACATACAGTGAAAGCCGGCGAATACCCCGCGACGATTGCCCGTAAGTATGGCATGACATCCGGAGAGCTGTTGGCACTCAATGGCATTACCGACCCACGCACTTTGCAAATTGGGCAGACCTTAAAGGTAAGCACCTCAGGTAGTGCCGCGAATGTCGACACCAAGACAGAAACAGTAGTCGCACCAAAGCCAGCTACCACTTCCCTCACGACCACATACGTGCCTCCAGCCAACAATGGTCCAATTGAAATCCGTGTGATCGAAGCTGATCCTTTGCTTGAGGACGATGTCGTCACGATCAATGATGAGAGCATGTTTGAAAATGCTGTAGAGATTCCAGTCATCCGTATGGAAGAGTAATACCTCGCCTTTGATTGATCCCCATTACGATAGCGACATAGAATGAGCACCCGCATGGTCTCGCGAAAATCCTCTTGGCGGATTCCGCCTGCGGGAGTGTTCATGAGTCTCATCGTCATCTCACTGACATTTCTCGGGCTCGTCATTCTGTTTAGTGCGTCGCGCGCTATTCACGACGACCCGACGGTGCTCTTACGCAAGCAAGCGATTTGGTTAGTCATCGCTACCATGGCAGGTGCAATTGCGATGATCGTGAATCTGGAAGCCTTGCGGCCTTACGCCTTCATCCTCGCGGGAGGCTCCATCTTAATGCTCGTGCTGGTGCTCGTCCCCGGGCTGGGCGTGCGCGTGAATGGTGCTCAGCGTTGGATGGATTTCGGACCGATGCGGCTACAAGTGTCTGAGATCGGAAAATTAGGCTTACTGTTTGTCATGGCTCATTATCTGGCGATGAATCGCCGATTTTTGGACGACATTCTGCGCGGCTACCTAGTGCCTTGCGGGATGCTCGCGGTCTTCTGTGCCCTTATCATCGTAGAGCCTGATTTCGGAACCTCCTTCCTTTGCGGTTTGGTCGGTGGCACAATGCTTTTCCTCGCCGGTGTGCGGCTTAAGTTTTTGATACCCACTGCGATTTCTGCGCTGCTGATCTTCTCAGTCGCCGTCTATCACGATCCGATTCGACTCAAGCGCATCACTTCTTTCCTCGATGTAGAAGGCAATCGCAGTGATAGCTCTTATCAGCTCTGGCAGGGGATGCTGGCCTTCGGTGCCGGTGGACTGCATGGGGTGGGGCTCGGTTCGGGGCGTCAACAAATGTCATTCCTACCTGAAGCACATACGGATTTCATCTTTGCTATCGTCGGCGAGGAACTGGGCTTACAGTTCACCGCAGGTGTCGTGGTGCTGTTTATGATTTTGTTTTTTATCGGCGTGCTGCAGCTCAAGCGTGCGCCAAACTTGTATCAATATCTGCTAGTCATGGGTGCACTGTTATTTGTCACCTTTCAGGCTTTGATCAATATTGGTGTGGTCACCGGTTGTTTGCCGACGAAGGGCATGTCATTGCCGTTTATTTCATACGGAGGTTCCAACCTCGTATTTATGTTTGTTTTGATCGGGATCATATTGAATGGCTTCCGTTCATGGGAAATGCCGGTGCTGGGGAGGCAGCGTGACCTATGAGCAAGATCGTCATCGCATGTGGCGGCACGGGTGGGCATTTGGCTCCGGGTATTGCTGTAGCTGAGGTGCTGCAAGCGCAGGGGCATGACTGCCGATTACTGATTAGCCAGAAGCAGGTCGATTCCGCGCTGATCGCAAAGTATAGTCACCTGAATTTTCATAAAACACCGGGTCGTGCGTTTGCCGGAGGTATCATGGCACGCTTCGCTTCGATATGGGGCGTGTTTTCTGGCTATCTGTTCTCACGGAAATTCATAAAAGAAGAGAGCCCGGATCTAGTGCTATTATTTGGTGGTTTTTTGTCGGTTGGTCTAGGTGCAGCCGCACGTATTGCCGGCATCCCTGTGGCCTTGCATGAGGCAAATTGCCATCCTGGCAAAGCGATTCGTTTGGTCAAATGTATCGCTGCACGTGTGTATCTGCCCGATGGCGTTCGCTTAAAAGGCGTGCAACCGGCGAGCACTCGTTATCTGGGGTATCCAGTGCGGCAAGATGTGAAGCATTCTCTAAAGGCAGATGCTTGTAAGCGTTTAGGGGTTGCAGTGCCGCATAAGCTGTTGGTCGTGATCGGCGGGAGTCAAGGTGCCTCTGCATTAAACGATTGGGTGACGCAACAATTTGGAGCGCTCGCGCGTGCAGGCATCAGCGTGTATTGCGTGACAGGTCTCGGGAAAAGCACCAAGAGCACCATTCATGAGGTCGATCGGAACGGAGATGATGTCACCGCGACGCTGGTTCCGTTTTCCGATAATATGGGCGATGTGATCTCCGCGGCAGATTTAGTGGTGTCGCGTGCTGGTGCGGGTTCGATTGCTGAGATTGTGCGCTGCCGTGCGCCTTCGATCCTCATCCCATATCCGTATGCAGCCGACAACCATCAGGAAGCAAATGCGCGGATGCATGAACAGCACGGCGCCGGTCTGGTCTTGGATCAAGCAAACATCGATCAACTTGCCGCAGAGGTGATGGACCTGATTTTTAACGATTGGCTGTTGAGTAAATTTAAAACCAACCTCGAACGCTTGGATCGATACGATTCGTGCAAGTGTATCGCGGATGATTTGGTCGAGCTTTGTCATGCACGGCAGTTGGCGCGTGCCGATAGATTGGAGCAAGGAGTCTAATGGAGGACTCGCAGGCATATTTATTTATCGGTGTCGGGGGCATGGGCATGGCGCCCTTGGCGAGTTGGCTTTCGCGGTCGGGAAGCACGATCTGTGGTTTTGATGATCATTTGCGTGAACCTGTGCGACGCGTGTTGCTGGAAGCGGGAGTGGATGTGCGTGACCTCTTTTTTGCAGAGCAATTAGAGGGTATTGATACGGTGGTCTATTCGAGTGCGATTCAGCACGATCATCCCATTTTGGTAGCGGCCCGCGAGCGAGGGCTTAAGGTCTTACGCCGAGGTGAAATGCTTGCTGAGGTCGCTGCTGGAAAAAAGCTGATTGCTGTGGTCGGCAGTCACGGAAAAACAACCACTTCAGGAATGATCGCATACGGTCTGCGTCAATGTGGACTGGACGCGAATTATATACTTGGAGGTCTTTTTAATGATCCTGCTGAGCCACCATATCAAGTGTCTGACAGCCCATGGCTGATCGCTGAAGTGGATGAGAGTGATGGCACGATCGATCATTTTTCACCGGAAGTCACACTGCTGTTGAATGTGGATTGGGACCATGCGGATCGCTACTCGAATGAGGCGATGATCGATGAGGCTTTTAGGCAATTAATTGTGCGGACCAAGTCGCAGGTATTGCTTCCACTTAAGGGTGATTTGAAAGATCGTTTTATCGAAACGGGGAGTGCTACGATTCACACTTATTCAACTGATCGCGACGGATGCTTTAACCAAGCTAACGCGGCAGCGGCGTGTTCGGTCTTGCAGTTCCTGGGTGCTGAAGCGAGTGCCTCTATTTTTCAGTCATTTCCGGGTATGGCTCGACGACAGACATATTTGTTGGAAACGACGGATCTCACTGTGGTGGAAGACTATGCGCATCATCCAACTGAGATTGAAGCGCTATTGAGCAGTCTTAAAGCAAAGATGCCGAGCCATCGTTTAATAGTGGTTTTTCAGCCGCATCGTTATTCACGCACGAAACAATTTAAAGAAGGATTTGTGCAGAGTTTGTCTCTGGCAGATCAGTTATTTTTGTTGCCCGTTTATGCGGCACACGAAAGCCAGCAAAGTGGCGGGCAGTTGAATGACTTGGTGGAGGCCTTTGGTTCGGACGCACCTGTTTGCTTGGAGATGAATCTGGGCGCAGTGCAGCAATTACAGCAAGCATTGGAACCGATGCCGACAGTAGTCGCGTTTGTTGGAGCGGGAGACTTGGATGGATTTGCTGGTGTATTTGTAGAGTGGATACGTGCGCAGGGTAATATTTCAGATGCATGGAAAGGGTATTGCGCCAGTCGTGTTTCCTCGGATTGCGTATTGAAATACGATGAGCCATTGGCGAATAAAACGACTCTGCGTGTGGGCGGTTCAGCCCGTTTTTATGCTGAGCCTGGTAATTTGACTGATCTGCGTGCTTTGCTGCGAGCGGCCAAGCTGTTTGGCTTGGAGACTTTTTGCATCGGTCGTGGTTCGAATTTGCTCGTTGCCGATGCTGGCTTTGCTGGCTTGGTGATCCGCTTTTCTGCACCTGCTTGGCGGCGGGTTGAGACCTTGTCGAATGGTCGTATTTGGGCGGCTGCTGGCGGACGCTTAAAAGAGATTTGTGGTCATGCCGCCAAGGCAGGGCTCGCTGGATTTGAGTTTTTAGAGGGCATCCCCGGTGCAGTCGGTGGTGCTTTACGAATGAATGCCGGAGCAATGGGCAGTTGGATGTTTGATGTCGTCGAGCGCGTGCAGTTTATCGATGAGTCGGGGCGGTTGCAGGATTTGCCGAAGGAGGCGTTTCACTTTGGTTATCGTAAGGTGGAGGAGATCAGTCGGGGCATCGCGCTCGGTGCGATTTTGAAAAGCCCGGAGACTGAAGATGAGACCGCGATTCGTAGCCGAATGGATAGTTATTCTAGCTCGCGTAAAGAGAGCCAGCCGCGCGGTCCAAGTGCGGGTTGTATTTTTAAAAACCCTGAAGGGAACTATGCGGGGAAGTTAATCGACACACATGGCATCAAAGGTATGCGTGTGGGTGGCGCAGAGGTTTCTGATGTGCATGGCAACTTTATCGTCAACATGGGAGGCGCGACCTCGGAGGATGTGATTGAACTGGTGCGCCAGATTCGCGCTGTGGTCTTTGAGAAGTCGGGTTATGTGCTCGAACCTGAAGTGCTCCTCGTGGGGGCTTCCTGGGATGCCATCTTGAAAGATCCATCTGCATTGGAACAGGAGGCAAGCGGTGGCTGAACTTGAATCGATTGTCGTGCTCTATGGTGGGGTGGGCTCTGAACGTGAGGTCTCTTTAGTCAGTGGGGAGGCGATTGCGAAAGCATTGTCTGCCAATTACACCGTCGAACTGTTGCGTTTGGACGCCGATGAGTTGCCTGCAGTGATTGATGGGCAGCGCTCCATCGTTTTTCCGGCGCTCCACGGTGCCTTTGGCGAGGACGGTCAATTGCAAGCTCTCTGCGAGGCGGCTGGCGTCATTTGCTGTGGAAGCGACGCGGCAGCGAGTCGCCTGTGCATGGCAAAAGATCAGGCGAAGGCGATTGCGACTCAGTTGGGTATTCCTTCACCGAAGGGGATCACTTTTCAAGGTGAAGTCTCGCCCTTGGCTGATGATGTGATTGACCAATTGGGCACTTCTTTAGTGATTAAGCCCGCAGACCAAGGGAGCAGTGTCGGACTACATTTTACAGAGCATCGCTCGGCACTCGGCGTCACTTTATCCAATATCCATGAAGGCAACTGGTTGATTGAGCAACGCATTCAAGGACGCGAACTGACCGTCGGTGTGTTAAAGGGTGCTGCCATGGGGATCGTTGAGATCGTCAGTTCCACGGGCGTTTATGATTATAAGGCGAAATATACACCGGGTTCTACGGAGTATCGTTTCCCCGCTGAACTCACGCCTGCGGTTGAGGCACGTATCAAGGATCATGCTGAGCGCTTGTTCGATGCCTGTGGGTGTCGCGATTTTGCACGCATCGATTTCCTCTTGGATGGCAGCCAATCGTATTTTTTAGAGATCAATACCTTGCCCGGATTGACTGCGACGAGTTTATTACCAAAAAGTGCTTCTTGTGTCGGCTTCGATTTTGAGAATTTGGCTTGTGAGTTGGTCGCCCCCGCGATCGCTCGTTTTGAGGCACAGAAAGGGAACGAAATTTAATCATGTTTGGATCAGGCAAAGACAAGGGCAGCACGGCTGCCAGTGGTGAGCAAAGCTGGCGTGAGCTGGCGGGTTCGGGCAAGCGTCGGATCAACTCGCCGCAAGCGCGTAAGCGTCGGCAGGAAAAATGGTTAAAGGTCGTATTGGCGCTAGCGCTAGTGGCGGCTGTGGTCGGTGGGCTCGTCTGGGCGGGCATTGCGTTTAAAAATCGAGAAGAAACGCTCGAAATCGGCACGCCTTCAAAGCCGATCGAGCGTATCTTGTTCGATACCGATGGGGTTCTGCCGGATTCGTGGCTGGGCACCGTGATTAAGCTGACGCCGGGTATGTCAATGATGGAGGCGGATATCCACGGTTTGAAAATCCAACTCGAGTCACATGGGCAGGTGAAGTCGGCTTCTGTGATGCGCGTGTTCCCGAGCGATCTACGCATTGTGCTTAAAGAGCGCAGTCCGGCGCTGCGCCTTGCGGCGGCGGGACCAGATGGTAAGCCTAGACTCAAGATTGTGGCTCGCGACGGCACAGTGTTTAAAGGGGTGGGGTATCCGAAAGCGATGTTGCAGCACTTGCCCTATGTGCAGCCTTATCGTGGCCCGGATGGTAAGTATTTGCCGATGCGTGGGATTGAGTATGTTGCCCAGCTATTGGACTACGCGCGTGAGAACAATCGACAACTCTATAGCACGTGGCAGGTGGTATCGCTGGAGCATTTCTCCGGTGACTTGGATTTGCCTGGGCAAATCATCGAGATACGGTCCACTTGGGTGCCACGAATCATTTTCAGCGCGACTGCAGATTTTCAGCAACAGTTGGATCGATTGAACTATATTCTTAAATATGTCCAAGATCATGGAAATCCATCCATCGAGCGCATCGATCTTTCTTTACGCGGCTCCGCAGCAGTGCAGTTTAGTAGTGGTCGAATCGGGACCTTCTAATTTTATTCTAATTCTTTATTCGTAATTAACCTTCATGAGCTATTCGAGAGTCGTCGGCGCAGTTGAGATTGGGACGTCCAAGGTGGCGGTTCTCTTGGGCGAAATCGTCGGCGAGTCGGGGCTGAATATCATTGGGCACAGTGCTTGTTCTTCGAAGGGGATCAAGAAAGGCGTCATCACCGATCTCAATGTGGCCAGTGATTGTGTGCATGCTGCGATTCTGGCTGCTGAGAAAAACGCTCAAACCCGTATCGACGAAGTCTATCTTGCGCAAACGGGTAGCCACTTGATTGGTAATTTCAATGTGGGCACGACGAATGTCAGCTCACCGGATGGTATTATACGCTCGATTGATATCGAATCGGCGAAAGCCGACGCAAAACGTCGCAAGTTGCCACAATCGCGCACCTATATTCACCACATTCAGAACCCATTTTCCGTGGACGATCGCCAGGTGGAGAATCCGCTTTCTAAGGAAGGGCGTCGCCTGCAAGTCGGTTATTGGTCCGTTCATGGGGATAGCGATATCGTCAGCGATAGTTTACGTGTGATCCGTGGCATCGATTTGGATGTGAGCGATATGATTATTTCGAGCATCGCATCCGGTGCTGTGCTGCTACAGGAATCGGAGAAGGAGAACGGCGCATTGGTCATCGATATGGGTGGAGGCACCACGGACTATGTGCTCTATCGAAAGGGCTACATTGTGAAAACCGGAGTCGTCCCTGTGGGCGGAGACCACATTACCAATGATCTGAGTATCGGTTTGCGGGTCGGTCGAAAGAGCGCAGAAGATTTCAAGGTCAAGAACGGGCGTGCCTATTATTCGAGCGAGGATCGCGAAGAAAAAGTGTGGATGATCGGCGATTTGACGATTGGTGACCGCGAGTATCCTATGGCGGCGATCACAAAGATTATCGAAGCCCGCGTTTCCGAAGTTTTTGATATCATCAAATTACAACTTGAAGAAGCGGAGCTCTTGGAGCCTAGCGAAATTGCTTCAGGGATTGTTTTAACCGGCGGCGGAGCTCGTCTGAACGGCATCGATGAAGCGGCGAAGCGTAGTATTGGGCTTGAGGCCCGCGTTTCGGAAGGTTCTACGGATGTTGCCGAAGAATTGCGCCAACCAGAGTATAGCACAGTGCTCGGTCTTTTACATTACGCTTTAACCGGACAAGAAGAATCCGCAAAAACGGCCAAGCCTTCCGGGCTCTTTCGCCGTATTGGTAGCCTCTTGAACCTCGATTAAGTCATGAGCTTGGATACTCAAAATCTATTTAGTCAGGAGACCGCTTCCAATCATCTTAAAATCAAGATCATCGGAGTCGGGGGGGCTGGCACTAATGCCGTCGATGGTCTCAAGCTCGACGACCTGGGCGATGTGCGACTGGCTGCGATCAACACCGATGCGCAGGCCTTAGGGAACTCGCCAATTGCAGAAAAACTTTTGATCGGACGTTCCGTGACACGTGGTCTCGGTGCCGGTGGTGAGATCGAGATCGGTAAGGCGGCTGCGGAATCGGATCGTGATAGTATCGCGCGGCTCATCGCGGATACGGATCTTATTATTTTGATTGTTGGCCTCGGTGGTGGCACGGGCAGCGCCGCGGTTTCTGTTGTGGCTGAAGTGGCTGCCAAGACCGAAGCGTTGGTTTTGGCTTTTGCTACCTTGCCATTTAGTTTTGAAGGCGCGCGCCGTAAGCGTATTGCCGAAGAAAGCATCGGGGAGCTGCGTCAGTTGGTGCATGGTTTGATTCCATTGCCCAACGATGTGCTGCTACAAGAAGGCGAAGAAGACACGAGCGTGCTCAATGCCTTTGCCGTAGCGGACCGCTGGATCGGGCGCGGCGTCAATTCTTTGTGCTCCATGCTTTTGAAAACCGGTCTGATCAATCAAGACTTCGGGTCTTTGCGCTCTGTGTTTCATGATCGCGGTGGCAAAACCATTTTCGGCACCGGCATGGCGAGCGGACCGGACTATGTGAAGAATGCCTTGGATGATTTGTTTCTATGCCCATTGCTGCACATGGGAGATCGTCCGGCTCAACTAGATCGGATCATCGTCAACGTCATCGGCGGGGCGGACTTGGGCATTTCTAAGGTCAATGAAATCATGTCACTGGTTTCGAAGCGCTTCGGCTCGCGTGAAGACATTGTCTTCGGTGCGGTGATCGACGAAGGTCGGCATGAAAGTCTGGAGATCTGTATTCTTGGAAAAGCAGACATGGAGGGTAAGCCAGCGAAGGCACCCGAAAAGTCTGTCAAAGCTGTTCAGCAATCCACGGTCGAAGGAGGCTTGGGCTTAGAGACAGAGATCGCGCAGGAAAACAAGGCCCCACGACCAGTGCATAGCTCCAAGCTAAGTAAAAAGAAGGCGGCGGAGATCGAAGCGAATCAAGACGAGTTCACTTTTATCTATAATGATGCCCAGCGTGGTTATTTTGAAAAAACGGATCGCAACGAGTATAACGGTGAAGATTTGGATGTGCCGACCTTTATGCGGCGGGGCATTAAGATCAAAATAAAGTAGCGCTGAGTCATGTAGAAACGCGATGGTTGGAACCGAGTTTTCGCGTATAGTCTAACAAATGATATGACCCGTATAACTACGGATATTCTTTATAAAACGTTTTTATTTCTCCTACCATCATATGTCTCTTTCTACTCTCACACGAACATTGGTTGCCATCATGGTGTTGTCATCCGGTGTGTTGTTTGCCTCGGGTAAGCCGAATGTAATACTTGTGATGACGGATGACCAAGGCTACGGCGATCTGGGTTGCCATGGGAATCCGATCTTAAAGACGCCGGAAATTGATCAGCTGCATTCCGAATCGATTCGCTTCACTGACTTTCATGTGAGTTCCTTCTGTACGCCAACACGCGCGGCACTGATGACTGGTAACTATCCCGGCCGCACAGGTGCTTTTCGCACAACTGGGGGCCGTTCATCCATGCAGACAGATGAGAAGACGATCGCGAATCTCTTTGCCGACAATGGCTATGCGACCGGTATGGTGGGGAAGTGGCATTTGGGCGACAACGCTCCGCACCGTCCCCAAGACCGTGGCTTTCAAGATGTCGTTTGGCACCGTTGCGGCGGTATCGGTCAGGCCTCAGACTATTGGGGCAATGATTACTTCGACGATGTCTATGAGCGCGTGAAACCCGGTAGTTCTGTCGGTCAGCTCGAGCAATTTAAAGGTTACTGCACCGATGTCTTTTTTGAGGAGGGTGTGCGCTTCATTGAAGAGAACCAAGAGCAGCCATTTTTTCTCTATCTGTCTCTTAACGCGCCACATGGCCCGTATCGTGTGCCGCCGGAGTGGGCGAAGCCTTACCGGAAGAAAGACGTCGTGAACCCGAACTTCTACGGCATGATCGCCAACATCGATTACAATGTAGGCATCTTGCGCAAGCGGATCGAAGAGCTGGGTCTGGCAGAGAATACTATTTTGATTTTCATGACCGATAATGGCACTGCCGCCGGTGCGAAGTTCCAAGGGTTGGATTCTCTGCCGCTCAATGGCTACAACGCGGGTATGAGCGGCAAGAAGTCTTCCGTTATGGAAGGGGGCCACCGAGTGCCGTTTTTCATTTATTGGCCCGATGGTAAACTCATGGGCGGTAAAGATATTGATACACTTGCTGCCCATATAGATGTGTTGCCCACTTTGGCTGACCTTTGCGGTATTGAAGTGCCGCTTGGTTATGATCCGGACGGTGTCTCGCTAAAGCCTTTGTTGAAAAATTCTAAAGCGCGATGGACGCGTGAACATTTAATCGTGCAGTTTCACGGTGGCCCTAATGGTCGAAGCCCACTCGATCAGCCTTTTGCTGATACTGCGGTGCTCACGGAGCGCTGGCGTTTGGTGAATACGAGTGTCAAAGGGCTCTTTGAGATCAAAGTAGATCCAGCACAGCAGGAAGACGTCTCCGCAAAATACCCTGGAGTTGTCGCTAAATTGAAAGCGCTCTATCAACCATATTGGGAGTCCGTCTCACCTCGTTTAGTGAACCCTGCCAAAATTGATTTGGGCAACCCGAACCATAATCCAACGGAGTTGTGCTCACAAGATTGGTATATGCAAAAAGGGTATCCACCCTGGAATTTTAACGAGATCAAGAAATTGCCCCGAGTCACCGCCCCTTGGCTGGTCGATGTGAAACAAGCAGGACGCTATCGTATTACACTGCGCCAATGGCCTAAGGTCGCCGACAAGCCACTCGTCGCTGAAAAAGCCAAGGTAGAGATCGCCGGTCAAAGCATCGAGGTGCCTGTGCCGGCGGACGGTAAAGAAGTGATCGTGGAGCTGGATCTACCAGCCGGCCCCGCCGAGTTGTGGACCTACCTATACGATGCCAACGGCAAAGCCGGCGGTGCCTACTTTACCGAGGTGGAATTGCTTTAGCTTGGCAGGAATTGAGTCTGTCGATTGTTTCGGTCTGTTGAGCTATCGCATGTAGTAGAGGTATACGGCATAGTCGACAAAGCGTATGATAGTTGATTATGGGATTTCGGGAAACTGCTCGATGTAGTCTGTAGACATTCTGTCTCTATCGTAATCTTCAAGTGCTGCATATTGCTGTTTCGATTTTTTGTAGTATTTCGATCGTAGAAGATGAGCGCGCCAAAGGCGTTACTCACTCTGACTTGATCGACTTTTCCTATTTGTAGTGGTAACGCAGCTGCACAAATGTGATGCCATGTTCAAATTCTTTATATATGATTCGATGCTCTTCGGTAATTCTTCGCGACCAGTAGCCACTCAGGTTATGCTTTAGCGCTTCTGGCTTACCTATGCCTTCGTGTGGAGCACGCTGAATATCCTTAATTAATAAATGAATTCTTTTTAGGGTCTTCTTGTCGGTCTTCTGCCAGTATTGATAATCCTCCCAAGCCTGTGGAGTAAATGTTACGTTCATTCGCTCAAGTTGATATGTTTTTCAATTGTTTGGCCTTTTTCCGCTGCTTCAATCGAAGCTACGAGGCGCTTCGCATTTGCAGGGCTACGAAGTAGGTAGGCAGTTTCTTCGAGTGACTCATAGTCCTCCAGTGAGATCATAACCACCGATTGGTTCCGTTTTCGGGTGATAATAACCGGATCTCTGTCGAAGCACACGCGATCCATTGTGGATGCAAGATTCTCTCTAGCGGCAGTGTAAGTAATTGCATTCATATGGACAGCATACTGTCCATGTTGTGCTTTTTGTCAATTTTATTCTGTCGATCGTAGTAGATCCCAGTCGCAACGAAAAGATCGACACAAAATGGTAGTCTTCGAGGAGAGACCCTCGATGATCGAATACGAAACAGCCCCAGGCGATCGATAATACGCCTAGGACGAAGAACATCTGTCGTAGAATACTGGCGCGCCGTTAGGCGCTGTCCAGTTTCGACTCGAGATGCTCGGCAAGTGCCTGCCTGTGTAGTTGCTAACTTAGCAGGGGGTGACGCCTTTTTTCAGCAGGATATTGCCGTATTTCGCGAGTTCACCAGTCATGACGACGGCGAAGGCGTCTTCGGCACGGTCGTAGAAAGCGAAGCGGTCGATGCGGTCAGTTGCGGGTGCGCTGGGCACGTGCTTCTCGATGGCGGCGCGGTAATCGGTTTCGACTTGTGGGTCGAGGGTGTCGCCTTCGACGGCGGCCATCATGAAGAGTGGTGTGGGCACGTAGGCGTCGAGTTCCATGAGTGGGAGGATCGCGTCGAGCAGATCGGGAATGCGTAGTCCATCGGCGCGGATGACGTTGGCATTGAAGGATTCAGCCGGGAAGTGCGCGTCGGCTAGAATGATTTCATCACCATGCCCCATACGAGCGAGTGTGGCGAGAAGTTCAGGGGAAATGAGAGGGGAGATACCTTTGAGCATTATTGTGTGGTTTTGAGGTTATTTTTTTAGAAAAAAACTCCCGTGCCGCCGAGCAGCACGGGAGTTGAGAATGTTCGGCGCTTAGGTGTAAAGCGGGCCGTATGACTCGCAGGCACGGAAGTCAGCACCTTCGAGGTCGGCTGTGCCAAAGGCGCGCCATGAGCTCGGGCGGAAGACACGCTCTTCTTCCACATTGTGCATGTAAACTGGAATGCGGAGCATCGATGCCAATGTGATGTAGAGGTTACCGACGTGGCCTGCAGTCATCACGCAGTGATTTGCGCCCCAGTTGTTCATCACTTCATAAGTCGAGCGGAATGCGCCTGCGCCTGTGAGGCGAGGAGCGAACCATGTGGTCGGCCAGCTTGGGTTGGTGCGCTCGTCGAGTGCGTCGTGCACCTTCTCTGGAAGTTCGACGGTCCAACCTTCAGCGATCTGTAGGCAAGGACCGAGACCCGCAGCGAGGTTGAGGCGAATCATTGTCGCCTTCATGCCAC
This sequence comes from Opitutales bacterium, assembly GCA_030729385.1. GTDB lineage: Bacteria > Verrucomicrobiota > Verrucomicrobiia > Opitutales > Coraliomargaritaceae > JBPOFY01. The sequence continues at coordinate 22,545 of JANQXM010000001.1, read as the reverse complement.
CCTTAGTCTTGAAGCGTGTGCTCATGCCGCCACCTGGGAAGTATTCCGTGATGGATGGGTGCCAAGTGGTGTTCTTGAGACTTGCGTCAGCTTCCTCGTCGGTGATTTCCCAGAAGGGCTTCATCGTTGGGTTGCCTTCGGCATCAGTCTGATCGCCTGTGCCATCAAGTGCAGCAGGGCCGGAGTTGATCAAGTGGAGGAGACCGTCTGCGCCAGCGCCTTCGAGCTTGTAGCCATCAGCAACACGAGCCACTGCGTCAGGACTCCAGTAAGTGCGAAGGTCAGCGAAAATCTGTGCGCTGTTTGTCAGCAGTTGACCAAACAACATGCCTGCGCCGTTGAGGGCATCGTTCTCTGTCGCGACGATGTAAGGAGGGCGCTTGCCGTTCCAATCGAAGGATGTGTTGAGGATGGCTTCCATGAAGTCACCGTTCGGGAAGTGGTCGGTCCATTGGCGTTGGCCTTGGAAGCCAGCAGCGATTGCGTAGTGGCCTTGGGCTTGTTCGCCGTAGCCAGCTTTCGCGAGCTCGTCGTTGCCGACCATCAAGTCGCGTGCGATAAGTGCCATCTTGACTGAATCAGACCACTCGGAGTCGAGTTGCTCACGGCTGCGTTGTGTGTCTTTGCTATTGTAATCTTTGCCTTCAGGGCAGTTGGCTTTGACCCATTCAAGGGCTTTATCAAATTCAGCTTGGTCGTAGATACCTTTGTTCATGCGGCCGACGAACTCAGTCATGTCAATCGCTTCGACACGCATGCCGAGTGTGCGCTCCCAAAAGGAGGAGTCGACGACGGAGCCTGCGATACCCATGGAAGTGCCACCCATCGAGAGATAGGCTTTACCCTTCATGAACGCGACTGCGAGACCTGCACGTGCGAAGTTGAGGAGCTTCTCTACGACGTCTTCTGGCATGGTTTCGTCACCAGCTTCTTGCACGTCCTTACCATAGATGCCGAAGGCTGGGATGCCTTTTTGAGTGTGGCCAGCAAGTGCTGCTGCCAAATACACAGCGCCCGGGCGCTCAGTGCCGTTGAAGCCCCAGATCGCTTTCGGGCGATGTGGATCCATGTCCATTGTCTCAGAACCGTAGCACCAGCAAGGGGTGACAGTCAGGCTGAGGCCAACGCCTTCGCGCTTAAATTTTTCTTCGCAAGCAGCTGCTTCACGCACGCCGCCGATGTTGGTGTCTGCGATGACGCATTCGACCGGGCTGCCGTCTGGATTGCGAAGCTCTTTCGTGTAGAGAGCAGCGACGCGCTTTGCCATGTTCATTGTGATGTCGTCAAGCGACTCACGCACGCCACCAAGGCGACCATCGATTGTTGGACGAATGCCGATCTTTGGGAATTTGAAGGGATATTTATTCATGATTTATCTTTGTTTATGGTTTGAAAATGTAAGCGAGTATTCTAGCTGAAAGCAGACTTGTCCACTAGAGAAATAACTGATCATATATGGATATTATTAAACAAAAAATAAATCGATTGAAATGCAGGATTTTCCACTAGAGCTTTCCCCCCAGATCGTGAAAGGGCGGTATGCAAACTTCTCCAGAGGACAAGAGGCACCTGAGCGCATTTTTATGATGGGTTATGAGGAGTGCGCAGCTGACTATTTAATTGACCGGATAAGTTTCCCTTTTTGGACCTTGGAATTTATTGCTGGAGGACACGGCGTGTATCAGGAGGAGAGCCAACAGCGGCGACTGCGTCATGGCGCGGTATTTACGTATGGTCCGGACGTCGCGCAATGCTTTAGCAATGAGAGTGAACGGCCCTTTCGTAAGTATTTTATGGCGGTGGGCGGTGCCGATTTTCCGGTGGCTTGGGAGCGAGTCGGTCTGCGCCCAGGGCGGATACTTCAACTCGGCAACGTGGCGCCGATTGTTTCCATTTTTGATCAAATGCTGGATGAGGGTGAAAGTAGTGATTCGCAGACGCCGCAGATCGTGGATGGTTTGGAGGCGGTCTTGCTGTCTCAGATCAATCGACACAAAGGCACGGCGAAGGGAGATCGTTCGGGATCGCGTAAAGTGTATGATCTGACGATGGATATTTTGCAGCGAGAGTATCGAACCCTGCATTCGCTAAAGGATTTGGCGAAGCGTTCCGGCTATAGTGGTGAGTATCTATGCCGGATCTTTAAAAAGTATCACGGTGACTCGCCATATCAGTTCTTACTACACCGCAAGATGAGTGCCGCCTGGCTGCTGTTGCGCGATGGGGAACTTCAAGTCGGGGCTGTAGGTCAGGAGTTGGGCTATGAAGATCCCTTGCATTTTTCCCGCGTCTTTCGGAAGACGATGGGCTGCTCGCCCAGTTCGGTTCGGATGCGTGCTTAAGCGAATCATATCAATCAGTGGCTCAATAGGTAGGGACGCATGCCTTCATGCGACCACAGTATTTTGGAGGGGGCGGACGACAGAGGGCAGTCGTCCCTACCATTTATCGGAAGAAGTCATCGATAGGTATCGATGGGCTTCGTGCTTAGAGGACTCGTAGACCGATGAGGCAGACGTCATCATCTAGCTCTTTAGTTTTGGTGAATGTCGCGACTGAGTTGAGTAGTTCGTTCAGCATGTCAGGGAGGTTGTCACGGCGGTGCTCCATAAGGAAGTTGATCATCCGTTTTTCGCTGTATTCTTCGTCACCCATGGCTGCTTCGATGATGCCATCGGTGTAGAGAATAATTTCGTCACCGGCTTCTAGGCTTTGTGTGCTTTCAGCAAATTGCACATCGGGGATGAGGCCGAGGGCGGGACTGATGGATGAACTTTCAAAAACGACGGCTTCGTTGCTGGCGCTAGGCACATAGATGCCGTGACGCGCGCCTGCTTGAGCATAGGTCAGCTGCTTTTTGTCTAAATCGATGTAGCTGTAAACTGCAGTGGCGAAGATCGTCTCGCCGATCGGTTGCAAGGTGCTCCGCATCATCTCATTGAGGCGGGTCATGAACTCAGCTGGCTGGCAGGCATAGTCCTGTAGTTGTTGCACGGCGATTTGGATCATCGCGGTGACCATCGCGGCCCGCACCCCGTGGCCCATCACATCGGCGACGAGTATGGCGGCTCCGCCATCTTTGGTCTTAATAATTGAAAAGAAGTCACCGCTGAGATGGAAAGAAGGGATGTATTTGGTGGCGAGCTCTAGACCTGCCGCTCCGTCGGCACCATCAAAAGTGGGCACGCTCTGTTGCATAAGCGTGCTCTGTAGGTTGCGGGCGAGTAGCAGTTCGGACTGCATGCGCTCGTGGTTGCGCTCTAGTTTTTGGTGGAGTTCTTTTTCTTCGGTGACGTCACGTGAGAGGCCGAAAGAGCCCGCGAGGAAATTAGAGCGAGTATGCAGAGGAAGCTTTCGTGAGGCGACCCAAGCGACTTTACCGTCTTTGAGGATTTGCTCTTCTTTGTAGAGTTCCCCGATTTCACCTGTAGCGATCTTGCGTTCGTCATGGTAGGCATCCTCTGCGTGTTGACGGTCGAAGAAGTCGAAGTCGCGCATGCCTAACACATCGGATGGCTGATCTTTGCCGCAACTGTCAGAGAGGTATCGACTGACTGCGAGGAACTTTGATTCGCTGTCCTTAAAGTAGATATACTCGTCCATATGCTCCATCATTGTTTGAAAGAGCCAGCGTGGGGAAATATTGTTGGTGTTGTAATTGCCCGAAAGCGAATTGTCGATTTTGAGGGATGCACGCTTGGTGAAAAACGTGTGTGCGCGTTGGATGCCTGCCAAGACCGCATCTTTTTCATTCGGACAGAAATCGATAGAGCGTCCCATGCGGGGGTGGTGGCGCAGCACTTCAACCGCGTCATCGTAACCTTCTACGGGTAGTATGAAGAGTGCCGCTGGTGGGAGATTCCAATCGGAAATCGTAGCCGCTAGTCGTGGTAGATTTGCAGATCTTGGACCGGCGATGAGCACGTCGATCTCAAGTTCCGATGCAGTGATGGGGAATTGGACTTCAAGGATTTCCTGCTCATTGAAATCAGGAACGCTTTTGATAAGCTCGATCAGTGAAGCATCGCAGCCAATGTAGCAAATAGCCATAGGAGTTTAGGGGTGGGGGATAATGCCACTTCACATCCCTCGTCGAGATGTGAAGTGACCCAATATTTGGATTAGCAATCCGATAAGCGAGGCACAGGAAGGGGGTGCACCTTAGCTTTGACTGTTTTTTGTAGTTTCTTGATTTCTACTTCAGCAGCTTTGATTGCTTTTTTAGTGTCTAATGTATCGATCGTGAGCTGTGTTGTGCGCGACTCGCCTCCAGCTAGGGTTATGACGCGACCTTTCGATCTTTCATAGCGACGAGAGTTGGGATAGTTCGTTGCTGGCTCCAGGCCAGTGACATAGCCGTCGGCTTTGCCTGCGGTATTCTTCCATTGCGTGAAACAAGGGAAGTCATTGAGTGAGTAGCGCAGCAGGGAAGCTTTATCGCCTTCAGCATTACGCAGCATAACCATCGTTTGGCGGCTGCCGCGTTGGCCCACTAATTCATACTTGTAGGCTTGCTCCACGAAGCCGATCTCGGGCGCGCCGTATTGATCGAATGTGTCGATGCCTTCGACTGAGCGCGGATCGCGTGGCGCGACTTGCTTGAAGGGCGCGACGAGACTGGAGCCTTTTCCTAGAAGCGGTTCACCATAGTTGATGTGGTAAAGCATTTCGTGCTCTTGCGGATTGTTACCGAGGTTGGTCACCGTATCGGTGATCGTCATCGCGCCTGTGCCGAACTCTGTGCGGATCTCAGTGTTGAGGCGCAGGGCTGGACCGAACATCATGGTTTCATCGACTTCGCCTTTCAGAATGATGGCGTCTTCGGTGATTTCCAAACACACCGCACGTGCGGGAATGTTTGCGATTTTACCGTGCAGGGTGAGTGGCACTTCAAATTCGTTGCCGCTGTAGTCGAGAACTGTATCGATGCCAGGAGCCCCCATGCTGTTAACACCGCAGCGCACGAACCATTCGTTGAAGCCCTTCAGCCAGCCGAGGCCGCCACGTTCTTCTAGATTGATGAACGCGGGATTGACCGGATCTTTGACTGGGGAGTCCCAACCAATTGAAATGTCGCCGCACTGGCCTTTCCAGATGCCCATACCACGTGTGGGGAGCACAGCGAAGGAGAGTTTGCCGTTGTTGATTTCAACAAATTGAACGCCTTCTTGCAGCCCACCGCGCAGGGTGTATGATTTGACAGACTAGTTTGTCTTCGAGCCTTTGTCGGCGGAAATATTTACTGATTGAAATCCTTCAGTCGATTCAGGGCTGAGGAGTGGGAGTTTGTATAATGTCTTCATTTCGATCCAATGGGTTGAAGGTTATTTGTCAGAAGCTTTTTCGATCTGTGCGATCAGTTCTTCTTTGGTTGGACCGGTGCCATGTGTAACGAAGAATGCGGTCGTCGCATTCGCTAGAGCGAGGCGTTGCTTGATCGGCAAGTTGCCGAGTGATGCGCAAATGTAGCCACCATTGAAACTGTCGCCAGCACCTGCGAGGCGAACTACATTCTTCTGGCGATCTTGTATGGCGATTGCTTCGCCTTCGCTCGCGCTGGAGGCAGCGGCAAACTCGGGTGTGTGCAC
>JANQXM010000001.1:0-16947 GCA_030729385.1 Opitutales bacterium | reverse complement strand
GTGCACTACGAGCTCATCGAAGCCGATCTTTTCGCGCGCGATGGCGAGTGCGGCAGCTACGGCCTCGGGCTTTAGCTCGGGTTGATCCACTCCGATTCTGGAGAAGAGCTCGAACACTTCGTGTTCGTTGAGGCTGAATGTTAGCGGGACCTTGCTGTTGTAGGGCTTGATCAGGTCGAGAGTTTTGATGAAGGCTTCGCTGGACTTCTTCTTGATGTCGGCGAAGTCGAAGAACATGCGCTTCGGTGGAGTGAGCGTATCATATTGCTTCATGAAGCCGTTGAACAAGTCGTCAAAGTGTGAGGTGAGTGACCAGTAGCCCAAACCAAGAATATCGACGTTGGAGAAAATCTCTTTGATCTTTTCTTTGCCGAAGTGCTTCTCGAAGTCGGCCCACTTGAGGTTGGAAACGCGCCCGAGGTCGCTCATCAGGAGCTTGCCGTTTTCGAACTCGAAGGCGAGGGTCAGTGCGGGGTCGCCCAGTGAAGTGAGTTCGCAAATGTCGACAAACTCTTCATAAGCAGGATCAATTTTGTCGGCTCCGTAGAGACCGGGGAGGACGGGCTTGAGACCGAGGCATGCTGCGATGCGACCAGTGTTAATGCCGAACCCGCCTTCGCAGCGGCGTTTGGGCACGATTTCGACTCCGACACCACCATCGGCGCGTTTCACAATCAGTTCGCCAAAGTCTTTGAGATTCTCAATTGCTGAAAATTCGGAAGGGCTCTTTCGCTCTTGGACGATCTCATAGGTCTCGTCAACAAAGCCGTCGCAACCGAGGAGGATGTTGCCGCTGAGGTTATTAATATATTCGACGTATTCTTTCATATCATTGCTCATAATGTTTCTTATGTTTGATGTTTAATATGTAATTAATCGTTCTTCGGTATGAGGAACGTTTAATGGAATTGGTCGGTATAGAAAGTTGGTAGCTTACTTTGAAATAACTAGGGCGATCTGAATGCCTGGTCCATGGACGCCTTCAATCAGAATGCCTTCAACGTCGGCCGTTTTGGAAGGGCCGGTCGCAAAAATTATGGATGGGTCGTCGCCGAAGCGCTCAATCGCCGCTGGGAAGTGTGGCACGATGTCTGCCTCATTTAGCACGGCGATATGGATCCAAGGCGCGAGTGCACCGAGCCGGCAAGAGGTGTCCGTATCGGTCAACATGATGGTGCCACTTTCGGCGACACCTGCTGTGGCGCGAGTGATGCCGAAGGTGTAATCGTTGATCTTGCTGTCGTCGAAATCGGTGTCGATTTCCAGACCTTCGATGCCTTCAAAGAGCGAGATCAGCGTGGGGTCGCAATAACCCAGTATGCTACCTTCTGCCTTAAGGAAGTCGGCAAGGACAGGGACGGAGTCGTAGTAGCGGCCACTGGCAAATGCTAAGCGGTCAGCAAACTGCGCCTTCAAGCTATCGAAGGTGCCGGATGGGTTGGAGATGACCAACTCTGTCGGCCAGTCCGGTTTCGCGGTGCGTTTGGGCAAGGGGTCGAGTGCTGCGCGGATGGCGGAGAAGATTGTTTCTCTATCTGAACTCATTGTATGAATAATTAAAGTGTGATGACTTATGCTGAATGATGCGGTGCGCTCATTAACTATTTAGCTCTTTTCTTAAACCACTTACGGAACTCGCCACCTTCAAACTTAGGTAGTTTGCGCGCACCTTGCCATGATTTAGCCGAAGGGTGCGGGATCATCTCGGTTGGGATGTAATTCATGGTGTGTCCCATAGAGAGAGCCGTTTTCCACATCGTCGGCTGTGAACAAAGTGTCGCCCACATCCCGAGGTTTGGTGTGCCCTTCATTGCTTCCTTGGCGCCTTCACGTTTCGCTTTGTCGCGTAATCGTAGCAGCAGGTCGGGAATTGGAATGTTCACTGGGCAGACTTCGTTACAAGCACCACAGAGGCTGGATGCTTTGGGTAAGTCGGCTAACTCAGGGAAACGGTTGCCTGCAAGTAATGGGCTGAGCACGGCACCCACGGGGCCAGGATAGACACTGCGGTATGCATGACCGCCGGACTGGCGATAGATCGGGCAAACATTTAAGCAAGCACCGCAACGGATACAGCGAAGAATCTCGCGGCAATCACTGGCGAGCACTTCGGTGCGACGGTTGTCGACGAAGATGACGTGCATTTGCTCTGGACCGTGTGGTTGGCTATCTTTCTTCGGACCGCTGATAAACTGGTTGTAAACGGTGACTTGTTGGCCTGTGCCGGAGCGACCGATCAAATTGATAAACAAGCCGAGGTCACGGTCAGTCGGCACGAGTTTCTCGATCCCGATCACCGCGATGTGAATTTTATTCGCGGCCATACAGAAGCGAGCGTTGCCCTCATTAGTGACGAGCACGATACGTCCTGATTCCGCGGATACGAAATTGCCGCCAGTCAGACCGACTTCGGCGTCGATGTATTTTTGACGTAAGTGTTTGCGGGCGCGGCGTGTGATAGTTTCCGGGTCGTCGTTGTAATCACCGAGGCCTTCGCGTTCAAAACTCTTGGCGATGCCGCGGCGGTTTTTGTGCACGATTGGTGTGACGATGTGAGAAGGGTGGTCGCCGTCGATTTGAAGAATGAATTCACCAAGGTCGGTTTCGACTACGGTTTTGCCGTTCTTCTCCAAGTAGTCGAGCATGTGGACTTCTTCGGTCAACATACTCTTCGACTTTACCATGGTCTGAGAGCCAGTCTCGTTCATGATGCGGAGAACTTGTGCATTCACGGCTGCATCATCGATGGCGTAGTGAACTTGTGCACCGTTTCGCTTAAAAGATTCCTCGGCTTGCTCAAGGTAAGTGTCGAGGTGCTCGAGTGTGTGCTGTTTGACGTTGCCGGCGATTTCGCGGAGTTTGTTAGGGTCGTCGTAGTCGCGAAAGAGCGTGTTGTAGCGTCGCTCGGATTTGAGCTTCGCGCCCATGAAGTTCGAATCGTGAACTTCGGGGTCGAGGTCGCGTGCGGTGCGGTCGATTTGTTGCTTTGTTTTCATCTATTAGATCTTACCAGCGTTTTTAAGTGAGTCGCGAAGGATCTGTGCGACGTGCATCCGCTTTTGCGGTAGGCCTTGTTTTTCCATCATGCCGCCAAAGTGCATCATGCAACCCATGTCGGCTGCGGCGACGATGTCTGGTTTGCAGGCGATGAGTTTTTCAATCTTTAGAGTGCCCATGCTGTTCGAGATGTTGGGGAAGGTGACCGCGAATGTCCCGCCAAAACCGCAACATTGCTCAGTTTCGTCGATTGGCTCCACTTGAAGGCCTTCAATGGAGTCGAGTAGGGTGGCCATCGCTTCCGGGCTTTTTGTGCCGCGTAAGTGGCAGCTGCGGTGCACGGTGATCTTGGCGTCGAACTTGCCGGGCCATTCGGTGACACCGAGACCATGGACGATAAAGTCGAGTAATTCCCAAGTGCGATCAGCGAGTGCACGTATTACGGGCAAATCGGCTTCTTTTTCGAACTCGAGTGGGGCGCCGTGAAAGATCATCGCCGCGCATGAGCCTGATGGCACCACGATCGGTTTGTCGCCGGCGAATACTTTCGCGGTGTGACGCACAACCTTGCGAGAGTTCGCCCAGTCGCCAGAATTAAATGCAGGCTGGCCGCAGCATGTTTGGCCGTCGGGCAGTTCGATGTCGCAGCCGAGGAATTCCAAGACTTCGACTGTCGCCTGCGCAACGTCTGCATAAAAAGCGTCGCAGAGGCATGTCGACATCAACTGGATGGACTTCCCTGCTGGGCGGTTCGGTGGTGTGTGTAATAGACTCATAAAAAAATACTATTTGCAGATGGCTTGGAATTTAATTTTTGCCTCGGTCCATGGAACTTGATCGGCTGGCTCAAAGATTTCGACGAGTGAAGAATTGAGGACAATTTTACGTCCTTCTGAAAGGTCCGTGATGACTTTGTCTGCAAGCATCTGCGAGAGGATGTTGCCGAGTCCAGTGGCTTCGACCGGGCATGCCGCGACTCTCACTCCAATCGCATTAGCGGCAAATTGGTTGAGTAGTCGGTCTTGGCAACCCCCGCCAACAATGTGGAGAGTCTCGGGTTTGTGTTCGGTATATTGCACTAGTTTTTCCCAGACTTCTGAATAGCGAAGGGCGAGGCTTTCGTAAATACAGCGGATGATCTCACCCTTGCTCTCAGGCACTGGCTGTCCTGTTTCGTGACAGAACTCTTGAATCTTCTCCGGCATACGACCCTCTTCAATAAAGCGCTTATCGTCTGGATTGATCAAGCTGCGGAAGGGGGTGGCTTTAGCGGCGAAGCTGGCCATTTTACTGTAGGCGATATCCTCTCCAGCCGCACGCCAGTAGCGTTTGCTTTGCTGGATCAGCCATAAGCCGCAAATATTTTTCAAAAAGCGGACCGTATTGTTGACTCCGATCTCGTTGGTAAAGCCGTCTGCTAGCGATTGCTCTGTGATGATGGGCTCTGGTAACTCTAGACCTAAGAGAGACCATGTTCCGCTGCTTAAGTAAGCAGGTGTTTTTGATTGGCTTGGGACTGCGGCCACAGCACTTGCGGTGTCGTGCCCGCCTACGGTGATCACTTTGACATCGTTCAAGCCAGTTCTGCGCGCGACTTTTTCTGTTAGTTCGCCGAGCACACTGCCTGGGTCACTGATCTTCTTAAAGAGGCGAGTCGGCAGGCCGAGTTTTTCAATAAGCTCGAAGTCCCAGTCCTTAATCTTAGGATTATACAGCTGTGAGGTGCTGGCGATGCTACGCTCCTGTGTTTTATTACCTGTTAACCAGTAGCCCAAGAGGTCCGGAGTGAAGAGCAGGTCTTCGGCGACATCGAGAGCCGCGCTACGTCCCTCGACTTCGGAGATGAGTTGATAAAGTGTGTTAAAAAAGAGGCATTCAATGCCAGTCTTCTCATAGATCTCTTCCTTGGAGGCCTTCTCAAATGCCTTTTCCATCATACCATCGGTCCGGCTGTCGCGGTAATTGTATGGCAGACCGAGTAGGCGACCGTCTTTATCGAAGAGCCCATAATCAACGCCCCAAGTATCAATGCCGATACTGACGACCGCGTCTCCATAAGTGTCGGCAGCAGTCCTTAGGCCATCGAGGATGTTATGATAGAGGGAAGGAATATTACAATGCACGCCATTTGGTAATTCGAGTGCGAGATTGTCGAAGCGGTTTAGTTCGTGAAGTTCAATGCGTTTGCCGTCAAATTCACCGGCTAGAACGCGGCCACTGCCAGCGCCGAGGTCGACTGCGAGATATACTTTCTTCTGATTCATGGATGGGTAGTTCTAAGTGGGTAGGTTTTCTTGGCTACCGATTGTCACCTGGCAGCCACGCTTACGTAGTTCATCAACGTATGCGGGGTCTGCGTGTTCATCAGTAATAATCTGGGAGATGTCTTTCAGTTCTGCAAAAAAATATTCAGAGCATTTGTTCAATTTACTGGAGTCGATCAGTAGCACAACTTTTTCGGCTACTTTGACTAAATACTCTTTAAAACCGGCTTGTTCTTCGAAGCCTTCGCTCACGCCTCGGTTCACGTCCAGCCCTATAGAAGAGATGAACGCGATGTTGATATTGTGACGGCGCAGCGCGGTGTAGCTGTCACTGCGAGTAAAGGTTTCCGTCTTATGGTGGTAGCGACCACCAGTGGAAATGAGCTCCACATTTTGCATTCGGGTGACGTGAGCCAGCACTTCAAAGGCATTGGTGACAACGCGATAAGGGAGGTCCGGCATGGCAGAAACGAGCTCAAAGACCGTCGTGCTACTATCAAAGGCGTAAGTTTGACCTGGGGTGACTTGATCTAAAGCCGCCATCGCGATGGCATGCTTTAGTTCAATGCCTATCCCGCGGCGTTCAGAGAAGGAACGTAGGGAAGGGCGCCCCGTCATACTACAGGCACCACCGTGAACCCGCGTTAATTGATCATTATCTGACAATATCTGTAAGTCGCGACGTATGGTCTCGTCGGTGACTTGAAATTCTTCCGCGAGGTCGACTGTGCGGATAGTTCCACTCTCGGCGAGGAGGTTGAGGATCTGTTGATGTCGTTCTTGTGCGAGCATGAGGTAAGGTTGGATTTATTTGGTTTTTTTTGGATTTTAGCAAGTTATATGTTGACTTTAGGCGAAAAAAAATGGATTTCATGTGTCTTTCGCAATAATACCCACACTTTCCCACATGAGTCATACACCCTTAAATCGTGCCCAAGTAGAGCAGTTAGTGCGTTCCAGCTTGCTGCGTAACGCGGCTGGTAACAGTGCTTTAAGCGCTTCGGGAGGCCCGAATCCACTCGTTGTCAACATCAGTGCAAGACACTGTCACCTATCTCAAGCATCCGTTGAAGTGCTTTTTGGTAAAGGTCACACGCTGACACCGAAAAAAGATCTTTATATGGACGGGCAATACGCCGCTCAAGAGTCCGTCACGATGATCGGTCCGCGTAGTCGTGTTATTTCAAACCTCCGCATTCTAGGTCCGTGTCGCGACTTCGATCAGGTGGAGTTGGCACTCACCGATGCGATTTCGCTCGGTTTCGAAATCCCGACTCGCAACTCCGGCGATATCGAAGGCACACCTGGTTGCATGTTGATGGGGCCTGCGGGTTTCCTTAAGATGGACAAGGGCGTCATTCGCGCCGCGCCACACGTGCACATGCACCCTGATGATGCCAAACATTACGGCGTCGAAAACAAATCTTTCATGAAGCTCCGCGTCGGCGGTGACCTCGGTGTCACTTTTGACCGTATCTTCGTTCGCGTAGATCCTTCCTTTAAGCTGGAAGTGCACATCGACACTGACGAGGGTAATGCATGTGGCTTCAGTCAAGACACACCTTGCGAGCTGATTAAATAAACAACTCTCATTTCAACACACATAACCACAAACCAAAAAATATCATGAGTGAATCCATCGGATTGGTAGAAACAAAAGGCCTCACTGGCTCTATTGAAGCAAGTGACGCAATGGCCAAGGCAGCATCTGTTAGCCTTGTAAAACAAATCTCCATCGGCGGCGGTTTTTTAACCGTTCTCGTTAAAGGAGATGTCGGCAGCGTAAAAGCAGCCGTCGAAGCTGGTGCAGAAGCCGCAAACCGCGCAGGCGAGTTGGTAGCTTCTCACATCATCGCACGTCCTCACGAGGATCTGCTTAAATACTTTCAAGCTTAACCCTTAGGGAAACAAATATTATGGCTAAACAAGCAATAGGAATGATCGAGTGCAAGGGGTTCGTATGCCTCATGGAAGCATCCGATGCCGCACTAAAATCCGCTGACGTCACTATGACAGGCTGGGAAAAAATCGGAAGTGGTCTTGTCACTGCTTTCTTCACAGGCGATGTCGCTGCTGTTAAAGCTGCGGTTGAAGCAGGTGCAGATGCAGCCGGCGCGATCGGTGAAGTAGTCGCTGTTCAAGTGATTCCTCGCCCACACGACGACCTTTCGAAACTCGGAAGCTGGATCGGATAATTATTTAACCAACGTTTTCTGTGAAGATACTCATCGCCAATCTAGGTTCCACCTCCTTCAAGTATCGTCTTTTTGAGATGAGCGATACTGTCGCCAATCAATTGGCAGATGGTGGTTTCGAACGCGTCACTGAATACACCCCGTGTATTGAGGAAATGCTCGAGACTCTGGTTGGCGATGGCCATCTTCAGTCCGGTGAAGATCTGGACGCAGTCGGTTTCAAAACCGTGCTGGGTAAAGATCTCAGTGGCTGTGTTGAAGCAGACGAGCGCGTCCTTGAAGCCCTAAACGGCTTCAAGGAAGTGGCTCCTGCCCACAACCCCGCCTACGCCGAAGGTATTCGTTGCTTCGCCGAAAAACTTCCTAATGTGAAACGTGTCGCTCTCTTTGAGACCGCATTCTTCCAATGGGCGAGTGAAGCATCGACGACTTACGCCATCCCAAAAGCATGGCGCGACTTGGGTATCCGTCGTTACGGTTTTCACGGTGCGAGCCACAAATACATTGCCGAACGCTCAGCTGAGCTGGTTGGTAACGATGTTGTGGCCGAGCGTGCACGCCGACTCTACGTCGACGGTCCCGGAGAATATACTGGTTCACCCGTCCGCGTGATCTCTTGCCACCTGGGTGGTAGTAGCTCCGTCGTCGGGATTAACAATGGTGTCGCCATTGGTTCCAGCATGGGCTTCAGCCCGCAAAGTGGTTTACCACAAAACAACCGCGTCGGTGATCTCGATTCAATGGCCATTCCTTACGTCAGTAAGATGCTCGGCCTTTCGATCGAAGAAGCAGAGCGCCAACTCAATAAAGAGAGTGGCTTGCTAGGTATCTCCGAAGTCAGCAACGACGCTCGCGACATTCGCGAAGCTGCCGAAGCTGGCAACGCCAACGCACAACTCGCCGTCGATCTTCTGATCGATAGCATCCGTCACTGGGCCGGCTCCTTCTTCTTCAAGATGGGCGGTGCCGAAGTGATTTCATTTACCGCAGGTATGGGTGAAAACGATCCTGATCTGCGTGCCACTGTCTGCTCCGGCCTCGAAGGGCTCGGCGTTAAGATCGATCCCGTAGCCAACGCGAAAGTGATTCGCGGTGCCGAGGGTGTTATCAGTACAGCGGATTCATCCATCAAAGTGGTCGTCATCCCGGCCAACGAGGAGCTCGTCATCGCTCGCGAAGTCTACCGCAACATTCAGTCCCGGTAGTCATTAAATTTCAAAGCAATCAATCTAAACAATAATTACTCAAACCAACATAATATTATGGCAAAACAAGCAATCGGAATTCTCGAAACTAAAGGTCTCACTGCACTTGTGCTTGGCACAGATGCGATGCTTAAGTCTGCAAACATTGAACTCACTGGCCCTATGAAGGGTGTCGGTAGCGCACTTGTAAGCGTCATCATCACTGGTGACGTTGCTGCAGTCAACGCAGCTATCGAAACAGGTGCTGAAACAGCTGGCCGTTACGGTGAAGTTGTCAGTGCACACACAATTGCTCGTCCACACGACGATGTAGAAGTGATTGTTCCTGCTCTTAAACCAGCTGCAAAACGCGCAGCCACTAAGTAAGCCCGATGTATCTGGCAACAGTCATCGGATCCGTCGTTTCGACTAAAAAGGACGAGACCATGAAGGGGCGCAAGCTCCTCATGGTGCGCCCTATGCTAGTCGACCCGGCAGATCCCAGTAAGTTCAAGCCCGGCAACAATACGATTGTCGCGATTGATACGCTGGGAGCCGGCGAAGGAGAATTGGTGATGCTCGCCCAAGGAAGTTCAGCTCGTCAGGCCGAAGGCTTGAAAGCACTTCCAGTGGATGCCGCGATTATCGGCCTCGTCGATACAGTTAGCATCCTCGGTAAGAAAACTTACGAGGCGAAGAACAGTTAAACCTTAAGGACAGGATATTTACATGAGTCAATTGAATGAAGCAGCGATTCGTAAAGTAGTGAGTGAAGTGCTCGCGCAGATGCAATCCAATGGTGGGCTATCGATGCCGTCTATCCAATCTCGCCCCGGCAAACACGGTGTCTTTGACGACCCCGATCAAGCAGTGGCAGCAGCACGTAGTGGTTTTGAGCAGCTCCAGAAAAAGGGCTGGGCCGCTCGTAAGCAGATCGTCGATCTCGTAAAGAAGATGTGTGTCGCTAACGCTGAGCGTTGGGGACAGATCGAGTTTAACGAAACCAAAATTGGTCGCCTTGCGCACAAGCCTGCAAAGCTACAGGGTGTGCAAAATGTGCTCGGACCCGAGTATCTCACGCCGCAAGGCATGAGTGGTGATTTCGGTATCACAATGGACGAAGCCGCTCCTTGGGGCGTCATCGTAGGTGTCACTCCACTGACACACTCTGTGCCGACTATCGCTGGCAACATCGTCAACATGGTCGCTGCTGGTAATTCGATCGTCTTTAATCCGCATCCAGGTGGTGCCGCAGTTGCTGCACTCGCAATTAACGAGTTCAACGAAGCGATCAAAGCCGAAACTGGTATCTCCAATCTGCTCTGCACGATTGAGAAGCCTTCCCTCGACTCATTCAACGCACTTTGCACACATGACGACGTCAACTTGCTCTGCATCACTGGCGGTCCTGGTGTTGTGGATGCCGCGATGAAGACTGGCAAACGTGCAATTTGTGCAGGTCCTGGTAATCCTCCTGTTCTGGTTGACGATTGCAACCAACTCGACTTCGACCGTGTCGCTCGCGACATTATCGCAGGTGGTGGTTTCGACAATAACTTGCTCTGCATCGGTGAGAAGCAAATCATCGCAGTCGGTGACTCGTATCAAAAGACGCTTGCAGCCATGCAACGCCAAGGTGCGGTGCTCCTCAATGCACAGCAGCTCGAAGCAATTAAAAACGAAGTCTTTGACTATAAGAATGGCGTAGGCTGTGGCACTCCGGTTCTTAACCGTAAGTGGGTCGGCGCAAACCCAGATGCACTCGCTAAGATTGCAGGTCTGAATATCGACTCCAAGGTTGAGATGCTTATTGCTGAAACCGATGCCAACGATCCATTCGTTCAAGAAGAACAAATGATGCCGTTGCTGCCAATCGTTCGTGCCAATGACTTCGCTCAAGGTCTTAGCATCGCTAAGCAATCTGAGCACGGTGATAAGCACTCTGCGATGATCCACACCATGAATGTCGCTCGTATGACTGAAATGGGACAAGCCATGGACACCACAATCTTCGTCAAGAACGGTCCTTGTTTGGCTGGTCTCGGTCTCGGTGGTGAAGGCTTTATCAGCTTCTCGATCGCAACAACGACAGGTGAAGGCATCACAACGCCACGCACCTTCACACGCTATCGTCGTTGCACTTTGGTCAACAACTTGAACATCGTTCGTTAACGTTCAGCTTTCTAATCTCAGCATTTTAGCTTTCAGATTTCAGCTTTTAAAAAAACATGATTCTCGCTCGCATAGATGGCCACGCTGTTACCAGCATTGGTCACCCCAGTCTCAAAGGTCGGACGATTGTGCTTTGCACACCGATCGATGAGACTGGCGCGAGCGAAGGATCTCCGTTTGCCGCTATCGACACACTCGGTGCCGGCATGCATTCGAGAGTGTTTATCACCACCGACGGTTCCTGGACACAGGATACGGTGCACGACAATCATTCACCAATCCGCAATCAAGTCATGGGACTCGTCGACTAGTATGAAACCCGGAAGAATCATAGGCACAGTGACACTTGCTGCTGGCGACCCCAGCTTCAAGGGCGGTCGTTGGGTGATGATTTCTCCAATGGGTAGCGATGAACTGACTCGAACCAATAAGAACCCAGTTTCCGAAGCATTTTCCTTGGTCGCCTTTGACAACCTCGGCGCTGGGCTAGGGGACGAAGTGCTCTACGTAGAGGGCGCCGAAGCCATGCAACCCTTCGATAGACCTATACCACTGGATGCGATCACCGTAGCGCTCCTTGATACCTTTAAATACACACCCCCATCAAAGTCTTAATTTTTTAAACGATTCAACATACAAACATTATGAGCAAATTATATACAGCGAAAGACCTCGAAAAAATGATCGAGCAAGGCAAATGCCTCTCGACCATCCCTGCCAATGCAAAGCTCACGCCTATGGCTCGCGATATCCTTCGCAAGGCACCAAAAGCACCAGCTAGCGCGGCACCTGCAGCTCAAGGCGGCAGCTCACCACGTATCCATAATCCAATCCTTCCTGATGCGGAATACAGCTGGAAGCCAGGCGGCGATCCAAAGACTGCTGGTGAATTGGAAAAGTTCTTCTACTCACCTGAGATCCAAGCACTCAAAGAGCGCATGTGCAAAATCGGCGAGCGTATCTGGAACAAAGGTTACGTCGACGGTAACGGTGGTAACATCACTGTCCGCGTTGGTGACAACATGGTGCTTTGCACACCGACTTTGATCTCCAAAGGTTTCATGGCTCCGGACGACATCTGCATGGTGGATCTGGACGGTAACCAAATCGCTGGCACACGCCCACGCACATCTGAGGTCAACACACACTTGGCCATCATGAAGAACGAGCCCAAGGCTAAGTCTTGCGTGCACGCTCACCCAATTTACGCCACAGCTTTCGCCGTGGCCGGTGTCACACCTCCTGCCTGCCTCATCCCAGAGCCAGAAGTGTTCCTTGGTGAAATCGGTTTCGCTAGCTATCAGACTCCAGGCTCTCCAGCCAATGCGAGCGAAGTGGCCAAGCTTGCTAAGAAGCACCAGTCCATCCTCATGCAAAACCACGGTGTTATCTGCTGGGGTAAGGACGTCGAAGACGCTTACTGGAAGATGGAAAACACTGACGCTTTCTGCCACACTGTAACGATCACCATGCAAATCGGTGGTCCAAAGCAATACGGTCCAGACAAGCTCAAGGAGCTTATCGAAATTCGTAAGAAGCTCGGCATGCCAGATCACCGCCTCGACGAACTCAAAGAGTGTGAGCTCTGCGACGCAGGCGAATTCACAGTTCGCACCACACCACAGCCAGCCGCTTCGTCATGTGGATGTCCCGTTGGTTCCGCACCAGCCGGTGAAGTGGATGATGCATTGGTTCAAAAGATCACTGACATGATCATGAGCAAGCTCTCCTAATTGCGAGCAAGCTGAACATCTTAAACTCAATAAAATATCGTTATGAAAAAATCTCCTATACGTGTCGCAGTCACAGGTGCAGCCGGTAATATCGGTTACGCATTGTTATTCCGCATCGCATCGGGTGCCATGTTTGGCCCGGATCAACCAGTTGCACTGAACCTCGTTGAAATCGAGCCAGGTTTGGCACCACTCAAGGGTGTTGCTATGGAACTCGACGACTGTGCTTTCCCACTGCTCACCGAAATCGTGCAAACAGCCGATTTGAGCGTTGGTTTTAAGGACTGCGATTGGGCACTCCTCGTTGGTTCCGTGCCTCGTAAGCAGGGTATGGAGCGTGCTGACTTGCTCGGTATCAACGGCAAGGTATTTGTGGGCCAAGGTAAAGCAATCAACGACAACGCCAAGTCAACTTGCCGCGTAGTTGTTGTGGGTAACCCTTGTAACACCAACTGCCTCATCGCCATGAAGAGCGCACCGGACATCCCTGATGAGCAATTCTTCGCCATGACTCGCCTCGACGAGAACCGTGCGAAGACACAACTCGCTCAAAAGGCAGGCGTTCCTGTTAGCGAAATTTCCGAACTTTGCATCTGGGGTAATCACAGCCCAACGATGTTCCCTGATTTCTTTAATACTAAGATCGGCCGCAGCAAAGCGACAGACGTCATCACCGACGACGCTTGGTTGAAGAATACTTTCGTTCCTGACGTAGGCACACGTGGTGCAGCGATCATTGCTGCCCGTGGCGCATCATCCGCTGCTTCCGCTGCCAATGCCGTGGTCGATACAGTTCGTGATTTGTGCACACCTTCACGTGGTGATTTCCACAGTGTCTGCGTGCTTTCAAGTGGCGAATACGGCACACCAGCCGGTATCATCACATCGCTGCCAATCAAGGTCGACGCAGTCGGCAAATGGCGCGTCGTTGAAGGCATCAGCCTCACAGACTACGCCAAGGAAAAGATCGCCGCATCCAATGCGGAGCTTCTTGAAGAGCGTAAAGTCGCATTCGGTCAACTCGGTCTCACGATCTAGTTCGTTCGACATCTCCTTTCACAACAGGCGCATCCTTCGGGATGCGCCTGTTTTTTTGTGAGACAGACATTCCTGTCTGTCATCATCCTGAGAAAAGAACAGTGCAGGTATAGCCACAAAAAGGCACAGAAAGCACAAAGGTAGCGGCTGATCAGTCCACGATCATATGGTATCATAATATACAGAGTGATGTAGCCACGTCACTCTGTGACGTGAGACCGCCTGCTCCGAGCTTGTCGAGATGGTAGAAGGTGTGGCGTGATCGTCAGCACAGGCCTAAAACCAAACACGGCAGACCATCGACAAGCTCAGGTCGGAGAGAGTGCCGTGGCTACAATAGGATGGACGAAATACACACGGATAGGTATAGCCACAAAAAGGCGCCGTTACCACAACCCGAGCCGTCACACGATTCAGTGGCTGCCATCACGTCCCAGCTAGATAATTTTTTACTACGAAATGCACGAATTACACGACGTAGGTCTGCGGGAGATGGCGTAGCAAACGAATCCAGCGTATTACATTTCAGTTTTTTCGTATCTTGAGTGTTTTTCGTAGTCCAAATGCAGTCTTTCCTCCCGTTACCCATGATTTTTCAACCACAGATTCACACGGATGAACACAGATGGGATTTGATTTTTCTCTTTTCTGATCTGTGTTAATCGGTGTCCATCTGTGGTTACTAATTCGGTTTTCATTTCTTCTGCATCAGTCACCTAGTCACACCAGTAACAGTAAAGTCGGTCGGCGCTGAAACCCCTTGAAACAGCAGGTTTCAGCGTAGACCCCCTATTGAAATAGGGGGTTTGAGGGCCACGCCTTCACCGTGGACCCCTATGACTAGAAATTAAGTAATTGACCCTAATTGATGGGGGTGCATTCAGCCCATTGCGTTTTCACGTTAGCCTTCTCAGCTGTATATCCCTCCTGAAACCCCCTGTTTTAAGCGATTTAAGGCCTCTGGCTACCCATTTTTATCTGACATTCTATATCCTGCTAAACATCACCTAAAAGATATTGCATCAAGGCCTTATGCTCCATTTCATTTGTTCACAAACCTTTAACTTAAGATGAGCAAAAAGGTATTATAATACTGTTCTGCAAAAAAATGAAAAAAGGGCTCCTAATTTCTATCTCATCGTTTGCGGTGATTTGTGTGAGCATTTTTTTGGTTTCCATAGAAAAGACACTACGGATTCACAGTGACGAAGAACCCTTATCTTCCCTAAGGCTCCCTTTAAAGAGAGTAGATGCTGGGGTTTACCTTGAATCAGGAGAATTGGAAAGGACGGGGCGCGTGGTTTTAGTTAGAGTAATTGACTCCCGTGATATTGAGACTGTCTTCGGTATTCTCATTGATATTAATACAAGAAAATATTCCGAAGTAATCACGAACCCAGACCTTCAATGGAATGATGATCCTACCTTCCGGTTAGATACAGACATGAGGATTCCTTCTGATTTTTACAGCCTTGAGAGTGAAAGATTTTCTCGTGTTGATTCGGATAGGGTTGCGATCAGAGATTTGAAGAATATTCTAAATGAGTTCAAAGAGACAAATACTGAATTGGGGTTAGCCTTGGACGAATTGAAGCGCCATTAACACTGTGAAGCAACGAAAGGCAGAACCAGACGGCTCAGGTCAACCCATGTAACCCGCCCGAAAATCCGAGAATCACTTAAACCACTAACCCGTCAGGCTGGGTGCATGGCCTCGGCGTTAGAAAAATGAAAATCATAAACATCCTAATCGCCGTAACAGCTTCGATTATATTCACAGGCTGTGCCACTACTCAATATTCCGTTACGCCAGTAACGAATACGAACAGTAAAACCATCTATCAAGATGGCCAAGAAACCCTTCTCTCAGAAAAAACGAATGTTGTCGCATTAGGTCCAAACTCGGCAACACTTGAAAGTGGAAAGAGACAGTCGTTCACCGTTGCGATTCAGAATCGAACAGGTGGCGATATTGTTTTCTCGGACGAAGACATTAAGGCCTCTTACAGAGGAACGACGGGGACTCCTGATCTCTCTTTGAAGGTCTACTCCTACGACGAACTGGTGGCAGAAGAAAAGAAAAGACAAGCTTGGATGGCGGTAGCAGCCGGACTCCAGGCAGCAGGAAATTCAATGAGTGCCGCGAGTGCTGGTTATTCAAATACCTATGGCACATATTCAGGGAACACCTACTCGAGCTATGGGAATAATTATTCCACCTATGGTAGTTACTCCGCTACCACTTATAATTATGGTGCGGCACAAGCGGCACAGAACGCAGCGACTGCACAGAACAACGCAAATTTCTCCAGATTGGCCGCTGAAGGGAAAGCTAATTTAGAGAGTCTCTCTTCAACAATACTTAAGAAGCAGACTGTATTCCCAAATCAGTGGTTTGGCGGTGCTATCCAGATTGTTATGCCGCGTTTTGAGGAATCCGGCGAACTAAAATTTGAAGTGAAGACTGCTGACGAGACTCACGTAATTGAGTTTAAAATCGAAAAGGAGAATAAGAGCTAACAAGGCGGTGCTGGACAACGTCGCTATCGCGCCGTGCCAGACCTCGACGTTCAGGAAATGAAAAATAAAGGAAAGCTCAGCCTCATCTTAGTAGTCACCTTAATCGTTGGCTATAAGCTGTGGATTTCATTTTTTACACCAGCTGGAGAACTCCCCAGAAAGCTCGAAGCCCTACAGGAAGAAATAATCGATTATGCTAAGCAGTATGGTGAATGGCCTAAAGACCTCGATTTTGTGGCAGATAAAGAACTGTTAGAATTGAATGGAATTCCCGTTGAATTCGAGCCGAACGAAGTCGCGGTGAACTACCCAATCACCTACTGGCCACCGCATGAAAAAATCCTCCATTTGATTGGCGTTGGCCCAACTACAGGCAGAGGATTTGCGCTAGGTGGTGTGAAAATTGAAGACCTGAACCAGGCGAGATAGTCAATGCGAGATCACCCGCTGTATTTTCGACAACCATTTGCACGATTGACCCGTTAGGCTCGCATCGACTACTCTTTACGTTCGCTGAAATAGAATGAAAGAATTCAAACATCCGCCGACTTCGGGAATCAAATATTGCTCGATACTGATTTGGATAGAATCGCTCATCTTCCTCGCCCTAGTTCCCTTTGCCTTTTTTAGCCAATCGAAAACGAATTCGATGAAAGAAAAAATCATCTATTCAGTCATATTTGTAGCGATTGGAACACTTGGGCTCGTAGCGGGAAAGAGATTGAAGGAAGCAAAGAAATGGGCTTGGATCACCGCCATCACCTTTTCCTTCCTCACGCTAGGAAGTCCTCTCCTGCCATTTAGTGCACTATGATGTGTCCTGAGAAAACTGGACATGAGATTC